>CAYXBN010000017.1:0-13677 GCA_964463215.1 uncultured Mycobacterium sp. | reverse complement strand
CGATGTTCCCGCCGACGATGTTCCCGCCGACGATGTTCCCGCCGACGATGTTCCCAGTGGCGACGTTGTTCCCACCGCCGCCGCCGACGGTCCCGATGGCGATGTCCCCGCTGCCGATTCGCCCGATCCTGATCGGCCCGTGGGGCAGCGCGCGGCGCGGGCGGCCACCGGACCGGGACGCGCCACCGGACGCTGACCGGCGGCGCATGATCCGCCTGCCCTGCCCCGGCGGATCGGCAAGCTGGCAGAATCCGGGCAATGCGGATGTCGGCCAAAGCGGAGTACGCGGTCCGCGCCATGACGCACCTGGCCTCGGTGGCGCCTGGGGAGCTGGTCAAGACCGACGAACTCGCCAAAGCCCAGGGCATTCCAGGTCAATTCCTGGTGGACATCCTGTCCGACCTCCGGGCCGACCGGTTGGTTCGTAGCCACCGCGGCCGGGAGGGCGGCTACGCGTTGGCCCGGCCGGCTGAGCAGATCAGCATCGCCGACGTGCTGCGTTGCATCGACGGACCCTTGGCCAGCGTGCGCGACATCGGACTCGGCGACCTGCCGTACTCCGGTCCCACCGTCGCGCTGACCGATCTGTGGCGGGCCCTGCGCGCCAGTATGCGATCGGTCCTGGAGCAGACCACGCTGGCCGACGTCGCCAGCGGCGTCCTACCCCCGCATGTCACCCGAATGGCTCGGGACTACCTCGGTCAGGAAGGCAGCCGCGGCCGCCGCAGCGGCACCGCCTGATGGCTGTGACTTCCACCGGGACATCCGGGACATCTGGGACCGGCACCTCCCGGACCGAAAAACTGGGCACCCTGGGTCCGAACTGGTTCGCCTCGGTGATGGGCACCGGCATCGTCGCCAACGCCGGAGCGACTCTGCCCGTTGTGATTCCGGGTCTGCACACCTTCGCCCGGGTGGTCTGGGTGATCGCCGCGCTGCTGCTGGTCGCTCTGGTCGTCGTCGTGGGCGGCCACTGGGTTCGCCACCCGCGGACAGCGCGCAGCCATGCCCGCAACCCGCAGATGGCCCACTTCTACGGTGCGGCGCCGATGGCACTGCTCACCGTGGGCACCGGTTCGATCCTGCTCGGTGGGCCACTGATCGGTGAGCGCGCCGCCGTCGACCTGAGTTGGGCGCTGTGGGTGGCCGGCACCGTCGGCGGATTGTTCACCGCGGTGACGATCCCGTTTCTGATGTTCACCCAACACGACGTCGAACCCGATGCGGCGTTCGGCGGTTGGCTGATGCCGGTCGTCCCGCCCATGGTCGCCGCGGCGGGTGGATCGCTGCTGATCGCGCACACCCCGGCCGGAGTCGCCCGCCAGACTCTGCTGTACGGATGCTGGGCGATGTTCGGGATGTCCCTGCTGGCCGCACTGATCATCATCTCGATGATCTGGAGCCGGCTGGCGTTGTACGGGACCTCCGGCACGGCCCGGGTGCCGACCCTGTGGATCGTGCTCGGCCCACTGGGCCAGTCGATCACCGCCGCGGGCCTGCTCGGTCTCAACGCCGCCTTGGCCGTGGATCCGGTCACCGCCCAGGCGATGAACACCTTCGCGGTTCTCTACGGGGTACCGGTCTGGGGCTTCGCCGTGCTGTGGATCGCGCTGGCCGCCGGGTTGACCGTCCGCACTCTTCGCCGCGGCATGCCCTTTGCCCTGACCTGGTGGAGCCTCACCTTCCCGGTCGGGACATTCGTCACCGGCACAACGCAATTGGCGTTGCATACCGGCCTCCCCATGTTCAAGGTGGTAGCGGTGATCGCCTACGTCTGCCTGATCGGCACCTGGCTGTTGGTGGCGGCCCGGACCGCGCGGGGCAGTCTGCGTGGACAACTCTTCACCCCGCCGCCGACGGCCCCGGTCCGGGCCGGCAAGGGATAGCCGGGACGTATGCCAGAATCGCCGAGATGCAGATAGGCATGACGATGCCGGTGATGGAGGCCGACCTCGACGCCGTCCGACTCCGGCAGTGGGCGACCGCCATCGACGACGGCCCGTTCTCGTCGTTGTGCTGGGGGGAGCGGATCGCCTTCACCAACCCCGAGGCTCTCACCCTGCTGGGCGCACTGGCGGCCTGGACCGATCGGGTTCGGTTGATCACCACCGTGGTGGTGCCGCAATTGCATGATCCGGTGCTGCTGGCCAAATCGCTGGCCACCGGCGACATGCTCAGCGGGGGCAGGCTCACCGTCGGTGTCGGAGTCGGTGGCCGGCACGAGGACTACCGGGCCGTCGGGGCCGATCCGTCCACCCAGACCATGCGGGAGATGGCCGACCGGGTCGCCGTCATGAAGAGGGTGTGGGCCGGGGAGAACCTCACCGAATCCGTTGTGCCGGTTGGCCCGGTGCCCGTCCAGCGGGCCGGGCCGCGACTGCTGGTGGGCACAGTGGGACCCAAGACGCTGCGCAGCGCGGCCGGATGGGCTGACGGTCTGGCCGGCATCACCCTCAATCTCGATGTCACCGAGCAGAACCGGCTGTTCGACGTGGGGCGCACCGCCTGGGCTGAAGCGGGCAAACCGCCGCCCCATCTGGCCACCTCGTTCTGGTTCGCCCTCGGTGAGCCTGCGCAGGCCCGCGTCCAGATCCATCGGCATCTGCGCCACTACATGAACTGGATTCCCGCCGAGATCGTCGACGCGATGGCACCGAGTACCGGGTTCGCCGGCACCGAGGAACAACTCGCCGACGTGCTGGCCGGCTTCGCCGCCGTCGGCACCAGTGAGATCCAGCTCATCCCGACCAGTGCAGATCTTGACCAGTTACGCAGGGCCGCCGATGTGGCCGCCGAATTCATTTGTCAGACAGGGGTATTGCCGTGAGCTTCGGGGACTACCAGTTGGAGATCTACCTGCAGGGTCTGACCGGTGTGCTGCCCGCGCTGCCGATGGCGTTCGAAGGGCTCGAGGCCAGAGCCGAGCAGGCCATGCCGCCGTCGATCTGGTCCTACGTCGCCGGCGGTGCCGGCGACGAGCTGACCCAACGGTCCAATGCTACCGCTTTTCACCGCTGGGGCCTGATCCCGCGGATGCTGGTCGGGGCGACTGAGCGCGACCTGTCCGTCGAGCTGTGGGGACGACGCTGGCCGGCGCCGGTGTTCATGGCGCCCATCGGGGTGATCGGCCTGTGTACCCCGGACCGGCACGGTGATGTGGCCGCTGCGCGCGCGGCGGCCCGCACCGGTGTGCCACTGTGCGTGTCGACCCTGACGATGGACCCCTTGGAGGATGTCGCGGCCGAATTCGGCGACACCCCAGGCTTTTTCCAGCTCTACACGCCGACCGACCGGGAACTGGCCGAAAGCTTGGTGCATCGCGCCGAGTCGGCGGGTTACGCCGGGATCGTGGTGACCCTGGACACCTGGATCCCCGGGTGGCGGCCGCGGGACCTGTCCACAGCGAACTTCCCGCAGTTGCGCGGGCTGTGCCTGGCCAACTACATCAGTGATCCGGTGTTCCGGGCCAAAATCGACGCCGACATCGACGCCGACCCGCGCAACGCCGTCATGCACTGGGTCAGCATCTTCGGAAACTCCCTGACCTGGAACGACTTAGGCTGGCTGCGGTCGATCACCTCGCTGCCGCTGATCCTGAAGGGTATCTGCCATCCCGACGATGCGCGGCGCGCCGTCGACGCCGGGGTGAACGGCATCTACTGCTCCAACCACGGTGGCCGGCAGGCCAATGGCGGGCTGCCGGCCATCGACTGCCTGCCCGATGTGGTGGCGGCCAGCGGTGAGGTACCGGTGCTGTTCGACTCCGGTGTGCGGTCCGGCGCCGACGTCGTCAAGGCTCTGGCGCTGGGCGCCTCGGCGGTCGGCATCGGTCGTCCGTACGCCTACGGTGCGGCGTTGGCCGGGACCGACGGCATCGTGCACGTGCTGCGCTCGGTGCTCGCCGAAGCCGACCTCATCATGGCCGTCGACGGGTATCGCTGCCGTACGGATCTGACCCGTGCGGCGCTGCGCCGAGTCGATGACGTGCGACCCTAAAGTCATGCCAGAGCCATTGACCGCCGTCTCGCGCCTGGCTGAGCGGCAGAGCACCCAGCGGGACCAACTCGATCACCTGCTGGACAGCACCCCGTTGGTCACGGTGGCTTTCGTCCGCGACGGTCATCCCGTCGCCCTGCCGATCGGCGCCGTCCGGATCGGCGACGAACTGGTGATCCACGGATCAACCGGATCGCCCTGGCTGCGGGAGTTGGCCGACGGTGCGCAAGTCTCGGTGTGCGCCGCCGTCCTCGACGGGGTTGTGGTGGCTCGCAGCGGGTTCGAATCCTCGTTCCGGTACCGCAGTGCGGTGTTGTTCGGTGCCTTCACCCCGGTTGGCGACGACGCCCGGGTCTCCTATCTGGAAGCACTGTTGGACACCTTCATTCCCGGCCGATCCGCCGAACTGCGGTCGAGCACCATCCGTGAACTGGCCGCCACCCTGGTGCTGGCGCTGCCGATCGGGGCCGCCAACTGGTCGCTGAAGATCAGCGACGGCTGGCCCGAGGACGCCGAAGAGGATGTCGAAGCTGGGACATGGGCCGGGGTGGTGCCGGTGGCCATGCACTACGGCACTCCGGCGCCGGCCCCGGACTGTGATCCGCGCATCCCGATCCCGAAGTCGGTGCAGGCGATGACCGGCGTGGTGTCCAATCGCCGGCCCTAGGGCCGGCCGAATGGCCCGAGATGTCCGCGAATCGCATCACCGCGTAATCCTGGCAAATGCATATCAGACAATCTAGGGGCATATTTTTATATACATTTCCCCAGTTAAACAGCACATTCGGCATACATGCGTATTGGCGAATATGCATTTCTTGCAATTCTTTACGGACTCCTTCATGCTCGTGGCCGGAGTCGCGATTCTTGAAATCGCGCTCGTTTTTTGAGCGGGACTCGAACTCGTCTTTGGCTGGGGAAGAACATGGATGTGGCGGCAGCGTCCGTCGAGACGTGGCCGGAGTATCTGCGCCGAATCACCGGTGGCCAGACCCAGTCGATGATTGCCGAGCGACTCGGCGTCGGGCGGTTGTCGGTCTGCAACTGGCTGCACGGCAAGACCCGTCCGAAGGCCGAAACGGTGATCCTGGTCGCCCGGGTGTTCGGTCGTTCACCAGTGGAGGCGCTGCTGGCCGCGGGGTTCCTTCAGGTCGATGAGTTGCACGCCCCCGTGGAGATCAGAATCTCTCCGAGTGAACTGTCCAGCGCTGATCTCGCTGCCGAGGTGCAGCGCCGTCTCGCCGCGGCTACCGCCAACGGCCAACCCGACGGGCATCGGCCGAGCCGCCCGTCCTGACGGCGCAAGGGCTCGGATGCCGGGCACCTATTGTCGGGCCGTGGCGTTCTCGGGTGACGGAGTGACTTCAGATCCGGATGAGTCTGAGGGACCCGCGCAGCGGCGCATCCGAACCGCCGCACCGCTTTCCCTCGGGCACCAGCAGCAAGGATCCCGAGAGCGAGTCCGCTTTCCATTCGGCGCGCAACTCGCCCGGCGAGGAACTCCCGTCGCCGCAACTGAACAGGGTCGCGGAGGTGCGGTTCAGGCTCCAACGCCCCGCTGAGAGGGTCGCCACGGCAGACCAGCCGTTCGGGCCGGTGTCGATCTGTGCGGTGCAGCCGTCCGCCGCCACGGCGCAGTCGAGGGCGAAGGTCCAGACTCCCCATTCGGATCCATCCACACGGACCCGATAGTCGCCGTTGACCAAGCCCGGATCCGCCGCCACCGGAGCGGCGCCTGCAACAGTCAGAAGTCCGCCGAGAGCCAGGAGAAGGGCGGATCGCGGGCTGAACACCGGCCTCCAACCACCCTGTGCCCCCGGCAGGATTCGAACCTGCGGCCTTCTGCTCCGGAGGCAGACGCTCTATCCCCTGAGCTACGGGGGCGCTCATGCTGCGCCGTCGGGCGGGATCAGCCTAACGCATAGGATGAACCCCCGTGACCCCCGCCGATCTGGCCGACCTGCTGCGCCGCACCGCTGAAGCGGTGCTACACGAGCACGGCCTGGACACTGCCGCGTTGCCGGCGGTGGTGACCGTGGAACGGCCCCGCAACCCCGAGCACGGCGACTACGCCACCAACCTGGCCTTGCAGGTGGCAAAGAAGGCAGGCGCCAACCCCCGGGAACTGGCGGGCTGGCTGGCGGCCGCGCTGGCCGGGGCCGACGGCATCGCCGCCGCCGACGTCGCCGGACCCGGCTTCGTCAACCTGCGCATCGAGACCGCCGCCCAGGGCGTCATCGTCAGTGACGTGTTGACCGCTCAGACCGGCTACGGCAACTCCGACCTCCTCGACGGCCGGCTGATCAACCTCGAGTTCGTCTCCGCCAATCCCACCGGCCCGATCCACATCGGCGGCACCCGGTGGGCCGCGGTCGGCGACGCCCTGGGCCGGTTGCTGAGCACCCAGGGCGCGGCCGTGGTCCGGGAGTACTACTTCAACGACCACGGCGCCCAGATCGACCGTTTCGTCAACTCCCTGGTCGCCGCCGCCCACGGCCGACCCGCCCCTGAGGACGGCTATGCCGGCGACTACATCAGCGACATCGCCGCCCAGGTGCTCGCCAAGGCGCCCGAGGCGCTGAGCCTTCCCGAAGCCGAGCAGCGCGAGACCTTCCGCTCGATCGGTGTGGAGTTGATGTTCGACCACATCAAGGCCTCGCTGCACGACTTCGGCACCGACTTCGACGTCTACACCCACGAAGACTCCATGCACACCAGTGGCCGGGTCGAGCAGGCCATCGCCAAGCTCCGCGAGACCGGCGCGATCTATGAGAAGGACGGCGCAACCTGGTTGCGCACCACAGAATTCGGTGACGACAAGGACCGTGTCGTCATCAAGAGTGACGGTCAACCGGCCTACATCGCCGGCGATCTCGCCTACTACCTCGACAAGCGCCAGCGCGGGTTCGACCTGTGCATCTACATGCTCGGAGCCGACCACCACGGTTACATCGCCCGTCTCAAAGCCGCCGCGGCGGCCCTCGGTGACGACCCCGACACCGTCGAGGTGCTGATCGGGCAGATGGTCAACCTGGTCCGCGACGGTCAGCCGGTCCGGATGAGCAAGCGGGCCGGAACCGTGATCACCCTCGACGACCTCGTCGAGGCCATCGGTGTGGACGCCGCCCGCTATGCGCTGATCCGGTCTTCGGTGGACACCCCGATCGACATCGACCTCGCGCTGTGGTCCTCGGCGTCGAACGAAAACCCGGTCTATTACGTGCAATACGCCCACGCCCGACTCTGCGCGCTGGCCCGCAACGCGGCCGACCTGGGCGTCGCGCCCGATGTCAGCCATCTGGATCTGCTAAGCCACGACAAAGAGGGCACCCTGATCCGCAACCTCGGGGAGTTCCCGCGGGTGCTGCAGTCCGCGGCGACCCTGCGCGAACCGCATCGGGTGTGCCGCTACCTGGAAGACCTCGCCGGGGACTATCACCGTTTCTACGACTCCTGCCGGGTTCTGCCGCAGGGCGACGAGCGACCCGGCGACCTCAACCGCGCCCGTCTTGCGCTGTGCGAGGCCACCCGGCAGGTGATCGGAAACGGCCTGGGAATCCTCGGTGTCAGCGCCCCGGAGCGGATGTGAACGTCCACCCGGCCGGTCCCCGGCACGCTGAGGAGATCCACCACGCCGACGCCCCGCCCCGGCCGCAGAGCACCGATGACGTGCTGGTGCTGCCGCCGAATGTGTGGCCCCGCAACGCTGTTCGCGGCGACGACGGTCAGGTCCGGGTCGCCGGCGTGCCGGTGACCGAACTGGCCGGGCAGTTCGGCACCCCGCTGTTCGTCATCGACGAGGACGACTTCCGCGGCCGCTGCCGTGAGATGGCCGCGGCCTTCGGCGGCGGTGCCAACGTGCACTACGCCGCCAAGGCTTTCCTGTGCAGCGAGATCGCCCGCTGGGTCGCCGAGGAGGGTCTGTCCCTCGACGCGGCCACCGGCGGTGAACTGGCGGTGGCCCTGCGGGCCGGATTCCCGGCCGAGCGGATCGCCCTGCACGGCAACAACAAATCCGTCGACGAACTCACCGCGGCGGTCAACGCCGGCATCGGTTACGTGGTGATCGACTCGATCACCGAGATCGACCGCCTCGACGCGATCGCCGGCGCGGCGGGCGTGGTGCAGAACGTCATGGTTCGGGTGACCGTCGGGGTCGAGGCCCACACCCATGAGTTCATCGCCACCGCACACGAAGACCAGAAGTTCGGGCTCTCGCTGGCGGCCGGACAGGCCATGGATGCGGTACGCCGGGTGTTCGCCACCGCCAACCTGCGTCTGGTCGGCCTGCACAGCCATATCGGTTCACAGATCTTCGACGTCGACGGGTTCGAACTCGCCGCCCGCCGGATCATCGGACTGCTCCGGGATGTGGTCGCGGAGTTCGGGATGGAGAAGACCGCTCAGATCGCCACCGTGGACCTCGGCGGAGGTCTGGGAATCTCCTACACCCCCGCCGACGATCCGCCGCCGGTCGGCGATCTGGCGGCCAAGTTGGCGGCCATCGTGCACGCCGAGTCCGCCGCCGTGGGACTACCCACACCGCGGTTGGTGGTCGAACCGGGCCGGGCGATTGCCGGACCCGGAACCATCACGCTCTACGAGGTCGGCACGGTCAAGGACGTGGCGATCAGCGGCACCGCGTCGCGGCGCTACATCAGCGTCGACGGCGGGATGAGCGACAACATCCGCACCTCGCTCTACGGGGCGAATTACGACGTGCGCCTGGTTTCGCGGTCCAGTTCGGCGGCGCCGGTGCTGGCCCGCATCGTCGGGAAGCACTGCGAAAGCGGCGACATCGTCGTCCGCGACGCCTGGGTGCCGGACGACGTGACCCCCGGGGATCTGCTCGCGGTGGCGGCCACCGGAGCCTACTGCTACTCGATGTCCAGCCGATACAACCTGGTGGGCCGACCGGCGGTGGTCGCGGTCCGCGACGGACGCGCCCGTTTGGTGCTGCGCCGCGAGACGGTGGACGATCTACTGAGTCTGGAGGTGCGGTGACGAATTCCGAGAAGCCGATCGGGGTCGCGGTGCTGGGCCTGGGCAACGTCGGGCGTGAAGTGGTGCGAATCATCGAGCAGAGTGCGGACGACCTGGCCGCCCGGGTCGGTGCCCCACTGGAGCTGCGTGGTGTGGCGGTGCGCCGGGTGGCCGACGACCGGGGCGTGCCACTGCAACTGCTGACCGACAATGTCGAAGATCTGGTGAGCCGCAACGACGTCGACATCGTGGTGGAGTTGATGGGCCCGGTCGAACCGGCGCGCAAGGCGATCCTGACCGCGCTGGAACACGGCAAGTCGGTAGTCACCGCGAACAAAGCCCTGCTGGCCCAGTCCACCGGGGAACTCGCCGAGGCCGCCGAGCGCGCCCGCGTGGACCTCTACTTCGAAGCCGCGGTGGCCGGTGCCATCCCGGTGATCCGGCCGCTGACCCAGTCGCTGGCCGGTGACACCGTGGTCCGGGTGGCCGGCATCGTCAACGGGACCACCAACTACATCCTGTCCGAGATGGCATCCACCGGAGCCGATTACGCCTCGGCCCTGGCCGACGCGAGCGCCCTGGGCTACGCCGAAGCGGACCCCACCGCCGACGTCGAGGGTTACGACGCGGCGGCCAAGGCGGCGATCCTGGCCTCGATCGCCTTCCACACCCGCGTCACCGCCGACGACGTCTACCGGGAGGGCATCACCAAGGTCGCACCCGCGGACTTCGACGCCGCCCGCGCGCTGGGCTGCACGATCAAGCTGCTGGCCATCTGCGAGCGGATCAACGACAATGGGCAACAATGGGTTTCAGCGCGGGTGTACCCGGCGCTGGTGCCGATGGAGCATCCGTTGGCATCGGTCAACGGGGCCTTCAACGCCGTCGTCGTCGAAGCCGAGGCGGCCGGCCGGCTGATGTTCTACGGGCAGGGCGCCGGCGGCAACCCGACGGCGTCGGCGGTGATGGGCGATGTGGTGATGGCCGCCCGCAACCGGGTGCACGGCGGCCGCGGGCCGCGGGAGTCGCGGTACGCACAATTGCCGATCGCACCGATCGGCATCATCCCGACCCGCTACTACGTCGGCATGACCGTCAAGGACCGGCCCGGGGTATTGGCCGCGGTGGCAACCGAATTCGGCAAGCGTGAGGTCAGCATCGCCGAGTTGCGCCAGGAAGCCCTGGTCGGTGACGACGCCCGGATCGTCGTCGTGACGCACCGGGCCACCGACGCCGCACTGTCGGAGACGGTCGCGGCACTGGCCGACCTGGACGTTGTCGAGGGCGTCACCAGCGTGCTTCGGCTTGAGGGGACCGCCGAATGAGTGGTCAGCGTCGTGCGCGCGGTTTCGCGGACTGCCGTGGCCGCGCCGGATGTTCCTGGCCCGGGCTGATCGAGGCTTACCGCGACAGGCTTCCGATGGCTGCCGATTGGACGCCGGTGACACTGGCCGAAGGCGGCACCCCACTGGTGCCCGCCCCGCGACTGTCCGAAAAGACCCGTTGCACCGTGCATGTCAAGGTCGAGGGCCTCAACCCGACCGGCTCCTTCAAGGACCGAGGCATGACCATGGCGGTCACCGAAGCCGTGGCACGCGGGCAGAAGGCGGTGCTGTGCGCCTCGACGGGCAACACCTCGGCGTCGGCGGCTGCCTACGCCGCACGGGCGGGCATCACCTGCGCGGTACTGATCCCGCAGGGCAAGATCGCGATGGGCAAACTGGCCCAGGCGGTCATGCACGGCGCCAAGATCATTCAGATCGACGGCAATTTCGACGACTGCCTGGAACTGGCTCGCAAGCTCACCGCCGACTACCCGACCATCTCGCTGGTCAACAGTGTCAACCCGGTACGTATCGAGGGGCAGAAGACCGCGGCCTTCGAGATCGTGGACGTCCTGGGCTACGCCCCCGACATCCACGCGCTGCCGGTCGGCAACGCCGGCAACATCACCGCCTACTGGAAGGGCTACACCGAGTACCACCGCGACGGCGTGAGCCAGAGCCTGCCGCGCATGCTCGGCACCCAGGCTGCCGGTGCCGCGCCCCTGGTGCTCGGTCACCCGGTCAGCAAGCCCGAAACCCTGGCCACCGCCATCCGGATCGGCTCGCCGGCGTCGTGGGACGGCGCAATGGCCGCCAAGGAGCAGTCCGGCGGGCGCTTCCTTGCTGCCACCGATGAGGAACTGCTGGCGGCCTATCACCTGCTGGCCCGCGAGGAAGGTATCTTCGTCGAGCCCGCCTCGGCGGCCAGTGTCGCCGGTCTGCTCAAGGCTGCTGAGGACGGCTGGGTGCGCCCGGGTTCGACGGTGGTGTGCACCGTCACCGGCCACGGCCTCAAAGACCCCGACACCGCCCTGCGGGACATGCCCGCCGTCACCGCGATACCCGTCGAACCGGCCGCGGTGGTGGCGGCATTGGGCTTGAGCTGAGTGCAGTGGAGCAGGATTTGAGCGTCGTGTTGTCCGCCGGTGTCACCGGCAGCGCCACCGTAGCCGCCTCAAGCGCCAACCTCGGTCCAGGTTTCGACAGCCTGGGACTGGCGCTGGCGCTCTACGACCACATCGTCGTCGAAACCACCTCCGGGCCGACGAGTGTCATCGTCGAGGGGGAGGGCAGCGGTCAAGTTTCCGCCGACGCGGACAATCTGGTTGCGGTAGCGATCCGACGAGGTCTGCAGGCGGCCGGGGCCCAGGCGCATGGTCTGAAAGTGCGCTGCCGCAACATGATCCCCCATTCCCGGGGGCTTGGCTCGTCGGCGGCGGCCGTGGTGGGAGGATTGGCCGCGGCCAACGCCCTCGTGGCACAAGCCGATTTGGTGCCACTGAACTCAGAGCAGCTGATCCAACTCTCCGGGGAATTTGAGGGACACCCCGACAACGCCTCGGCCTCGGTGCTCGGCGGCGCGGTGGTGTCCTGGACGCAGGAGCCCGGGACTGGAATCGGCACCAGTGCCGACACCTGTATCGACGCACCCGGTTACTTCGCCGCACCGTTGCGGCTGCATCCCGACATCCGCCTGTTCGCCGGGATTCCGGCGGTGCGTTCGTCCACCGCGGAGACCCGGGTGCTGTTGCCGGATCAGATCAGCCACCAGGCGGCGCGGTTCAACGTCAGCCGGGTGGCTTTGCTGGTGTTGGCTCTCACGGAGCGGCCCGACCTGCTGATTCCGGCCACTGAGGACCAACTTCATCAACCTCAGCGTGGCCCAGCCATGCCGGAGTCGGCGCAATACCTGCAGCTTTTGCGTCGCCACGGGGTGGCGGCGGTGCTCTCCGGCGCCGGGCCGTCCGTGCTGGCCCTGACCGATGGCGCCGACTTACCGGACGCGGTCCTCGGTTTTGCCGTCGAGCACGGGTTTGCCACCGCCGAGCTCGGCGTCGGACAACCGGTGCGGTGGAGCGCGGACGTGACGGTCGGATCCCCGGAGAAACGCTGGTGAGGCTTTCTTGCCTCGGGCGGCGAAGCGGGCTACGCTCACAAACGTCCAGCAATCGCAGCGTCGTTCTGCGCCGACACTAGGACGATCACCAACCTTTTGAGTGACTAATCAGTGGACTGACCGGTTGGCCGCTGGCCACCAGTCCAATATCCACAAGCACCGATGACGGTGAGACTTCGCGTTCAGCGAATCGGCTGAACGCCGGAAACCCTCGTGAGATGAGAACGCGGGGGAGAGAAAGGAAATCCGTGACTGATACGGACCTCATCGCGGCCGACGACCCCGTCGCCAGCCCTGAAATCCCGGCTCATGAATCCCCCGCAAAGGCATCCACCAGTTCGGCCGGTGGTTCGCTGGCCGGCATGGTGCTCCCGGAGTTGCGGGCCCTGGCCAGTCAGGCCGGCGTCAAAGGGACATCGGGGATGCGCAAGAACGAATTGATCGCTGCCATCGCCGAAATCCGGGAGTCGGCCAACGGCGGCCATCGAACGGCCCCCGCCCCGGAACAGGCCCCCGAGCGGGCCCCGGAACAGGCCCCGGAGCGTGGTGAGCAGTCGGACCGAGATGGCGATGCCAAGCGCGACAACCAGCGCGAAGCCGCCGAAGCGCGCGAGGTCGGGACGGCCGGGGAGTCCGGCCCGACCAAGACGCAGACCGGCGAACAGGGCGGCGCAGCCCAGCAGGGCGGCCAGCAGGGAGAGGACGGCGAAGGCCGCGGCGGGCGCCGCGGCCGCCGGTTCCGGGACCGTCGCCGCCGCGGGGAGCGCCCGGGTGGCGAAGGCGGGAGTGAGACCGAACTGCGCGAGGACGACGTCGTCCAACCCGTCGCCGGCATCCTCGACGTGCTGGACAACTACGCCTTCGTGCGGACATCCGGCTATCTGGCCGGGCCCAACGACGTCTACGTCTCGATGAACATGGTCCGCAAGAACGGACTTCGCCGCGGTGACGCGGTGACCGGCGCGGTGCGAGTGCCGCGCGACGGCGAGGGCGGCGGCGGCAACCAGCGCCAGAAGTTCAACCCGCTGGTGCGCCTGGACAGCGTCAACGGCGGTCCGGTCGAGGCCGCCCGCAACCGACCGGAATTCGGCAAGCTCACCCCGCTGTACCCCAACCAGCGGCTGCGCCTGGAGACCACCACCGAGAAGCTGACCACCCGGGTGATCGACCTGATCATGCCGATCGGCAAGGGTCAGCGGGCGCTGATCGTCTCGCCGCCCAAGGCCGGCAAGACCACGATCATGCAGGACATCGCCA
>CAYXBN010000016.1:0-72298 GCA_964463215.1 uncultured Mycobacterium sp. | reverse complement strand
CCTACACCCTCAGATACGGGCGAGTATGTCAGAAGGTTAGGCGTTCGAATCCCTTCGGGCGCACTCTGAGCAGCGGAAACACTCGCAACCACGAGGGTGGCTTACCGCGAATCTGATACCTTCCCTGGCTCCGGCCGGATTCAAGCGACCTCGCGGCGCTTGTCACTAGGGGGCTATCCGTGGCCAATGGGTATGCAGTCCATCGGCATGTCGCTGTTGGGCGGGGGTGGCTGATTGATGTCGCCCAACTGCCCGGGCCGCGTCAGGGGGTTGCCCGAAGCGGGGTCTGTCTGCCCGGCCGGGGGATGGGCCATCACGCTGCATTCGGTGGTGGGCTCGGCCATGATCGGCGAAGGTTTCCCCGTCCCAGAAATTGCGGCGCATGTACTGCACAGCCCGCTCCACCCGCGGTTTGTCTTTCGGGGATCGCACCCGGGCGGGGTCGGTGGCGAAGCCGGCGTGAGCGGCGTAGTCCAGCCAGCCTGCGGTGAACCGCGGGTTGACCGGATCGGCGGCGGCGATCACCGGTTTGAGGTTGTCGGGAATCAGGACCGCGAACACCCCGCCGAAGAACTCCCACGCCGCCTGGCAGCTGGCGATCACCGCCGCCAGGGTCTGTGAGTAGGACAACCACACGAACATGTGCCGGCTGTAGACCGCGGTGAAGATCAACGCGTACACCTTGCGGCGGCGCCCATCGACGGCATCGGTGAGCATCCCCAGATACCCGAAATCGAGCTGGCACTCGATCCCCGGCTGCCCGTCAGCGACCCGCACCGTGGTGTCCTTGCGGCCGAAACCGCACCGCTCACTGGCGAATCGGTGCAACGTCCGATACGGCACCACACACCCCTGACGGGCCAGCAGGGTATGGATCTTGGTCACCGTCAACGGCCGCTGCTCCTTGCTGCCGGCCACCCATCCGCTGATCTGCTCCTCGAACCCCAGCAGCTGCTCCCAGGCCGCACCGTGACCATGCGGGCGCACCGGGCGCACCGCCTGGGCGACCACACCGATCAACTCGTCATCAAGGACATCCGCACAGGACTCCCGGCGCAACCCAGCCGCTCGGGCGGCTTCCACATAGCGGCGCACCGTCTTGCGGTCCACCCCGCAATGCCCGGCAATAGTGCGCAGGCCCGGTGCCGGCAACCCCGGTACCACTCCCAGCCATAACCGCAGCACTTCCCTGATCTCACTCACACTGACCTCCCGAAACGCCATGCGCCCGCCTCCGTGACTCGACCCGTCACGGCGATCGAACGACAAACGAAAAGACCACCGACGCAACGCGCCGGTGGTCCCATAACTGGCAATCCAGGTGGTCCCATCCTCCTGGCAAAAATCAGGTCAAACTGGTCCCATGCTCATGGCAGACGACACCGTCCTTACCATGGTCGGGTGACTGACTTCTATTGCGCGGATAGCAGCAGGTTCCCGTACGAGACCATCGACGGAGAGACGGTCCTCATCGATTCGGCGAAGGGGCACCTCTTCCTGTTCGCAGGCACGGGCCCGTCGCTCTGGCAGCGTCTGATCGCGGGAGGGACAATCGACGCCGTGGTCGCCGAGTCGATCGGTCGATACGGCGAATCGGCTGAGTTACCCACACGTCAATTCCTGGAGCAGTTGGCCGAGACTGGGATGATTCGCCCCGGTACTGCAGCCCCTACAACGATCGGCGAGACTCCGGTGGACTGGCCCGCCACGTTCGCAGCTCCGGTCATTGAGCGCTATGACGAGATATCCGACATCATCTCGATGGACCCGATCCACGAGGTGGACCCGGCCAAGGGCTGGCCGCATCGGCTCGACGACAACGCGTGACCGCGGCCGCCTACACCGTCGGGATCGCCGGACGTCGTCTCGGGGTTTCCGGCGACGGTGGAATGGCTGCGTTCCGGACTGCTTTTTCCGGCATCGTTGACCCGGGTGGTGGCCCGTTAGACGCCACGCTGGAGATCGAGACGACGAGCGATCCCGCCGGAGAAGATCCGTGGCGTGATTGGGAGGCTGGATGGTTCCGCCGCAACGACGGGCCCCTCGTTGTGGTTCGTCGTGGGCCCTCGAGTGTGGAGACCTTCCTGCCCGGAGTCGTACCGCGTCTGCATGTCGCGGCCTCGCCGGCTGCCCAGGCCTGTGGCGATCTGCGTGCTCAACCGGCGACCTATGCGATCGCTTCGTGGCTGGAGAGTCCCACGGTACAACTCGTCCACGCCGGTGCCGTGGCTTTAGACGGGCGTGGGGTGCTCATCGTCGGCGTCAGCGGCAGGGGAAAGTCGACGACCGCACTCGCCTGCGCTCAGTCCGGATTTTCGTTCCTCGGCGATGACATGTGCGTCGTAGAGGCAGGGTCCGGGGGCGGTCCCGCCTCCGTGCATGGGATCTACGCGACAGCGAAAGTCAATCCCGACAGCCGCGAACGACTGGGCATCCGCGATTGGCAGTTTCTCGGCACCACGCCCAGAGGCAAAGATGCCCTGGCGCTTCCGACCGATATCAAGTTCGAGCGGGCAGTGCCGTTGGTGGCGATCGTGGGTGTCCGCGCCGACGGCCGTTCCGGCGGTACGGTCCGGCGTGTGGCGGCACCGGCTGCCATGGGTGTGCTTGCGGCAACTGCGTTGCGGATGGCTCCCGAATCCGGTACGCCGACGCTTTGGTTGCGAACCGCGGCGTCGATCGCGCGCCAGGTTCCCGCCTATGAGTTGGGACTCGATTGGGATCTCGAACGCGTTGTGGCAGCTGTTCGCTCGATCGTCGAGCGAGGTTCAGAAGACCGCGCCGGCGGCGCGGAATCCACCCCCGCCTTGCCGTGGCGTCGGTGAGCGGATCGGTCGACACGCCGATTCTGATCATTCTGTTCAACCGCCCCGAGCGGGTACGTGAACTGATCGGCGCGCTGCGGCGTGTTCGGCCGTCGCGTGTTCTAGTTGCCGCCGACGGTCCGCGGGATGGGCATCCGGATGATCGTCGTGCCTGCGCTGATGCGCGGTCTGTACTCGACGATATCGACTGGCCCTGCACCATCGAGCGGGAGTTCGCCTCGTCGAACCTCGGCTGTGATCAGCGCTATGTGTCGGCGCTTGACTGGGCTTTTTCGCTTGTGGAGCGCGCGATCGTGCTCGAAGACGACATTGTGCCCGAGGAGAGCTTCTTCCCGTGGGTGGCCGCGATGTTGGACCGTTTCGCTGACGACCAGAGTGTGGCGATGATCAGCGGCCGAAATCCGCTCGGGCGCTGGGGCGTCGGGCAGCACGATCACCTTCGTGCCCGACGAGGGAAGATCTGGGGCTGGGCCACTACGGCACAGAAATGGCGGCAGACCAAAACGTGTGAACTTGGGGGAGAAGCCGAACGGGCATACGAGGATGCCGCGCGGCTCGGTGCCGATCCTGTCGTCGCGAAGCACTTCGGCATCGTGCTGCGGTCATACCGACGCGGCGAGCCTCTTGAATGGTGCGTCATCTACGCGCTTCGCAATTACATCCAGGGCGGTGCAGCGATCGTGTCCCCGGTTAATCTGGTTGCAAACAACGGTATTGGTCCCGGGGCTACCCATACCCTTTTTGCGGACGACTTCAGCCAACTGATCCCGGTCTGGGCCGCCCCGGAGCTGGCGTCTTCGCCGGTGTCCCTTCTTGACGAAGGATATGACCGTGCCGCACTCCTAGTCGACTTAATGGCGCAGTGCGTCAACCCGCCAATGGCGCGCCGCCTCGCGATCCGGCTTGGAAGACTCCCACTCGGCGACGAAGCCCGACATCATCTGGCGCCGTTCACCGTTCCGGGCGAATCCCTTGAACTTCTCGAGCATCTCGCGGCGCAGGGCGTGTCGTCCCCCCATTTCGACCTGCTGATGCGGACCCTGCGCGAGGCAGCGCCGGCAACTGCGGGGAACCCATGATGAAAACCGCCCCGGTGTCCGTCGTAGTCCCCGTCCGTAACGGGGCGGCGCACCTCGTCGCGGCCCTCGGCAGCGTCGTTGCACAGGATCCATGCCCGATGGAAGTCCTTGTGATCGATGGTGATTCGACGGATGGCAGCGTGGAAATAGCGCGCGGATTCCCGGCCGTACAGGTGCTCCCTCAGACCGGGCGGGGGTTGGCGGCCGCCCGTAACGAGGCGATCCGCCGAAGCGCGCAACCTATTGTCGCCTTCTGTGACTCCGATGACCGATGGGCTCTCGGTGCACTCGCTGCTCGTCTAGATGCCCTCACGGCCAACTCCGAAGTGCTCGCGGTCATCGGCCTCGTGGTCCGAGAGGAGATCGAGGGAACGATTCCCACTGCCGCGCAACAGGAGCAGGTTGGGCGCCCGGTTCCTGGGTTCACCCCGGGGGCGATGCTCGTCCGCCGGGAGGCCTTCGATCTGGTCGGCTGGTTCGACGAATCGCTGTCGATCGGCACTGACAGCGACTGGTTCGTCCGTCTGCAACAGTCGGGCCATCCGGCGCTGCGGATCGGCACCGTCGTGCTCCACAAGGGCGCCAGGGGAACGAGCCTGTCCACCGACGTCGCCGCTTACCGCAGCGAACTGCTTACAGTAGCAAGGCGATTCATCGTCAGGCAGCGGGGGAATCCCGGCCCGTGAAGGTACTGCACATCATTCCCCGCTTCATCGGGGGCGGGCCTGAGCGACACCTGTTGGCACTGGTGGCGGCGTGGCGCGACGCGGGCCTGGATACAAGACATCGGATCGCGGTCCTGGATCCACCGCTTTCCGCGCCGCTGCTGATCAAAGCGAGGCGTCTCGGCATCAAGGTCACAATGACGCCCACAGACGAAGCGCTTGACGAGGAAATCAGCGATTCGGACGTCGTTGAAGTCACCTACTGGAACCATCCCCGGATGCTCGATCTACTGCGTCGAGAGTTGCCCCCGGCGCGGGTGCTGGTGCGGTGCGCGGTCGCGGGCATTGCCCGCCCACAGGTGCTGGGGGCCGATCTCGGAAGGTTCGCGGACGCGATGATCGTGGCTAGCCCCGCAAGCCGCGAGACCCCCGCGGCCCTTGAGGCTTCCTCTTGGGGAAAGTGCGTCGAGTTTATCCCGACGTTGCGGGACATGACTCGATTGGAGGGATTCACGCCCCGCTCGCACAAGAACATTCGCGTCGGATACTTGGGCCTAGTGGAACCCACGAAGATGCACCCTCGTTTCGCCGAATTGACCGCCGCTGTTCTGGCTCCCGGGATCCGCTTCGAGGTTTTCGGGGATGGATCATGGGGACCCGACCTACAGCGCCGACTCGTGGAGTTAGGCGCCGGTGAGCGCGTGCACTTCCATGGACACGTCGAGGATTTGCGGGCGGCCTTTGCGGAGCTCGACATTTTCGGATACCCACTTGCGCCCGACACTTCCGCGGCGAGTGAGGGAGCGATCATGGAAGCGATGTGGGCCGGCATTCCGCCGGTGGTCTTGGCGGGGACTGGCGCGTCGCCCTTGGTCGCGCACGAGCGCACGGGCCTGGTGTGTGAGACAGAGGATGAGTACCCGCGCGCGATCGAACGTCTAGCCGCGGACGCCAGTCTCCGGCTGCGACTGGGCAGCGCGGCAAGTGAATTCGCCCGGCGCCAGTTCGACCCGGTGCGCAACAGCGCCCGCTTCCGCGCCGCCTTTGAAGCGGTGGCGGCCCTGCCCCGTCGAGCCCGGGAACCGCTGCCGGGCCGGGGAGAGAGCGCCGCGCAACGTTTCGTGCTCGGGCTCGGGGAAATGGGTGGCCCATTCGCCGTGAGCTTGGCGGGCACCCCTGGATACTCGACACGCGCAGTCGCCAACGCCGATGCCAGTATCGCGCAGGCCTCGGAGGTCCTTGCGCGCTCCGAGGGTGGAATCATTCACTACCGCAACACCTTCCCTGAGGACGGATTCCTTCGCCTCTGGTCAGGTTTAGTGGCGGCGCAGGCAGGCGGCGATGTTACTGCGACGAGCGAATTCGATGCAGCCCTACAACTCGGCGTGCCACCCGAGCGGATCACCGAGGCCTGCGGCGTTGTTCCCGGGTACCGACGCGAGTCAGGCTCGGTCGGTTGACCTCACATGGCGTCCCTGCCGCTAACTAGGTCATCGATGAGGCGTTCGTCTTTCAGACCCTGGCCCAGCGCAAACCCATGTTGACGGCGGCGTGTTCGGCTGCGCCAAGCCCTGCTTCGGCAACTACGTCGGCTTCACTTCCGCGTTCGGCTACTGGGCGTAGCGCAGCAGGGCGGTGACCGGCGACCCGCCGGGCAACTGGTCAGCCGACAGCGCCACCACCCGCCCTCCGTTGGCCACCACCCGACGGGCCAGTTCTTCGGCCAGCACCGGTCCTTCGGGGTCCAGCGTCAGGGCGCCGTCGTCGCCGATGGTGCCTCGCTCGTCGTACTCACGGTCGACGATCAACGTGGCGACCGCACTGATGGTGGCCGCCCGGGCGATATCGGCGAGGTCGCTGCTGGCCCTGCGCTGTCCACGTCGCTCGTCGACCAACGCGGCCAGGGCGGCATCGGATTCGGCGAGGTGCTCGGCGAGTGCTGGCTCGACCTTGTCGGCGAGCTCGGTGAGGGTCCATTTGTCCGGATTCGCCTCGACGCCGGAGGCCGACAGGGTTGGGGCGCTGCACACTTGGCGGAAGATCGCGTTGATCGGTTGTGGCGCCACGAGCACCAGCGGGCGCTCATCGCCGCGCAGCAACGGCATCAGGGCGTCGTCGACTGCGCGCGCGTACTGGCGGATCCGTACCCGCTTGCCCTCCGAACCCACCAGCCGGCCGGACGGGGAACGATCCGTGAGCGAAGACTTGCCGACGGCACTGGCCGCATCGGTGGGCAGGTCGGCCACCTTCACCTCCTTCGGCGGAAGGTCGGCGGCCATGTCGATGAGCCGAACCGCCCCCTCGGACAGGCACAGCACGTGGGCGTTCTGGGCGGCTGTCGCGGAGATCAGCTGGAGCAGGTGTGCCTTGTCGTCGACGTGTACCTGGGCGGTGGGCCGGTGCGGCAAACGGAAGGTCCACTGGCCGTCGGCGGTCGTGATCACGCCGAGGCCGTGGGACTGATGCGCCCAGAAGTCCTCGTCGTCGACCAGATCGAGCAGTTGCTCCTCGATGTACTCGTCGTCGCCGCGCGGCAGATCCGGTACCTTGCGTACCTCGGCCATGGCCTCGCTGACGAGGTTGCGCAGCGCCTTCGCATCGGAGGCTGCTTCCTTGCTCAGGGGTGTGGTGGGCAGGTAGATGGACACCACCGCCGGGGCGCTGATCGTCGCCAGGAGCCGAAGCTCGCTCTCACTGGGGATGTCCAGATGCCACACGATGCCCACGTCCTTGTCCGATTTGCCACTGATAGTCAGAACCCCCAAGACCGTACTGGATCATGGAAGCCGCGGACACGGCCGCGCTTCGGTCAGGATCTACGCAATCTCATTCGATTGAGGTTGACCCCGGCACGGGAGTCAATCTCACAGGGCACCCCTGTTTCCGAACCGACGACAAGATCATGAAAAGCCACCGTCGCGATCCTCTTCGCCATGACACCTGCCCGCCGCCATAAGATGACAAGGAGAATTAACGCCGCGGGCGGGCGGTGACGTGTGGCCGATTCACCCCGCGGCATTGCTGTGAACCGAACACTGCGTGACTGGGGAGGAGACTACGCATGGTAAGTCGGCCTCTCCTCGGATCGCCGGTGCTGCTTGCTGTGATCATGTCGGCTCTGGTGATGTCCGCACTGCTCCTGACCGCGCCGCCGGCACACGCATGCGCGGACGGCCAACTGGAAGACACGGTCACCGGCATGTGCTGGTCACAATCCGGCCAGGGTGAGAGCTACAGCGCCCCCGGTGAAAGTCCGTGCCTGCCGGGTCGCCTGGGCAACTGCCTGGGGACCCTGCAGAAGAGCTCCCCGTCGACGGCTGGCGCGCAGAATCCGGCGGTACCCTGCGGCTTCGGTTCTGACAGTGGGTATCCGTGCGGCTACTGGCCCGATCCGCCTGGATGGCGCCCCTGACGGCCATCAATAAGGGACGGCGCGCACGCACCGGCCCGGCAAGGTAGGTGTCGAGTAGACGACCCCGCGTTTAACCAGCCGAAGAACACCGGAGGCTTCACTGCGACGCGGCACCTCCATGCTGAGCGCGTCCCGGACCGCGCGGCCCAAGAGTATGCACCGACCGTCTTCGATGACGCGCTCCAGTGTGTGCCGCCGGGGGGACACGAGGGGCGCGCGCCGCGGGACCTCCGATGTCGGCTGCCGGGTTTGACGTCCGGGACAACAACGATCGCGGAATCGGGAATGGAGGTCTACGCGAGCCATGCCGACTATCACAGAGCTATAGAGGACCGCCTGCTCGCCGAAGTGAACAAGCAGGAGCGTCGTTAACGAGCTGTTGGATGCGTTCCTGCTGGGGCCGAATCCCGAAACGTAAACGGCGTATGACTGCGGCTCAAGGATGCTGCGGGAGCTCTGTGTGGCCGGGCAGCTCGCCAACCAACACGTGCTCGAAGAGATGCGCCGCAACGGAACGTGGGGAATCGAATGAGCCGCGCCGACTACATCTGCTGCCAGTGGGTGGGTGTAAAGCATTGCAGCAGTTGGTCAAGCGAACCTTTGAAGCCCGGCGGTATCTGCCTTATGTGAACGCCGACGGATGGCGAGGGTCAGGCCGATGTCCTCGATGAGTTGTTCGACGGGGATGTTGCCCGGGTGCTGCCGCAGCCCCCCGAAGTTCTTGCTGAGCTCAACTCTGAAGCTGGATGCCGTGTCGTTGGGTGCGTCGTTGCCGACGCAGCCGTGTGCGCAGCACGAGCAGCGCAACGGCGCGAATCGCCCGTCGCGGTGCGCGCTTGACCACCACATCCCGACGTCGGACCCCGCTCGACTGTGCCAGGTACCAGAGGAAATCGCGTGGCCGGACGGCCGGTTGGTGGAGGCGAAATGCTCGATGACGCTCCAGTAACACCAGTAGCCGACCGCCCACCGGCGGCCGAGTCAACCAGGACCAGTGGGCGGCCCGCTCGCGCCAAGAGATTCGGCGTGCCCGCAGTTCGTCGATCACATAGGCGGGCACCGGAAGCGCGAACTCCCGAACCAGAAAGCTGAGTCCGTCCACCAGAGGCAACGTCAAACCGGGTCGGTGCGACCGTTCCAGCAGTGCGCCCCAGTCGATCTGGTCGCCGTCAACCCTGAAGATCGTCATCACGTCCGCAATCCATGTCAGCGGCGCGCCCTCGTTGGGAAACGCATCAGCCACTGCCGTGATGAGACAATCCGTGGCGGAGGGAATGAGAATTGGTCGTCCTAACAGGTTCGCTTGGCGGGCGTTGGCGAACATGCTGCGGTCATCGCCGGCCTCCTTGAATGCCCACCAGTGCACGTCCAGCGCTAGTCCGTCGGGATTCGTGCAGTCCCAACTATGAATACGATTAGGCTGTGGCTCCGGGTCAAACTTCGGTCGATACCCGGCCGCCAGCAACAAGGTCGTTGCACGCCGGGCGTCGTGTTCGGGGACCAGTACGTCAACATCTCCGATCAGGCGCAGGCCGCGGTTCTGATCGTTCAACGCGATCATCGCGGCACCTTTGAAGAACAGCACAGGGATCCTCGCCTCGGTGAGAATCTCGCCCGCGTCCAACGCGGCACGCAGTTTGACCGCGCTGTCGGCGAACACGCGCCGGTAGTTGCCTTTGAGGATCGGCAGATCCTCTGCGCCGACGCCAGCTGCGTGGCGATTGGTCCACAGCAGGGGGAACAGCCGTATCGATCTGTCAGCCACGGTGTCGATCTGCAGTCCGCGGGCCTTCCACCGCCGCCAAGCGGGGGCGGCTTGCTCGGCTGGCAGCAACGCGGCTTTCAGAAGATCTAGCTGGGCGTCGGTGGGGAACGGAAGCGCTTCCGGTGCAGCGTGGCGCCTGCTGTCTGCGAGGAGGCGCTCCCACTTACCGCGCAAGGCGATGCCTCCCCCTAGCGGGCCGTCCAATCGGTCTCCGGTCAGCCGTGGTGTCACCCGCCCCTGCCTCATGTCGGGTCGCGTCGCGTTCGGGTCGGTGAATCGCAGTCGGATTCCGACCAAGGGCGGATCCGGTACACCGGTGCCCTTCCGGCGGGGCGGAACATCGGCGAAATGTGGTCCTTCATCCAGTCACAGGTAACGCCTGGCCGAGGTCACTTCCACGGCCGCGGTGCGTGCCACGGCGCACAACCCTGCGAAGTCCGAAATAGTTCTACGACGGCCACGGTTGTCGACGATACCCGTTGCGGCGCGGCGCGGGCCGGTCAGTCGGGGCCGGATGCTCCCGCGGATCTTCGACCGCACCGCGGAACCCGTCCGTGGGTTAGCCGCCGAACGGTCGGTTTCCGGCGATAGATTCCCGGTAGTCGCAACGACAGCCCGACGCGGTGGATCGTTGTCAGAGCCGTAAAGGAGCGGTCGGATATGGCGGTTTCGGGCGCCCGTGTGCTCGCCAAGCTGTGGATCCCGATCGTGCTGATGGTCGTGCTCACGCTGGCCGGGTTGGTGGTGTCGCGGCTGCATCGCCAGTTCGCATCGGCTGATCTCAACGCCGACGCCAGCGCCGGTATCGAGATCGTGCAGTTCAACCCCAAGGTCGTTGTCTACGAGGTATTCGGCCCTGCTGGGTCGACCGCGACGATCAGTTACTTCGACGACCAGGCCAATCTGCGCACGGCGGAAGACGCCGGGCTGCCGTGGTCGGTGACGGTCTCCACGACGCTGCCGGCGATGACGGCCAGCATCATGGCGCAGGGCGACGGCGGCCAGATCGGATGCCGGGTCAGCGTGGACGGCACTGTCCGCGATGAACGAAGCGCCGAGGGCGTCAGCGCGCAGACGTTCTGCCTGGTGAAGTCCGCGTGAACGACGAAGCCGCGCCGCCGGCCAGACGGGCGTGGCTGCCCCGCGCGATCCGCATCCTGGCGGTGCCGATCGTGCTGTTCTGGATCGGGCTGACCGTCCTGGTCAACACCATCGCCCCGCCGTTGGAGGTGGTCGGAGAACAGCACGCCTCGGCGCTGGTGCCCCAGGACGCCCCGTCGATGATCGCGATGAAACGCATGGGCGCGATTTCGGGGAGTTCAACTCCAACAGCACCGTGATGATCGTCATCGAGGGCCAGCAGCCCCTCGGCGAGGACGCCCACCGCTACTACGCAGACATCATCGGCCAGTTGGGCCGCGACACCGAGCACGTCCAGCACATCCAGAACTTCTGGGGTAACCGGCTGACGGCGGCGGGCGCTCAGAGTAGTGACGGCAAGGCCGCTTACGTCATGCTCAACCTGGCCGGCGAGCAGGGCACCACCCAGGCGAACAAATCGGTCGAGGCCGTCCGCGGCGTCGTCGCCCGCACCCAGGCGCCACCGGGGGTCACCGCCTACGTGACTGGTCCCGCCGCCCTGACCAACGACCTACACGTGATCGGCAACGCCAGTCTGGCGCGCATCACGCTGTTCACCCTGGCGGCCATCGCGGTGATGCTGCTGGTCGTCTACCGCTCGATCCTCACCACGCTGGTGCAGTTGTTCCTCACCGCGATCGGGTTGCAGTGCTCCCGGGGAGTGGTGGCGGTGCTCGCCGAGGACAACCGCTTCGGGCTGACCACGTTCGCCGGGAACATCCTGACCATGCTGGCGATCGCCGCCGCCACCGACTACGGGATCTTTCTTTTCGGTCGCTACAAGGAGGCACGGGCGGCCGGCGAGGACCGTGACACCGCGTACTACACCGCATTTCGGTCGGTCAGCCCGATCATCGTGGGTTCGGGCCTGACCATCGCCGGGTCAATCTACTGCCTGCGGGCGGCTCGGCTGCCGTACTTCTCCACGATGGCCGAGCCAGTCGCGATCGGCATCCTCGTCGTGGTCCTCTCAGCGGTGACCCTGGGGCCGGCAGTGCTTTTCCTCGGCAGCAAGGTGGGACTCTATGAACCCAAAGGTGTTCATCGGCAACGCCTCTGGCGTCGGATCGGTACCGCGGTGGTCCGCTGGCCGGGCCCCGTCCTGGTCGCCAGCTTGACCATTGTGCTGGTCGGACTGCTGGGCCTGCCGGGCTACGTCACCGCATACAACGACCAGTACTACCTGCCCGCCGACGCGCCGGCCAACCAGGGCTACGCGGCAGCCGAACGGCACTTCACCCAGGCCCGGATGAACCCCGACATCGTCATGATCGAAGCCGACCACGACATGCGCAACCCCGCCGACATGCTGGTGCTGGACAAGGTCGCCCGCAACCTTCTGGCGGTCGAGGGAATCGTGTTGACCCAGAGCATCACCCGGCCGCTCGGGATCCCTATCCAGCACAGCTCGATTCCGTTCCAAACCAGCATCACCGGGCAGACCACCAACCAGGGCATCCCGTTCATGCGCGGACAGCTTGCCGATCTGCGCAAGACAGCCGACCAAATGCAGGTGACGATCAACCTCACCGAGAAGATGTACGGGGTCATGCAGCAGTTGGCTGAGAACACCCACGACATCGCCGCCAAGAACCGCGACATCGCCGCGGTCACCGACGAACTGCGCAACCACGTCGCCGACGTCGATGACTTCTTCCGCCCGATGCGGAACTACTTCTATTGGGAACCGCACTGTTTCGACATCCCGGTCTGCGCGTCGGGGCGAGCCCTGTTCGACTCACTGGACAGCATCGACAGCCTCGCCGAGAAGTTCGACGCGCTGGCCAAGGATGTCGACCGAACCGACGAACTTGTACCGCAGCAGCTGGCACTGTTGCCGCCGATGATCGACTCGATGCGGGTAAGCCGGACGCTCACGCTGGCCAACGCCGACACGATGGAGGCGATGCTGAACCAGATGCAGGCCATCAACGACAACGCGGTGGTGATGGGCCAGAGTTTCGACACCGCCAAGAACGGCGACTTGTTCTATCTGCCGCCGGAGGCGTTCGGCAACCCCGATTTCCAGGTCGGCCTGAAACTGTTCCTCTCCCCGGACGGCAAATCGGCGAGGATGTTCGTCACCCACGACAGCGACCCCGCGACCCCGCGCGGCATAACCCTCATCCCCTTGGAACGAGCCGCCGCCCGCCAGGCCCTGGAGGTGTCCTCGCTGTCGAGCGCGAAGATCTTCATCGGCGGCACCGCGGCCACCTACCGCGATATGGACGATGGCGCCAGGTACGACCTCATGATCGCCGTGGTCGCCGCACTAACGCTGATCTTCGCGATCATGCTGGTGATGATCCGCAGCCTGGTCGCCGCCGTGGTCATCGTCGGCACCGCGGCCAGTTCGATCGCGGCGTCCTTCGGCCTGTCGGTGCTGATCTGGCAGGACCTGCTCGGGATCAAAATCCACTGGCTGGTCCCGCTCATCGCCGTCGTCGTCCTGCTGGCCGTCGGCTCGGACTACAACTTGCTATTGGTGTCGAGGTTCAAAGACGAAATCCACTCCGGCCTGAAGACCGGCATGATCCGGGCGATGGCCGGCACCGGCGGGGTGGTGACCTCGGCGGGCCTGGTCTTCGCCGCCACCATGGCCGCCATGCTGGGCAGCAGCCTGACTGTTCTCGCGCAGATGGGCTCCACCATCGCCATCGGACTACTGCTCGACACCCTCATCGTGCGGGCCCTTCTCATGCCGTCAATCGCCGCCCTACTGGGCCGCTGGTTCTGGTGGCCCACCGTGGTTCTGCGCCGCGGCGATCATCACCGAGCCGCGTGACCACCCGGGGCCGCAACAGACGGCGCAGGCGATCAGCGCTTTGGCGGCATTCGCCGCTGTGATGTTCAAGCCGACCGAAAGAACAAGGAGCATCAACAAATACGTCATTCCGTCCAGCTCGATGAAGCCGGCCCCGAAACCGACCAGGAACATCAAGAACAGCTGAACAGGGCCGACGTGCGGACCGGACTCCTATTCCGTCAGCCACCGTGACGGTTTGATGGCCAGCAGGCCCAACGCCACCAGCAGCGCGCCGACGATGGCAAGGTGCAGGCCAGTCGGTGAGACGTGCTCTGAAACCAGCGCGCCGCCGACCGCACCGACCACGGCTGCGACGGCCAGCGGTCTGACCATCGGCCACGGGACGCGGCCGGCCCGAATAAACGACACCGATGCAGCCAGGGCTCCGGCCAGCACCGCGACCCGGTTGCTGCCGTCGGCCAGTTCGGGCGCAAGTCCGAGTGCGATCAAGGCCGGTAGCGACACTGCAGAACCCGCCGAGGCCAGGGTGTCGGCGAAGGCCATCACGCCACCCGCCAGCAGCAGGACGAACACCTCGACGGAGAGCGACATCGCGTCAGAGTGGGCGTAGCGGAGACGCCGGACTCCACCGATCGGGGGAAGCGCCGCTCCCCTGCTGCAGGGTGCGCTCGGTGGACGGCTTCCCCGCGCACCCGGGGTGATCGTTGATGGCGAACGATCCACCAGCCCGATCCTCGAACTCAAGGAGCATCACGTGAGCACCACGAAGACCCGTCGCCTCGCCGCCGCCCTGGCTGCCCCATTGGCCGCCGCCGGAATCCTGCTCGGCGGCATGGCGATCGGAGCCTCGCCGAACGCCGGTGCGCAACCCGTCGACGGCACGCAGTGCGCCGGAATGGCGATGACCAACGGCCAAAACGGGCCCAATCCGGCAGCGCTGACCCGGGCCGGCATGATCAATGGGGCCGCCGGTCCAGGCGCTTCCGATGGCAGCATGGCGGCCAATTGCGCACCGGCGGGTCATGGCTGATCACCGAGCCTGGGCGCGCACCCCCGAATTGCGAGGGTATTCAGGCTTCCCCGCCGGAGTAGCGTTCGGCGCCGGGTGCGTCGTTGCGTGCGGTACCCGTGAAGTCGATCTTTGCTGCGGGATTGGCCAAGGCGGTGATCGACGCGATCCGGCGGCGAACTGCCGATCGCCCTGCACGCCGAGCCCTTCGCCGCGCGGTGTGCGGTACAGCAGCACGGTCAGCCCGCCGTTGATGTAGCCGATGCCGTCGGTACCGAGGTCGACCATCATGTTGGTGGTTGCCTCGGCGACGACGACGGCGCGCATGAAGGGTGTTGCCGGTTCGCCGGCGATCACGTCGAGCCCGCGATAGTAGGCACGCTTGCGGCTGGAGTTCTGGTGCCGGGCACCGAGTTCACCCAACCGCCTGCGTCACTGCCGACGACCAGGTCATCGCCTTCATGGTCCGGCGGCGGATAGAACTCGACCGTCGGGCTCCACTGCCGGCCCTCGGGGGTCTCGGTCTGCTGATAGAGGACGACGACGGCGGTGGCGATGAGATCGTCACCCTGCAGGACCTCGCAATCGGCGTACCGGGCGCGTCGGCCGCGCCGCAACTCGCGGGTCTTGACCCGCAAGGGTTCCTTGCGGGCCGGGCGCATCAGGTTGATGGTGAACCGGGCCGGCAGGAACCCATCCTCGCCGAAATCGCGCTCAAGAGCCCAGTCCGCCAGACCCGCCACCGCGGGACCGCTGGGCCGGTCGGATTCCCCGCAACCCAACTGATCCCAGGTCACCAACCGCAGTCCCCGCTCGATGAGCGCATCGTGGCTGTCGCGCAGATACCGCGAGGGGCACCCCGGGCCGCCGTGAGCCATCAGCAGGGTGCGCGGTCCGTCGCCGGCGCTGAACGTCATCACCTGATTGCCGTCGACATCGACCGGCCGGCGGGTCCACTTAGTCATCTCCGGATTCTCCGGTGATCGCAACTGTGATCCGCGTCTGCCACTCAACCACCGTGCGGCTGATCTGTCCCAACTGGGCATCGACGCGGACCGGCGGCCGTGTCACGGCGATGAAACCCGCTATTTCACAGTCGATCTCAGCGATGTGTAGCACCCGCAGCGTAGCCGCCAGGTGCATTTGGGCGGTGTTTCGGCGGTCCCGGGTTGACGCCCCTGCTTTCCTACGATTAGTGAGATCGTCAGTGCATACGCAGATCCGGGCGACGTTGCGGCGGAGGAAGTGGCGAATCTTGTTGAACAGTTCGCCCATCAGCTGCGGCATGAACAGTTGATTGTGGCCGCCAACAGTTGAAGTCGTAAGACGTACGGCGCCCGCGTACGCACGGCCCGGGAATCGGTCAGGGGTCAAGTTGCGCAGCGAACCCATCGAGAGCCTCGGCGATCGCCTCAACGGAATCCTCGGTGCCCGTGGCGACGCCGAGCACGAGCAGTTCGGCCGCGTCGATGTCAAAGCTGGAGGACAGCTCTGTCCCATTGATGGTGAGGAATGTCCAGGCTGCGGCCCACGCGGTCCGCTTGTTTCCGTCGACGAGGGGATGGTTGCGGGCCAGCGACTGCATCAGCGCCGCGGCCTTGGTGAGCAGGGTCGGATAGGCGTCTAGGCCGAACGCGGTAGCCCTGGGCCGCGCGACCGCGGAATCCAGAAGTCCGTAATCGGCGACCGCCGGCTGGGTACCCAGAGCCGCGGCTGCGGCGACCAGGACGTCATCGCGGTCGAGGAAGACCGTCACTTGTCGCGGAGGCGTCGGTTCAACTCTGCCGATCGGCCGGCCACGATGAGAGCCGCCATCGCGACCTGCCGGCGGTGACGATCGGCACGTTGGAGGGCGGCTTCGTGAACGAAGTCCTTGAGAGACTGATCTGCTTCCTGTGCCGCGGTGCGGATGATTTCCATCTCTGCGTCATCGAAAGGGACGTTCAGCGCGGGCACCACAGCACGGTACCATCGCGGGTACCGAAAGCGGTACCTCGCCGGAGTGGGCGGATTGGAACGCGCGCTAGGGGCGGTCTAGTTCACGTCACCATTTTTGGGGGCAGGGAACCCGACCAGGGCAAGCGCCTACGCGCAACGCGGCTTTCAGAAGATCTAGCTGGGCGTCGGTGGGGAACGGAAGCGCTTCCGGTGCAGCGTGGCGCCTGCTGTCTGCGAGGAGGCGCTCCCACTTACCGCGCAAGGCGATGCCTCCCCCTAGCGGGCCGTCCAATCGGTCTCCGGTCAGCCGTGGTGTCACCCGCCCCTGCCTCATGTCGGGTCACGTCGCGTTCGGGCCGGTGAATCGCAGTCGGATTCCGACCAAGGGCGGATCCGGCACACCGGTGCCCTTCCGGAGATCAGGGAAGATTGCTGTCCACCCGCACTGGGCAACGGGAATGGACCATGTCGGGCGGTGTGCCACGGCACTCAACCCCACCTGCCCACGCTCCAGTGTTCCAGCGAAGCACGAAATTGTTCTCCGACGGCCACGATTGCTGACGATACCCATTGTGGCGCGGCGCGGGCCGGTCAGTTGGGACTGATGCCGGGCGGAAGGTGCTTTCCGAGCGCAGCGGTATCCCATCAGTCCTCCACACCGCCGGTGGCTGGGAACCCGTCGCCGCCGCCGAGGGCCGCCGGGGTCGATTAGGCTTCCGCTGTGAACCTCGAGAAGGTGGTTTTCGGTTTCTTCGTGCTGCTCGCGGCCACCCTGAACTTCGGCTTCTTCATCGGTGACATCAAAGACCCCGAGGTCCACAACGCCTGGGAACTGTTCGGCGCCCTGGTGGTCGCCCTGATCACGATGATCCTGAAGTTCGGCGACAGCACCCAGTTGGGCGCGGTGCAGTTGGCCACCAGCCTGGTGGCGGTGCTGCACCTGGCCGCCGCCACCGGCATGTGGGTGTGGGCCACCCAGGTTTCGGCGCAGGGCCTTGACGGGCACGCCATGGCCAGCGTGGTGTCGCTGTCCGGCGGGGCACTGCTGGCGAACATCGTCTCGGTGACGCTTTTGGTCGTCGAGACCGCGACCTTCCGTCGTCGCTGACGACGTCCGCACGCCGATGCCGAACCCGTTCCACCGGAGCCGACGGCAGGTGAGCTTGCCGCCGACCGCCGCGGCGATACCGACCACGGTGCCCACCACCGAGGCGATCTTCCTCATCCTGCGGCGGATGCGGGTGCCGCTGATCGTCGTCGTCGCCACGTTCAGTTTCTGCACCGTCGGGATGATGTTCATGCCGGGCGTCGATCCGCAGGGAAACCCCTACCGGCTGAACATCTTCGACGCCTTCTACCAGATGACGATCACGTTGACGACCGTCGGCTTCACCGAGGCGCCCTACCCGTTCAGTTATCCGCAGCGGATGTGGATGTCGATGTCGATCTTCCTGCTCGTCATCAGCTGGGCGTACAGCATCGCGGTGTTCATCGCGCTCATCCAGAGCCCGGCCTTCCAGTCCGCCGTCGCCGCACAACAGTTCCGCCGGCAGGTCCGCCGACTGGTCGAACCGTTCCTCATCGTTGCCGGGTACGGCGAGGCCGGTCGGTCCGTCGGCACCGACCTCGACGAGCACTATCGGCGGTTCGTGGTGGTCGACCGAAGCGAGGAGCGAATCCAGGCGGTGACGTCGGGTCAGCTGGCCTTCGACGTCCCGGCCGTCCAGGGTGACTGCGCAACCCCGGCTGTCCTGGGCATGGCGGGTTTGGGGAACCGGCAGTGCGAGGGCGTACTCGCTCTGACCGACGACGACGACACCAACCTCGCGGTCGTGATGACGGCCGCGCTGCTGCGGCCCGATCTGCCGGTTCTGGGACGGTGCGGGTCACGCCGGACCCGGGAACGGATGGAGCACTTCGCACCCGGGTCGGCGATCAACCCCGACGACCGGTTCGGCGACTATCTTGCGCTGTCCATCCACCAGCCGGTGTGTCACCAACTGCTGCGCTGGCTGATGGACAACGACCAGGAGGTGCTGCCCCCGGTGCGCATGGATCTCGCCGCGCGCCGGTGGGTGGTCTGTGCGGAGGGAGAGTTCGGCGAGGAGGTGCTCGCCGACCTGGCCGCCGCCGGAATCGCCGTGGAACTCGCCGGCCCGAACGACGCCCCCGACCTGTCCGGCGCGGTGGGATTCGTGGTCGGAACCGGCAGCGACACTGTCAACATCGCGATGGCAGAACAGGCCCGCAACACCAACCCGGATACCTACCTGGTGCTGCGGCAGCAGACCAACGCCAACAGGGCGCTACTGGACACCCTGGGCATCGACTCGGTGTTCATCGGCACCGAACTCGTCGCCCGCGAGGTGCTGGCCCGGATACTCACCCCGGAGTTCTGGAGCTTCATCGAGCACGCGCTGACACGCGATGACCAATGGGCGACGACGGTGCGCGACCACCTGCTGGAGCGCTGCGGCCGGAGGACCCCCGAGCGTGACGTCATCAGCGTGACCGCCGAGCAGGCCCCGGCCGTCGCCGGCTGGCTGAACCGCGGCGGCACGATGACGCTGCGGGACCTGATGCGTACCCCCGACGACCGGGAGACGCCACTGCCGTTGGCAGCGCTGGCGCTCGTTCGCGACGGCGGGCAGGAGTTCTTGCCACCGGAGGACACCCCCCTGGCCGTCGGCGATCAGGTGTTGCTGCTGGGCACGCCCGGCGGACTGTCGAGGGTGCGGGAGGTCTGCCACTACCCGGCGACGGTGGAATACCTGTCGACCGGACGCGAGGTGCCGCTGACGTGGGTCTGGCGGCGACTCACGGCACGGCGACGGGCAGGCTCGAGAACCCAGGGCTTAGGTGTACTCCAAGACGGCCCCCGCCCACACTCCCACTCCCACCAGGCCGGCCATGGTGATCAGGCCGACATTGGCAGCGATGGGTAGGCCGAAAGCGTCCAAGAGACCTCCGACTATGTCGCCGCTGAACACCTTCTCCATGCCGTAGAGGAAAAGGTTCAGGCTGTAGGCAGGCAACGACAGCACGATCGCGTTGATGACGTCGGCAGTCGGGAGCAGCGGGGCATACAGACCGGCCACCGTTCCGGAGATGGCGTCGGAGACTGAGTTGATCACGTTTTGCACCATCTGGATGAATCCGCCCGATGCGCCCATCCCCAACGGCCCCAGGCTCGCCAGCGAGAAAGCTGAGATCTCCCTGGCCACCGATCCGTTCGGCCCGAAGTCAGCGATGAAGTCGGCGATGCCCTGCCCGATGCCCTCGAAGAACTTCTCGAACGCCTCGCCATAGACCGGCCCGAACGGGGGGGTCACTCCGAAGGGAGCCAGTTCGTTGGCGACGGGCTGCGTGCCGGTGCTGAATCCGTGGGCCGGATCGGCGTAGCCGAAGTCCACGATCACCTTCAGTGCGGGCTGGATCAAGTTGGCCAACGGGTTGCCGATGAAGGGGATGTCGCGAAGTGGTTGCAGAAGCGGCAGGTTCTCGGTGGGGATGAAGGAGTACTGCTGAGACGGGGAGGTCGACGGCAGCGGCACCGCCGCATCCACCTGTGTCTTCAACAAACAGAACGCCTTCTGCGCGCACTGTTCCTGGCTGATCGTCGGCGTGTACTGAACGTGGACGTAGGCAATCCCCAGCGCGGCGTTGAGCACGGACAGGAAGTTGATCGGGTAGCGCGGGAAGTCGGAGAAGCCGTCATATTCCCGTTGGTAGTTCGTCGTGGCGTACTCCTGGCCGGTGGGCGGGAGTGGACCACCCGGGGTCGGGCCGTAGAAGGGTATGCCGAGGCTGGGCAGGTCGAGAATGGGCATGTCCCGACCGCTGAAGCGGGACAGGAACCCGCCGTTGGGGTTCATCTCGTTGCCTACGAAGACGAAGTTGATGCTGTCGGCAAGTCCCTCGGGAACAGCGAATTTCACGTCCTGGCCGTCGACCTCGACGGTGTAGCCGCCCTGTAGCAGCGACCCGATGATCGCGCTCTGGGAGTAGCCGAACACCGTTACTGGCGTCCCCGCGGGTAGTGGGGTGAGCACGTCGCTGAGAATCTGGATGCCCTGATCCACCGAGGTGTTCAGCGGAAGGCTCTTGACACCGGTGATCGGGTAGAGACCCTCGGGAGTGAAGACCAACTGCTGGGTTCCGGGGATCCCGTCTGGGATGTAATAGCTCATGACGGTATCGCCGTACTTCACCGACGGGATCGGAACACCGCTGGGCCCCAGGATGATCGGCAGCGGCGCCGTCGTGGTGGCCGCTGCCGGCGGCACTGAGACCGTGCCGGGCGCTGCGAATGGATCACGGCGGGCGAACGCCAGCGTCACCCAGTCCAGTGGGGAGCCGACCGGAACGCCGGTTTTGCCGCCGGCGACGGGATCAGTCAGCGCGGTGGCGGCTGCCGTCAGCGCGGACACCTCCGGCGCGGAAGCGGGGGTGGAGATTGGTTGGGTAGCTAACGGGGCCGCTGGGATGAGCGCTTCGACCGGAATGCTTTGGCCGGCGGCCACAGTCGGCGGCGCCGACTCGACGGCTTCTGATGCGACGGCGGCCGACGCCGCGGGAACCTCGACCGGGTTGGGCGCCTCAACCGGAAGCGGGAAGTCGTCGCGTGCCTCTAATGCGGCGAGCGACTCGATGGGATCGCCGGAGTCGGGATTCTGCGCTGGTGTGCCTGGCCTGGGTTCGATCTCCGGTTGGACGGCGCCGGCCGACTGCCCGCGTCGCGGGCTTGTGGGGGCATTGCGCGGGGATTCACCGCCACGGGCGGCCGTGGTAGCGGCCCTGCTGCGGGTGACCGCCGATGAGGGGGCGCCGCCGGCCGTGCTGCTCTGCGTCGAACCGGAACGATCGGTCGATGGCCCGGCGTCATCGGCCCAAGCGACCGCTGTTCCGCCGAGCAATGCCGACCCGATGCCCAGTGCGATCGCCAACCCGCCGACTCGGCCGACGTAGGAGCAAGCTGCCATGAGAGTCCCTTCGCTGCATTCCTGAAGCTAATCTGAGAAGGCCCTAAGGGTACAGCCCTGCACGCACCTCGCCCGAGGAGACCCGTCGACAGGACATCGACGGGGTGTGGAGGGAATTTGGTACGACGCGCCGCCCACACGGGTTCGAAGCCGGATACCGGCCAACGGCCGCCGACTTTGTCGAGCGTGACTCTGACGCTGGATGCGGTATCGGTGGGTGCGTCGGTGCCGATGTTCACCGTCTGATTGACGAAAACGAGTGCCGTGGCGTGGCTGGGTGTCGCGGAGACCGACGCTGCCGCCGGCACCTGGGCGACCGCGGAGATCCTCTTCTCCTTGGATCCCGGTATGACAACCTCGTTGACGAGTTTCGTGTACTCCGCAAGGAACGTTCCGGGGGCGGCTTACCTGATCAACCAGGCGGTCAACGAACTGTGCCCGGCACTGATCTGGCAGTTGCGCCAATCCGCGGCGCACTACACGCCCAGCCAGATCCCAGAAGGTCCGCCAGCATGATCCGGACGCGGGATCATTGCGGAGCATCTGCGCTCGCGACTTTGTCGGCGGTGTTGCTCGTGACCGCCGCTCCCGCGGCCGCCGACAACTCTCGACTGAAAAACGGTGTGGTGGCGAACGTCTACCATTCAGCACCAGGCAGGGTGCACGACCGACATCACGGAGAATCTCACCTCAGGCCTAGCCGCTCAGCGGCACGCCAGAGACATGATCATCAACCGCGCTTTGGACGACCGTGCTGAAGCAGCGGGATTCCGAGGAGCGGTCAGTCAGACGGTGGCAATCAACCCGGCCCTGGCGATCAACAACGTCGACGTGATCAACCAGTGGTATCACGACCCCCGCGCCTTGGCGATCATGTCGGACTGCCGGAACTCCGCGATCGGCGTGTGGTCGGAGAATAGTCTCGACCGCTCGGTTGTGGTGGCCGTCTACGGCCAACCGGGGTGAGCCGGCAACAGGCTCTCGCCCGCAACCGGCTTCACGCCAGCGAAATTCTCCAGCGCGCCTACATCAAGGCGTCACTGAGGTGATTCGGGGTGCCGTATCGGTGGGCGGTGATGGACACCGCCTGCTCCCGCAGGAAAGTCAGGAGTTCCACCCGGCCGGCCGAGACCACATCCGAGCCGTAGATCGCGAGGTCCGGGGAGCCGCCGGCAGCCTGTGCCGTCGCATGGACGTCGGTCCCGATGAGACGAATCCGCGCCGGTCCGGTCTGCGCGAGTCGAGCGACGCGGGCGGCCCAGGCGCCGCCGTCCTCGACGGCGACTTCGACGTCGGCTGCGCGCAGCACGTTCACCACGCAACCGGGCAGGTCGACGGCGGCGGACACGGTCAGGGGGGCACCTGCAAGCAACCCCGCCGCAGCGACCCGGGCGAGTTCGGCCACCCCGCGCCCGGACGTCGCTGCGTCGTAACGGATGACAGCCGGCACCGGCCGGTAGCGGAACACGTTTCGCTCCGCGAACAGTCCGGTGACATCCTTGGCGATTCCGAACTCGCCTGCCCACACTCGGGCGTCGTCGCTCAGCGCGCCGGCAAGCCAGTCGCGGTGCTCGTGGTCGTCCATCGCCTCGAGAATCCGGGCCGGCCGCCCGGTCACCGCGCCGGAATCCGGCGGCAGCGGGACGTCACGCCAGGAGCCCATCCCTATCAAGTAATTCGGCCCGCCGGCTTTGGCGCCCGGGCCCACCGCGGACTTCTTCCAGCCGCCGAAGGGTTGGCGCTGCACGATGGCTCCGGTGATCCCCCGATTGACGTAGAGGTTGCCGGCTTCGATGTGTTCCAGCCAGTAGCCGACTTCGTCGGTGTTCAAGGAATGAAGACCGGAGGTGAGCCCGTAGTCGACCTCGTTGACGATTGCCACGGCTTCTTCCAATGACGCGGCGGTCATGACGCCGAGGATCGGGCCGAAGTACTCGGTGCGGTGGTACTCCGAACCACGCCGCACGCCCTGCCGCACCCCTGGACTCCAAAGCATGCCCGAGTCGTCAAGCCGTTGCGGCTTCACCAGCCAGGACTCCCCCTCTCCGAGGGTGGTCAGTCCCCGAAGAAGCTTGCCCTCGGCCGCGGCGATCAGCGGACCCATCTGGCTGCTCAGATCCCACGGATAGCCGACTTTCACCGAGCGCACGGCGTCGAGCAGTTGACCCCGAAATCGTGGGGACTCCGCGACACTGCCTACCAGCACCACCAGTGAAGCGGCGGAACACTTTTGGCCGGCGTGGCCGAAAGCCGAGTGCACGACGTCTCTGGCTGCCAGATCCAGATCGGCCGACGGGGTCACGATGACGGCGTTCTTGCCGGAGGTCTCGGCCAGTAACGGCAGATCGGCCCGGAATGATCGGAACAGTTGCGCCGTCTCGTATGCACCGGTGAGGATGAGCCGGTCGACCTTCGGGTGGGCGATCAAGGCGGCGCCGAGGTCGCGTTCGCTCAATTGCACGTAGGCGAGCAGTTCCCGCGGAACCCCCGCCTCCCATAACGCCTCGACCAGGACCGCACCGCAGCGCACCGCCTCAGGGGCAGGTTTGATCACCACGGCTGAGCCCGCGGCCAGCGCGGCCAGAGTGGACCCGGCGGGGATCGCGACCGGGAAGTTCCACGGCGGTGTGACGACGGTCAAGCGCGGCGGCACGAACAGCGCGCCGGACACATTGTCGAGTTCCCGACCCCGCTCGGCGTAGTAGTGGGCAAAGTCTATCGCCTCGGAGACCTCCGGGTCGCCCTGGTCGAGGGTCTTGCCGCACTCGGCGCCCATCACCTCCAACAGCTCGGCTCGCCTGGCCTGCAGGACATCTCCGGCGCGGTGCAAGATCGCGGCTCTGGTGTCGGATCCCAGACCCTGCCAATCGGCGGCGGCTTCGAGCGCGGCGGCCATGATCCGATCCAGCTCGGCCTCCGAGCGCACCCAGTTGGCCGCGGCCGTCGCCCCACCGAGATGCGAGTCGCGCATGCGGGCAGCGATCTTGGCGCCCCACTCGCGGTTGCCCGGCAGGTCTGGGTCGGTGTCGGGGCAGTTGGTGAAGCCGTGGGACGGGGACGGGCTGGGTGCCAGGCGACGGTCTTGAACCCGGTGCGGTGCCGGTACTTCGTCGGTCAGTGCTGCCAACGAATCGAAGAAGCGCTGTTTCTCCCGTTCGAAGAGCGCGTGGTTGTTGTCCAACTCGAACACTGCGGACATGAAGTTCTCCTGGGAGGCGCCCTCCTCGAGGCGGCGGATCAGATAGGCGATCGCCACGTCGAATTCCGTCGGGTGCACCACCGGCGTGTAAAGCAGGAGCGACCCCACATCCTTACGGACCACCTGGGCCTGGCCGGCGGCCATGCCCAGCAGCATCTCGAAGTCGATGCCCGCGGTGACCGAGCGCTCCTGGGCCAGCAGCCAGGCCAGTGCCACGTCGAACAGGTTGTGCCCGGCCACCCCGATCCGGACGTTGGCGATCCGGTCGGGCCGCATCGCGTAGTCCAGCACCGCCTTGTAGGAGGTGTCGGTCTCCCGCTTGGAGTGCCAGGTCGCCTGCGGCCAACCGTGCACATCGGCGTCCACCAACTCCATCGGCAGGTTTGCGCCTTTGACCACCCGCACCTTGATCGGCGCCCCGCCGGTTGCCACCCGGGCCGCGGCCCAGTCCTGCAACCGGATCATCGCCGACAACGCGTCGGGTAGATAGGCCTGCAGCACGATTCCGGCTTCGAGGTCGGTGAACTCGGGGCTGTCGAGAAGACGCGTGAACACCGCGATGGTCAACTCGAGATCTTTGTACTCCTCCATGTCCAGGTTGATGAACTTGCGGGTGGGTACAGCGGAGGCGGCCTGGCGATACAAGGGTGCGAGTGTGGCGACGATGTGCTCGACGGCTTGGTCGAATGCCCAGTGATTGTGTGGCGCAACGGTGGACGAGACCTTGATTGACACGTAGTCCACGTCGTCGCGGGCGAGCAACTCGGCGGTGCCGGCAAGCCGGCGGGCGGCCTCCCCCTCGCCCAGAATCGCCTCGCCCAGCAGGTTGACGTTGAGGTTGACCCCTTCTCTCTTGATCTTCGCGATGGACTTCCCCAACCTCGCCGCGCCGGCGTCGATGATGAGGTGGCTGACCATCATGCGAAGTGCTTTGCGGGCCAAAGGAATTACGAGACCCGGGAACACCGTGGCGAGCATCCCCCCGAGTGTCACGGCGAAGCGCAGGTACCACGGCAGGAATGCCGGAGTTTTCGCTGTCAGCTTTCGCAGATTCGCCGCGGCAACTCGATGATCCTCCGGGCGGACGACACCGTCGACGAAACCCACGGTGAATTCGAGGCCATGGGGATCTTTGAGAACGCCGGCCAACCTCTCCGCCGAGGAGTCGACGGGCTCCTTGGCGGCTTCGGCCAGCCAGTGCCGGACGAGGTCAACCGCCCGGTCGGCGAGGTCTTGCGGGCGGACATCGCTCATGGCGCCTCCTGGTGGCGTGGGGCGGTGTTCGGTGCCTGGGCGGTCGTTGAATCCGCTGACAGCGCAGTCATTTGAGACTTCCCGGTTCACGAGCGGGAGCGGTCGATGAGGTTCGATAGCACGACGATGCTTTCGCTCCTCTCCACCTCGGCCGAGGACCGGATCCTTTCCAATGCCGCCTCCAGATGCCGCATGTCACGTGCCAGGACGTGCAGGATGGCGTCCGATGTTCCGGTGACGGTTGCCGCACTCACGATCTCCGGAATGTCAATCCAGGCTTGCCGCAATTGGTTTGGTGCAATCCGTCCATGGCAGAACACCTGTACATAGGCTTCGGTATCCCAGCCCAGTGCATTGCGGTCGACCACCGTGGTGAAGCCTCGGATGACGCCGCTGTCGAGCATCCGATCCACCCGACGTTTGACCGCGGGTGCCGACAACTTCACCCGGTCGCCGATGTCGGCGAAAGTCGCGCGGGCATTGTCGGCCAGCTCGGCGAGAATTCGCTCGTCGGTGTCATCCAGGCGGTTCATCTGAAAGCTGTCCTTCCTCGCGCGGAACGCAACAAATCACTGTTTGAGACCATCTAGCGCAATAATCCGAGGTCTAGAAAGCAATATACAGCGATTGATTGTGTTTGGCTGGTGCAATACCGTGCAGGCATGACGATTAACCCTGATGTCGCCGCGGGAACCACGAAGACCCGCGATGCAACCCTCCGCCACTACGTCATGACCCGTCCGTCGTTCTTCGACGTCGCGTACGCCATCAACCCCTGGATGGACACCACCACGGTGGTCGACGTCGACCTGGCGAACGCGCAGTGGGAGCGGTTAGGAGACACCTACCGCGAACTGGGCCACACCGTGGACGTGGTCGATCCCGTGGAGGGCCTGCCGGACATGGTCTTCGCCGCCAACGGAGGGCTGATCGTGAACGGTGCCGCGATCGTCGCACGCTTCAAGCACGCAGAACGTGAGGGGGAATCGGCTGCGTATGCCGAGTGGATGACCCGCAATGGCTACTCCCCCTTGCAAACCCGGCACATCAACGAGGGACAGGGTGACCTGCTAGTGGTGGGCGGGCTGATCCTGGCCGGCACCGGTTTCCGGACGGATCTGCAAGCCCACCACGAGGTGGCCGAGATGACCGGGATGCCGGTGGTCACCTTGGAACTCGTTGATCCGCGCTTCTACCATCTCGATACCGCGCTGACAGTTCTGGACGACACCACGGTTGGCTATTACCCACCGGCCTTCAGCGAATCATCCCGGCTCCGCCTGCAGGAGTTGTTCCCCGACGCGATCACGGTGGGCACTGCCGACGCCTATGTACTGGGTTTGAACGCCGTTTCCGACGGCAAGCACGTCGTTCACCCCAAGCAGGCCACCGGATATGCCGAACAGCTCTACCAAGCCGGTTTCGACCCCATCGGCGTGGACCTGTCCGAGCTGTTCAAGGGCGGCGGCTCGGTCAAGTGCTGCACGCTGGAGATTCATTCATGATCGCGAGCGCAGCACTGGCTTCCAGAGAATCAACGACGACGGCGGCGATCGCGCTCGAGGAGGAACACACCGCGCGCAACTACGCGCCGCTGCCGGTGGTGGCAACCAGCGCCCGTGGTGCCTGGATCACCGACGTCGAAGACCGCCGGTATCTGGACTGCCTGGCCGCCTACTCCGCGGTCAACTTCGGTCATCACAACCCCGAGATCGTCGCCGCCGCTCATCGGCAACTCGATGAGCTGACCCTGGTGAGCCGAGCATTCCATTCCGACCGCCTCGGTTCGTTCTGCGCGGCGCTGTCCGAACTGTGCGGCAAGGACATGGTCCTGCCGATGAACAGCGGAGCTGAGGCCGTCGAGAGCGGGCTGAAGGTTGCCCGGAAGTGGGGTACGGACGTCAAGGGTGTCCCCGAGGGGATGGCCAACATCATCGTGGCCGACAACAACTTTCACGGCCGCACGATCAGCATCGTCAGTTTCTCCTCGGATCACAGTGCGCGTTCGGGGTTCGGTCCCTTCACGCCGGGCTTCCGGTCAACCCCGTTCGGCGACGCCGACGCGGTCGGGGCGGCGATCGACGAGCACACGGTTGCGGTGCTCGTCGAACCGATCCAGGGTGAGGCGGGTGTTGTTGTCCCGCCGGACGACTACCTGCCCCGGCTTCGTGAGGTGTGCAGCCGCCGGAATGTGTTGCTGATCGCCGACGAGATCCAGTCCGGTCTGGGGCGAACCGGCCGCACCTTCGCCTGCGACCACTGGAACGTTGTACCGGACATTTACCTGCTCGGAAAGGCATTGGGCGGCGGCGTTCTCCCGCTGTCGGCCGTTGTCGCCGACCGTGATGTCCTCGGGGTGCTGCGACCGGGTGAGCACGGCTCGACCTTCGGGGGAAATCCGCTTGCCTGCGCGATCGGCAGTGAGGTGGTGAAGATCCTGCGTCGCGGTGAGTTCCAGCAACGATCCGCCGAACTCGGACAGCGTCTGCACGAACGACTGCGATCGCTGATCGGTCGCGGTGTCGTCGATGTGCGCGGGATCGGATTGTGGGCTGGTGTCGACATCGACGCGCGGCTGGGCACCGGCAAGCAGCTGAGCCGGGCGTTGGCGTCCCGCGGTGTGCTGGTGAAGGACACCCACGGGTCGACGCTTCGGTTCGCCCCGCCGTTGGTGATCACCGCTGAGGAGATCGACTGGGCCGTCGAACAGTTGGCTGCCGTACTGGACGAGATGGCCCACTCAACGCCGTGATCGACCTTGGCTGAGGTCTCAGTCCTGTCGGGCCTGGGCTGGGGTCGGGGTCTGTCCGGAGGAGTATCCGTTCAACGCACTGTGATGACGCCCCCAGGCGAAATAGAACGCCAGGACGACGAGAACCCAGGCGCCAAACGCCAGCCAGGTGTACCAGTGCAGACTGAGCAGGATGTACCCGCACGCGATGACCGATAGGACCGGTGTCACGGGGTAGAGCGGAACTTTGAATCCGCGCGGTAGATCGGGTTCACGCCGCCGCAGGACGATGACGCCGATGGACACCACGATGAATGCGACGAGGGTGCCGATGGAGACCATGTCGGCCAGGTAGTCCAGTGGGACGAAGCCGGCGAGAATGCTGATCACGACCGCGACGATGATGGTGTTGTTCACCGGCGTCATGTTGCGGGGGTGAATCTTGGCGAACAGCGGCGGCAGCAGACCGTCCCGACCCATGGCGAACAGGATTCGGGTCTGGCCGTACAGGACTACCAGGGTGACCGAGAAGATCGAGATCACCGCGCCGGCCGCCAGGACCGTGCCCCAGTATTGCGATGAGGTGACCTTGTCGAGGATGGTGGCCAGGCCGGCTTCCTGGCCCTTGAAATCCTGCCAGGGCTGAGCGCCGAGTGCGGCTACCGCGACCAACACGTACACCGTTGTGACGGTCACCAGCGCGCCCAAAATCGCACGGGGCATGGTCTTCTGGGGGTCCTTGACTTCGTCGCCGGCGGTGGACACCGCATCCAGGCCGATATAGGAGAAGAAGATCGTGCCGGCCGCCACGCTGATCCCGGCGACGCCGAAGGGTGCGAACTCGGCGAACCGGTCGGCATCGAAGGCGGTGAAGGCGATCGCGGCGAACATCACCAGAACGCTCAGCTTGATCAGCACCATGACGGTGTTGACCTTGGCCGACTCGCTGGCTCCGCGGATGAGGAGGAAGGCACACAACCAGACCAGGACGACGGCGGGAAGGTTGATGATGCCCGGGGAGGCCTCGCCCCACGGCGCAGCGGAGAGTGCCTGGGGCAGGTGATGGCCGAAGAAGTTGTCGAGCAGTTTGTTGACGTACTGACTCCAGCCCACCGCAACCGCGGCGGCGGACACCCCGTATTCGAGCAGCAGGCAGGCCGCCACGCCCATGGCGACCAACTCGCCGAGGGTGGTGTAGGCGTAGGAGTAGGTGGATCCGGAAACCGGTACGGCTGAGGCGAGTTCGGCGTAGCAGACTGCGGCGAGTCCGGCAGCGATCCCGGCGATCACGAATGAAGCGATGACCCCCGGACCGGCTTCGGGAACCGCCACGGACAACACGAAGAAGATGCCGGTGCCGACGGTGGCCCCGACGCCGAACAGCGTGAGTTGGAACGTGCCGATACTTCGTTTGAGTTTTTCGGAGGCGCCGTGGGCGACCGGCGCGTTGATGACGGGTCTTCGTCGCAGCATCTGCTGCGTCAAGCCGATCGACGAGTCCGCCATCTGCCCCTCCTGGACTGAGTCCGCTGATTATCAGCCCTAATCGCTCGGCCCGCATCTCGAACGTGGAAGTGCTTCATCGCAGGGCAGGCGAAGCACGCCCAACCCCGGTAGCCTCATGCGGGTGATCGTCCCGCATGTGGGAGGACGCTCCGCGACGTTGCCCGGTCACGACGTTTGGTGAGGATGCCCCGTTGAACATTGATTCCCTTTCGGTCTACGTCGGTCCGAACGTGCACGCGCTGGAACCGGTGATCCGGCTAAGGGTGGACGTCAAGCCGAGCTATGCAGAAACCCTCACGGGCTTGGGGGCGGGCGTGATCGACAGGTTGGCTGCCGTGCTGCCCGGCCTTGCCACCGAACAGGCCGAGTGGCTTGCCGCGTTACGGGCCGGCGAGGCGCTGTCGATCGGCGATCTGGTCGGGAAACTGGCGTTGGCGCTTCAGCATGCCGCCGGTATCGACGGCACCCTGGCGTGGTCGGAGCCGACGGGGGACCCCGACATCGTCGAGGTGTTCTACAGCTACGGCAATGAGGACATCGGCGTCGAGGCCGGCGAGGTTGCCTGCGACATGCTCGCGGCCATCGCCCGCGCCGAGGAGGGCTCCGGCGAACTCGACCAGGACGTCAACGACTTTCTGGACTACGCCGACAGGCGTTCGCTGGGGCCCTCGGCAATGGAATTGGTGCGTGCCGCCCAAGCCCGCGACATCCCGGTCTACCGGCTCAACGACGCCAGCCTGATCCAAGTCGGCCAGGGCAAGTACCAGCAGCGGATCGAGGCGGCGCTGACGTCGAAAACCTCCCACATCGCCGTCGAAATCGCCTCGGACAAGAATCTGGCCAACAGCATCCTCGCCGACCTGGGCCTGCCCGTGCCGAGGCAGAAGCTGGTCTATGACGTCGACGAGGCGATCGGGGCCGCCGAACGCATCGGCTATCCCGTGGTCATCAAGCCCCTCGACGGCAACCACGGCCGTGGCGTCACCGTCAACATCACCTCACAGGACGGCATCGCCGCCGCCTTTGAGACCGCCGATGCCGAAGGATCGGCCGTACTGGTGGAGACCATGCTGCGCGGCGATGACCACCGACTGCTGGTGGTCAATGGTCAACTCGCCGCTGCCGCCCGCCGGGTGCCGGGTCATGTGAAGGGCGACGGGCGGCACACCGTCGCCGAACTGGTCGACATCGTCAACCAGGACCCGCGCCGTGGCGTCGGGCACGAAAACGTCCTGACTCGCTTGGAACTCGATGATCAGGCGAGGCGCTTGCTCGAGGAGAGGGGCTACACCGCAGAGACGGTGCCCGCCGACGGCGAAGAGGTGTATTTGCGCAAGACCGCGAATATTTCGACGGGCGGAACCGCGGTCGATGTCACCGACACGATCCACCCCGACAACAAACTGATGGCCGAGCGGGCGATCCTGGCGATCGGTCTCGATGTCGGCGCCGTGGATTTCCTGACCACCGACATCACCAAGAGCTATCGCGAGACCGGCGGCGGAATCTGCGAGATCAACGCCGGACCCGGACTGCGGATGCACATCGCGCCGTCCGAGGGCACGCCTCGGGATGTCGGCGGGGCGATCATGGACATGCTCTTCCCGCCAGGAACCCAGGCGCGCATTCCCATCGCCGCACTGACCGGAACCAACGGCAAGACCACCTGCTCACGCATGCTGGCGCACATCTTGAAAATGGCGGGGCACGTTGTGGGGCAGACCTCGACCGACGCCGTGGTGATCGATGGCAACGTGACCGTCAAGGGCGACATGACCGGGCCGCTGTCGGCGAACATGGTGCTGCGCGATCCGTCGGTCGACATCGCGGTCCTGGAAACAGCCCGCGGCGGCATCGTCCGCTCCGGGCTGGGCTACAACTTCTGCGATGTGGGCGCGGTGCTCAACGTCGCCTCCGACCACTTGGGCCTCGGCGGCGTCGACACCCTCGACGAACTCGCCCGGGTCAAACGCGTCGTCGCCGAAGTCACCCGCGGCACGGTGGTGCTCAACGCCGACAACGAGCAGACGCTGAAAATGGCGGCCTTCTCGCCGGCCAAGCGGGTCATGTACGTGACGCGCGACCCAGAGCACGAACTGGTGCGCGAACACATCCGACTGGGCAAGCCCGCGATCGTTCTCGAGCAGGGGGTCAACGGCGACCAGATCGTCATCTACGACAACGGCACCCAGATGCCGCTGATGTGGACCTACCTCATCCCGGCAACATTGGAGGGCAAGGCACTGCACAACGTCGAAAACGCCATGTTCGCCGCCGGAATGGCCTATGAGCTCGGCAAGACCCTCGATCAGGTCCGCACCGGATTGCGCACCTTCGACACCAGCTTCTTCCAGAGCCCGGGGCGGATGAACGTCTTCGATGAACACGGTTTCCGGGTGATCCTGGACTACGGGCACAACGAGGCGGCGGTGGGAGCGATGGTCGACGTCGTCGACAGGCTCAAACCGCGCGGGCGCCGGATCGTCGGTGTGACCTGCCCGGGCGACCGGCGCAACGAGGACGTGGCGGCCATTGCTCGCAAGGTCGCCGGCCATTTCGACACCTACATCTGCCACCGCGACGACAACCTGCGCGATCGCGGGCCAGACGAAGTGCCAAAGCTGTTGCGGGAAACTCTGATTGCCGAGGGTGTCGCCCCCGAGGCGATCAGCATCATCGAGGAGGAGGACGAGGCCCTCGACGCAGCCCTTGCCCAGGCCCAACCTGACGATTTGGTGCTGTACTTCTGCGAGGCGATCACACGCTGCTGGAAACAGATCATTCACTTCACCCCGAAATTCACCGCACCCGGACCCGAGCCCGTCGCAAAGCGACTGGCGGCCTCCACATTCGACGTACCCGACGGCTTCGTTCTCACATCAGATGATCGCGGTGTGCTCATCGTTCCGGCTAAATGACCCGGCGGCTCAGCAGAATCGCATTCACACGTGGGACCGCCGCCCCGAAACTGGCCATCATCGGCGGTCGACTCGAAGACGACAACGCCGCCGTTTATGAAGAGATGCATCGCCTTTCGGGAGGAAGGATCGTCGTCTTCGCTACCGCGTCGTCGGTTCCTGATGAGGTCGGCGCCGAGACCGTCGCGGTGTTTCGGGGCTATGGCTTCGATGCGGTGCAGGTCGGGGTGCACGGCCCCGGGGCGAAGGCGGCCGCCCAGGACAGAGCGATCGCCGATCTCGTCGACGACTATGGCAGCGTGTATTTCACCGGCGGTGACCAGGCCCTCATCACCGGCGCACTGGCACCAAGCGGTCGGGAAAGCCGCGTGCTCAAAGCGATCCGCAAAGCGCAGCGCAGAGGTTCGATGATCGCCGGGTCGAGCGCCGGGGCAGCCATCATGTCCGAGGTGATGTTCTCCGGCGGGACATCTTTGGAAGCCGCGACCTACGGGGTGGTCGGTGATGCAGACCAGCCAGGCATGCTGCTCGCACCCGGGCTCGGCTTCTTTCCGTGGGGCATGGTCGACCAACACTTCATCAAGCGAGGCCGATTCGGCCGGATGGTCGTCGGCATGCTCGACTCCGGTGCCAAGCGCGGCTTTGGTATCGACGAGAACACGGCGCTGTTCGTCGAGGGCAAAGACGGGCGCGTGATCGGCGAGTACGGCGTCTTCGTGTTCGATCTCTCGCGGGCGAAAGTCGATCCCGACAGCAGGCTGATCGACAACATCGGGGTCAGCTACGCCGACAACGGCGACAGCTGCGACCTGGAATCCGGGGACGTCTGGCCAGGCCCGGGCAAGCGGCCGGTGACCCGGCGCGACATCACCTACAACGCGCCGGCCCGCTCGCTGCGCAACGTCTTCGGCGCCTACACGCTTTACGACCTCATGGCGCGGCTCGCGTTGGGGGACCCCGAGGACTATCCGGCGGATCGTGCGCGGGCGATCGAGCCCCGGGCGGGTTGCGCCACCAGCGTCGAAATCACCCGGGAGGGCGGCCGTGCGGCTGCCTACATTCCAGCCGGGGTCAAGGATTTCCGGATGACGGCGGTGGATTTCCGGGCGAGCATGCGCACCCGGCAGCTCAACGCGGAGCAACTCGCCGAGAACCGGCGGGCGGCACTGTGCCGGGACTACGGGGTCAAGCCGGGGCTGGGGGCGACGGTGATGATGCTGGGTTCGGCGCCGCTGGACAGCGACAGCCCGCTGCTTGCGGATTTGGCCTCGCGGTGCGAGGGGCCGGTGGGTGTGCTGGCTGCCGCGTCCGCCGAGCCCCGCGAAGCCGCACGGGACTACATCCACGCCTTGCGCGGCCACGGCGTCGATGCCGCCGACCTGGGCGTCACCATCGACAACGTTGATCGCCGGATGCGTGACGAAGCGCTCGTCGAGCAGATCGCCGGCCTGCGCACCATCATCCTGACCGGGGGTAACCAGATCAGGTTGGTCGAGTCCCTGCTCTACCGGGGCGAGGTGACCCCACTGCTGATGGCCATTGCGCGGGCGCGGGCGGCAGGCGCGATGATCGTCGGGGTCGGCGGCGCGGCCTCGGCCCTGTCCGGTTTCATGATCGGCGGCGGTACGTCCTATGAAGCGCTGCGGTTCGGGATCGCCTCGGATATGGGGCGGCGCGGATTGGTGATCCAGGAAGGGCTGGGGTTATTCGGCGCGGCCATCGTCGACCAGAAACTGTCGTCCTCGCGCCGTCTCGGTCGCCTCGCCGTCGCCTGCGCCGAGGAGGGCGTCCGGTTCGGGCTCGGTCTGCTGGAAGACAGCGGCGTCATCGCCAACCATGACAACAGTAAACTCACCGCGATCGGCGCGCGCGGCGCTGTCCTGGTCGAGATCGATCCGCTTAAGACCGAATTAGCCGGGGACGACTTCATCGCCCCTGATACCAGGCTGTGTCTGGCCGGTCCGGGCGATGTCATCGACATGGCGGCCGGGACCGTCACCCGCATGGCGTCTGCCGAGGCGTCGGCCGCCGTGCTGGACACGCTGGTGGCCGAACTGATCGAGGACTGTGTGGGCAACGCCGACCCGGTGCTCGCGCCCGGCGTCACCCACGAAGCGCACATTTCCCTGCTGTACACCTCAGACGGGGATGGCACCGGCCATCTCGACATTGAAAGCATCCGTGATCGGCACGGGTAGAAGTGAAAGGACGACCTATGTATTTCGATGGAGCAACCCTGACCGCGCTGCTGTCTGATTCGGAGATGGCGGCTGCCTATGCCCCCGCCATCGCCGCCGATGCCCGCGCGCAAACCTCGCCGTTCGCCGTCATCGAGGCCGCGATGGAACTGCCGGAACTGGGCGAGGCAGGCGTGACCGCCTTCCTCGATGCGCAGGGGATCGAACTGCGCGACCTGCCCCCGGACAACCGTTTGATCGCAGGGGCACTGGCAGCGGAAGGCAAGCTGAAGAGCCGCCTGCACGCCGCCTGTGCGTCCTACTACGAGACGGAGATGTTCGTGCTTCCGGACGGGGCCGTGCTTCCGGGCGCGCCGCAGGACCAGTGAGTTAGGCCGGGTAGACCGTGCTGCGCGAGAACTACGATCTGCCCGACTCGCCGCATCGCCTGACCGTGCTCCGTTTCGGTGCACCCGGCGGGCAGGAGCGCAGCGACCGGGGAATTGAACCGGGCACCGGCAGGAAGGCGTACTTGCAAGCCGGACTTCATGCCGACGAGTTCCCCGGCATGCTGGTATCGCGGATTCTGGCCGGGCATCTGGCCGAAGCCGAAGCGCGCGGCGCGGTCAACGGGGAAATCCTGCTTGTGCCGCAGGCGAATCCGATCGGCTTGACGCAGACCGAGACCAGCTTCCTGTCCGGTCGGCTCCAAAGCGGCACAGGGGAAAACTTCAACCGCAACTACGCCGATCTGTCCGACCTCGGAACTCTGGCGCTCGGGCCGGACCCGGCGCGCAACGTCGCAACGATCCGGGCCGCGATGTCCGCGCGGCTTGCCTCGGTGCGACCCGAAGGGGCGCTCGCGCAGCTGCGCCACCGGCTGCTGACGCTCGCCCATGACGCCGACCTCGTGCTCGACCTGCACGCCGACAATCAAGCCGAGCCGCACATGTACGTCGGCCCGGCGCTGTGGCCGGCGGCCGAAGACATCGCCGCGGCGATCGACGCGCGCGCGGTGCTTCTCTCGGAGGCCTCCGGCGGGTATCCCTTCGACGAGGCCTGCTCCAGTCCATGGTGGACGCTGGCGGCGAACCATCCGGAGGTACCCATCCCGCCGGCCTGCCTGGCCGCGACGCTGGAACTGGGTAGCAACGACGACGTCGATCCCGAACGCGCCGCCGACCAAGCGATGGCGTTGCTGCGCATGCTGGCCGGGCGCGGCTTCGTCGACGGGCCTTCCGGACACCCGCCGCTGTCCTGCCGCGCCACGGCGTTGACGGCGATGGCGCAAGTACGCTCGCCGGTCACCGGCCTCGTCGCCTACCACCGGCGGCTGGGCGATCGGGTCCGCAGGGGCGATCTCGTCGCGACCGTGATCGATCCACTCGGCGAGGAGACCGAACTGCGGGCCGAGACCGACGGGCGGCTGTTCGCCCGCCACAGCCAGCCCTACGCCTGGCCGGGACGGGTGATCGGCAAGATCGCCGGCGAGGTTCCCCTGGACAGCCGAACGGGCAATTTGCTGTCGGATTGATGGCCGCGGCGCGAAAATGTCGCTGGAAATCCGCAGCAGGCCGATTTGCGATCGCTGATTCCCGAAAGCCGCGCATCGGCGGTGCCAGCGGAACTCGCTTGTGAAGCAGCCCAACTGGGTATGGTTGGCCGGTGGCTAACATTCGCTCGACGATGGCCCTCGTGTGCGAGGACGTCAGGTTCGAGGTCGGCGACCGGCTCTCCTTGATGGGCATGTTCCACGCCGTCATGGTGCAGGAACTTCCCGCGTCGCTGATGAAGTTCGCGGTGATCAACCGGCTGGAGGGCCAGGGCACGGCCACTGTCGAGGTCAGGGTGTTGTCGCCGGATCGCTCCGAGATCGTCGCGGCGTCCAACTCGTCCCCGGTTGATCTCTCCGGCAGCGGATTCACCTACAACATGGTCGTCTTCGTCAATGTTGTCTTGGTGGGTGAGGGCACCTACTGGGTGCAGACGCTGGTGGATTCCGAGCCGGTCAGCGAGGTTCCCTTCGCGGTATTTGTTCATCAGGCCGCAGCCGGCTAGACGGCGGGTTGGACGGTTGCCTCCGCCCCCCCGGGTCAGGCGGACGCGGCCGATTTCTTGCCCCGGCGAGACGACACCACCGCCTCGCCGATCAACACGATCAGCAGCGTCACCCCGAAGGAGGGATACAGCACGGCCAACGCGGTGGCGATTACTCCGATCGCGGCGACCGCTCCCGGCGGGGTGTTCGAGCGGACGGTCTCGCTGGTCCGGCCGGGCAACCCCGCGGTGCCGGTCGGCCGCCGCTTCCACCACATCATGAGGGCGGTGACGATGCTGGTGAGCAGTCCGAGGCAGGCTGCGGTAGCCAGGATGCGGGTGACGATGCCGTACTGGGTGCCCATGTGCATGTTCACGCTCCAGCTGGTGATCCGGGACAGGGCGCCGTCCTGATCGGCGGTGGCATTGGTGATCGTCTGCCCGGTGAACTGGTCGAGGTAGAGCGTGCGCTGTTCGGAAAGCCGCTGGGGCCAGTGGTTTACGACGGTGAAGCTGCCGTAACTGGTCTGCCCCTCGGTGGTGGAGTCAGCGGGCGGCATGATGGAGTAGCCGGGAATCATGTTCTCGGCCTTGGCTATTTGGTCGATGTCGTTGAAGCTCAACGGCGTTGGCACGGAACCGGGGGCTGATGATGCGTAGACGGGGTCCTGTTTGTCGGCCCAGGCGATGCGCCGGCCGAGCCGGTCGAAGTCACCGACCTTGGCTGGAGTCGAGGGGGCGTCGACCTCGGTGGCAGGGGTGAGGGTGGAGGCCACCGCGCGCCAGTTTTCCCCCCAGTACCGCGACCAGGTCAGGCCGGAAACGATGTAGCCGATCAGAACCAGCGAGAGCAGGATCCCGGTGGTGGCGTGCAGGTCTCGCCAACGGATGCGCCCGCCTTTGCGCCACCGGATGGCCAGACGGGGCTTGCCTCGCTCGATCGCCCGCGGCCACCACAGGTAGATGCCACTGGCTGCCAGGACCAGCACCCACACCGCGGTCATCTCGATGATGAGGTTGCCGACACCCACCGCGACGGAGGGCTCCGGATAGGACGACGGGGCGATCCAGTGGCCCAGTGCGGGTAGCGTCAGGGTCGGTCCGTCGTTGCCGAAGAACCGGTGGAGTTGGTTGGCCCACCCGACCAGCCCGTCGAGTTCCTGGCGCTGGCCCAGATAGCTGCCGGTGTAGGGGTCGACGAACACCTGGGTGACGTTGCGCTCGCCCACCGCCGGCATTTCGGCGGGCAGGAAGTCGACCTGGGTGGAGCGATCGGGCGACTTCGGGGGGGTGACGGCGTCGAGCACCATCGTCGGGTCGACCTGCTGGCGGGCGGTCGTGATCTGGGCGTCCAGGGGCACTGACGACTGGGCCGGGGCGACGACCGTCAGGTTCCGGTTGAGCCAAAGGTCCAGGGGCTGGGTGTACAGGATGATCAATCCGGTGCAGGCCAGGGTGATCAGGGCCGGTGCGGCGAACAGTGCGACCCAGAAGTGCAGCCGCCAGACCCGGCGCAGGACCGCTGACTGGCCGCGCCGTTCGTCCCGGTCGACCGGATCGTGTTCAACAGTGACCACCGCAGCCCTCCACGCCTAGTGCTTCAGACCACTAGTCGCGTGGGGAGGGGTCTAAGTTCCTGCCGCCGTCGGGTTCGGGTAGGAACCGGGCGGACGGCTCAGGCGGTCGGCTGCCAGTTCTTCCATTCCGGGGTGAAGTCCAAGGGGAAACGCGGGACGTCGGCGTTGGTCACGATCTCCCGGAAGTGGTCTCGCCACCCCCACCAGCCGACCACATGGAAGATGTGCTGCTGCCAGCCCAGGTGGTAGGTACCCGGGATCTGCTGACCCTTGTTCACCGGGGAGAACACCGCGATGGCCAGCATTCCCAGCGCTGCCGAGGCACGCAGCCACAACCGGCCGTTGTCGATGTTGAACAGCGGCTGGCCCTCGACGTGCCCGACCACCTCGAACCCGGCGGGCATCGCGGCCTGCTCACCGTTGAGGAAGCGGTGCACCGCGTAGAGCACATCGGCGATATCGGGACGTTGGTCGGGAAGGTCGCTGTCGACCGGCACTGGGAAACGGGACCCCTCGAAGTCGATGTCGGGAGCGGCCATCGCCCCGAAAACGTCGACGTCAGCGCGGATGGTCTCGCGGAAAGCCTCCGCGGGGTCCAGCGTCGGGTAGCGCTTGGCCGCGGTCTGATTCAGCGCCTCGGTCGCATGCCAGAGGGCCGGGCGCCACTCCCCGACACTCCAGTGGTCCAGTGAACTGCGAACTTGATCTCCGACTGTCATGGTTTCCGACCTTAGGCGATGGTCAGCCCGCCGTCGACGACGACCGTCTGACCGGTGACGTAACCTCCGGCCGGAGAAGCCAGCCACACCGCGGTGGCGGCCAGTTCAGCGGCGTCACCCAGCCGGCCCATCACCACCCGCGGCATCAGCCCGTCGAGATATCCGGGCTTGAGTTCGTCGGTCATCTCGCTGGCGAAGAAACCAGGGGCCAGCGCGTTGACCCGGATTCCCTTTCGGCCGCTCCACTGCTGGGCCAGATCCCGGGTCAGCCCGATCACCCCGGCTTTGGAGGCGCTGTACGCGGCCTGCGGCAGCCCGGCGGTGGTCAGGCCGAGCACGCTGGCGATGTTGATGATGGCGCTACCCGGCTGCATGACCCGTCCGCAGGCCTGGGCCATCCAGTACGAGCCGTTGAGGTTCACCTCGAGCACCGCGCGGAACTCTTCGGCGGTCTCCCGGGTGGCCGGCACCGCGGTGCCGACCCCGGCGTTGTTGATCAACACGTCCACCCGGCCGAATTCCGCCATCGCCGCGTCCACCAACTGCTGGCACTGCTGGGGGTCGGCGACGTCGGTCTTGCGGGTGTAGACCCGCCGGCCGGCCTGTTCGACCAGTGCGGCGGTGCCGGTCATCTTCTCCACCCGACGCGCACCCAGCACCAGGTCGGCACCGGCCTCGGCGAAGGCCTGCGCAAAGGACACCCCCAAGCCGGACGAGGCGCCGGTGACGATGGCCACCTTGCCGTCGAGGCGGAACAGATCCAGAACGCTCACGTTCGGGTGACCCCCGGGTCCCGCAGCACCTGGCGGGCGATCGCGTACTTGTGCACCTCGGTGGGCCCGTCGTAGAGCCGGAAGGCCCGCATATCGGAGAAGATCATCCCCACCGGGGTCTCATCGGAGATCCCCATTCCACCGAGGATTTGCACGCACCGGTCGGCGACCTTGAACAGTTCCTCGGAGACATACGCTTTGATCATCGAACTCTCGTGCCGGCCCTTGGCGCCGCTGTCCAACGTCCAGCATGCCCACCAGATACCGAGGCGGCATTGCTGGATCGCAATCTCGTTGTCCGCCAACATGAATCCCACGCCCTGATGTTCGCCGAGCGGCTTGCCGAATGCGGTGCGGGTGCGGGCGTGCTCGACGGCGATGGACTGCACCCGCTCGGCGGCGCCCAGCCAGCGCATGCAATGCGTCAGCCGCGCAGGGGCCAGCCTCATCTGGGCGTAGCGAAACGCCTGACCCACCTCGCCGAGCACTGCCGAGGTCGGCAGCCGAAGATCGGTGAACCGCACCACGCCGTGACCCTGCACATAGTTGCGGTCCATGGTGTTCATCACCCGCTCGAGTTCGATGCCGGGGGTGTTGCCGTCGCAGAGGAACAACGTCGGCCCGTCGCCGCCGTGCGGATTGGGGGCGACTCGGGCCATGATGATCCAGGTGCGGGCCCCGTCAGCGCCGGTGATCAGCCACTTAAGACCGTTGATGACGTATTCGCCGCCACCCGGTCCGGGATGGTAGACCGCCTCGGTCTTGAGTTGGCCGGGATCCGATCCGGCGCCCCCGGGTTCGGTCATCGCGAACACCGACCGCTGCCGGCCGTCGATCACCGGCACCAGAAACTCCTCAGCCTGGGACTCGTTGGCGATCTTGGACAGGATGAACATGTTGCCCTCGTCGGGGGCGGCGCAGTTCATCGCCACCGGCCCCAGCGTCGACCAGCCCGCAGCCTCGAACAGCACCGCCTGTTCGCGGTGGGTGGGTTCCCAACCGCCGAACCGCCGGGGCGCCTGCACGGTGAGAAGACCGGCCTTGCGCGCCAATTCGACCATCTCGGTGCGCATTTCCTCATTCGGCCCGTGCCGGGTCAACCGGGGATCACGCTCGAAGGGAACGATCTGTTCAGCGACGAAGGCGCGGATCTCGTCGCGTCGGGCTGCCAGGTCGGCGGGTATCTCGAAGTCGATCATTCAGGTTCCCTCCATGATTGCCGCGGCCCGCTCGAATAGCCGGACCGTCGCAGTGTGCAGCACATCACCAATTTCTCTGGGCGCCTTGCCCGCTGCCGCACGAGCGTTCGTACCCTCCAGGATGATGCCGAGTTTGAAGCAGGCCATCACGGTGTACCAGTTGATGCTGGACAGGTCGCGGGTGGTGTTGGTGGCGTATCGCGCCACCAGTTCGTCGGGGGTGGCCAGCCCGCCCGCACTCATCAACTCGTTGGGCAGCACCGGCTCATGGCCCGGCCGGTACCAGGTGGCCAGCATCCAGCCCAGATCCAGCAGCGGATCGCCGATGGTGCACATCTCCCAGTCCACGATGGCCACCACGTCCGGGCCGGTGGGGGAGAACATCACGTTGGCGGCGTGATAATCGCCGTGCATGACGCCCGGGACGAATGTCGAGGGCTGATGGGTGCGCAGCCACGCCGCGACGGCGTCGACATCACCGATGTCGGGACCCGGATAATTGTCGAATCCGGAGTAGGACTCCAACTCCGAAAGCCAACGCGGCACTTGGCGATCCAGGAAACCGTCCGGCTTGCCGAAGTCGCCCAGACCCACCGCCTGATAGTCCAGCGCACCAAGCCGGGCCGCCGCATCGGCCATCGACAGGCCCATTGCGTGCCGGATTCGGGCATTCCCGGCGTGCAGCCGCGGTAGGCCCGCGCCGGCGTTGAAGCCGTCGACCGGCTCCATCAGATAGAACACCGCGTCACCTAAGACTGTGGCGTCGTCGCACACCGCGATGAGCGGCGCGTGCGGGACGTCCGTCCCGGCCAGAGCCTCCAGCACCCGGGTCTCCCGCAGGATTACCGAGTTACTGACCGGCCGTAGATGGCGCGGTCCGCGGCGGAACACATACTCGCGTCCGGACCGGCGGAACCGCAGCATGATGTTCTGGGTGCCGCCGGTGATCTCGGTGACGTTGGTGATCGGGCCTTCGCCGAGACCTTGCTGGGACATCCACGCCGCCACCTCACCCATACCGGTGGCCGTGTCGTGGCTGTGGTACTCCACGCAGGCGAAGCTACCGCACCGCAGGAGGCCTACCTTTTTCGCCTATGGGAACGCGGGGTTGGGCGGGTCACGGCGTCACCGTGGCGTTTGGCGGTGAGACCTGCCGTCGCGCCCGCGCGGCCTGCCACGGCCAGTAACCGGTGACCTCAAGTTGCAGGGAGAAACTCAGGAAGGTCCGGATCAGGACGATCCCGGCCAGGATCGCCACGCTGCGGGCGTCGGGGGTCACCGCGACCGTGCGGATGATGTCGGCGGCGACCAGGAACTCCAGGCCCAGCAGGATCGACCGGCCCAACTGCTCGCGGAACCACCGGTAGACATCGGGTGTGTGGGCAAGCATCCGCATCACCGCCGCGACTGCGGAGATCAACGCACCGATGGCGATCACCGCCACCCCGACCGCGTCGATCGCCTTGCCGACGGTTTCGATGATCTCAACGAAGCTCATTGTCGGAGTGTAGGTTCCCGGCGCCGCTGCGCTAATCAGGACGCAGCGCGGCCACCGCGGCCCGGTTCGTCTCGAACACGTGGTGGCCCCCGAACAGATGCATCCGTTCGAGGTTGGCCCGCAACTGCGGACGCACCCGCGAGTAGGCGAACGTGATGCCATTGCCCTGCAGCCACTGTAATTCCTTGGCCAGTGCCTCCGCGCCGGTGACGTCGACGTCTGTGACGCCCTCCATGTCGAGAATGAACGCCGAAACCGGGTTCGGCGCGTCGCGCACCGCGGTCCGTATCGCGTCGCTGAGGGTGGCGGCGTTGCCGAAGAAGATCGGCGCGGCGAAGCGCATCGCAATCACCCCGGGCACCGTCTCGCCGATTGTGTCGTCGGACGTCGTCAGCGACAGATGCGGATCATCGGAGCCCTGCAGCACGTCCACCGCTGGGTGAGCGGCCTTGCGCAACAGGTTGATCAGCGAGAGCACGAACGCCAGCACGATCCCGGCCAACGGCCCGATAAGCAGTATCCCGGCGAAACACGTTGCTGCGACGGCGAATTCGAATCGGGACAGCTGCCACAGGTGGCGGAATTCACGAACAGCGATCAGCTTGGCCACCGACACCCCGACGATCGCCCCGATGGCGGGGGAGGGGATGTCGGCCAGCAGTCCGGCGCCGAACATCAGCAGCAGCAGCGCCCCGGCGGCCATCACCAGCAGCGGCAACTGGGTCCGTGAACCGGCCTGGTCCATCGCCGCCGCCCGCGACGTCGAGGAGCCGACGGTGAACCCCGAGGACAGCCCCGAGGCTATGTTGGCCCCGCCGAAGGCCAGCAGATCCCGGTTCGGGGAGGTGCGGTAGCTGTACTTGTCGGCGTAGGAGCGGGCCAGCAGCAAGCCCTCACCGACGGTGACCGTGGTGATGGCCAGCGCCGGCAGGATCACCGCGACCCACTGATGCCAGTCCAGTCGGGGGAAGGCGAGGACCGGCGGGCCGGCTGGCACCGACCCGAGCACCGAAACGCCGTGGCTGGGCAGATGCAGCACCGTCGAGGCAACGGTGGCGGCGAACAGCACGATCAGTGCCCACGGCACCGTCGGCAGCCGGCGCCGGGCCGGCAGCAGCACCGCGAGCACGCCCAGGCTCAGGCCCAGGGACCACCAGTGCACCGCACCGAGTCGGCCGAGCAGTTGCACCAATCGTTCGAAGAACTCCGCGCTGCTGTCGACCTTGATGCCCATCATCTTGGCGACCTGGCTGAGCAGGATGTCGCAGGCCAGTCCGCCGACGAACCCGATCAGGATGGGTTTGGAGAGGAAGTCGGCCAGAAACCCCAGCCGGAACACCGCGCAGGCCAGAAACATCAGTCCACCGATGATGGCCTGGGCAGCCGCCATCGCCGCGTACTGCCCGGTGCCCGCGACCGCCACCCCGCTCAGCGCGGACCCCACCAGCGCGGCGGCGGCGGCGTCCGGTGCGGCCACCAGATGACGGGAGGAGGCCAGCAGGGCGAACAGGATCGACGGCAGCACCAATGCGTACAAACCCGCGGTCGGCGGCAGACCGGCGATCTGGGCGTACCCGATGTTCAGCGGAAGGGCGATGGCCAGCAGGGTGATCCCGGCGAGCACCTCGGTGCCGAGGTTGCGGATCGTCAGACCGGGAATCAGCGGGTACATCGGCGCAATCATGGCGCAGCACCACCGCTTCGGTGAACAATTCCGCCATGGACCCCAAACGCCCCACCCCGGTGATCGAATCGCTCAATCACGGTCACATCGCCGCGCTTCCTTTTGACGACACTGCCGATTTCACCGACGCCGACCGCGGTTTCCTCGGCGCGCTGGAACCGTGCGTGATCACCGCGGCGGACGGCCGGGTCGTGTGGGATAACGACGTCTACGGCTTCCTCGGCGGCGACGCGCCGGCGTCGGTGCATCCCAGTCTGTGGCGCCAGTCAACGTTGTGCGCCAAACAAGGTCTCTATGAAGTGGTCGACGGCATCTATCAGGTGCGCGGACTGGACCTGTCCAACGTCACCTTCGTCGAAGGCGACACCGGGGTCATCGTCATCGACCCGTTGGTGTGCACCGAAACCGCCGCCGCAGCCCTGGCGCTGTACCGAAAACACCGCGGGGAGCGGGTGGTGAGCGCGGTGATCTACACCCACAGCCATGTCGATCACTTCGGCGGCGTGCTGGGGGTGACGACCCAGGCCGACGTCGATGCGGGCAGGGTGCCGGTGCTCGCGCCGGAGGGTTTCACCGCGCACGCCGTCCAAGAGAACGTCTACGCGGGCACCGCGATGACCCGCCGGGCGGCCTACATGTACGGCACGGCACTGGAACGCGGCCCGCGGGGCCAGGTCGGATGCGGTCTGGGTCAGGCGCCCTCGACCGGCGAGGTGGCCATCATCGTGCCGACCATCGACATCACCACCACCGGTGAAACCCACACCCTCGACGGAGTGCAGATCGAGTTCCAAATGGCCCCGGGCACCGAGGCCCCGGCCGAGATGCACTTCTATTTCCCCAAGTTCCGGGCGCTGTGCATGGCCGAGAACGCCACCCACAACCTGCACAATCTGCTCACCCTGCGCGGCGCTCTGGTGCGTGACCCGCACGCCTGGGCCGGTTATCTCACCGAGGCCATCGACAGCTTCGCCGATCGCACCGACGTGGTGTTCGCCTCCCACCATTGGCCCACCTGGGGCCGCGAGCGGATCGTGGAATACCTTTCGCTGCAACGTGATCTGTACGCCTACCTGCACGACCAGACGTTGCGCCAACTCAACCAGGGCTTTACCGGAATCGAGATCGCCGAGAACTTCATGATGCCGCCCGCGCTGGAACGGGCCTGGCACACCCACGGCTACTACGGTTCGGTCAACCACAACGTCAAAGCGGTGTACCAGCGCTACATGGGTTGGTTCGACGGCAACCCGGCGCGGCTGTGGCCGCATCCGCCCGAGGAGGCCGGGCCGCGCTATGTGGCCGCGATGGGCGGTATCGACCGGGTGGTCGAGATCGCCCGGGGAGCCTTCGAATCCGGTGACTTCCGCTGGGCGGCAACGCTGTTGGACCACGCGATCTTTACCGACGAGAGTCACCCGGGGGCGCGGAACCTCTACGCCGACACCCTCGAGCAACTCGGTTACGGTGCGGAATGTGCGACGTGGCGCAACTTCTTCCTGTCCGGTGCCACTGAACTGCGCACCGGCAACTTCGGGACGCCGGTGAGCACGTCGGCGCCGACTGTCCTCAGTCAGTTGACCCCCGAGCAGATGTTCGACATCCTGGCCATCTCGATCAACGGCCCCCGCGCCTGGGATGCCGACCTTGCCCTGGACGTGACTTTTGCAGACCTGGCCACCAACTACCGGCTGACTCTGCGCAACGGTGTGCTGGTTTACCGCCAGCGCCCGGCTGACCCCACCACGGCGGCCGCTACGGTGACCCTGGCGGCGAAGATGCGGTTGATGGCCGCGGCGATGGGCGACCTCCGTTCACCGGGACTGGAGATCAGCGGCGACGCGGGCGCGCTGCAGACCCTGATGGGAGTACTCGACCGCCCTGACCCTAACTTCAACATCATCACACCGTGACCGAGGAGACAGCTGTGACCAACCACGTCAACATGAGCGCCGATGAAAAGGCCTTGCTCGATGAGCTTGCCCCGCACCGCTTGGCGGACCTGGACGAGAAGGCGCTGAAGGATCTGCAGAGCAGACTGCGCCGGGCGCGGGACAAGAACTTCGATCTGCTGCGCCGCCAGGGCGCGGCCCGGGTGGAGGCGGAGGGCGGGCGCGGCGCTGCCGAGGCGGCCAACCAGAGGCGCAACGACAAGGTCGACGTACTCGACGAGGCACTCGCTACGGTCGATCAGCGGCTGCAGACCCTCCGCGACTCTCCGTAGTCCTCGCGGGCCGCCGTCACGGGAATCCGCCGTCGGCATGCAGTATCGAGCCGGTGGTGTAACTCGAGGCGTCCGACATGAGAAACAATGCGGCCCCGACGATTTCAGCCGGTTCGCCCGCCCGCTGCAGCGCATAGTCAGCGAAAAGGCTGGCCTCCCCGGTCGGGTCGCCCAGGTTCCATGCCTTACTGATATCGGTCAGGAACGGGCCGGGCATCAGCGTGTTGACCCGCACGCTCGGCCCGTAGGCCTGGGCCAAGCCCTCGGTCAGCGCGTTGAGTCCGGCCTTGGCTGCCGCGTAGGGCAAGTACGACGGATGTGGTCGCATCGAGCCTTGCGTGCTGACGTTGATGATCACCCCGCCGCCGGCGACCACCATCCGTTCCCCGGCCAGCGCCGATAATCGGAACGGCCCCTTGAGGTTCACATTGACCACGGTGTCGAAGAGTTTCTCGGTGACCTCGGTGAGAGAGCCGTAGGTCGGGGACATTCCCGCGTTGTTGACCAGGACGTCCAGCCTGCCGAATCGGTCGTAGACGGCGTCCACCAACCCCTCGAGCTCATCCCACCGCCCGACGTGCACGCCGTAAGGCATGGCGCGACGTCCGGTTTCCGCCTCGATCGCGGCTGCGGTTGTGGCGCAGTCGTCGTACTTGCGGCTGGCCACGACCACCTCGGCGCCGCACCGGGCCGCGGCGAAGGCCATCTCCCGGCCCAGCCCGCGGCTGCCCCCGGTCACCAGGACCACCCGATCGGTGAGATCGAAGAGCCGGTCGGCGTAGCCCATGGTCGGACATTATCGCTGGGGACCGCTGGTGATCTGGCGATAGTGCCTCGCCTGGCCGCACCGCGGCGACACCGCGAGCCCCCCGGAGGCAGGGGGAAGCACTTTTTCCCCAAAGCTGATAGTTTCCTGTGAACCCAAGCGAAGGAGTCGACGTGACCGCTGCTGTCCGTTCCTGCCTCACTGCAGCCGTCACCCTGGCCGGGTCCGGCATCGTGACCGCCGCGGGGGTTGCGCCGCCGCCGCAACACTCTCAGACGCGGGTGGTGGAGGCGGCGGTGAGCCTGGCCGCCGCAGTCGAGGTCGGTCAGGCCTGCTCGGGGTACTTCATCGAGGGCTGCGACATCTGGGCCCCGCAGACCTACACGCCGGTCCCTTACGATCCCGATGCCGGGTCGTGGAGCAACGTCCCGGCCAATCTCCTCAACGCCGTCCTGAGCATTCCGCGCGCGTTCGTCGACGGACTCAACGACCTTTCCTACTCCTTCGAGGTCACCGGCAGTTGGTGGGTCTACACCCCGACCAACGTGCTCGGGTTCGATCCGGCCGACCCGCCGAAGATCGCCGCATTGTTCAACCTGCTGATCCCGTTCGCGCCGTTATCCGAGCCGCTGGGGGAGAGCTTCACCTGGTGGGCCAAGGCGAACCTGACCATGAACGCCGGTTGCACGGGAACAACCGGTCCGACCTGCCCGGACCTCGGTGCCCTGCTGGCCACGATGTTCCGGGTTCCGACGTGGACCTTGACGCGGGGTTATCAGTTCCCGGACGTCGTCCTCGATCCGGTCAGTCCCCTTGAGGGTTCCATGGGCAACCCGCTTCCGGAGGGTTACCCGGGCAACGTCGACCGCGAGGTGGGTTGGTCGGGGGCGTACGTTGAGCTCAACCCCCGGGACCCGGAGTACTCCGTCTTGAACTACCTCAAGGCCGACCCGGCCACCAACCGGCCCGAGCCGGTCACCTTCGCCGAAATCGTCTCCTCGATAACCCGGTTCGTCAAGGCGAGCGAACTAGACTTCTATCCGTTCGTCCCGATGAGCTTCCTGCTCAAAGGTTGGCCGTACACGTTCCTGACACCGCTGTTCAAGCCGTTCCTGCCGTGGCTGTGCCCGGATTGCAATCCGCTGAACCCGGCCTGGCCGCCGGGCGCGACGGAACAGCCCTGGCCGTCTGCGGCGGTGCCCGCGCCGGCCCCGGCTGAGGCTGCCACCGCCGAAGCTGTGTCTGTCCTCGCCACCGCCGAACCGGTGGCGTCCTCGGCGCCTGCAGAGTCCGCGGTGACACCGAGTGCCGGCACGGCCGACCCCGGCGGGCCGACCGGCCAGGCTCATCAGCGCGTGTCGAAGCCCGCTGCGGCCCTCGGGTCGAGCGAGCAGGCTACGGCTCCGAGCGAGGACGCTGTCACTCCGACCGCGGAAGCTCCCGCGCTGAGCGGGGACGACCCCGCTCCGAGCGACGGCGTGATCGTCGAGGCGATCGCCGAGCTGCCCGTCGAGGCGCCCGACGAGGCGGAGGTCACTGAACCCGGTGCACCGGGCGCTACCGAGGCCGACAGCGTCACCGCCGCGCAGACTGACCGGGCCGAGGAGAACGCCCCCAGCCGTTCATCAGTCCGAGCAGAAAGCAGTCCCCGCAGAGGTGGTTAGGCTGCGCGCATGCAGGTGCTCCTGGTCCGGCACGCGTTGCCACTGCGCAACGAACCCGGGCAAGGCTCCGACCCCGACCTGGCTCAGTTAGGTCGACAACAAGCGCTGCGGTTACCGGCCGCGCTGGACCGGTTCTCGATCACCCGACTGCTCAGCAGCCCGCAACGGCGTGCTGTGCAGACCGCCCAACCGGTAGCCGAGGCGTTGACGCTGCCCGTCGAGATCGACGATCGCCTTGCCGAGTACGACCGCGGGATGTCCCACTACATGCCTCTGGAGGAGGTCCGCGCGCAGCGCCCCGAGGATTGGAATCGGATGGCGGCCGGCGACCTGCCGGAGTCGGTGGACCTTGAGGAATTCCGCACCCGGGTGCTGGCAGGTCTGCGGGACGTGGTCGCCGACGTCGAACACGACCAGACCGTGGCGGTCTTCACCCACGGCGGGGTTATCAACGTCGTGCTCCACGACATCCTGAAAACGCCCAAACCCCTGGGGTTTCCGATTGACTACGCCTCGGTGACGCTGCTGCGGTACTCCCGCGCGGGCCGCTTCACCGTCGGTGGGGTGAACAGCATCGAGCACGTCTGGGACCTGCTGCCGCACCGGCAACGGTGAGGCGACCGCCTCAGTGCTTCAGCGCGAACTGCAGGTTCTTCTTCGCCACTCGTCGTAACTGGAACATCCGCGCGGCACTGACCAGAGCGGTGATCAGACCGCCGCCCACCGCGGCCAGCAGGATCGCCACCCCGAGCGGGAGGCGCCAGTGCCAACTCAAGAACGCGAACTCCGTCGACGCGGTGTTCTGCGTGATGAAGATCAGCAGCACGATGAGGATCAGGAAACCCAGGATCAGCGACGACCACAATGCCGCAGCGCGGGTGAACTTGACGTCCTCGACCTGTTCGGCGGGCAGGCGGGTGTCGATTTGGGGTGCGGACACCGCAGGCTCTCCGGCCCCGGCAGACTCGCCCGGCGAAACGTGCGGTTCGCGGCTCATGCCGCCATCTTTGCCTGTCAGGGCCGCGAAAGGAACCACCTTTGCGGCAACGGGACGATAACGAAACCCCGCAGCGGCTAGGGTCAACCAGAACAGGGAGGACAACTAGGGAGAAGACTCCGCTGATGAAACGGTCCGTACGCAGCGTCTTTGCTGCGATGTTGATGATGGTGGCCGTCGTGGCGGCAGGTTGCGGCAGTGCCAACCCGCTGGGCGGGGGCCAAGCGTCCGGCGACCTGAAATCGGTGGTGGTGGGGTCCGCGGACTTCCCGGAGTCGAAGATCGTCGCGGAAATCTACGCCCAGGTGCTGGAAGCCAACGGGTTCACCATCGTCCGCCAGTTCGGCATCGGCAGTCGGGAAACGTACATTCCGGCCCTGCGGGACCACTCCATCGACCTGATCCCGGAATACACCGGCAACCTGCTGCAGTACTTCAACCCCAAGAGCACCGCCACCGATCCCGGTGACGTCGAGTTGGCCCTGCACCGGTCGCTGCCCGGAGACCTGTCCATCCTCCGGCCGGCGCTGGCCAATGACACCGACACCATCACCGTCACCGCTGAACTCGCCCAGCGGTGGAACTTGACGAGCATCGCCGACCTGGTTCCCTACGCCGAGGAGTTGACGTTCGGCGCACCCTCGGAGTTCCTCAACCGCGAACAGGGCCTGCCGGGGCTGAAGGCGAAGTACGGTCTGGACATCAACCCGGACAACTTCGTCGCCATCAGCGACGGCGGCGGGCCTGCCACCGTCAAGGCATTGACGAGCGGAACCGTCGCTGCGGCAAACATTTTCAGCACCTCACCGGCCATCCCGCAGAACGACTTCGTGGTTTTGGAGGATCCTAAGAACAACTTCCTGCCCGGTAACGTTGTCCCGCTGGTCAGTTCGCAGAAGATGTCCGAGGAACTGAAGAAGGTGCTCGACGCGGTCTCGGCGCGGCTGACCACCAAAGGCTTGACCGAACTGAACGCCGCGGTGTCCGGTAACTCCGGGATCGACCCCGACCAAGCGGCCCGCCAGTGGGTTGCCGAGAACGCCCTCGACAGCCCGATCGGGGAATAGATGATCACCTTCACCGGCGTCACCAAGCGGTATCCGGATGGGACGGTCGCTGTCGACGACCTCTCCCTGGAGGTTCCCGAGGGACACCTGACCGTTTTCGTCGGCCCGTCCGGGTGCGGGAAGACCACCTCGATGCGGATGATCAACCGGATGGTGGAGCCGACCTCTGGGACGGTCACCGTCGACGGACGCGACGTAGCCGGCGTAGACCCGGTCAAACTCCGACTGGGCATCGGCTACGTCATCCAGAGCGGCGGTCTGATGCCGCACCAGCGCGTGATCGACAACGTCGCCACCGTGCCGGTGCTGCAGGGCCAGTCCCGGCGTGTGGCCCGGCTGGCCGCCTATGAGGTACTCGAACGGGTCGGTTTGGATCCCAAACTGGGCGAACGCTATCCGGCCCAGCTGTCCGGCGGTCAGCAGCAGCGGGTCGGGGTGGCGCGGGCACTGGCCGCCGACCCGCCGATCCTGTTGATGGACGAGCCGTTCTCGGCGGTCGATCCGGTGGTTCGCGATGAGTTGCAGGCCGAAATCCTGCGGTTGCAGAACGAGTTACGCAAGACAATCGTCTTCGTCACACACGATATCGACGAGGCCATCAAACTCGGGGATGCGGTCGCGGTGTTCGGGGTCGGCGGCTCGCTGCAGCAGTACGACTCGCCGGAGCGGTTGCTGTCCAACCCGGCCAGCGACTTCGTTTCGGAGTTCATCGGCACCGACCGCGGCTATCGGCTGTTGCAGTTCTTCAGTGCCGCAACTCTTGGGCTGCAACCAGTCCCGACCGTCGCTGAGGACGAGATCGACGACTTGGCGTTGACTGACGGCCAATGGCGGTTGGTAACAGTCGGTGCGGGGGTGCCATTCGGCTGGATCGACGCCGACGGTGTCGAACGTCACCGCCGGGGCGCCGCCCTGTACGACAGTGTGACCGCCGGTGGGTCGCTGTTCCACCCGGACGGGAACCTGCGCTCGGCGTTGGACGCTGCGTTGTCCTCCCCCTCCGGTATCGGCGTGGCTGTCGACGACAACGGTGCCGTCGTCGGCGGCACCGTTGCTGACGATGTCGTCGATGCCATGGAGTCCCAACGCCGGGATGCTCAGGAACAGGTGGATCGCGAGCAGGCGGACGGGGAGCGATCCGAGTGGGCGGCGCCGGTGGCGTCGGTGGAGACGGTCACCGAGGGGACGGAGCCGGCCGAACGGGCCCACGAGCCGTCTGAAGACGCCGACGATGAACCTGACCAGTCCGTCGTGCCTGACCCCTCGGAGGAACCCGGGGAACCCGGGGATCCCGAGGAGCCCGGAGAGCCTGGGGAGCCTGTCGAGCCCGAGGAGCGTGTCGAGCCCGAGGAGCCTGGCGAACCCGAGGTGTCCGAGGAGTCCGAGCAGCACGTCGCCGACGCCGAAGAGCGCGAGGACCAGTCTGCAGACACCGAGACCGCAGCCGAGCGCGAACCGGACGCATCAGCGGAGCGGGACTGAACTGCGTTGCGCTACCTGGTCACTCACCTCGACACTGCGTGGTCGCTGGCGCTGATCCATCTGCGGCTGGCACTGATCCCAGTGCTGCTCGGCCTGCTGATCGCCGTCCCGTTGGGGGCCTTCGTCTGGCGTCACCCCGTCCTGCGGAGGTTGTCCACGGTGGCGGCGAGCATCATCTTCACCATCCCGTCGCTGGCGTTGTTCGTGGTGCTGCCGCTGATAATCCCCACCCGCATCCTCGATGAGGCCAACGTCATCGTCGCGCTTACCCTCTACACCACCGCACTGCTGGTGCGGGCGGTGCCCGAGGCACTCGATGCGGTGCCCGACCATGTTCGCGACGCCGCCACGGCCGTCGGCTATACGCGGTTGGGACAGCTGCTCAAAGTCGAACTGCCGCTGTCGGTTCCGGTGCTCACCGCGGGATTGCGGGTGGTTGCAGTCACCAACATCTCGATGGTGGCTGTCGGTTCGGTCATCGGAATCGGCGGTCTGGGAACCTGGTTCACCGAGGGCTACCAGTCCGACAAGAGTGACCAGATCATCGCCGGGATCATCGCCACCTTCCTGCTGGCCGTCGTCATCGACGTGCTGATCCTGGTGGCGGGGCGTTTGTTGACCCCGTGGAGCGGAGCCGCCAGCCGGATCCGGTTGCCGATCCGCCGGTCGAAGGCAGCGGCATGAACTTCCTGCAGGAGGCGCTGTCGTTCATCTTCACCGCCGAGAACTGGTCCGGGAAGGCCGGTCTGGGCAACCGCATCCTCGAACACCTCCAGTACACCTTTGTCGCGGTGGCAGTGTCAGCGCTGATCGCCATCCCTATCGGCCTGGCCATCGGCCACACCCGCCGCGGTTCCTTCCTGGTGGTCACCACGGTCAACGCCTTGCGGGCGCTGCCCACCCTCGGGGTGCTGTTGCTGGCGGTGCTGCTGTGGGGTTTGGGCCTGCTGCCCCCCACGGTGGCGCTGATGCTGCTGGGCATACCGCCTCTGCTGGCCGGCACCTATTCCGGAATCGCCAACGTGGACCCCAAGGTGTCCGACGCCGCCCGGGCGATGGGGATGACCGAATGGCGGGTGTTGACCCGGGTGGAGATTCCCAACGCGCTTCCGCTGATTCTCGGCGGCTTGCGCACGGCCACGCTGCAGATCGTCGCGACCGCGACGGTGGCGGCCTACGCCAGCCTCGGTGGGCTGGGCCGGTATCTCATCGACGGCATCAAGGTCCGGCAGTTCTACCTCGCCCTGGTGGGTGCGTTGATGGTCACCCTGCTGGCGTTGCTGCTCGACGGGTTGCTGGCGCTGGCGGTCTGGGCCTCGGTTCCTGGGACGGGCCGGTTGCGCCGCGTGCTGCCGCAGCCGCTGCTCGATGACGAGGTGGCACTCGTCAGTCGCCCGCCGGGTCGGACTCCGGACTACAGCAGCCGCGAGTCGTCCCTTACGGTGGAAGGGTGGTAGTGCGAGACGACGCAAACACCGGAGTGTGGCCGGCGATTCTGACGTGGCGCTCACATGACGTCTCGCGCGTCGAGTCGACGCGGGTTCAGCTGTCCGGCAACCGGATCAAAGCGATCGGCCGTATCGCGTCGGCCGCCACCGCCGGGCACCCGGCCTTCAGCGCCTCCTACGACCTGGTGACCGACGACAGCGGCGCCACCAAGCGGCTGTCGCTCAACGTCAGCACCGCCGAACGGGACCGTCAATTGTCGATCGCCCGTGACGAGGAGAACATGTGGCTGATCACCGACCACGAAGGTGAGTCCAGGGCCGACTACGGCGGGGCCGTCGACGTCGACATGGTGCTGAGCCCGTTCTTCAACGCGTTGCCGATCCGCCGCGTCGGTGTGCACAGTTCGACCGAGACGGTGACCGTACCGGTGGTCTACGTGTACCTGCCCGATCTGACGATCAGGGAAGCCGAGATCACCTACACCGGTTCCGGGGGCGGCGCGATCGAGTTGAAGTCACCGGTCGCCGAGACCACGGTGATCGTCGACGGCAACGGTTTCGTCATCGACTATCCGGGCCTGGCAGAGCGGATCTGATCACCGCTCCGGACCGGCCGGCCGCGGCGAGTTCCTCCCGCCAGTCCGACGCGCCGAGGGTGACGGCGACGACGTCGGGCCGGGGGAAACTGTCGAACCGAACCCGGGCGGCGTGGCCCGCGTCGACCAACTCAGCGACCGACTGCCGCTCGTCCAGTGTCTGCCGGGCCCGGTGCAGAAGTTCCAGGGCGTTGTCCAGGACCGGGATCAGCCGTTCGGCGTTGGCCTCGCACATGGCCCGCACCAGCTCCGGTGCGGTGCCAGCCACCCGGGTGCCGTCCCGAAACGATCCGGCGGCCAGCGCGAAGGCCAACGGCACCTGCCCGGCGGTGGCGGCCATCGCCTCGGCCATCAGGTGCGGCAGGTGCGAGATGCTGGCTGCGGCGGTGTCATGTTCGTCGGATTTGGCCGGTACCACGAACGACCCGCAATCCAGCGCCAAATTCATGACCTGCGCCCACACGGCCGCATCGACGTGTTCGTCGACGCTGACCACCCACGGCGCCCCGCGGAACAAGCCGGCGTCACCAGCCAGCCACCCTGAGTAGGCGGTGCCGGCCATCGGGTGGCCCCCGACGTAGGAGTCCAACAACCCCGCTGACCGGATCTCCTGCAGCACCGGCCCCTTGACACTGATGACGTCGGTGAGCGGGCAGTTGGGGGCGCCGGCTTTGAGGTGGGCCAGCAGGGGCCCGACCGCCGGCATCGGGACGGCCAACACGATCAGGGCCCGGCGGGCCGCGGCCCACGACATCGCCTCACCGAGTTCGGTGGTGGCCGTGAAGCCGTCGGCGCGGGCGGCCTGGGTCCCTTGGTAGGAACGGTTGTAGCCGAACGCCTCACGGCCGGCGGCGGCTGCTGCGCGCAACACCGATCCGCCGATCAGTCCCAGCCCCAGCACGCACACCGGTGTATCGCTCACGCCTTCCAGGTTGGCATACCGGCCGGTGACAGGCTGCCTGCACGCTGGTCAAGCGGCCTGCCCAGCGACTACCGTATGCGGCCATGGCGGCACAGCGGGCAGACCGGGGCGATGGGGCGGCAGGTCCCGGCGACACCCCCGACGGTTTCGCGGTGGCCGTCGTTCGGGAGGGCGCGACCTGGCGGTGTTCCCCGTTGAGCGCCGCCGCCCTGAGCAGTCTGTCGGCCGCGGAGACCGAACTGCGGGAACTGCGAAGCGCCGGAGCGGTATTCGGACTTCTTGATGTGGACGAGGATTTCTTCATCGTTGTGCGACCGGCACCGTCAGGCACCCGGTTGCTGCTCTCGGATGCCACCGCCGCACTGGACTACGACATCGCCGCCGAGGTGCTGGAGAAGCTCGACGCCGACATCGCGACGGAGGATCTGGAGGACAGCGATCCGTTCGAGGAAGGCGACCTCGGGATCCTCTCCGACGTCGGTCTGCCCGACGCTGTCCTGAGCGTGATCCTCTCCGAGACCGACCTGTACGCCGACGAGCAGATCGGCCGCATCGCCCGGGAGATGGGCTTCGCCGAGGAGTTGGCCTCGGTGCTCGACCGTCTCGAGCGGTGAACAGCGACGACGAGGCCCTGATCCGCGCCGCGATCGCCGCCGCCGCCGAGGCGGGTCCGGACGACGTCCCGATCGGTGCGGTGGTCTACGCCGCCGACGGCACCGAACTGGCCCGGGCCGCCAACGCCCGCGAGGCGCAGGGTGACCCCACCGCGCACGCCGAGGTCCTGGCGCTGCGCGCCGCCGCACGGGTCGCGGGGGACGGCTGGCGACTGGAGGGCACCACCCTGGCGGTGACGGTGGAGCCGTGCACGATGTGCGCCGGCGCACTGGTGATGGCCCGGGTCGCTCGGGTGGTGTTCGGGGCGTGGGAACCCAAGACCGGGGCCGTCGGCTCACTGTGGGACGTGGTGCGCGACCGGCGGCTGACGCACCGGCCGGAGGTCCATGGCGGGGTGCTCGCCGCGGAGTGCGCGGCCCTGCTGGAAGGCTTTTTCTCGGCGCATCGCGATTTGGGCTAGCCCCGTACCGGACCGTAAGCTTTTCGGCGGTGGCGTGTCCGAGCGGCCTAAGGAGCACGCCTCGAAAGCGTGTGACGGGTAACCCCCGTCCGAGGGTTCAAATCCCTCCGCCACCGCCATCTGTACCCGGCCATCCGGCAAAACTGCGGCCAGCGGTGCAACTCTGTCCCTGAGCTTTGTGACCGGTGATATCTGTCAGGCTGATTGACGGTTCCTGCGGTCGCAGCTAAGGTTCTTGGCACTCACAGCAAAATCTCAGCCACCACCGCGACGAGCTGTGCGACGAGATTTATCAGGCATAGGCCAAGACAGGGGTGCGGTGATGTCCGTAGTGAAGCGCGGAACCCGGGTGGGGGCCGCGGTGTTCGCCCTCGGCCTGTCCCTGGCCGGGCCGCAGGCCACCGGTACCGCGTCTGCCGAACCGGCCGATAGCGGCGAGACCTCGACAGTGTCCGGCCCTCGACACAGCAGCGCCGACGGCGCCGCCGCGCGGCCGTCCCGACGTGCGGACTTCGCGGACCGCGGGCGCCTCGGCCGGGTGAACCCCGAGACTCCCGACAGCCCCGGCACTGCCCAGAGTTCCGAGCTTGCCCAGAGTTCCGAGCTTCTCGATCCCGACGTTCCCGATCCCGCAGCCGTCCAGCAGGCCGACATCCCGCCCAGCGTTGAAATGCCAGTCCACTCCTCGCGCCGCGGCTTGGGTCGCAACCTGCGGGAACCTGGGCGCGAGTTCCCCACCGGCTTCGCGGCGAGCGCCGGAACGGCGCCAGTACCGCGGGCCGAGGTCGACCCCGACCCAGCGATCGCCGTCGTCACGGCTGGCGCACTGCCAGCCGCCGCCGTGACCGCGCCGCCGGCGGACACCCCCTCGGGATCCGCGCCGGGGGGGTCCGCCGAGTTGCCCCGTCCGGCAGCGAGCGCCGTGGACATGCCCGAACTCCCGGCGACTCCGTTGCCGCCCGCCCTGGCCAAACCCATCGCCGCGATCGGCACCGCCGTGACCGGATTCTTCGACTCCACCGCCGACTGGTTGGAAACCCTCCCCGGTGGCCCGGTCGTCGAATTCCTCGAAGGCGCGCTGCTGCTGGTGCGCAGAACGTTTTTCAACCTTTTCCCGATGCTCAACGCAGCGCAGACCACTGGGCAGACGACATCCGGCGGCGACGCGTACTTCACCGACGCCGCGATGCAGGACTATCTTCTACAACTCGCCGAGCAGCGATACGGCGACCTGTTCGGTCAGACCGTCCCAGTCCACGGGTGGGGGCCTTACCCGGAGTACCTCAAGGCCGACGTTGACGGTCCTAACTCTGATACCAACACTCAGGTGGACGGGGTCGACGAGGCCGATTTCGTGGAGAACGACGGCCGCTATATCTACACCTCCCGCCACGGGCGGCTCACCATTGTCAGTGTCGATGACCTGTCGGTGGTCTCCCAGTCGAACGTTGACGGCGACGTGCTGGGACAGTACCTCGACGGTGACCGTCTGACCGTGATCAGCCAGACTGGCTCCGGCTGGTACGGCCCGCACGTGAAGATGGCCTATCCGGGTTTCTGGGCGTGGAATCCGCAGACGACCGTCACCGTGTACGACGTCACCGATCGGTCTACTCCCACGGTGGTCAACCAGACGTTGTTCGACGGCGCTTACCAGAGTTCCCGCTCGATCGACGGGGTGGTCTACGTGGTTATGCAACGATCGGTGAAGCTGCCGACACCGCAGTTCACCGAGATCCCGGTCAAAGATGGCAATGTGGAAGTGCTGCAGGGGGATTCGATTGCCGAGTCGATGATTCGCTACGATCCCGGCGCGCCGGTCGCTTACCGGACCTATGAGACCTGGGACTCCTACGTCGCCCGGGTCGGCGACGACATCGTCGCGTTGTCCCTTCCGCATGCCTACGCGGTCGACGTCGAGGGCAACGTCGTCGACCTGGGCTTGGTCGTCGGCGCCGAGGACATCGTCCGGCCCCGCGCTGACAACCAGCAAGCGGTGCTGACCGTGGTGGCGATCGATTCCGGTCGGACAGCCGGTGGATCGGGCTTCGATGGCAGCGTCGGCGGCATGGTCTCGGCCAACGGCGGCGGCACCGTCTATATGAATCGGGGGGCGCTGTATGTCGCGACCGCCGAGGACTTCTACTCCGACACCAGTGCGTCGAACCACACCCGCATCGACCGGTTCGTCGTCGCTGGCTCGAAGTTGTCCTGGCAGGCCAGTGGACTGGTGTCGGGCACGCTGATCAACCAGTTCGCCATGGACGAGCAGGATGAGCACCTGCGGGTCGCAACCCACACCTCCAGTACGCAATGGGCGGACGGCACCACCGTCACTCGTGAAGACAGTGGCGTCTACGTCCTCGACACCGCAGGGGACACCCTCGACGAAGTCGGCCGGTTGACCGGACTGGCACCCGGTGAACAGCTCTACGCGGTCCGCTACGTCGGCGACACCGCCTACCTGGTGACCTTCCTGCGGACCGACCCGCTCTTCGCCGTCGATCTCAGCGACCCCGCCGCCCCGACCCTGCTCGGGGAACTCGTCGTGCCGGGCTTCTCCAACTATCTGCAATCGGTTGGCGACGGTCTGCTGCTGGGTATCGGGCAGGAGCGTGAACCCGACAGCTGGAACACCCACGTGCACGCGTCGCTGTTCGACGTCAGCGATGGGTCGAACTTGACTCAGATCGAACGGGAGTTCCTCGACCCCGACTACCAGTGGTCCTGGTCGCAAGCGCAGTTCGACCACCATGCCCTGCTGTACTCCGAACAGGACGGATTGCTGGTGGTCCCGGTTTCCGGCAGCGGGTACGACCCGGCGACCGGTTACCGATCCGGGCAATACCTCAAGGTGCTGCGGGTGAGCAGGGCCGGCATCGAGGTGATCGGCGAAATCCATCCCGACGAGCACGTGCTGCGAACCGTGCGGATCGGTGATGTGCTCTATGCGGTCGGCGACAGCACAGTGACGGCCTACCGGATGAGTGATCTGCGCGAAATCGGCCGCACTACAGCACACCCCGCGGCGCTCTAGGGTTCCGGTGCGAGGCCTGACCGGTTCTGCCGCAAGGTGCCGGAGGCGCTGCTGGTCACTGCCTCGCGGCGGTGAGAATCGCCTTGGCGCGATACAGGTGTTCGACCGCCCGGGCCAGAAACTCCCGGTAGTTGTCGGCGTCGGCGGGTTTGCGGCCCAGGGCGAATCGCAGGCAGGCGTGGGTCGCGACGTTCATATCGTTGATCATTCGCTGCAGTTCGGCGGTCAACTGTGGGTCCGGGGTGGGCAGATCCCCTTGCAGGCCGATCGAGTTGGTGTCATGCAACCGCTGGCAGCCTGACCGCAGTGCCTCCTCGTCCTCGGCTGAGGAGGCCTCCGAGACGTCCTGCAGTGCTGTCGCAGACTCTGTGAAGTGCTCGCGGGCAATGGCCTCCCACTCCCGGATCGCTTCTGCCTGCGATGGCGGCTGGGTCGACGATGGTGCCGGGGTGCCAACAGTCTCGCTGATGGGGGCGCCGCCGACGACAGACGACGGCGTCGACGAAGAGTCGCCCCCCGCAGCGCACCCGGCGACCAGTGCCGCCATCACCACCGGCAGCCAGCGTGCCGCCGTCATGGGCGTCCCCTCCCCACACCGACCCCCGCCACAGCCTCCAGAGTGCCCGGTCCGGCATCGAAAGCACAGAGCCTTTCGGCCCCGCAGCGTTATCCGTCGGCCTACTGTTGATCTCACTGGAAAGAGGTCGGAGACGGGCGGGCGTGACATGGAACTGATATCACCGCTTGATTCGATGTTCCTGCTGGGGGAGTCCCGCGAACACCCCATGCACGTCGGCGGACTGCAGTTGTTCGAACCCCCAAAGGGCGCCGGTAAGGAGTTCCTTCGCGACCTCTACCAGGAGGTGATCGAACGCGACGACATCGCACCGACCTTCCGCAAACACCCGGCCGAGTTCCTCGGCGGCATCGCCAACCTGACGTGGGCCTTCGATCGTGACCTCGACCTCGAATACCACCTGCGCCGTTCGGCGCTGCCTTCGCCGGGGCGGGTACGTGAACTGCTGGAGTTGACCTCCCGGCTGCACGGCAGCCTGCTGGACCGGCACCGCCCGCTGTGGGAGAGCCACCTGGTGGAGGGCCTCAACGACGGCCGGTTCGCGGTCTACACCAAGATCCATCACGCCCTCGTCGACGGCGTCAGCGCCATGCGGATGATGCGCCGGGCGTTGTCCACCGATCCCCAGGATCACGAAGCGCGGGTGGTGTGGGCGCTCAACGGACGTACCACCAAGAAGGGTAAACCGCCGACCTCACGGCTCAGTGGCGCGGTCGGCATGGCGGAATCCGTTCTCGGGCTGGGGCCTTCACTGCTGCACCTAGCGAATAAGGGGCTGTTGCAGCAGCAGTTGACGCTTCCGGTCGGTGCGCCGCGAACGATCTTCAACGTCCCCATCGGCGGGGCCCGCCGGTGTGCCGCGCAGTCCTGGCCGATCGAACGGGTGATGGCAATCAAGAAGGCCGCCGGGGTGACCCTCAACGATGTCGTGCTGGCCATGTGCGGTGGCGCGCTGCGCGCGTATCTGCTTGACCAGAAGGCGCTTCCGGATCGCCCGCTCATCGCCATGGTGCCGGTGAGTCTGCGCGAGGACGGCAGCTCCAGCGGCGGCAACCAGGTCGGCGCGCTGCTGGCCAGTCTGGCCACCGACCGTGCGGATCCTGCCGAACGACTGGCTGAGGTCAGCGCCTCGATGCGCAGCAATAAGGCGGTGTTCAAGGAGTTACCCAAACTGCAACAGGTGGCGCTGTCGGCGTTCAACGTCTCGCCACTGCTGCTGTCACTGGTGTCCCCGGCTCTGGGGTCGGCCGCCCCGCCGTTCAATCTGGTGATTTCCAACGTGCCGGGCTCGCGGGAACCGCTGTACTGGAACGGCGCTCGGTTGGACGGCAACTATCCGTTGTCCATCGCGCTGGACGGCCAGGCCCTCAACATCACCCTGTCCAACAATGCCGACAACCTCGATTTCGGGTTGGTCGGTTGCCGGCGCAGCGTCCCCAGCCTGCAACGCTTGCTGGGCCACCTCGAGGATTCGCTGACAGACCTGGAACGGGCGGTGGGAACCGCCGGCGCCGCTGGTTCTGGTGCTGCCCGTCGCCGCAAGGCCGCGTCAACGTCGGCGAGGTCGTCGGCGGGGTCTTCCGGCAAGCCCACGGTCAAGTCGGCTGCCAAGCGCACCGCAGACGGCTGACCTCCACGCCCACCGGCGGAGGTCGGGATCTTGGTGCTGTTGGTTAGATGACCCACGTGCCGTTTTTCACCGTCGAGGCCGAGTTGCCGGGTGCCCGTGGCCGCTGCGGGGTGATCTCCACGCCGCACGGCGAGATCCGCACCCCGGCGTTCATCGCCGTCGGCACCAAGGCCACCGTCAAAGCGGTGCTGCCGGAGGCGATGCAGCAACTCGGAGCCCAGGCGGTCCTGGCCAACGCCTACCACCTCTACCTGCAGCCCGGACCCGACATCGTCGCCGAGGCTGGCGGGTTGGGGGCGTTCATGAACTGGCCGGGGCCGACGTTCACCGACAGTGGCGGGTTCCAGATCATGTCGCTGGGGGCGGGTTTCCGCAAGGTGCTGATGTCCGACCCCGGCCGAGTGCAGGCCGACGACCTGATCGCGACCGGCAAGCAGCGCTTGGCCCGGGTCGACGATGACGGCGTCACCTTCATTTCGCACCTGGACGGCTCGACGCACCGCTTCACCCCGGAGGTGTCGATCGGAATCCAGCACCAACTCGGAGCCGACATCATCTTCGCGTTCGACGAGTTGACCACCCTGGTCAACACCCGCGCCTATCAGGAGGAGTCGCTGGAGCGAACCCAGGCCTGGGCAGTGCGGTGTCTGGCCGAACACCGCCGACGCGGCGCGCGCCCCGGGCCGCCGCAGGCCCTGTTCGGGGTCGTGCAGGGCGCCCACTATGAGGATCTTCGCCGGAAGGCCTGCCGCGGACTGGAGAGCATCGTCGACGACGACGGCCGCGGCTTCGACGGCTACGGGATCGGCGGGGCGTTGGAGAAGGAGAACCTGGCCACCATCGTGGGCTGGTGCACCGAGGAATTACCCGACACCAAACCCCGCCACCTGCTCGGCATCAGCGAACCCGATGACCTGTTCGCCGCGATCGCCGCCGGTGCGGACACCTTCGACTGCGTGTCGCCGTCCCGGGTGGCGCGCAACGCCGCGATCTATTCGCCGACCGGCCGCTACAACATCACCGGTGCCCGCTACAAACGGGATTTCACCCCGTTGGATCCCGACTGCGACTGCTACACCTGCGCCCACTACACCCGCGCCTACATCCATCACCTATTCAAGGCCAAGGAGATCCTCGCCGCGACGCTGTGCACGATCCACAACGAACGCTTCATCATTCGGCTCGTGGATCGGATTCGGGCGGCCATCTTCGTCGGCGACTTCGAGGCCCTGCGGGAGGAGTTCCTCGGCCGTTACTACAGGTCTTGAGGATCGTTGCCCCCGCACCAAGGCGGGGGCGAGACATGCGAGGGCGCGGGGAAAAACGAAAAAATGAAAGACCGAAAGCCGCAGCCTCTGTGGTCGTTCGGAAAGGTCCGCCCGTGAGCGGGGTCCGCGCCCTCGTCGTGAATGCAACCGCAGCGTTGCGCTCAACGCAAGTTCCGCGACCGGACCAGCGAGGTGAGGCCCAGCTGCTTTCGCAGCACCTCAGGTGGCAGTGTGCGGAAACCGCGGACACCGGAAAGCCCGGTGGCCGCCTGGGCGATCTTGCGGGCGATGCGGAAGTCCAGATCCTTGAGTACACCGCGGTCAGTGGTGGTGTCCAGGAGCGCGGAGAGTCCCGGAATCGCAAAGGGACTGCAGACATCGAGCATGACGTTGGTGGCCGCGACCAGGTGCTGGGCCCGTTCGGAGACCGGCAAACCTGCCAGCGATCCGGCCGCCGTGTCGATCCGGGCCGCCACCCGGCTCAGGAACCTTCGCAGTCGGTGCGGACCCACCGTGAGGGCGCCGTTGTAGCTGACCGACAAGCCCAGGCAGTCAATCCTGTTGTTGCCGCGGTAGGCACGATCAGCCGCGGCGGAAACTCCGGTGGCGCTCAGCGCGGTCCGGACCTCTTTGGCGGCTTTGCGCCGGACACCAAGGCCGACCAGGCTGGCGTCGATTCGCGCGTCCGCCTCCTGCAAGGCGTCCAGATCCGGGTGGGCGAGCAGGAAATCGTCGTTGTAGCGGGCATAGAAGATCCCCTCGACACCAAGCACGGCCCTGTCCATCGGCGTGACGGCCAGATTGGAGATCAGCGGAACCAGCGGAGTACCCATCGCGACCCCCTGGACGCGGGTGAACAGCGACCCGTCGTCGGCTCGGATGACGGGGCGCACCAGAGCGCAGATCAGCTCCCAAACATGTTCGAGAAGAGCACTGTTTGGGCTTCCTAGTTCCGCAACGACACGCAGGATCGGCCAGAGCGGTGCGTCCGGGCCTACCGGCAGTCCGTCGCCGTAATGGTCGAAGTCGGACTGCAACACATACAGGGGTCGGCCGTGGCGGCCGACCCGATTCCGGTGGTCGCGGATGAACGCCGCGAGTGCCCGCATCGCGGTGGTGTTCGTCAGACCCGGAAGGTAGGAGTAGACGCCGGGTAGGCCGTAGCAGCGGGCGTTGCGGGAGAGGAGCTGATACAGGGCCGAGCCGACGATGTGATCGGTGAAGTTCGGCCTATGCGCGGCGCGGATCTTGCCCTTGCTCTCCAGGAACCACAGGTCTACCGGCGCGGGCTCATAGCGACCCGCCGAGACACTGCCGGCGATCGCCCGGGACAAATCGCTTCGTCCGCTCGCGGTGGCGAAATAGGTCACACCCGGTTCGGCCTCGGTGAACATCTGGCCGCGCTGGCGTCGCTTTTCGAACACTCGCAGGATGGCCTGCTCATAGACCTCAGGGTCTCCGAGGCGCTCAGCGATATCGACTGGCTCAACCATCGCGGCGAACCAACTCACGCCAAGACGCCAGCGCGGCCGGATCAGGTGCTTCCGGCAGAACGAAGATCTTCCGCAATGTCCCGGCCCGGTAGACCGGCGTCAACACCCGCCCGGCCACTGTCACCGTGCCCGCGCCGTCTGCCGGGGCGGCCAACGCCGCCGGCAATGCAGCGGACAGGACGGCCGGGTCGAGGGCACGCATTTCGGCCCCCCCGCTGAGACTTCCGGTGTCGAAGGCGATTCCGTCGGGGAACGAACCCCGAAATGCTTCCGCCAGATCGTCGGTGGGAGGCGTCGCTGCCGGAGGAGCATTCAGGGCGGCACCGCATGCGACGGCACCGGTGGCGGCCAGCAGGTTCAGGTGCGCTGAAGGCGGATCGCCACCGGCATCAGTGGGCCGTTGGTAGTAGAGCAGCGAAGTCGGGGACTGGTAGGTGAAATGACCAGTGCCGGCAAAGTGTTCGCGCATCAGCGCAACGACGGCAGCTTTCTGTTTCGTGGTCGCTGACCCCGATATGCGTACGGCACCGACGGCGGTCGGCCCCGATTCACGGGCGTAGCTCCTTCGCCACTCGCCCGGGGACAGCAGTGCCGGCGGTGGGGGATCGCGGCGGTCGCGCACGTGTTGCAGATTGATCAGGACTATCAGTTGAATGATCATCGCCGCAGTGATCTGCATGAGATCCCCTGCCGGGTTGGGGTCCAGCCAGACCAGCCACAGCATCGCGGCGAGCAGCACCAGTGTCGCCAGATGCGCACCGAAGCGGCCCTCGGCGAACAATCGGATCTGGTACACCCCGATCAGGCTGCGCAACAAGAACAGTGGCATGAGAGCCAGCAGGAAACTCAGCGGTACGTCGCGCAGGACCAGCACCCCCAGGGCCGCCGACAGTGACCAGAAGAACAGCGCGAGCACCGGCGCCACCCATAGCAACCGCCGGAAGAACGCCAGTTGCAGTTCGCGAATCGCCGTCTGGCTGCGCAATCGGACCAGGTCGAAGTAGAAGATCCCGGCGCTCTCGTAGGTGCCCCGAAACAACGGCAGGATCAGATAGAAGAACTGGAATGCGTCTATCTGCTGCCACGAGGTAAGACCGGCGGTCAGGTCGAAGGTCCGAGTGTTGGTGCCGTAGAAACCGGCCAGGGCCAGGACCAGCAGAGCGTCAAGGCGAAGACTGAGTCCCGACAGCGTCGTCTCGACGGCCATTCGCAGTGGGACGGACGGCAGTCGGCGCCACCAACCCCAATGACCTACCCGGGGACGCAACCCCATCAGCCGGTACACCTCGAGGGTGTAGTGCACGGTGATCCAGATGCCCAGTGCATTGGATACCACGATCGCGACGACGATTGCGGCGGTGGGGTAGAAGTAGAAGCCCAGCCCAAGGATCGCAAGCTGGACCACGATCGGGACGATGATCGACCACGCCGGTTTGTAGATTCGCCGGGTCGCATATACCCCGGAGTGCAGAACCCGCACCGGCAGTTCGATGGCGAACTCGAGGATGATCAGGACGGCATACAGACGCGCGGCGGGGCTGGCGCCGGTCGGGTTCCACACTCCCAGAGCAACCGCGCCGGCCGCAGCAGTGACCGCCGCCAGGATTGCAGCCAGCGCCAGCCACCGACCGATCTCGGCGGCAGCGGCGTCTTTTTCGCCGGTGGCGGCGAACCCGCGGAGTCGCTCCCGCATCACCTCCAGGAGTCCCCACCAGCCCCCCGCGACCACCAGGCTGCCAGCCCGCAGCACCATGACGGTGAAAGCGGCCACGCCGCCGAGGCTCGACAACAAGATGAAGAACTCCGCGACGTGCACCGCGAAGCGCACCGTGGCGACCAGTAACGGGTAACGGACCCGGTAGCCGAGGTAGCCGAAGATACGGCCGGTCAGCAGGCTCGGGTACAGCGACATCGGCTGGCGGGACCGGCGGGCGGTGCGGGCGAACCAGCGCTCGACGTCGTTCACCAAATCTCCGACTCGTCTCCCCCGGGGCGGGCACAACTCTATCCGGATGAGGCTGCGCCATTGTTGAATAGCGGATCATGAAGCGAGGCGACGCCACCGTGCTGTCGATATCGGCCGTCTTGGCGGTGATCGCCGCCGCCGCAGTCGTGTTCAGCCTTGCTGTGATGGACCGCCGGCCCCGACCGGCAGAGGTCACCAGCAGCGATTCCAGTCTGTTGGTGGTGACTTGGGCGCCGACGCTGTGCAAGGTGGAACCGTCGAACTCCGGTTGCCGGTCGGGCCACGTCAAGAGCCTGGGGCGGACCTTCATGCTGCACGGTCTATGGCCGCAGCCGTCCACCGAGCAGTACTGCGACGTACCGAAACGCACCCCCGACCCGTACCGCAACCCGGTGCCGTTGCCGGATGATCTCAAGGCCAGCCTCAAGGCGATGATGTCGGACTCCACGATCATGACCACTCATGAGTGGTACGCCCACGGCACCTGCTCCGGGGTGACGCCGCCGGAATACTTCGCGATCGCGACGGCGCTAGCCAGAGAGGCCAACCAAGTCCTGAATCCCCTATTCGGCCAAGCCGTGGGTGGTCGGGTCTCATCGCGGGCGGTGCGGGCGGCGTTCGACGCGAAGTTAGGTTCCGCTTCGGGAAGCAGGGTTTCGTTGTCCTGCCGCGATGCCGGCGGCGGGGGCAGCTTGGTATACGAGGTCCGGATGTCGTTGCCCCCGGTCGTCGCACTCCACCAAGATTCGCTGTCCCTGGCCCAGGCACTGTCCACCGGCCCGGCCGTGCCGCCGGGGTGCGGGCAGGGCCGCCTGCCGTGACGGCAGGCAGACTGGACCGATGACCGCCGCACACCCGCTGTTGTTGGACCTGCTCGATCCGGCCCGCCGCGCCGACCCGTACCCGGTCTACGCCAAGGTTCGCGACGGCGGCCCGATGCTGCTCCCGGAGTCCAACCTGGTCGTGTTCAGCTCGTTCGCCCACTGCGACGAAGTGCTGCGGCACCCGGACTCGTGCAGCGATCGGCTCAAGTCCACCGCCGCCCAGCGTGCGATGGCCGCCGGGGAGAACGTGCGCCCGTTCGGCACCCCGAGCTTTCTGTTCCTGGATCCGCCCGATCACACCCGGTTGCGCCGACTGGTCAGCAAGGCCTTCTCGCCGCGGGTGGTGAAATCACTGGAACCGGGCATCGTCGAACTCGTCGACGGCTTGCTCGACAGGGCCGCCGCAGCCGGGCGCCTCGAGGTGATCGCCGATTTGGCTCACCCGCTGCCGGTCGCGGTGATCTGCCGGCTGCTCGGGGTGCCCGTCGAGGACGAGCCGCAATTCAGCTGGGCGTCGGAACTGCTCGCCCAGGGCCTTGATCCGTTCCTCGCCTTCACCGGCCAGGCGCAGGGTTTCGAGGAACGGCTCCAGGCCGGCTTGTGGTTACGCGAATATCTGCGCGATCTGCTCCAGCAGCGCCGGGCGGACCCGCGGGATGATCTGATGTCGGGGTTGATCGCGGTCGAGGAGGCCGGCGATCAACTCACCGAGGACGAGATCATCGCGACGTGCAACCTGCTGTTGATCGCCGGGCATGAGACCACCGTCAACCTGATCGCCAACGCGATCCTGGTCATGTTGCGCCACCCCGACTACTGGAGGCAGCTGGCTGGGGACCCCGCCCGGGCGTCGGTGATGGTCGAGGAGACGCTGCGCTACGACCCGCCGGTGCAGCTGGTCGGCCGGGTCGCGGGGGCGGACATGACCGTCGGTGATGTGCAGGTCCCCCAGGGCGACACCATGATGCTGCTGCTGGCCGCGGCGAACCGCGACCCGGCGGTCAACGAACGTCCCGAGGTGTTCGACCCGGACCGCGCGCCCCTGCGTCACCTGGCCTTCGGCCTGGGCGCGCACTTCTGTCTGGGGGCCCCGCTGGCGCGACTGGAGGCAGCGGTGGCCCTGTCGGCGGTGACCGAACGGTTCCCCGACGCGCGACTGGCCGCCGAGCCGATCTACAAACCCCATGTCACGTTGCGCGGGATGGCCCGTCTGGACGTCGCGGTGTAGTTTCCGCCCATGAAGATATTGCTCGTCGGTTCCGGCGGTGTGGGGTCGGCCTTCTGCGCGATTGCCAAGCGGCGCGACTTTTTCGACCGGATCGTGGTGGCCGACTACGACGAGGCCCGCGCGATCGCTGCGGTCGAGGCGGTCAACGATCCGCGCTTCACCGCGACCCGGGTCGACGCCTCGTCGGAGGACGCGGTGGCCGATTTGGTCCGGCAGAACGACATCACCCACGTGATGAACGCCGTCGATCCCCGGTTCGACATGCCGATCTTCAAGGGAACCCTGGCCGGCGGCGCCAACTACGTCGATATGGCGATGAGCCTGTCCCAACGGCATCCGGAGAAACCCTATGAGCTGACCGGGGTGAAACTCGGCGACGAGCAGTTTGAGATGGATCCGCAGTGGAAGGAGGCGGGCCTGCTGGCCCTGCTGGGGTTCGGTGTCGAACCTGGGCTGGCCAACGTCTTCGCGCGCTACGCCGCCGACCACTTGTTCAGCGAGATCGACGAACTCGGCACCCGTGACGGCTCCAACCTGACGGTCGACGGTTACGAGTTCGCCCCGTCGTTTTCCATCTGGACCACCATCGAGGAGTGTCTCAACCCGCCGGTCATCTGGGAGAAGGGCCGCGGTTGGTTCGTCACCGAACCGTTCAGCGAGCCGGAGATTTTCGACTTCCCCGACGGTATCGGGCCGGTGGAATGCGTCAACGTCGAGCATGAGGAAGTGCTGTTGATGCCCCGCTACATCGACTGCAAGCGCGTCACGTTCAAGTACGGGCTCGGCGAGGAGTTCATCGAGGTGCTCAAGGTGCTGCACAAGTTGCGGCTGGACAGCACGGAGAAGGTCAAGGTCGGGGACGTCGAGGTCAGCCCGCGCGACGTCGTGGCGGCCTGTCTGCCCAACCCAGCGGAACTGGGTCCGGTGATGAAGGGCAAGACCTGCGCCGGGCTGTGGGTCACCGGCACGGGCAAGGACGGTCAACCCCGATCGACCTACCTCTACCATGTCGTCGACAACGAGTGGTCGATGGCCGAGTACGGGCATCAGTGCGTGGTGTGGCAGACCGCGATCAACCCCGTTGTGGCACTGGAACTTCTGGCCAACGGCACGTGGAGCGGTACCGGTGTGCTCGGCCCGGAGTGCTTCGACTCGGTGCCGTTCTTGGAGTTGTTGAACGAGTACGGCTCGCCGTGGGGCCAAAAGGAACTCGCTGTCTGACCCTCGCGGGTTCAGCCCTGGTAGATCCAGGGTTCGCGCGGCAGCGCCGCGGGGTCGAACATGGTCAGCATCTGATCAATGTCGGTCGCCGACGTTCCCAGCGACTCGGTGATCAGCGCCCAGACGCGCCGGGCGCCCAGTTCGCCGAGGGTGACCGCGCCGTCGCGTTTGGCCAGCCGTTTGCCCGCCGAGTTCAGAGCCAGCGGAACGTGGGCGTAGGTCGGTTCCGGGTACCCCAACAACCCGGCCAGGTAGGCCTGCCGCGGCGAGGAAGCCAGGAGGTCCTCGCCGCGTACCACCTGATCCACCCCGGCCTGGGTGTCGTCCACCACCACCGCGAGGTTGTAGGCCGGTACCCCGTCGCCGCGGCGCAGTACGAAGTCGTCCACCACGCCGGTGTAGCGGCCGTGCAGCAGGTCGGTGACCGTGTAGCGATCAGCCTCGGTGCGCAACCGCAGCGCCGGCGGCCGGCTTCGCCGCCGCTCGATTCGCTGCGCGCTCGACAGCGACCGACAGGTGCCCGGATAGGCCCCCTCCGGGGCGTGTGGCGCGCGGGGCGCCTCCAGGATTTCCCTTCTGCTGCAGAAGCATTCATAGACCAGATTGCGCTGCCTCAGATCCTCGATCACGGCCTCGTAGCGCTGCGGATGAGACGACTGCCACTCCGGCGGCTCGTCCCAGGTGATTCCGATCGTTGCCAGGTCGGCCAGCTGCCTTTCGGCCACCTCATCGTGGGTGCGGTCGTCGAGATCCTCCACCCGCAGCAGGAACCGCCGCCCGGTCGAACGGGCGAACAGCCACGCCAGCACCGCCGTGCGTAGATTGCCGATGTGCAGATCGGCCGACGGGCTGGGGGCGAACCGGCCCGCACCCGCGCTGCTCACCTTCGCAATCTAACGTGGACGAGGTGGACCTGCCCGTGACACCGCCGGTGCAGCCCATGCTGGCCAGAGCCCAGTCGGCGGTGCCCGACGAGCCTGGTGTGTGGTCCTACGAACCGAAGTGGGACGGGTTCCGGGCGGTGGTGTTCCGGGACGGCGACGAGGTGGTCGTGCAGTCCCGCAACGGTAAGCAACTCGGCCGCTACTTCCCGGAACTGGTGGCCGCCCTGCGTCAGGAGTTGGCACCGCGGTGTGTGCTCGATGGCGAGGTGGTGGTGCCGCGGCAGGTCGACGGTCGCACCCGCCTGGACTGGGATTCGTTGTCGCAACGCATCCATCCCGCCGAGAGCCGGGTGAAGATGCTTGCGGAGCAGACCCCCGCGCACTTCATCGGCTTCGATGCGCTTGCGGCCGGGGACCGATCTCTGATGAACGAGCCGTTCGGGGTGCGGCGCGCCGCACTGGTCGACTCGGTCGGCGATCAACGGTGGTGTCACGTGACCGGCACCACCGAGGATGCGCACCGGGCGGTCGAGTGGCTGCGCACCTTCGAGGGCGCCGGCCTGGACGGGGTGATCGCCAAACGTCTCGACGGCCGGTATCTCCCCGGCCAACGCGACATGGTCAAGATCAAACACGCCCGCGACGCGGACTGCGTGGTGATGGGCTACCGCGTCCACAAGAGCGGCCAGGGGGTGGGATCGATTCTGCTCGGCCTGTACCGCGCCGACGGGGAACTCGAGATGGTCGGCGGCGCCGCGTCATTCACCGCCCAGGATCGGCTGCGACTGTTGGCGGAATTAGAGCCGCTGCGGCAAGGAACCGTCCGGGACGGTGAGCCCAGCAGATGGAACTCTGCCGTCGACAAACAGTGGGTGCCGATCCGGCCGGAGCGGGTCGCCGAGGTTGCCTATGACCAGATGGAGGGCACCGCAGGCGGGCAGCGGTTTCGGCACACGGTGCGGTTCCGCCGGTGGCGGCCCGACCGCGTTCCGCAGAGTTGCACCTTCGACCAACTCGACGTGCCGCTTCGTTATGACCTCAACGACGTGCTGGGGGCGCGGTGAGTGCGCCGGCC
>CAYXBN010000015.1:13767-75567 GCA_964463215.1 uncultured Mycobacterium sp. | reverse complement strand
GCCGGTGGTGACGGCGGTGACGGCGGTCTGGGCACGATCGTGGGGAACTTGTTGACCTCCACCGGTGGTGACGGCGGGGCCGGCGGGTCGGGTGGGTTCCTCGGCGGTAACGGTGGTGTCGGTGGGGATGCCACGGTCACCGGCACCGACGCCAAGGCCCTCGGCGGTGCCGGTGGGGCCGGCGGGTCGGCGGATATGCGGTGGGCGTTGGAGTTGCAGCTGGGTTCCGGCGGTAACGGTGGTGATGGTGGGTCGGCCACGGCGACCGGGACTAGGGCTCAGGGGCTCAGCGGTGCCGGCGGGGACGGCGGGGATGGCGGGCAGGCCGGTGGTGATGGCGGTGATGGTGGTACCGCGTTCGCCCAGGGTGCGTCCTCGGGTACCCCGCGGGTCGGGGTCAACGCCGAAGGTGGTGACGGCGGGGACGGTGGTGACTACGTGCGCCTGGGCGGTTCTGGTGGGGCCGGCGGTACCGGTGGGGAAGCGGTGGCCCTGGGCCCCAACTCCACCCAGACCGACGGCACCCCCGGCACCAACGGACAGCGGATCACCCCCTGAGACCCACCCCGGATCCCTAACCCACCCCAGACGACACCCGGGGGCCCTCCACACACCGAGAGCCCCCGGGTGTCACCCGTTGTCGTCATCGGCTTGTCACCGAGACCGTTTGCGTGTCGCCGCACCGCGTTGGCCGGCGTTCTGAGAAGGCGCCCTCCCGGTAGATGCACAGACCGCCCCAGCCGACGGGGCCGGGCCAGAAAACGCGACCGGGCGTCGAACGCGACGGGCGTAATGGCGATTCCGCGATCTCCTCAGGGCTGCCGTCCCAAAAAACCCAGCTCAGTAGACCGCCAAGGCGGCGGCGTAGATTTTCGCCGCCACCGCGCACGCACGGCGGGGCGGTCTCGGCCCCGGATCGCCGTAGTCGGCTCTGAGGCAGGGTCCGGTTGGGGTACTGATGGTGGGGTGGCGACCGTGCGCACGGGCATCCGTTGGACGCCGATCCTCCTGCTCCAGACGACGAACCTGCTGTCGGGCATGTCCAATGGGGTGGTCACCATCGCGATCCCCTGGCTGGTGCTGCAGCGCACCGGATCGGTGACCGCGGCGGGTCTCGTTGCCGCCGTGTCGTCCCTGCCGGGGATCGTCGCCAGTCCGCTCGCCGGGTGGGCGGTCGATCATTTCGGTCGGCGCATCGTCAGCGTCGTCTCCGATGTGCTCTCGGCCATCTCCGTAGCGGCCATCCCACTAGTGGCGGCGCTGACCACCCTCAACCTCGCCGGCATCATGGCGCTCGCGATGCTGGGAGCGGTCTTCGATCCCGCGGGCTACACCGCGCGCCGCGCCCTGATTCCCGATGTCTCCGACGCCAGCGGCATGCCGATGCCTCGGCTGACCGGACTGCACGAGGGCATCTTCGGTATCGGCTGGATCGCCGGACCCCTTGCCGGGTCCCTGCTCATATCGACTCTCGGCGATACTGCCGCCTTCTGGGTGCCATTCGGCCTTTTCGCCGTTACGGCGATCCTCATCGGCCTCTTACGCGTCAGCGATGCCGGCCAGATTGCCAAAGCCCAGCAGGCCGAGGCGGGTCGTCCGCCGCTGAGCGCGTGGCAGAACGGGATACTGGGAGCCCGGCTCATCTGGCGTGACCACACTCTGCGCGCGATCACGATCGCCGTGATGGTTCTCGCGGCGATCTACCTGCCGACTGAGGTCGTTCTGCTTCCGGCTCATTTCGCCGAGCGCGACTCCCCCGAGCGTCTCGGCGTCGTGCTGGCAGCGCTCGCCGCCGGCAGCGTCCTCGGATCCTTCTCGTACGGCTGGCTGAACCAGCACCTCAAGCGCCTCACCATCGTCCGCCTCGCCCTCCTCGGCACGGCTGTGACCTATGTACCCATGGCGCTCCTACCGCCAATCGCGGTCTTCGTCACCTTCGCATTCCTGTGCGGTCTGACCTGGGGTCCGATCCAGCCTCTACTCACGACCCTCGTGCAGTTGCGGATCGAACCCGACGCGCAGGGCCGGGTCTTCGGCATCCAGACCGCGACCTTCTACGTCGCCCCGCCCGTCGCGATGTTCCTCGCGGGGACTCTCGCCGAGCACTTCACCGTCAAGCCGGTACTGCTGGGCATCGCAGCTCTGCTCGTTCTGACCGCGCTGGCGGTACTGCGGGTGGAGAGCCTGCGCGACATCGACGCTTCCCCGGCTGACTCGGCTGGCTAGCCCATCGAGCCCCTCGGCCTGGTCGGCCAGCGCGTTGAGCGCGGCCGCTAGTTCGCGGGCCTGGGTTGGTGTCAGGTCAGCGGTGACGACGCCGTTTCCGGCAGGGATGGCCACGCCGTCGACACGCAGCGCGACCCCGGAGACGGTGGAACCGTCACGGTGCTGAACTCCGGTCAGCAGCGCGGCGGCGCTGCCGACGGGGACGGGGTCGCCTCCGAAGACTCGGTCGTCAAACCCTTCATCCCACGGGCCGATCCAGGTGGCGCGGGTGGGGGGAGGCGGACGGTCGCTGAAGGCCACGGTTGTCAGGCTAGGGGCAAACGGGAACGGGAAGGGCGGTTGCCATGAATCGCGGTGCCGGCGTCAGCGCAGCTTCACCGCCATCGGCGAGTTCTTCCAGGAGGGTGATGTCATCGGAGCGATCAACGAGCTCATCAACATCCCGGCCAACATCACCAACGGCGTTCTCAATGGTGCGGGCTTCCTCGACTTGACGGGAATCATCTCTGCGATTGCTCCGCTGCCCATTGAGGGCGTCAAGATCGGTTTGAACGTGGGCGGTCTGCTCAACGCCGTTCCGAAGGACGGCTCCTTGGTCCCCGACGCCCCCAACCCGCCCACAGAGTACTCGGGCGGAATCGGGCTCGACAGCTTGGCAGTCCAAGGCCCCATCAACGCCTCGGGACTGCCGAACGGCTGGGCAGGATCGGTCGTCGGGCTGGGTCAGTTCCTGGGCGAGCAATTGGTCGTAACTCCGCCGCCACTGGTCGGCGGGGCTGCCGTTGAAGAACCGCAGGCATCCAAGCTGGCCGCGCCGGTCGTCGTCCCGGCTACAGCCGAAGTCGTCGAGTCGGCCCCCGTTGTTGTCGAGGCCGAAGCGGACGAGCCCGCCCCGGTCGTTGTGGCTGAGGTGGAGGAAGCCGTCCCGGCCGACATCGACGTGGCTGAGATCGAGGCGGCCGTGGCTGAGGTCGAGGCTGAGGTGGCGGATGCCGAGGCTGCGGCAGTGGCCGAGGACAACACCCCGGCAGCGGCCACCGGATCCGACGATTCCGATGACACCAGTTCGCGGGCAACCGATTCCCGTCGCGGGGCAGCCAGCGAGGACTGAGATTCCTAACCAAGCGTGGCGGTCGGTTGCTCACGCAGTCGGCCGTCGCGGGGCAGCCAACGTTGACTGAGTTCCCACTTCCTGAGCGCGGCGGTCGGCCCTGGCCGTCGTGGGGCAGCCAGCGCTGACGAGGCCCTTTCCTGAGCGCGGCGGTCAGCTGTTCAAACAGCTGGCCGCCGCGTTCGATTTCCCTCAACTATGCCGGTCCAGTGCACTGTCTTCCGCCGCCGGTGAGCCGGGATGCGTCGCGGACGCGCACACCGGCGCCCACTAAAGGCTGAAGAGCACCAAAGACGTCGCCATCACAGCCATGCCGGCGATAAGTCCATAGATCTCCAGATGCGGACGGCCGTATTCCCTTGCCGCCGGCAGCAACTGGTCTACCGAGATTAAGACCATGATTCCCGCCACTCCCGCGAACAGGAGCCCGAATGTCGTCTCGTCGATGAAGGGACGCAGAACCAGATAGCCTGTGAGCGCGCCCAGAGGCTCGGCCAGACCGCTGGCGAACGAGTAGAGGAATGCCTTCGAACGTTTCCCGGTTGCGTGGTAGAGCGGCACCGAGATGGCGACTCCCTCCGGGATGTTGTGGATCGCGATCGCCACCGCGAGGGCAAGCCCCACCGCGGGGTCCTCCAGCAGCACCAGGAACGTGCCCAGTCCCTCTGGAAAGTTGTGAAGCGCGACGGCGAGTGCGATCAAGACGCCCATCCGGCCGAGGCTGGCCCTGCGACGAATGTCACCGGGACCGTCTGCGGTCTCCATAAGCTCGACTGAGATGCCCTCATGCGGGTTGGAGAAGCGCGCGACAAGGCGGTCGATCGCGGCAATCAGAATCATTCCGGCGAAGAAACCGATGGTGGAGACAGTCACGGCCCGCAACTCGGAGCCGCCTGCTGCGAGGAGCGAGGTGCGGGCCTTGGGCAGGATCTCCACGAATGACACGTAGATCATCGCTCCTGCGCTGAATCCCAAAGCGAGTGAGAGGAACGCCCGGTTGGTGTGATGCGTGAAAAACGCTATTGCGCTCCCGATTCCGGTACACAATCCCGCCGCGAGCGTGACGAGGAAGGCCAGCACCGCCGCGTCCATCGAGTGCACGTTCAAAGCTGGTGATCTTTCGTCGGCGGGGTGATAACCGACCCGATCGTTGGGCACAGCAACACTGTGACCTTAGCGCCGTGCCTGCAGTGATGCCGTGCGGGTTCGGCTCCCACGACGACCATCACGGCGCTCACAGTAGTCGCCCGGCGCGAGCAGTCCCGGCGCCGCCGCGCCTGGCCAGTGTGCCCCGGCGTTGTCGACGGCCCCCGTCGCCGATGTGTCGTTGGCCCTCGCCCGAAGATGGCTCGGCGCGCCTGAACCCGCGCATCAACACTCAAGCGGCCCAAATGACCGTCAGCAATAATCACGATGTGGCTGCATCCGACCCGAGTGCCGGATACGCCGAATCGGATGAGGCGGAGTTCAGGCTTCCCCTTGCCGACGAGCTGGACGCGACCCGGCTCGTGCGCCGGGTCGGTCTTGACGGACGGGCTCGTGTCGAACGGCTCGGAACAAGTCGCGCCGGGCGCCCGATCGACCTCATCACCGTCGGAGACGGACCACGCACCGCGCTGATCGTCGGCGCCCCCCACCCCAATGAACCGACCGGCTGCCTCACCATCGTGCGTCTGTTGGCGCGGCTGGTGAATCACGAACAGTTCCCGGAGGCGCCGGGCTGGCAATGGAACTTCATCACGGCAATCGACATCGACGGAGTCGCCTGGAACGAGGCCTGGTTCAACGGCCCGCGAACGCTACAGCGTTATGTTCGGCACTTCTACCGCCCACCATTTCGGCTCCAGCCGGAGTACAGCTTCCCGCTGGAGGTGGCCGACTACCGTTTCAGCGACGAGACACCCGAAAGTGCCTGCTGGCGAGAAGCTCTCGACCGCCTGCGCCCGCACTTGCAGTGCTCTCTGCACGGCGCCGACACCGGCGGCTCATTCTTCCTTCTCAGCCAAGAGGCGCCCCTACTCGCCGGCGAGTTGGTCCGACTACCCGAAGCCTTCGGAGTCGACCTCAACGAGTTCGGCGAGTCCAACGCCGCCATGACGACCTATCAACCGGGGGTGCTGTCCTTCCCCGATGTCGCAGCGTTCATCGCCCGCGCCGCCGCGGCGGGTTCCCCGCCGCGATCGGTCTGGAACGCCGGTGACTCCAGCGCCGGCTACGCCCACACGCGCTACGGAACTTTCAGCATGACCTGCGAGGTGCCGCTGTGGCGCGACGCCCGAGAGGTCCGATCAGGGTCCTCCGGACAGACGATGCGGGAAGTGATCGACCGCAAGATCAGGTACTACCGTGAGGATGAGCAGTTCCTCGCCACCGCGTTGCCGACCTTGCGGTCAGCGGCCGAGTCCGGGGAGGCGCAGGCTCTCCTGGCTGCCTTGGAAGACGCCTATACCCAATTGCCTGGCGCGATTGCCGAGTTGGAGGCTGCCGGTTCGGAGACGTCGGCCGACCGGAATCTGACCTTTCCGGAACTCGTTGTCGCCGAGGGTGCTACGGCAAATCTGCGGACGGTGGCGATGGCGGCACGACTGGGGCGCCTGACGAACGCCAGCGCCGCGGAGATCACCGCGGGTTCCTATCTCGACACACGCCTGGATGCGTATGCGGGCAGTGCACGCCCATCGCCGGTATCGCTTCGCAGCGCCACCGATCTGCAAATGGCCGCTGTCCTGACCACCGCCCGGTCACTGCTCTGAGGGCGCTTACGTCGCAGGCTGCGGAACACCCAGCGCGTGGATCGCCGTCGAGCCGCGGTGACAGTGAACGCGGACTTGCCCGGAGTCAATCCAGGGGTGACCTGGCGGTAAACAGTTCCACTATTCGGGGTGAATTCTATTGCTGGGCTGCGAATTTGGATCTGATCGGGGCTGCGTGACGCTACGGTCCTGCTGATACAACCCTGTGCGCCCTACGCGCGGCAGGGGCCGTCGTCTGAGCCGGCCACGTCAAGCAAACGGAGAGGCAATGTCGCGTCGGATTTCTGCCGCCCTGTCCATGGTGGTCGCGGTCGCCGTGGTGGCCGCCTGTTCGGGACCGCGACCGAGCGCCGAGGGGGACACCTCCGCCGAGGCGTCGACCGCCGCGAGTCCGACCGTGCCGGCCCTGGACAAGTCGGGATGGACCGACACGGTCTATCAGGAACTGACCACGTTGATCGCCGGTTCAGCGGGCCAAAGCCAGAAGGTGGTGTTCGACTTCGACAACACCACCCAAGCCCGGGATATCGGGGAGGCGGTCCTGGCTCAGGTCCAGGAGAGCAACGTCTTCGACCCGAAGACACTGTCCCAGGACCTTTTCCCGCCGTTCACCACGGCCGACGGGAAGCCCGCGTCGATATCCGACGGCGTCTACGACTATTACGAGGCGGTTCTGGATTCTGGCGGGGATTCCGACCCCTTCCGCGAGTACTCCTCCCTGTCGATGCCGGCCTCGGCGTTCGCCGGCCGCACCGTCGGCGACTTCATCGCCCAGACGGCGGCTGTCTACGACGAAGGGTCGGGCGCAGCCGATCTGACGTCGGGCAAGCAATCAAAGATCCTCGGCGCGGGCCGGCCGTTCATCTACCCGCAGATGGCCGACCTCTACGGAAATCTGCGGGCCAGCGGCTACGACGTCTGGGTGGTGTCGGCCGGCGTTGTCTGGGCGGTGCGCTGGATGGTGCAGAACGCCCTGAACCCGGCCATCGTCGCCAAGTACGGGGAGCAGGCCGCCCTACCGCTGGATCGCGTCGTAGCCATCAGCATGCTGATGAAAGACCGGACCACCGGCACGTTGGTGTCGGACTACCAACTCACCCATCAGACACCTGATTCGGCCTACATCAATCTGGACCCGGCCCGGATGGCCGAGCTGGAGATCCTGGCGCTTCCCGACGGCTTGGAGTCCTGGCGGGGCGGCAAGACCGGCGCCATCGACAACGTCATCACCCGCGGGGAGTTGTTCATGGTGGCCGGCGATTCGATGGGCGACGTGGAGATGCTCAACCGCGCGCCGAACCGACTGGTCATCAGCCGGCTGAACAAGCCCGATCTTGCGGCGGGATTCGCCGACGAGATCGCCAAGGCGCCGGATGCGACGTGGATGCTGCAGCCGACGATCAACACCGCCCCGGTGGGATTCCTGCCGACCAGATGCGAAATGGACACCAAGACCGCGGCCGACGAGGCGGTGCGGACCCAGACCGGAAAATCGCTGGCGACCCTGGCCGCCACCGGACGATTGGGGTCCTTCGATGAATGCTGACCGTGTCGCGGTCACGATGGTGGCGATCGCGCTGCTGACCGGATGCAGCGCACCCAGTAAGCAGGCCAGCACCCCGGCGCCCAGTGCGACGCCGTGCCCCGCTCAGAACGAGCGCTATTGCGCCGCCGACACCGGCGACCTGCTCGACGTCCGTCTCGGCGACCTGAAACCAACCCAGCCGTCCCTGGGCTACGACGAGGTCTACTACCGGCTGGGCCGCTACACCTTGGGCGCCGACCCTGCCCGCGAACTGCTCGACGCCTGGTGCGCCACCAACGGCCAGACGGCTTTGAAGTCGGCGACGCCGCGATCGACGATCGCCGATGCCGAGTCGTTCGACTGCGAGGTGCCGGTCGGATCGGAGACACCGGAGAGCACCGCCGCAATGAAGACCGGGGTGATCGGGCCCGGAGGTCAGGTGTTCTTGACCGACGGCCACCACACCCTGACTTCCCTATGGGAGGCTCCCGGCGGGGGACCTGACACTCGGATCCGGCTGAAGATCACCGGTAACCTCTCGACACTGGAGACAGCTGAGTTCTGGCGGCAGATGCGGGACCGGGGATGGGCCTGGCTTCAGGATGTCGACGGCAAACCCGTTGAGCCCCAGCAACTCCCCACCGGTCTGGGACTGAAGAACTTCGCCAATGATCAGTACCGGGGCACGTTGTACTTCGTCCGCGACATCGGCTACGAGCAGGACGACGGCAGCCCTGCGTTCCAGGAGTTCTACTGGGGTCAGTGGTTACGGTCCCAGACCGACCCGGGTCTCCAGCCGGGAAACTTCACCCTCACCGAGATGTCGTCGTATCTGAGCCTGGTCGGCAACATCGGCCGAGCGATGGTCGCCCTCCCCGCGGGTACGGCGGTCGCCAACTCCCGTGACGCCGCCGAACTGGGCAAGCTCGACGAGTTCGGCGAGAAGGCCTTCGAGGCGCTATCCGCGCCCGTCGATTCCGCCAAGCCCGGGAAGTTGGCGCTCGCACTGGCCTACAAGAGCACCCGCTGAGGCAGGTCTACAGTGTCGACTGACATGAGCCGCCGGGCATTCCTCGGCGCCGCGATTGCCGTGGGGGCGGTCGGGGTCGGCGCGATCACCCTGGAGAAGTCGGCCACAGCAAATGCGCCACTTGAGGTTCCGCCAAGCGAGCCTCCGCTGCCGGCGGCCGCGTTGCCGGAACTGGTTGCCGCCGCTCAACAAGAGGGGCGGCTGACTCTGATTGCGGTGCCCTCGACCTGGGCCAACTACGGAGCGATCATCGCCGCGTTCGAGGCGGAGTACGGCATCAAGGTCACCGTCCAGTCGCCGAACGCCACGTCGGCCCAGGAACTCACCGCATTGCGACTGATGCGCGGACAGCAGCGACTCCCCGACGTGATCGAGGTCGGCCCCTCATTTGCCCAGCAGGCTGTCGAACAGGGTCTGGTCCAGCCCTACAAATGCAGCGCGTGGGATCTGATACCTGGGGACCTCAAACACCCGGACGGCCTGTGGACCGCTCCCTACTACGGCCTGATCTCCTTCGGGGTGAACACCAGCCGTGTTGCCGATCCGCCGGAAAGCTGGGCGGACCTGACCAAGCCCGCCTACCGGGGGATGGTGGCCACCAATGGCGATCCGCGTCAGGCCACCTCGCCGTTGAATGCGGTCTGGGCCGCTGCGCTGGCCAACGGCGGCTCACTGGACGACATCTCGCCCGGAATCAGCTACTTCGGAGGACTCAGCCGTCAGGGCAACTACATCCCTCTGCAGGCCAATGTCGGCAATCTGGCCAACCAGCAGGTCCTGATCGGCATCGACTGGTCGTTCAACATGCCGGGCGCGGCTGCCGTGCTGGAGAAGTCCGGACTCACCCTCACCCCAACCGTTCCCGCAGATGGGGTCATGGGCGGCATGTACTGCGACGCCATCAGCAACGGGGCCCCGCACCCCAACGCCGCCAAGCTGTGGATCGAGTGGCTCACCAGTGGAAAGGGAGCGCTGATGTATCTCGACGGCGGGGCCATACCGGCTCTCTACACGACTTTCGTCGAACAGGGCAGAGTTCCCGCCGACGTCCAGGCCGAACTGCCACCGATCGACGAACTAGCCGCTCTGCGGTTTCCCACCAAGGATCAGACGGCGACGGCCACCGCCACCGTCGGGAAGCAATGGAACCGGGCGGTCGGATGAGACGCCGCCGCCTGCCGGACTGGGTCGGCATCGCTCCGTTTCTGCTCACCGCCTTCCTCTTCCTCATCTGGCCGGCGTACTCGGTGGTGCTACAGGCTTTCCAGGGACCTGATGGCGGCTTCACCCTGGGCAACATTGCGACCGCTGCCGACGCCCAGTACCGCAGTGCATTCCTGACCAGCGCTCTGCTGTCCTTGGTGACTGCGCTCGTCGGGGGAGTGCTGGGCACTCTGCTGGCCTACGCTGTGTCGACGCTGCAACGGCCCCGCTTCCTCAAATCGGCGATGTCAACTTTCTCCGGGGTGGCCTCCCAATTCGGCGGAGTGCCCCTCGCATTTGCGTTTGTCGCCTCGATCGGATCGGCGGGCCTGCTCACCAGCCTCCTCGGCAGGATCGGGTTCGACCTGTACGGGACCGGCTTCAGTCTGCTCAGCTTCGGTGGTCTGGCCATCGTGTACCTGTATTTCCAGATCCCGCTGATGCTCATCCTCATGACACCGGCCGTGGAGGGTCTCAGGACGTCATGGCGGGAAGCCGCGGAGGGCCTGGGCGCCAATTCCTTTCAGTACTGGGCCCGGATCGGTATGCCACTGCTCGCCCCGGCCTTCATCGGCGGGGTCGTCCTGCTCTTCGCCAACGCCTTCGCCGCCTACGCCACCGCGCAGGTTCTCACATCAGGCTCGGTGAACTTGGTGCCCATCCAGATCGGCTATTTCGTACAGGGCAACGTCTTCGCCGGCCAAAGCCAGGTCGGCTACGCGTTGGCCCTCGGAATGATCGTGGTGGTCTCCCTTGCGCTGGCTGTCAACATTGCGCTTCAACGGCGTGTTTCGCGGTGGGCGTCATGACCGGACTGCGAAAGGCTCCGATCGGTCGCTGGTCGGTCGTGATCGGCTGCATCCTCTTTTTCGCCGCCCCGCTGATCTCGCTGGCGCTGTTCAGCTTCACCGGCAAGAGCGGCTGGAGCGCCGAGGCCTATCTTGCGATCGCCAAAGACCCGCAGTTCTGGAGATCCGTCGGGTTGAGTCTGATGTTGGCGCTGCTCACCACGGCACTGTCACTGCTGTTGATGGTGCCCACTGTGCTGTGGGTGCACCTTCGCGCTCCACGACTGCGAGGACTGGTCGAAGCAGTCACCCTGATGGTGTTCGCGGTTCCGCCGATCACTCTGGTAATCGGCGCCACCGGTCTGTTGTTGGGATTGGTGCCGGCCCTGCTGGGTACGCCGCTCGTGCTGGTTCCGTTCTACATAGTGCTCAGCTTCGCCTTCACATACCGTGCGCTGGAGACCGGGGTGAAGGCCGTCGACCTACGCACGCTGATGGATGCTGCGCAGAGTCTGGGTGCTGGAACGTTTCTGACGCTGTTCCGGGTGATCCTGCCGAATCTGCGCACCGCGATCCTTGGAGCGGCTTTCCTGACCATCACCGTCGTGTTGGGTGAATACGTACTGTCCTCGCTTTTTCTGTACAACACGTTGCCGGTCTACATGGCCGAGGTGGGTACTTCGCAGGCGCAGGGGGCCGCAGCGCTGGCTCTGATCACCGTTTTGTTCACCTGGTTTCTTCTGATCGGGGTCTCCGTATTGTCGCGGCGACTCGGCGGTGGGCAAGTGACCACAACGATCGCAAAGGTTTGATCAATGACTACCGTGCGCATCGAGAAGGTCGGCAAAACCTACGGTGACTTCGTCGCACTCGACGACCTCAGTCTGGACATGGCCGACGGTGAGTTCGTCAGCTTCCTGGGCCCCAGTGGATGCGGTAAGACCACTGCGCTGCGGATCGTCGCCGGTTTTGAATCAGCGGATAGCGGAGGGGTTTTCATCGACGGCGCCTCGATCGACGCCGTGCCGCCGAACCGGCGCAACATGGGTATGGTCTTTCAGAACTACAGCCTGTTTCCGAACATGTCGGCAATCGACAACGTCGCGTTCGGCCTTCGGGTCCGCAAGCAGTCAGCCGACAGCGCCCGCCGGCAGGCCCGCGAGATGATCGAACTGGTCGGGTTGTCCGGTAAAGAGAAGAATTATCCGCACCAGATGTCCGGGGGCCAGCAGCAGCGAGTTGCGCTGGCCCGAGCCCTCGCCATTGAGCCGCGGGTCCTGTTACTTGACGAACCATTGTCGGCTTTGGACGCGAAAGTTCGGGTCATCCTGCGCAACGAAATCCGGGTCATCCAGAAGGAGTTGGGTATCAGCACGATTTTCGTTACCCACGACCAGGAGGAGGCCTTGACGATCTCCGACCGCATCGCCGTCCTGTCCCAGGGCAAACTCGAACAGTTCGCGACTCCCGAGGAGATCTATCGCCGCCCGGCGTCTGCATTCGTGGCCGGGTTCGTGGGGGAGTCGAACCGCTTTGCCGGTGTGGTGGCCGAACCGGCCGGCATCGTCGACATCGGTGGCTCACTGGTCAGGGTCGCGGCCGCAGCCGCGCAGCCGGTGGGAACCCCGGTGGAGGTTCTCGTTCGGCCCGAGTCGACCGCACTGGTGCGGCCTGGCCAACCGGGGATCCCCGGAACGGTCATTAGCCAGCAGTTTCAGGGTGCACGAATTCGGTTCCTCGTGCACCCTCGACATCTGCCCGACCCCACCGCGGTCATCATCAGCGACTTAAGCGGTACCCGGCACGACGACTGGGTGAGCGGAACAGAGGTGAGCATCGCCATCGACGCCGAGTCCGCCCTCGTGCACCCCCGCTGAGCACCGACCGCGCGAACCCACCGGGAGATCGGACGAACGATGCGAACAGCCGCTCAGTCCTGGTTGACCGATATGGACGGCGTCCTGGTCCACGAGGAGCATGCCCTTCCCGGTGCCGCTGAGTTCCTTCGGCGACTTGTTGACAGAGAGCGCCGCTTCCTGGTGCTGACCAACAATTCGATCTACACCCCGCGCGACCTCGCGGCGCGATTGTCCCGTTCGGGCCTTGACGTGCCGGAGTCGGCGATCTGGACCTCGGCCCTGGCGACCGCTGCCTTTCTCGACGATCAACTACCTAACGGATCCGCCTACGTCATCGGCGAAGCCGGACTGACCACCGCACTGCACGGTATCGGGTACACACTCACCGATTGCGGCCCGGATTTCGTCGTACTCGGCGAGACCCGAACCTACTCGTTCGAGGCGATCACCAAGGCCGTGCGGCTGATCGGTAACGGGGCCCGATTCATCGCCACGAACCCAGATGTCACCGGGCCGTCAGCTGACGGCCCGCTGCCGGCCACCGGATCCGTCGCGGCTCTGATCAGCAAAGCGTCCGGCCGCACGCCCTACTTTGTCGGCAAGCCCAATCCGATGATGTTCCGCAGTGCACTTAACCGCATCGAGGCGCACTCGGAAAGTACGGTCATGGTCGGTGACCGGATGGACACCGACGTGGTCGCCGGCATCGAGGCGGGCCTCGAGACGATCCTGGTGCTGACCGGATCCACTACAGCCGAGGACGTGCAACGGTACCCGTTTCGGCCCGCACGAGTCTTACCCTCGATCGCAGAGGCGATCGAACTGATCTGATCCACCAGACTGCGGTATTTCCGGAGTTAACTATACGGTCACCTAAAGTTCCTCTATGGCAGGTCTTTCGGTCCGGTCAGCAAACTATCTTTTGGGGCTGAGGAACCCCAAGGAGAATTGTGTTCGAAACGATGGATACCCCGCAGCTAGCCAAGCTGCGGCGCAAGATCACTGTGCTGTCCGGTGGTGGCACATTCCTAGACGGATTCGACCTGGTGATCATCGCGGTCGCGTTGCCGGTGTTGCTCGAGTACTTCCCCGGAATGGGACCGGGCATCGTCGCCCTGATCGCCGCCTCGGCGATCTTCGGCGCCCTGATCGGTGCCACCCTTGGTGGCCGGCTCACCGACAAGTACGGCCGCAAGGCGATGTACCTGCTCGATTTGGTGTGCTTCGTTGTATTCGCCCTCGGAGCTGCGCTGGCTTGGGATCCGTGGTCGCTGATCGCCTTTCGTTTCCTGCTGGGAATCGGTATCGGCGCGGACTATCCGATCTCGGCAACCCTGGTGGCGGAATTCAGTTCGTCGAAAGGGCGGGGAGCGCACAGTGGCAGCCTCGGCGCGATGTGGTTCGTGGGCGCGCTGGCCGCCTACGTCACCGGCATCCTGCTGGAGCCGTTGGGCCCCAACTCGTGGCGATACATGTTCCTGGTCGGAGCGATCTTCGCGGTCATCGTGCTCATCCTGCGGAGGACGCTGCCCGAGTCGCCGCGCTGGCTGGCGTCCGTGGGTCGGGAAGCGGACGCCCAGAAGATCATGCGGCAACTCACCGGCCACGATGTCGAGATTCCCACCGGCAAGATCAAGCGGCAGCCGATCAGTGCGCTGTTCAACGAGAAGTACCGCAGGATAACCATTTTCGTCACGGGTTTCTGGACCTGCTATGCCATCGCCTATTACGGGATCACGATCTACACGCCCACCATCCTCAGTGAGTTCAACGAGGACGGCGACCGCACGATCGCCTACTTGGGGTCGGGTGTGGTCGCTCTGGTTGGCCTCATCGGCGCTTTCGTCGGGCTCAACCTGGCTGATCGCTGGGGGAGGCGGCCGTTGATCATCACGTCGTTCAGTGGGCTGGCCGTCGCGCTGCTGATCCTGACGCTGACCCCGGCGCCAAGCCTGGGCTTCCTGGTCGCGCTGTTCAGCTTCGCGGTGCTGTTCGCAAATATGGGCGGCGGGATTCTCAACTTCGTCTACCCAACCGAGCTCTACCCCACTGGAATTCGGGCAACTGGAATGGGCTTCGCCACCAGCGTCAGTCGGATCGGGTCGATCCTGGGTGTGCTGGTGTTCCCGGGCATGATCGCCGCTTGGGGCCAGCAGGTCGCGCTCGGCTTCTTCTTCGCGGTGGCTATGGTCGCGCTGATCATCTGCCTGGTGATGGCTCCGGAGACCAATGGTAAGACCCTCGAGGAGCTCTCCAAAGAAGGGGACTACGAAGCGGAGTTGGCCCACCCATGAGTCTCCCGGGCACGATTTGGCTGAGCATGTGGGGTGCGGGGGAGCGCCCTACTGACCACGACTTCGCCGCCGTGCGGGAGTGCGGGGCTGTCGACGGTGTCGAGATCTGGACCGAGCACCCCGCGGCGGACTGGGAGATTGCCGCCGCTGCCCGACATGGCCTTCAGGTTGGCATCCACCTGCCGTTTCATGACCTCAATCCAGTCTCCGACGATCCGGTGGTCGCCTCTCACGCGCTCGAACGCAACCGGCAGTGGCTGCGTGAGCTGGCCGACCATGGTGGCGTGCATGCCGTCCTGCACGGCGGGTATGCCGCCAGCGCCGTCGACCGGGAGGCGAAAGTGCCCCAACTGCTCGACTTCGTGGGGACGCTGCACACCGAAGCGGCCGACCTCGGCATCACGGTGATGCTGGAGAACCTGATCCCCGACAAGCTCGGATACACCCACATCATGGCCTCCAATCTCACCGAATGGTCCCAACTGGTGTCCGCGATCGGGTGCGGGGCGGTTCTGGACACCAGCCACTCGGCGGCCACTGGCATAGCTCTCACCGATGTCTTCGACACGCTGGGCCGATCCGTCCGGGCGATTCACTTGTCCGACAACGACGGCATCAGTGACCTGCACCTGCTCCCAGGGGATGGCCACGACGTCACCGCCGACCTCGGTCGAGTACTGACCGACGTCGGCTACGACGGGGTCGTCACCTACGAGATCAGTCCGTTGCGGTACACCCTCGCCGAGATCCTCGCCCACATCGTCGCCGAAGCCTTGCGGTGAGCGCGGGGCGGATGCTCAGTGTGCCGCCAGGATCATCTCGGCGACCTCGGCGAAACCGAAACCGCCCGGCTTGGCGGTGACGAACCTCGGTGCGGGTTCCAGACGGTCGCGGTGATCGACGATGTTGGCCACTCCCACCGATCGGGTGAATGCCGTGAATCCCGCCTGATCATTGGGTGAGTCCCCGACGAATACGCAGTTTTCCCTGGTCTGTCGCTCATCGAGTCCGAGTTGGTCTGCTGCCAGCCGGATCAGCATCCCGGCTTTGTCGTGGTCACCGTGAAAGGCGTGCAGGTGGATGCTCGAAGTCAGCACGCGTGCCCCGTGTCGGGCGCACAGTTCGGCAAGCCTTTGGGTATCTTCCGCACTGACGTCAGCGTTTTCGTGCAGATCCCATGCCACATCGACTCGTCGCAGTCCCGAATCGGCGGCAAGCTGAACATGGGGCATTTCCAGACCCGCCTGTGCTACAAGATTTTCCAGCTTCGCTCGCTGATCGCTGCGCACCTCCGGGGGGTCCCAGTAGCGGGCCTCGCCGCCGCGCAGCACGGCGTAGCCACCGTTTTCGGCGACGGCGAAAGCAACTGGCCACAGCACGGACAGAACCTCAGCGAAACCGCCGGCCCGACCGGTGGCCAGCCCGACTGGAATACCGGCATCGGCGAGTCGAACGATCGCTTGATAAGCCTCAGGAACGAGGGCACCGCGCCAGGTCAGGGTGTCGTCGACGTCGGTGAAGACGGCAGCTACACCCTCCACGTTCAGTTCCGCCAGCGGTCGCACGCGGTGACCGTAACAGCCCGAAGGTGGGGCGGCATGGTCTAAGCGGAGTCCGTGGGCGGCGGGGTTCTCTTGCTCGGCGCAGCTTTCTTGGCGGGTGACTTCTTCGCGGCTGGGGCTGCCTTTTTCGCTGCTGCCTTTTTCGCCCCCGGCTTTTTCGGTGCCGGCCCTTTCGCTGGAGCTTCGGCCGTTGGTTTTCCAGCCGGGGCGGTAACGGCTGATTTCTTGGCCGCCGCCGTCATGGTGGCCTTCTTCACCCCAGCCGCACTCACGACCGTGGCACCCGAGACTCCCGCACCGGGGGACTCCGACCGGATCGCCTGGGCCAGTTCCTCCTCCCGGGCCTCCAGGTCGGAGAGTTGGCGCGATACCAGCGTCGAGCCGACCCCCATGGCCACCGCGACCGGCCAGTCGATGATTTCCAGTGCGGCCAGCCCGCCGAGCGCGGCGTAGATCGCCAGTTGGCGCGGCGAGGGCACTGGCACCCGGCCGACGATGGGCAACTGGAGGGAGTAGACCTCGCCCTCGGCGACCTGGCGGCGCGCTTCGCGCTGAGCGGCTCTGAGCCTGTCTGTAAAGAACATGTTCGTGTCCTGTTCACCCGCCGGAATTTTTTCGGCCACCGGCGGGGTTTTGCCTGGAATGGTGACTGATAAGACCAGCTTTGCCGGAACCGACGTCCTTGTCGACCTCGGGTCCCGGTTTCTCACGCCGGTGGTCCGCGAGGTCTACGCCGCTCTGGTGGTGCTCGGGGTCGTGACCGTCGGAGACTGACGAATCCGGCGTCGGCAGTAGGCGCTCCAGCAGCGCCGGGGCGTACAGGCTGAGCAGCGAGGCCACCCCGGTGGCGAGGAATGCCTGACCCCAGGCCAGCGGGTCGACGGGTGTACAGCCGAACAACTGGCTCAACCCGGGCGTGCTGATCACCCCGGCCAGCGCCAGGAACGACCCGGCTGCCGTCGAGACCACCAGCGGGCTTCGCGAGTCCGCGAGGGTCTGGGCGAGTTGTGTGCTCACCAACCCGATCAGGGCGATCGTCGCCGCCCGCCGCTGCGTCCCGGTCAGCCGGCCCATCAGCCAGGCCAGGGTCGCACCCGTGGTGGTCGCCGTTCCGCGCACCGCAATCGCCCGCCACATCGCGGCCTCGTCCCGGTCGAGGGCGGCTGCCCCGTCTTGGCGGCTGACCGCCAACGCGGCTGCGGGAAGTGCGTCGGTGAGCATGTTGACCAGCAGCATCTGGCGGGCGTTGAGGACGGATTGTCCGGTCACCAGCGTGGTGAGCAGGGCGAACATCACCTCCCCGGCGTTGCCGCCGAGGAGAACCGACACCGCGGACTGGACGCGGCGCCACAACTGGTCGGCTTCATCGAGGGCGGCCAGCAGCGCCTCGATGTGCCCGTCGAGCAGCAGCAGGTCCGCCGCACTGCGGGCCGGGTCGCTGCCCGAGGCCGCGACGGCGATACCCACGCTGGCGGCGCGGATCGCCGCGGCGTCGTTGGCGCCGTCACCGACCATCGCGGTGACCAGACCGCTGCGCTCCAGGGTCTGGACCACGTCGACCTTGTGCTCGGGTGACATCCGGGCGAACACGAGCCGATCGGTGACCGCGGCGGTGCGTTCATCGGCCGACATGGCCTCCCAGTCGGCGCCGGTCACTACCTGATCCTCGGTGACCGCCAAACCGAGGTCGGTGGCGATGACCGCGGCCGTCAACGGATGATCGCCAGTGATCAGTCGCACTCCGATCCGGCGCGCCTGCAACTCGGCCAGCAGGTCGGCGGCGTTCTCTCGCGGGCTGTCCGCCAAGCCGATCAACCCGATCGGCGTCAGCGCTGTCCGGCACAACCGCTCCATCGCCGCGGGGTCGGCCACCGCACGCGCAGCCTGCCGCGCGGTCAGTGTCCGCTCGGCGACAACGAGAACCCGCAGCCCCTCGGCGGCTAGTTCGGTGACCATCGGGGCCAGGTCGGGGGCGTTGCGGCCCAGCGCCGCCGAGAGCACCTCGGGTGCGCCCTTGATCGTCAGTCTCGTGCCGGCCAGGGACGCGGCGAACGGCCGCCCGGACTGAAACGGCAGGCAGGCATCGCGGCCCTCGGCGATCAGGCCCCCGGCTGCCTGCCAGATTGCCTCGTCGGTGGCGTGGTCGGCTTTACCGTCGTGGGCCACGATCGTGGTGGCTGCCGCGGCGGTCACCGTGTCGCGGTCGTGTCCGTGCAGCGCCCTGACGTGTTTGACGCGGAGTTGGTTTTCGCTGAGGGTGCCGGTCTTGTCGAAACAGATGACGTTCAGCCGCGCCAGGGCCTCCACCGAATTGGGATTGCGGATCAACACGTGGTCGCCGCTGAGCTTGCGCGCGGCTGCCAGCTGAGCCAGCGTGGCCACCAGCGGCAGACCCTCCGGGACCGCGGCGACGCTGACCGCCACCGCGCTGCTGGCCGCCGCCCGCAGCTGCGACCCGCGCAGCATGCTCAGCAACCCGACCAGCGCACCCCCTCCGAGGGTCCAGGGTAGTGCGCGGCTGGTGATACGGCCAAGCTGGTGGTGCAGGCCGATCTGCCGAGATATCTTGGGCGCCATGGTGATTGCGCGCATCACCTCAGTGCCGCTGCCAACTGCGGTGACGATGGCCAGGCCGGTTCCGGCGACGACGGTGCAGCCGGCGTAGATCATGCAGGCCCGCTCAGCCAGTGGTGCGCCCGGGGTCGGATCGGTGTGTTTGGGCACCGGCAGTGACTCGCCGGTCAGGCGGGATTCGTCGACCTCGACGTTGTCCGCCTCGATCAGTCGAGCATCGGCGGGCACGACCTCGCCGGGACGAACCTCGATGACGTCGCCGGGACGCAACGCCGCCGCCGGCACGTCTTCGGTGGATCGCTCCGCGAGTGCCCCGACTCGTCGGCGGGCAGGCGGATCGTGCACGACCAACAGGCGGCGCAGCGTCCGCTCGGCGTGGAGTTGCTGTTCGGCCGACAGGGTGGCGTTGGTCAGCAGGACACTGCTGACCAACGCGGCGTCCAGCGGCGAACCGAGCAGGGCGCTGGCCAGTGCGCCGGTGGCCAGGATCGGGGTGATCGGATCGGCAAGGTTGGCCCGGAAGTCCCCGGCGAGGTCACCGAGGAGCGACCACGCTTTGGTCCCCGCGCCCAGAGCGAACTGCGCGGGTGCCAGCAGTATTGAGCGACGCGAGTGAGCCGGTTCGGGAACCGACGGCGGCCGGGGCAACAGGCGGCGTACCTCGTCGACCGTCAGCCCGTGCCACTCGTGCCCCGGTTCGGGTCCGGGCAGCGGCTCGTCGAAAACCTTTCCAGCCGTGTGGAAGCCGGTCCACAGCCCGGCGAAGGTACTGGTGTTGACGGCATCCGGGCCGTAGCCCGGCACCCCGGGAATCAGCATCAGCGCGCCGATCGCCGAGCTCGACAGCGACAGCCGCACCCCGCGGGCGCTCGCGGCGCGCGCGGCGGGTACCGCGCGCAGAATCCGCCACGCGGCGGCGAGGTCGGGGACGAACACGTCGGCACCCCACGGCGCAGCGCCGCGGTGGGTGATGCCGACGGTGACGTCGGCGTCGTGCGCAGCGGTCATCTGCGCGTTGGTCAGCAACAACACCGTGGCGCCCTCGCCGCGTACCGTCGCGATGGCCTCGGCGAGAGCGTCATCGAGAGAATCGGCAGCCGGGTGCAGACTGTCGAATCCCTGCCGCAGTGAGCGCAGTCCGTCGTCGCTGACCGAGACGACCCGTGCGCCCGTCCGGCGGGCTGCGCCGACCACCGCGCTGGCCAACGGGTCGCGCAGCGGACTGACCAGTGCCTCGCCCGTCTTGCCCGCCGAGGGTATCGTTGAGCACCGGTGCCAGCCGGGTCCGATCAGGCCGTCCATGAGCGCGGATTGGGCTGCCTGCCAGGCCGACGTACGTTGGGAATTGGTCAGGCCGCGCACGCGGGTGACCGCCAGCTCGTCGGTATACAGGGCACGCGGGTCGATGACGATCACGTCGACCCGATCCAGTGCGCGCAACGCGCGGGGGCGAACGATCACCGTGTCGTGGTGTTCGGTGAGCCCGCGGGTCATGGCGCAGCCGAAGGCCTCTCGCGCCGCCCTGGCGGGTTTGGGTGCCGATACCAGCGCAGTGGCTCCGGCCGCGCCGAGGCTTCCGGATAGCGCGCCGACCACCGTGGCGGCACTCAGGCCGAACCGGCCTGCCCGATTGGCGTATTCCTCAGTTGGGCCGTCGGTGAAAATCTCTGTACCGCAACGCGGTTGGCGCCCATCAGCGGTTTGCGCCGCGAGGTGGGGCTCGTGCCGGTTCCAGGCCTGACGAGCCGCGCGGGCCTCGCTGGCGAGTAGGCCCTGGGTCATGGCTTCGGCGGCGGCGGCCGTCGGGGACACCGCCCCCACGTTGGCCGTGGAATTAAGCACGGCCAGCAGCAGGTCGGTTCCCTCGTTCCCCAACGCGCGAACCAGGTGATGGCGGACGGCGGGGATCTGGTCGGTCAGCGTCGGCGCCACCGAGACGAGATTCGGCAGGCCGGGAAGTCTCACCGCGGCGCCGGCCGTGGACAGGCCGAGCCCGGCGATCGCGGCGGCCGTTTCAAAGGCCCGCCCCATCATTGCGGCGTCGTCACCGGGCAGGGTCAGAGGACGCTCACGCTGGACTTGGCCGCGGACCCGCTGTTCCGCCGAGGCGACGACCCCCGGCAGTTTCTGCTGCGGGCACTGTGGGCCGACAGTGATGACGACCCGGGCAACCGAACGGTTGATCACGGCGTCGATGACTCCGGGGACCCCCCGAACCCGATCGAGTACCTCCTCGGCGATGGCGTCGGCGTCGGGTCCGGACAGCCCGCGAACCTCGATCCAGTGCCGCGGGCCGCGCCTGCCGGTGCGCCGTAGCGGGGGCCCGCCAACGGCTTCGACGGCGAGTCCGGCTGCTGTTTTCGTCGTCTTGACCGCGAGTTCGAGTCCGGTGGAGGCCGCAGTGAGCGGGGCGCCGATGAGCGTCCCCAGCCCCGGCATCCTGGGGGGTCGAATCACGCTCTGAACGTACCCGGCGAAGGTGAACAAACCGGATGTCGAGAGGGTTTTGCGGACATGCGTGCGTCATGCTCGACTCATGGACGAGTCACCGGCTGCGAGCCTGACGTTGGTGGATCCGGCGAATCCGCCGAGCCGCAAGGCGCCGCTGGTGTGGGCCATCGCAGCAGGGCTGCCGTTTCTGATGGTGGTACCGGCCCAACTGGTGTGGTTCGCTTTCGACGGCCGGGCGGTATGGCTGCATGTGGCGGCCGCCACACTGACGCTGCTGGGCTTCGTCGCGTTCGTGGTCGTCGCCCCACTGTGGCGCTACCGGGTGCATCGCTGGGAGATCTCGCTGGCACCCGGGCCGCCGGCGGTATACACCCGCAGCGGCTGGATTACCCAGGAGCGGCGCATCGCGCCCATTTCACGGGTGCAGACCGTCGACACCTATCGGGGGCCGCTGGACCGGCTTTTCGGGCTGGCCAATGTGACCGTGACGACGGCGTCATCGGCAGGTGCGGTGCGCATCGTGGCGCTGGACTCCGAGGTCGCTGATCGAGTGGCGGCGCAGTTGACCGACATCGCCGCGATCGGCGCCGAGGATGCCACGTGAGCATGCCTGCCGGGGAGAGAACCGCGGCACTGTGGCAGCGGCTGAGTCCGCGGATGCTGCTGGTGCATCCGGTACACGAGGTGGCCCGCCAGCTTCCGGTGTTGATCGGCTCGCTCTTTCTCGGTTCGGCGACCGGCAATCCGTGGTGGGTGGCGATGGCGTTGGTGGTCACGGTGGCGTTCGGCGTCCTGCGATGGTTCGTCACCACCTACCGGATCGCCGCCGACGATGTCCAACTGCGCAGCGGGGTGCTGCAACGAAAAGTTCTATCGCTGCCGCGCAACAGGATTCGATCGGTGTCCACCGAGTCCCGGATGTTGCATCGACTACTGGGCCTGACGGTGCTGAAGGTGAGCACAGGTCAGGAGGCCAGGGGTGACAGCGAGTTCGTCCTTGACGCCGTCGAGGCCGAACAGGTTCCCCGGCTACGGGCCATTCTGCTGGCCGAGTCGCTGGCTGTTCCTGAGCAGACCGGGGAATCCGGTCGGGTGCTGGCCCGCTGGAGGCCGGGCTGGTTGCGTTACAGCGCGCTCAGCTTCACCGGTCTGGCCATGCTTCTTGCGGCGGCGGGTATCGCCTATCAGACGGGAGTGGCTGCGGTGCTGCGTGATTCGCGGCTGGCTGAGTCGGGCCTGGACGTGGTGCAGCGGGTCGGCGCCACCGTCGCGGCCGCCGCCGCCGTGATCGTGGTGGTGCTGGCAGCGGTGGCGTTGTCGGTGCTGCGCGCACTGGTGAGCTACGGAAATCTGCTACTGCGCCGCGATGCGGACGTGCTGCATCTCGAGCACGGCTTGCTCAGGCTGCGGGAGAACACCTTTGACATGCGGCGGCTGCGAGGCGGCACGCTGCGCGAAGCACTGTTGGTGCGCGCGCTGGGCGGAGCCCGGTTGGACGCGGTGATGACCGGCGTCAACGGAGCCGGGGAGTCGTCACTGCTGTTGCCACCATGCCCGGCAGGCACCGCTCAGGCGGTGCTGGCCGATCTGATCGGCAGTGCCGAACCGGTGACCGGCCCGTTGCGCGGGCACGGGCCTGCGGCGACGCGGCGGCGCTGGACGCGGGCACTGGCGGTCCCGGCAGGGTTGGCACTCGTCGGCGCGGTGCTGGGACTGCCGGTGTGGTGGTGGATGGTGTGGGCCGTTGTGACGGTAGCGTGCGCGGGGCTGGCCGCCGACCGGTCACGCTCGCTGGGGCATCGGGTCTCGGCCGGCTGGCTGGTGGCCCGATCCGGCAGCCTCGAGCGCCGCCGCGACTGCATCGCCGGGGCCGGCATCGTCGGCTGGACGGTGCGCCAGAGTTGGCCGCAGCGGCGAGCGGGGGTGGCGACGCTTATCGCCGCGACGGCGGCCGGCGTCAAGCGGTATCGGGTGATCGACGTTCCCGAGGAGTTGGCGTGGTCGATCGCCGCGGGCCCCTCGCCGTGGGTAGCGCACAACCGCTGGGCGCGGCGCCGGTAACGCCCCGGATTCAGAGCACCTTGTGCAGGGGCCCTTCGGCCTTCTTGTACATCGACTTCAGCAGCGCGTCGCGGAACCGCGCATTGTCGATCAGCTTGATCCCGGCCCCGGCGACCTTCGGGTTCCCCGCGAGCTTGTGGAAGTAGCGGCCGCGACGGTACTCCTTACCCCAGGCGGCCTCCATCCGCTGCGCGTAGTTGGTGAAGTCGTCGGGCCCGCCGTTCTCCAGGGCGGCGATCGCGCATTCGCCTGCGGCCAGCCCGGATTCGAGCGCCTTGGAGATCCCCGCGCCGGAGGCCGGCTTGCCCGCGCCCAGCGAGTCGCCGGTGAACAGCACGCCCGGGCGCCACGGCGGCCAGGCGGTGAAGCCCATCGGCAACCGCCACGCCCGCACGCTCTTGTTCTTCTTCAATTCGTCGATGCTGGGCAGCTTCCACTCCGGGGGCAGCGTGCTCAGGAACTCCCCGAGGAAGGAGGTGGCGTTGATGGCCTGCCAGTTCTTGTAACTGTTGACGTAGCCCAGTCCGATGTTGAGCCGACCGCCGCCCATTGGGAAGACCCAGCCGTAGCCCGGCAACTGGTCGCCCTGGAACTCCAGCTTGAGGTAGATGTCGAGGCTGTCCGAATCGGCCACCTCGGCGTCCATCTCGGCGCGGATCGCGATCGCGGAGTAGCCGTTGTACTGCGAGTCCAGTTTGAGTGCACGCTTGATGGGGGAGTAGGCGCCGTCCGCGGCGATGACGGCGTCGCCGAACACCTTCTCGCCGCCCTTGAGGACGACGCCGGTGACCCGGCCGCGTTCATCGAGGACCGGTTCGCTGACCTCGGCGCCCTGGCGCACCACCGCGCCGGCCTTCTCCGCGTGCTCGAGCAGCGTGGTGTCCAGCAGCGTGCGGCTGACGGTGTGACCGTGGTCGGGCATGCCCGGGCGCTTGGGAAACGACAGCTCCCAACGCGACGGGCTGAACACCGTCACCCGGTTGACCCGGTGAAACTGTGCGACCTCGTCAGCCAAACCCATCTTCTGCAGATAGCTGACCGCCCGGGCGGTCAGGCCGTCACCGCAGGGCTTGTCGCGCGGGAACACCGCCTTGTCCAGGACTACCACCCTGGCGCCGGTCTGTACGGCCTGCCAGGCGGCCGCCGACCCGGACGGGCCACCGCCGGCAATCACCAGGTCGAATCGGTCGGTCACAGTCTGCGGCTCAATCTCGTGGGGTTGTTCGATCGGACGCCCTCGATGCTAGCCCGGCGCGCCGGTCGTCGTCGTGACCGCCTCGTCGCAGAGCAGGCGGGCGTCTGCACTTGGCCCGGCGGCCCACATCGCGCCAGTAGAGTTCGGTGGGTGCGCAGGATTGCAGTCCCGCTGCCGGGCGCCAAACCCGCCAAGGTGGATGCCCGCAGCGAGCGCTGGCGTGAACACCGCAAGAAGGTGCGCGCCGAGATCGTCGACGCCGCTTTCCGGGCCATCGACCGCAACGGCCCGCAAGTCAGCCTCAACGAGATCGCCGCTGAGGCCGGAACCGCCAAACCCAAGATCTACCGGCACTTCAACGACAAAGCCGATCTGTTTGGCGCGATCGGTAAGCGGCTGCGCGACATGCTGGTCGCGGCGATCTTCCCGACGATCGACTTGGCCGTCGACCCCACTCGCGAGGTCGTGCGCCGCTGCGTCGCCGAGTACGTCAAGCTGGTCGAACAGCATCCCAACGTCTTGCGATTCGTGTTGCAGGGCCGGTTCCCCGAGCCGGCCGAGTCCACCACCCGCGGCTTCAGCGAGGGCCGCGAGATCACCCTGGCCATCGCGGAGATGTTCAACAACGAACTGCGTGAGATGCACCTCGACGAGTCGTCGCTGCAACTGGCCGCCGCGGCGTGCTTCGGGGCGGCCTCGACCGCGACGGAGTGGTGGTTGGGATCGGATCCGGACAGCCCGCCCCGCATGCCCACCGGGAGGTTCGTCGCGCACCTGACCACGGTCATGCTCGGCACCATCGCCGGCATCGCCGACCTGCTCGACATCGACCTGGAACCCGATCAGCCGCTGCGCAGCGCGACCCCGCGCAACGCCGCGGTGGGTTGATCTCGCTTTGGCTGGGCGACACGCCAAAACACAACGTGTTGTGTTGACAGTCGTTGTCGCACCCCACGGGTAGTGTTTGCAGATACCGGCCGCAACCACGGCCGCGACACTGTTCGGCCGCAACTGAAGGGTTTCGCTGGTGAGCAATGGAGTGAAGCTGATCGACCGGGCATCGGCGATCAACTGGAACCGGGTTACCGACGAGAAGGACGCGGAGGTCTGGGAACGGCTGACCGGCAACTTCTGGCTGCCGGAGAAGGTGCCGGTGTCCAACGACATTCCGTCCTGGAACACCCTCACCGACTCCGAGAAGCAACTCACCATGCGGGTCTTCACCGGCCTTACTCTGCTGGACACCATCCAGGGCACCGTCGGGGCGGTCAGCCTGATCCCCGACGCGGTCACCCCGCACGAGCAGGCGGTGCTGACCAACATCGCGTTCATGGAGTCCGTACACGCCAAGAGCTACAGCAACATCTTCTCCACGCTGTGCTCGAGCACCGAGATCGACGAGGTGTTCCGCTGGTCGGAGGAGAACCCCAACCTGCAGCGCAAGGCCCACATCGTCATGGAGTACTACCGCGGTGACGATCCGCTCAAGCGCAAGGTGGCCTCCACGCTGCTGGAGAGCTTCCTGTTCTACTCCGGGTTCTACCTGCCGATGTACTGGTCGAGCCGGGCCAAGCTCACCAACACCGCCGACATGATCCGGCTGATCATCCGCGACGAGGCGGTGCACGGCTACTACATCGGCTATAAGTTCCAGCGCGCGCTGGCCGAAGAGTCCGACGCCCGCCGCGCTGAGCTCAAGGACTACACCTATGAGCTGCTCTTCGAGCTCTACGACAACGAGACCGAGTACGCCCAGGACCTCTACGACGACGTGGGCCTGACCGAGGACGTCAAGAAGTTCCTGCGTTACAACGCCAACAAGGCCCTGATGAACCTCGGCTACGAGGCGCTGTTCCCGCGCGACGAGACCGACGTGAACCCGGCGATCCTCTCGGCGCTGTCGCCCAACGCCGACGAGAACCACGACTTCTTCTCGGGCTCGGGGTCGTCGTATGTCATCGGCAAAGCCGTCGTCACCGAAGACGAGGACTGGGACTTCTAACTTTCTTCCCAGAGCTGGCACCGGGCGAAGATCGCCCGGTGCCAGTTTTTGTTTGCCAGCCTCCGCGGGCCGTGCAGCGAAAGCCCCCGTATCTCCGGTCAATTCACGGGGTGGCCCAGCAAACGCTGAGCCGACTCTGAAAGAACGTATGGAAATTAGTGCGATTTTCCAGACACCCTCGGGTCTCGGGCGCATACTTCGTGGCGGTTAGTCGGGGGCGACGTGGCCCTCGCCAAGACTCGTTAGGGATCAGCGATGGGATCTGCAGACTTCGCCCGTACCGTTCAGCACGGCCGGCACCGCCTGCCCGCCTCCGCGTCGTCGGGCTACGCCCGCTACGTCGGGAGAGTGGGCGCGCTGGCGTTTGCTCTGGGGGTGGGTGCAGGTATCGCCTCGATGCCGACGGCATTCGCTGACACGGAGGGATCCGGCGGGTCGACAGGAGTGTCCGCGGAAGCCGGGGACCCCTCTGCCGAAGCACCCCGGACGCGGGCCGCACGTGGCCCGGCCCGTGGGTACCGCAGCGACACTGACGACTCTGCTCCAGCTGCTCCGAATGCCGGCCCGTCCCGGATTCCTGGCGCGGCCGCGACTGTCGATGAAACTGTCGACGAAGAATTGACGATGTCCGAACTTGCCCCACCAGCTACGGACGACAACGTCCCAGAGGGCAACGCGCCCGAGGCCAGCGATCCGGTCGCCTTCAACGTCGAGTCCGACCCCGTGGCGGCCCCCCCACGAAACATAAAGCAGGACCTCGGTGACTCCGAGCCGCCGGCAGCGGTGGCCGTCGAACCGGTCACCGCGGTAGCGGAAACCAAGGCGCCCGCCGCCGTTGACGCGCCGGCGGTAGCGGAGCCCATGGTGATCCCGAACGTCGCAATTCCGCTCGCCCCAGCGCCGGTGCCGCCGGCGTCGGTGGGCACGCCCGCGCCCAAGAAGGCCCCCACGACGGCCCCGGCCGTCACCCTGTTCACGCTCTTCGGTTCAGCGACCCCGGCGGCCAATCAGTTCCGGCTCTTCGGTGACGGCACGGCGGACAATCCCAACGCCGGCCTGCTGGGCGGCAACGGCTGGACCTATACCGGCTACGAGGGGTCCTGCATCACCGGAGCCTGCAACGGCGGCAACGCCGGCCTGCTGTGGGGCAACGGCGGCAGTGGATTCGCCGGCGGCAACGGCGGCAGCGGCGGTTTGTTCGGTAACGGCGGCATCGGTGGCCGCGGCGTGGACGCGGTCAACGAGGGCCGCGGTGGTAACGGCGGCAAGGGCGGCATCCTGTTCGGTAACGGCGGCGCCGGCGGTGTCGGCGCGGCGTCGGTGGGAATCCGCGAGGGCGGCACCGGCGGTGCTGGTGGCGCCGGTGGCCTGTTCGGTGGCAGCGGCGGCCAAGGTGGCGCCGGCGGTTGGAGCGCGTTCACCGGTATCGCCGGCGGCAATGGCGGCAATGGCGGCGACACCGGGCTGTTCGCCTTCTACGGTCGCGGCGGTGATGGCGGCCTCGGCGGCACCGGCGAGAAGAACCTCACCTTCGGCGGCAACGGCGGCAAGGGCGGGGATGGTGGCAACGCCGGTGCGCTGTCGCTGACCTCAGCCGGCACCGGTGGCGCCGGCGGCGACGGTGTCAGCGGCGGCGACGGCGGGGCCGGCGGTGACGCCGGATTCGTCAGTGGCAACGGCGGTTCGGGCGGGCTGGGTGGCAATGCCTACGGCAGCAACACCAACAAGGGCGGCGCAGGCGGTCAGGGCGGCCGCGCCGCCTACATCTTCGGCGACGCCGGCTCCGGCGGTGCCGGCGGCAACGGCTGCAGCACCTACCTGGGTTCGAGCTGCCAGGGCAACGCCAACGGCGGCAACGGCGGTCAGGCCGGCGCCACCGGCTACCTATGGGGCAAGGGCGGTGACGGCGGCGCCGGCGGCGCGGGCGTCGGTTCGGGCACCACCAGCGGAGTGAGCGCCGACGGCGGCGACTCCCGCGCCCTGTTCGGCAACGGCGGCAACGGTGCCAACGGCGCGCCGGCGGCCGGCAACGGCGTCCAGGCCACCGACGGGGCCAACGGCGGCCAGGGCGGTCTGCTCGGCGGCAACGGCGGGCGCGGCGGCAATGGCGGCGCCGGCGGCGCCGGCGGTATCGCCGCGAACGGCGGCAACGGCGGCAGCGCACGGACCTGGGCGCTGTTCGGCGACGGCGGCGCCGGTGGCGCCGGTGGGGCCGGGGGCACCGGAATCGTCGTCGACGGCGTCGACGGCAAGAACGGCGTGTGCCTAGCCATCTGCACGCAGGACCCGACCCCGGGAACCGCCGGACAGAACGGCGGTGACGGCTCCGCCGGCGGCACGGGCGGCACCGGCGGCAACGGAAGCCGGATCTTTGGCCGCGGCGGCGACGGCGGGGCGGGCGGCGTCGGCGGCGACGGCGGCCGGGGCGGCAACGGCGGCAAGGGCGGCAGCGGACCCGCGGGCTCCGGTAGCCAGAACGGCGCGGCGGGCGGCAACGCCGGTAACGGTGGTAATGGCAGCACCGGTGGCGCCGGGGGCGACGCCGGCACCGGCAGTTACCTGATCTTCCTCACTGCGGTGGGCAACGGCGGCAACGGCGGCCGGGGCGGCAACGTCGGTGTGGGCGGCAACGGCGGCAACGGCGGCAACGGCAGCAGCCTGGCCGGTTTTGGTGGCGGCAACGGCGGGAAGGCCGGCACGGGCGGCGATCCCGGCACGGTCGGAGGTACCGGTGGAGTCGGTGGCAAGGGCGCCAAGGACGGTGCCGCCGGCGTCGGCGGCAGCGCGGTACCGCCGGTTCCCTCCGGCAACGGCGGCAACGGCGGCGGCGCGGCCGGCAGCACCCGAAATGGGGTGGCCGGTGGCGCGGCCGGTAAGTACGGCAACGGCGGTAAGGGCGGTGAAGCCTCCGGCGACGGCACCGGCGGCATCGGCGGCACCGGCGGTTCGGTCTCCGGCAACGGCGGCGACGGTGGCGCGGGTTCCGGTTCCGGTGCGGGCGGCGCCGGCGGTAACGCCCTGGGCGTCGGCAACGGCGGCAACGGCGGCGCGGCCGGCGCAAAGGGCGCCGGCGGCGCTGGCGGAAATGCCGGCACCGTCGGCAACGGCGGCAACGGAAGTGACGCCAAGGGAGCCAACCTGGCCGGCGGGGCTGGCGGCAAGGGCGGCACCGAGTCGGGCAACGGCGGTAACGGCGGCACCGGCAACGGCACCGGCGCGGGCGGCCGCGGCGGCGACGCGGTCGGCACCGGCAACGGCGGTAACGGCGGTACCGGCGGGGCGGGCGGCGGCGATGGCGGCCGCGGCGGCGATGCCCTGATCGAGGGCGACGGCGGTAACGGGGGTAACGGCGGTACCGGCGCGGCCAACGGCGGCGCCGGAGGCAAGGGCGGCCTGGGCGGCAACGCTCTGCTGATCGGCAACGGCGGTCAGGGCGGCGACGGCGGCACCGGCGGCGTCGGCAAGGCCGCCACCGGCACCACCGGTGGCGCCAACGGCGGCACCGGGGGCACCGCCGGCACGGCGGGCCCGGGCGGCCAGGGCGGCGTCGGCGGCGCGGGCGGTACCGGCGGTGCGACGTCGGGCAACGGCGGTACGGGCGGGAAGGGCGGCGCCGGCGGTGTCGGCGGGGCCTCGATCGGTGGTACTGGAGGCGCCGGCAAAGCCGGGACCAAGGACAGCCCCGACGGCGGTGTGGGTGGCACCGGTGGCGGCGCCGGCACCGGCGGCCTCGGCGGCAACGGCGGTGACGGCGGCGCGGGCGGCGCGGCACTCGCCGCCGCCGGCACCAAGGGCGCCGGCGGTGCCGGCGGTGACGCCGGCACCGGTGGCGGCTACTCCGGTGGTGCGGGTGGCACGGGCGGTGCGGGCTTCACGCCCGCCAATGCCAGCGAGAACGGCGGCCAGGGCGGTGCGGGCGGCGCCGGCGGCAACGCCGTCGAGCCGGGCGCCGGTGGTTCCGGCGGCAGCGCCGGCGTCGCAGGCAAGGGCGGCCTCGGGTCGATCAATGGCGCCGACGGCGCGGCCGCCGCTGCCGGCACGGTGATCGGCGCCAACGGCGGCAATGGTGGCGCCGGCGGTAACTCCGCCGCCGGCACCGGCCTGGCCGGCGGCGTGGGTGGCGCCGGCGGCGACGCGGCCGCGGTCGGCGATGGCGGCGTCGGCGGTGCGGGTGGTATCGGCGGCAGCGGAACGGATGCATCAGGCGCAGCCGGGACTGTCGGTGGAAACGGTGGTGTCGGCGGGGCCGGCGGCGTGGGCGGTGTCGGCGGCAAGGGCGGAACCACTGCGGGCAACGGCGGCGCAGGCGGCTTCGGCGGCGCCGGTGGCGCGGGCGGCGCCGGCAACGGCGGCGACGGCGCGGCCGGAAACAACGGCACGGCCGCCGATCCCAACGGCACCGCGGGCGGCAACGCCGGCAACGGCGGTACGGGCGGCACCGGTGGCGCAGGCGGCAACGGCGGCAACGGCGGAGAGGCCCAGGCCGCGACCGGCAAGGACGGCGTGGGCGGCGCGGCCGGCAGCGGCGGCGCCGGCGGTAACGCGCGGGCCGGCAACGGCGGCGCGGGCGGCGCAGGCCTGTCGCCCGGCAACGCCACCGACAATGCCGGTGCGGGCGGCAACGGCGGCGACGGCGGCAACGGCGGCGGCACGGCCGGCACGGCGGGTGCCGGCGGGGCCGGTGGCACCGGCGGTACCGGTTCGACCGCCGGCATCAACGGCGCCAAGGGCGCTTCCGGCACGGTGACCGGCGGCGGCAACGGCGGCGCCGGCGGCAAGGGCGGCAACGCCGTGGCCGGCACCGGCAAGTCCGGCGGCGACGGCGGCAAGGGCGGCAACGCCGGTGCGGTCGGCACCGGCGGCAACGGCGGCAACGGCGGCAACGGCGCCACCGGGTTCGACGGCAGCACGGGCAATGCCGCGGCCGGCCAGTCCGCCGGGAACGCCACCGACGGCACCAACGGCGGCAACGGCGGCAAGGGCGGCATCGGCGGCAACGGCGGCAGCACCTCCGGCGACGGCGGCACCGGCGGCACCGGCGGTAACGGCGGTAACGGCGGCAGCGCCAGTGGCGGCAACGGCGGCAACGGCCTCAACGGCAACGCGACCGGCAACTCCGGTAACAACAACGGCACCAACGCCGGTAACGGCGGCAACGGCGCCAAGGCGGGCAACGGCGGCAACGGCGGCAACGGCGCCGCCGGCGGGAAGGCCCTGGCGGCGGGCTCCTACGACGGCTTCGGCGGGGCTGGCGGCAACGCCGGCTCAGGCGGCAACGCCAACGCCGGCAACGGCGGAACCGGCGGCAACGGCCGGACCAGCTACATCGGCAACGGTGGGGATGGCGGCAACGGCGGCAACCGCGGCACCGCCGGCACCGCCGGCACCGCCGGCACCGGGGGCGGTACCGGCGTCAACCGGGCTCCCGACGGTTTGGCCGGAGGTGCCGGCACTGCCACCGGCGGCAACGGCGGCAACGGCGGCAACGCCACGACCGGTAATTTGTCGCCGGCCGGCACCGCCGGCGGCAACGGCGGCAAGGGCGGCGACGCCGGCACCTACGGCAACGGCGGCAACGGCGGTAACGGCTCCAACGCCCGGGATGCGGCCACCGGCACCACCACCACCGGCACCAGCGGTTCGCCGAACGGCAGCGCGACGGCACAGTCCGGCCCCGCCGGCGGCCGGGGCGGCGACGGCGGCAAGGGCGGGTCGATCCTCGGTGACGGCGGCAACGGCGGCAACGGCGGCAACGGCGGCAACGGCGCGACCGCGACCGGCGGTAACGGCTACAGCCAAAGCACAATCACGGCGATTGCAAGCCCGGTCAACGGCGGCAACGGCGGCAACGGTGCCGCCGGCGATGGCGGCGAGGGCGGCCGGGGCGGCAACGGCGGAACGGCCACCAACGGCCTCACCGGCAGCGGCGGCAACGGCGGCCAGGGCGGCAACGGCGGCGCCCAGGCCAAGGGCGGTAACGGCGGCACCGGCTCCCTCGGTGCCAACGGCACCAATGCCAGCAACAACGGCGTCAACGGCGGCAACGGCGGCAAGGGCGGCGACCCCAGCGCCATCGGGGTCGGGGGCAAGGGCGGCGTCGGCGGCACCGGTAGCAACAACGGCGGCGCCGGCGGCACCGCAGGTCAGAACGGTAACGGCGGCGCAGCCCTGGCGGCCGGCGCGAGTGGTAACGGCGGTGCCGGCGGCAAGGGCGGCAACGCCTTCACCACCTCAGGCAACGGCAGCGGCGGCAGCGGCGGCCTCGGCGGCAACGGCGGCCTGCTGGGCAACGGCGGCGACGGCGGCAACGGCGGCACCGGCCGCACGGCCGGCACCGGCAAGGGCGGCGACGGCGGCAACGGCGGCAACGGCGGCCTGACCAACGGCACCCTCGGCGGCAACGGGGGGACCGGTGGCACCGGTGGCAGCGGCGGTAAGGGCGCCGACGGTTCGAAGGGCCTCGACGGTTCCCAGCAGTTACCAAGCGCCTGAGTCATCCACACAGAGAGAGGGTTTTCCGAAAATGAACCAGAGAGAAATGGCCAATCGCGCCAGCCGGCGCAGAACGGCACTGGGCCGGATTCGCGCGGCAGCCTGGGCGGGCACCACGGCCACGGCGATGGCGGTCGGCTTGGCGGCGGCCCCGCAGGCGCAGGCCATCGACATCGTCGTCGACCGCGACTTCACGTGGGATCCCACCTACACCTCAGGGCTGATAGCCAGCATTCTCAACGTCGTCAGCAACGCGCTTCCCGGTCAGAATCTCTCGCTGACGGACCAGATCTCGTTCACGACGGGACCGCCTCCGGCCATCGGATTCGACGTCCCCGTCCAGACCTCATTCCCGGTGCCGCTCGTCGGCACGATCGGAGTCGACGCGAACATCGGTCTGAAACTCAATTTGCGGAACATCAATCCGGACGCAAAGACCCTGTACAACACGGTGGCTGCCATCCCCCTCCAGGGCAACCCCTGCGGCGGTGGACAGGGAGGTGTCGACCTCTCGCCGAAGTTCGCGTCCAACTGCCGCTACGCCGTGCAGCTGGCGACCAGCCAGGCGGTTCTGAACCTGGTCGACGCTTACCGGGCGCAAATCGCCAGCGTGCGGGGCGGCCCGGACGGCACCCCACCGGACTACATCCCGTTCGGGGCGGCGCCCGGTTCCACCACGGCATTCCCCAGCTGGACCAGCGAGGTGCTGGCCTTTCTGCAGAATCCGCTGCGGCCCAACGGCGGCCTGGCAGCCCGCTTCCCCGACATTGCCGAGGCTCTGGGCATCAATCCGGTGATGCCGGGTGCCGGCAAAACCGTCTCACCAGACGGCAAAATCGTGCTGAACACCTCGACGTTGGACCTGACCTGGGCCTACGACCCGGTCGGCGATTTCCCGGCGGCCTGGAGCCCGTTCGCGATCGCGAACTCGCTGGCCGCCGCGCTGCCACTGAACCTGATCGGCGGGTTCGCCGCCGAACCGCTACAGGGTGACACCTTGGAGGACATCGGGCTGAACCTTGCGGCGATTCTGCAGTTGCCGTTGGACGTGGTCGGCCTCGACCTCGGCGTCCTGGGGACGGTCGGCATCTCGACTCTGCCGATGGTGCCCGGGACGCTGCCGGCCTTCGGTCAGGGGAGGGCGTTCTACGCAACCCTGGTCGGCAACCAGCTGCCGCTGCTCACCCCGATCCGGTTGCCGGGCATCGGCATCAACGCGGTGCTGGGTGCGCTCAACAGCCCGTTCCTGCTCGGCAATCCGTTCGCCGACGCCATCGAACCGGCGCTGCGGATCCTGGTGAACAGCGGATACACCGATGTGCTGGCCCCGGGCGATATCAACACCTGTGCCATCGGGTGCACCGGCGCCACTCCGCAGTCCTGGGGCCAGTTGGGATACCAGGCCTACGACCGGACGTTCGGGGCGAATTCGGTCGCCGGCGATACTGCCAACGGCGCGACGGCCACCCCATTCGGTTCGGTGGCGCCGCTGACCCCGGAGCAGAGGCGGGCGGTGCCCGGCGACGTCTGGAACGCACTCATCGGCGGGATCCAGGCGCAGTTCGCCAAGCCGTTCTGGGGCATCCTGGTTCCGGCCAACCCGCAGGAGACCGCTCCGCCGGCAGCAGTGCGGGCGCCCGCGCCGGTGCTGCCCGCCGCGGCCGTGACTCCTGCCGCGGTGCAACCGGCTGCCCCGGCCCCGGTGGCCGATTCCGTTGCGGCAGAGGATGCTCCGGTGGACATCGCCGCAGTTCCCCCGGCCCTTGCCGAGCCGGAGCCGCAGCCCGCGCCAGAGCCTGACCCCGCGCCTCAGGTCGAGCTACCGGAACCCGAGCCGGACGTTACGGCGCTGGAAGAGGCTGCTGCCGAGGAGGCGCAAACGACCGAGACGGAACTGGCCGAATTGGGCGCGGCGCTCGACGACGAGGCCCCGGCGGAGACGTCGGCGGCCACCTCGCGGTCCACCCGCGGCGGTGGTGCGCCGAGCCAGCGTCGCGGCGTGTCGTCCGACACTGCCGTAGCGGACAGCTCCGCGGCGAGTGATCGCGCCGCCGACAGCTGACCCGAACCGACTCCGCCGGGCCCGGGACAACCGGTGCCCGGCGGAGTTGTTGGTGTCGGCGTGAACGCACGGTGAATTAGTCGGCGCATCCAGCGATCTCGGGACACACTGTGGGTATGACCGACAAGCCGCTGTTCCGCTCCGTCATCGACTGGCTGCGCGCCGGCTACCCCGGCGGGGTCCCGGGACCGGACCGGGTGCCGCTGCTGGCCCTTCTCAAGACCACCCCGCTGACCGACGATGAAGTCAGGGAAGTGGTGCGGGAGATCACCGCCCACGAGGCCGAGGTCACCCGGGACGGCGTCGTCGACTACGACGAGATCGAGCGATTCATCGAGGGTGTAACCCATCATGAGGGCGGCCCGGAGAACGTCCGGCGGGTGGCCGCCAAGCTGGCCGCCGCCGGGTGGCCGCTGGAGAGCTTCGACGAGGCTTAGTCATATTCAGGGTCATCGTCAGGCGCTCGGCGAGATTTCCGGTGTTGGTTCAGCCCGAATGTGAAGCCAACTTCACCCTCGGCGCCGACTTCGACGTTGGCTTCACGCTGGGCGGTGAGATGCCGCGCTGGGCGGCTGGGCGACGCTGCTACCCCCGGCGCAGCGACTCGGTGTCGATGACGAACCGGTAGCGCACATCGCTGGCGATCACCCGCTCGTAGGCCTCATTGATGTAGTCGGGCTGGATCACCTCGACCTCGGAGGCGATGTCGTGCTCCGCGCAGAAATCCAGCATCTCCTGGGTTTCCGGGATACCGCCGATCACCGAACCGGCGATGCTGCGGCGCATCCCGATGATCGAGAACGGCGGCACCACCAGCGGGTTCTCCGGGGCGCCGAGTTCGACGAAGACCCCGTCGAGGTCAACCATGTCCAGGTAGCGGCCCAGGTCGAGGTTGGCCGAGACGGTGTTGAGGATGATGTCGAAGGAGTTACGCAGGCTCTTGAAGGTGTCCCGGTCGCTGGTGGCGTAGTACTTGGTGGCGCCCAGACGCAGACCGTCCTCCATCTTCTTCAGCGACTGCGACAGCACCGTCACCTCGGCGCCCATCGCCGCACCCAGCTTCACGGCCATATGGCCCAGCCCGCCCAGACCGATGACGCCCAGTCGGGTGCCCGGGCCGACGTTCCAGTGCCGCAGCGGTGAATACGTGGTGATCCCGGCGCACAACAGCGGCGCGGCGGCATCCAACGGCAGCGAGTCGGGGATGTGCAGGACGTAGTTCTCATCGACGACGATGCTGCCGCTGTAACCGCCCTGGGTGGGCTGGCCGTCGCGGCCCACCGCGTTGTAGGTGCCGATCATCCCGCCGCCGGTGCAGTACTGCTCCAGGCCCACCCGACAGTTGTCGCACTCCCGGCAGGAATCCACGAAGCAGCCGACGCCGACGTGGTCGCCGACCTTGAATCCGCTTACCTGCGAACCGATTTCAGTGACCACGCCGGCGATCTCATGGCCCGGCACCACCGGGTAGCGGGGTTGGCCCCATTCGGCGCGCACGGTGTGGATGTCGGAGTGGCAGATGCCGGCGAAGAGGATGTCGAACCGGACGTCGTTGGGTCCCACCTCGCGGCGGGTGATGGTGGTCTTGGTCAACGGCCCGGTCGGCGAGGTCGCGGCGTAGGCGTGCACGGTGCTCATAGACGTCAGAGTAGGCAATCGCCGCCGGCGGCCTGCGCCCCGGGCAGGGCAAACCCTCGTCGGCGGGGCCTCAGTTGATCGGCGCGTTCAGCCAGCGCAGATCCTCGATGATCCCGCGGGCGGCGACGATGCCCTGACCGGTCTGCCACACCTCGTTGTTCACCACGAACACCCGGTTGTCCCGGTTAGCCGACAGCGCGCGCCACGGCCCGCTGTCGAGCAGGGCGGGGGCGCGGTCCTTGGCGGCGGGGGAGTCGAACGACATGTAGACGATGTCGCCGTCGGCCGCTGACAGGTCGACGGAGTCGTCGAGGTCGGTGATCCCGATCTCCAGATACGGCTTGTCGGTAAACCGTTGGGCGGCTGGACGATCCACCCCCACGGCCGTCAGCACACTGCCGGGGAAGCTGGCGGGACCCCACACCCGCAAGGCGGTGTCGGTGAGTTGGACCACGGAGGCCTGGAAGTGTGTGGCGTCGTTGGCCTCGCCGGCCTTGCGGGCCTGCTCGACAAACCCGCCGATCAGGTCCTCAGCGGCCCGGGCGCGCCCCGTCGCGGCACCCACCAACCGCAGGTTGTCCTGCCAGCGCGCTCCCGACGCGGCGGTGAACACCGTCGGGGCGATGGCGGTCAACGCTGCGTAGGCGTCCGGCGTCAGCGCCTGCGACCCCAGGATGAGATCCGGCTTGGCCGCGGCAATGGCCGCCAGATCGGGGGCGGTGCGGGTCCCTGCGGGTGGGACGTCGTGGATCACCGTGCCCAGATATGACGGCTGCCCGGCCGCCCCGTCGGGCACCGCGGCCGCCACGATCCGCGATTGCAGACCCAGCGCGCACAGTGCGTCGAGTTCGTCGCCGGCGAGCACCACGATCCGCATCGGGTCGGGCCGCACAGCGGTTTGACCGCTGGCGTGCCGCACCGGAGCAGGCGGGCGAGCGTCCAACCGGGCCGCCTCCGGGGCGCACGACTCGTCGGGCCGGCGCTGATTGCCCAGGACGCCGGCCGAGGCGATCTTGGTCGTGCTGGTCACGACGGCCGACGGCCCCGTCGGCGCCCCCGTCGGCCCGGTTTCGGAGCCGGAACACCCAGCCGCTGCCAACGCGACCGCCAGAGCCGAAAACACAGCGCGGATCAGCACCCCGCGACGGTAACATCCGGGTGGCCCGAAACCCCTGCTGACCAGCACGGGCAGCCGCTGACGCCGGGTGCGTGACGCGAAATACGACAGAATGTAGGACCGGACCCGCGTGCGGCCTGGTTTGGGGATAGGATGCGACGTAGATTTCTTGGGACGCGTCCCATGGATGGTTGGAGGAACTCGTGACAGCCGTAGTGCCCCCCCGCGGAGAACTAGAGGCCCGTCGCCCGGCACCGCCGCCCAGCGGTCCCAAAGGCAACCTCATCTACAAGATGATCACCACGACCGATCACAAGTTGATCGGCATCATGTACGTCGTCGCGTGCTTCATCTTCTTCGCGGTCGGTGGCCTGATGGCCCTGTTCATCCGCGCCGAACTCACCGTTCCCGGTCTGCAGTTCCTCTCCAACGAGCAGTACAACCAGCTGTTCACCATGCACGGCACGGCGATGCTGCTCTTCTACGCCACCCCGATCGTGTTCGGCTTCGCCAACCTGGTGCTGCCGATCCAGATCGGCGCCCCCGACGTCGCCTTCCCGCGCTTGAATGCGCTGTCGTTCTGGCTGTTCATCTGCGGCGCGCTGATCGCCCTCGGCGGGTTCATCACCCCCGGTGGTGCCGCCGACTTCGGCTGGACCGCCTACGTGCCGCTGTCGGACGCGATTCACGCCCCGGGTGCCGGCGCTGACCTGTGGATCCTCGGTCTGGCGGTCGGTGGCCTCGGCACCATCCTCGGTGCGGTCAACATGATCACCACGGTGGTCTGCATGCGCTGCCCGGGCATGACGATGTTCCGGATGCCGATCTTTACCTGGAACATCTTCGTCACGTCGATCCTGGTGCTGCTGGTCTTCCCGCTGCTGACCGCCGCACTCTTCGGCCTGGCCGCCGACCGCCGCCTCGGGGCGCACATTTACGACCCGTCCAACGGGGGTCTCACCCTGTTCCAGCACCTGTTCTGGTACTTCGGCCATCCCGAGGTGTACATCATCGCGTTGCCGTTCTTCGGCATCGTCTCGGAGATCTTCCCGGTGTTCTCCCGCAAGCCGATCTTCGGCTACTCGACGCTGGTGTACGCCACCATCGCCATCGCCGCGCTGTCCATGGCGGTGTGGGCGCACCACATGTACGTCACCGGAACAGTGCTGCTGCCCTTCTTCTCCTTCATGACGTTCCTGATCGCGGTGCCCACCGGCATCAAGTTCTTCAACTGGATCGGAACCATGTGGAAGGGCAAGATCACCTTCGAGTCCCCGATGCTGTTCTCCTTCGGGTTCTTGGTGGTCTTCCTCTGCGGTGGCCTCTCGGGTGTGCTGCTGGCCAGCCCGCCGCTGGACTTCCACGTCAGCGACTCCTACTTCGTGGTCGCCCACTTCCACTACGTGCTGTTCGGCGTGATCGTGTTCGCCACCTACGCCGGGGTGTACTTCTGGTTCCCGAAGATGACCGGTCGCCTGCTCGACGAGCGGCTGGCCAAGGTCCACTTCTGGCTGACCATGATCGGCTTCAACATGGCGTTCCTGGTCCAGCACTGGCTGGGCAACGAGGGGATGCCGCGGCGCTACGCCGACTACCTGCCCTCGGACGGCTTCACTGCCCTGAACATCTTCTCCACCATCGGCGCGGCGATCCTGGGTGTGTCGATGCTGCCGTTCTTCTGGAACGTCTTCAAGAGCTGGCGCTACGGCGAGGTCGTCACCGTCGACGATCCGTGGGGCCACGGCAACTCGCTGGAGTGGGCGACCTCCTGCCCGCCGCCCCGGCACAACTTCACCGAACTGCCGAGCATCCGGTCCGAGCGTCCCGCCTTCGAGCTGCACTACCCGCACATGGTCGAGCGGATGCGCGAAGAGGCCCACGTCGGGCGTTCGCACCGCTAGGGCGGCCCCGGGAACGGTTCGCTCCTCGGCGCTGCGATGACCGCTGAGAAGGTGTCGGTGCTGGTCACCGTCACCGGCCCGGATCGACCGGGTGTCACCTCCGCCCTGTTCGAGGTCCTGTCCCGGTACCCGGTCGAACTGCTCAACGTCGAACAGGTGGTGATCCGGGACCGGCTGACGCTCGGCGTCCTCGTCTCGGGTAGCCCGGAGATCGCCGACGGCCCGGCGCTGCGCACCCAGGTCACCGACGCCGTCGAGGGACTCGGTCTGGAGGCGACGATCGAGCGCAGCGATGACGTGTCCATCATCGCCGCCCCGCCCACCCACACCATCGTGGTGCTGGGACGGCCCATCACCGCCGCCGCTTTCGGTGCGGTGGCCCGCGCGGTGGCGGCCCTGGGGGTCAACATCGACGTCATCCGCGGCGTTTCCGACTACCCTGTCACCGGCCTGGAACTTCGGGTTACCACCCCGGAGGGCACGGCCGAGGACTTGCAGGCCGCTCTGGCCGGGGTCGGTGCCGAGCAGGGCATCGACATCGCCGTGGAGAACTACACCCTGGAGCGACGCAACAAGCGGCTGATCGTCTTCGACGTGGACTCCACCCTGATCCAGGGCGAGGTCATCGAAATGCTCGCCGAACGGGCCGGCGCCGGGGCGGCGGTCGCTGCGATCACCGAGGCGGCGATGCGCGGTGAAATCGACTTCGCCGAGTCGCTGCACCAGCGGGTCGCGACTCTGGCTGGCCTGCCCGCCGAGGTCATCGACGAGGTCGCCGACCGGGTCGAGCTGACCCCGGGCGCGCGGACCACGATCCGGACGCTGCGGCGCCTGGGTTTCCACTGCGGCGTGGTGTCCGGGGGATTCCGGCAGGTGATCGACCCGCTGGCCCACGACCTCATGCTCGACTTCGTCGCCGCCAACGAACTCGAGGTCTGCGACGGCCGCCTGACCGGCCGGGTGGTGGGGCCGATCGTCGACCGCGCCGGGAAGGCCAAGGCGCTGCGGGATTTCGCCACCCAGGCCGGGGTGCCGATGGAGCAGACGGTGGCCGTCGGAGACGGCGCCAACGACATCGACATGCTCAACGCGGCCGGGCTGGGCGTGGCGTTCAACGCCAAACCGGCCCTGCGGGAGGTCGCCGACGCCTCGCTGAGCCATCCCTACCTGGACACCGTGCTGTTCATCCTGGGAGTGACCCGCGCCGAGATCGAGGCTGCCGACGCGCTCGACGGCGGGGTGACCCGGGTCGAGATCCCGCCGCGGTAGCCATGGGGCACGATGAATCGGTGACCGATGCCGCCCCCGTCGACGCTGACCTGCTGATCGACTTCCGCGGCGTCACGCTGAGCCGCGGCGGCCACCTGCTGGTCGGGCCGATCGACTGGCAAGTCGAACTCGACGAACGCTGGGTGGTCATCGGCCCGAACGGGGCAGGCAAAACCTCGCTGCTGCGGATCGCCGCGGCGATGGAGTACCCGTCTGAGGGCACCGCGACCGTGCTGGGGGAGCGCCTCGGCCGGGTGGACATGGCCGAGCTGCGGCAACGGGTCGGGCTGAGCAGTTCGGCTCTGGCGCAACGGGTTCCGGACTCCGAGGTGGTCAGCGACCTGGTGGTCTCCGCCGGCTACGCGGTGCTGGGCCGCTGGCGGGAACGCTACGACGACGTCGACTACAACCGGGCCGTGGACACCCTGGAGAGCGTCGGCGCCGAACACCTGACCGACCGCACCTACGGCACCCTGTCCGAAGGTGAACGCAAGCGGGTGCTGATCGCCCGCGCCTTGATGACCGACCCGGAGTTGCTGCTCCTCGACGAGCCGGCCGCCGGTCTGGATCTGGGCGGACGCGAGGAGTTGGTCGCCCGACTGGCCGACCTGGCCGCCGACCCGGACGCCCCGGCGCTGGTACTGGTCACCCACCACGTCGAGGAGATCCCGCCCGGGTTCAGCCACTGCCTGATCCTGTCCGAGGGGCAGGTGGTGGCGGCGGGACTGCTCAACGACGTGATGACCGCCGAGAACCTGTCCGCGGCCTTCGGCCAGTCCATCGCCGTCGACGTCATCGACGGCCGGTACTTCGCCCGCCGGGCCCGCAGCCGCGCCGCCCACCGGAGGCAGGCATGACCGAGCCGTTCGAACCCAAACCGGTGCGGCCGGCGGCCACCGTGATGCTGATCCGCGACACAGTCGCCGCGCCGGGTGCGCCGTCGTCCGCCGGGGTCGAGGTGTTCCTGATGCGCCGCCACGGCGCGATGGAGTTCGCCGCCGGGATGACCGTGTTCCCCGGCGGCGGGGTCGACGACCGGGATCGCGACGCCGGTCTGGTCGGCATCCAAGCCTGGTACGGACCCGAACCCGCCTGGTGGGCAGAGCGTTTCGGCATCGAAGCCGATCTCGCCGAGGCGCTGGTGTGCGCCGCGGCCCGGGAGACCTTCGAGGAGTCCGGGGTGCTCTTCGCCGGGCCGGCTGATGACCCCGACGGGATCGTCGCCGACGCCTCGGTCTACCACCGGGAGCGCGCCGCGCTGGAGAACCGCAGCCTGTCCTTCGGGGAGTTCCTGCGCACCGAGAACCTGGTGCTGCGCGCCGACCTGCTGCGGCCGTGGTCGAACTGGGTCACCCCCAAGGAGGAGCGCACCCGCCGCTACGACACCTACTTCTTCGTCGGGGCGCTGCCCGAGGGTCAACGGGCCGACGGTGAGAACACCGAGTCCGATCAGGCCGGGTGGGCCCGCCCGGAGACCGCCATCGAGGACTTCGCCGAAGGTCGCGCGCTGCTGCTGCCACCGACCTGGAGCCAGTTGGACTCGCTGACCGGGCGGACTGTCGCCGAGGTGCTCGCCCTGGAGCGGCAGATCGCCACCATCGAACCGGACATGACCGTGCTCGACGACGGGAACTGGGAGATCGAGTTCTTCGACTCCGGCCGCTACAACGAGGCCCGTCGGAGCGCGTTGCGGCGCCTCGGGCCGCCCGGGGTCCGCTGATGCGCGAATTCGTCGGCGTGCACGTCAGCGACGACCATCCCGGCATCGGCGCCCTGGTGATCAACCGGGAGCCCACCAACGCGTTGACCAGGCAGGCCTACCGGGAACTGCTCTCGGCCGCCGAGGAGGTGGCCGGGCGCAGCGACATCGCCTCGGTGATCCTGTTCGGCGGTCACGAGATCTTCTGCGCCGGTGACGATGTGCCCGAACTGAACACCCTGGACCGCGCCGAGGCCGAGGCCGCCGACCGGTTGCGCCGCCGGGCCATCGACGCGGTGGCCGCCATCCCCAAACCCACCGTCGCCGCGGTCACCGGGTATGCCCTCGGCGCCGGGTTGAACCTGGCCCTGGCCGCCGACTGGCGGGTCTGCGGCGACAACGCCAAACTCGGCGCCACCGAGATCCTCGCCGGTCTGGTGCCCGGCGGTGGGGGAGTCACCCGATTGGCCGGGGCGGTCGGGGCGGCCCGAGCCAAGGAGCTGGTCTTCAGCGGCCGCTTCGTCGGCGCCGAGGAGGCCTGCGCGCTGGGTCTGGTGGACCACCTGGTCGCCCCCGACCACGTCTACGACGAGGCCCTGACCTGGGCGGGCCGCTTCCTCGACGCGCCGGCGGCGGCCCTGGCCGGGGCGAAGGCGCTGATCGGCGGTGTGGGTGACCCGAGCCTGGACGCCGAGGCGCAGGTGCGCCGCTACGGCGAAGTTTTTGCCGCGACGCACGACGGTTAGGCTGCCCTACATGACGGAGATTGATCAGACCCGCGTTCGATCTGATGTCGCCGGCGATCCGGCTCCGAATCCACACGCCACGGCCGAACAGGTCCAGGCCGCGCTCAAAGACTCCAAGCTGGCCCAGATCCTGTACCACGACTGGGAGGCCGAGACCTACGACGACAAGTGGTCGATCTCCTACGACAAGCGCTGTGTGGACTACGCCCGCGACCTGTTCGACGCCACCGTCCCGGCCGAGGACGTCCGCAATCTGCCGTACGAGAGGGCGCTGGAACTGGGCTGCGGCAGCGGTTTCTTCCTGCTCAACCTGATCCAGGCCGGGGTGGCCCGGCGCGGATCGGTCACCGACCTCTCACCCGGCATGGTGAAGGTGGCGGTGCGCAATGGGCAGTCACTGGGCCTGGACATCGACGGCCGCGTCGCCGACGCCGAGGGCATCCCCTACGACGACGACACCTTCGACCTGGTCGTCGGCCATGCCGTGCTGCACCACATCCCTGATGTGGAGAAGTCGCTGCGCGAGGTGGTCCGGGTGCTCAAGCCCGGCGGGCGGTTCGTCTTCGCCGGGGAACCGACCACGGTCGGCAACGGCTACGCCCGCAACCTGTCCACCCTGACCTGGCGGATGGCCACCAACGCCACCAGGCTGCCCGGGCTGCGGGGCTGGCGGCGACCGCAGGCCGAACTCGACGAGTCCTCTCGGGCCGCGGCGCTGGAGGCCGTCGTCGACCTGCACACCTTCGACCCTGCGGATCTGGAACGGATGGCCCGCAACGCCGGAGCCGCCGAAGTCTCCACCACCACAACGGAATTCACCGCCGCCATGCTCGGCTGGCCGCTGCGCACCATCGAAGCGATGGTGCCGCCCGGCAAGCTCGGCTTCGGGTGGGCGAAGTTCGGGTTCACCAGCTGGATGACGCTGAGTTGGGTCGACGACAACCTGTGGCGCCGGGTGGTGCCCAAAGCGTGGTACTACAACGTCATGATCACCGGGGTCAAACCCTCCTGAGCTTCACCCGCGCCGACGTCGCCTACCTGACCGGCGACGCCGGGACGGCCGCGCTGGCCGAGGTCGCGGGCTTCGCGCTGACCGACCTGGTGGCCGACGTCGCCGCCGTCCGGGCCCGCTTCGGGGATCGGGCCGCGGTGCTGATCGAAACCGTCCGGCTTCGTCGCCGGGCCGACGTCAAGTTCGCCGGCCTTGCTGAGGTCTCCGGCTGGCTGTTCACCGACGATGCCCTGCAACAGGCCACCACCGGCGCGGTCGCCCGGCACCGGGCCGACCGCCTGGCCGGTCGGGTGGTGCACGATGCCACCTGCTCGATCGGCACCGAACTGGCCGCGCTGCGCCAGACCGCCGCGGGCCTGCTGGGCAGTGACCTCGACGAGGTCCGGGTGGCGATGGCCCGGCACAACCTGCCCGATGTCGCACTGGTCCGGGCCGATGCGCTGGCCCCGGTCAGCCGCGACGCGGTGGTGTTGCTGGACCCGGCCCGGCGCAGCGGCGGGCGGCGCCGTTTCGACCCGCGCGCCTACACCCCGCCGCTGGATGAGGTGGCGCAGGTCTACCGGGGCCGGGACAGCGTGGTCAAATGCGCTCCCGGCATCGACTTCGCCGCGGTGCGCGCGCTGGGATTCGACGGGGAGATCGAGGTGACTTCGGCCGGGGGATCGGTGCGGGAGGCCTGCCTGTGGTCGGCGTCGCTGTCCGATCCGGGGGTGCGCCGACGGGCCAGTGTCCTGGGGGACGATCTGCGCCCGGGCGAGCAGATCACCGATGCCGAGGACGACGACTGCGGCGACGGTGAGCCCGGGCGCTGGATCGTCGACCCCGACGGCGCGGTGGTGCGGGCCGGCCTGGTGCGGCAGTACGCCGCCCGGCACGGCCTGTGGCAGCTTGACCCCGACATCGCCTACCTTACCGGGGATCAGCTGCCGGCCGGGGTTCGCGGCTTTGAGATACTCGACCGGCTTCCACTGCGGGAAAAGGTTCTGCGGCAGGCGCTTTCGGCGCACGAATGCGGACCATTGGAGATCCTGGTTCGCGGGGTGGACGTCGACCCCGACGCGTTGCGCCGCCGGTTGCGTCCCACCGGACACCGGGCGATGTCGCTGGTGATCACCCGCCTCGGTACCGGCGCGGGGGCCCGTGCGTCGGCGTTCCTGTGCCGGCCCTCCCGGTAGGGTGGCCGGTATGCGCATCGCGATCGCCGTGGCTCTGGTCTGCGGCGCCCTGGCCGCCGCCCCGGCGGCGTCCGGCGCACCGGCGTGCGCCGCACTCGGCGGTGCAACCGGGGCCGGGGGAGTGTGCCGGGTCCAGGTCAGCGACCCGGTTTACACCCTGGACATGACCGTCCCCCTGGACTACCCGGACAGCCAGGCGATCGTGGATTACCTCACCCAGGCCCGGAGCGGATTCGTCAACGTCGCCCAGACACCGGACTCGCGCAACACAGCCCGCCAGATGACCGTCACCGGTGAGTCCTTCCGATCGGCGCGAACCCGCAGTGTGGTGCTGACCCTGTTCCAGGACGTCGGCGGCGCCCACCCGACCACCTGGTACAAGGCGTTCACCTACGATCTGCCACGCGGCCAGCCGATCACCTTCGAGACACTGTTCGCTCCCGACACCAAACCGTTGGACGCCATCTTCCCGATCGTGCAACGCAGCCTGGAAGCCCAAACCGGCCTCGCCGCAAGCATTTCCCCCGGTGCCGGGCGAGACCCGTCGCGCTATCAGAACTTCGCGGTGACCGACGACGCGGTGATCTTCTTCTTCGGCCGCGCCGAAATGCTGCCGTCGTATGCCGGTGAGACCTCAGTGTCCGTGCCGCGCAACGCGATTCCGCCGCTGCAGACCTAGCCGGCCGGCGCGAAGCTGTACACCTGGCCGCCACTGGTGGCCGCGACCACCCGCCGGTCGAATCCCACCGACACCCCGACCGGGAAGCCGGTGGCCTCCGGCAGTGGGTAGCTGTTGAGGGTGCGCCCACCGTCGGCCGGGTCGAACACCAGCAGTGCCAGTCGTTGCGGACCGTCGGCGACCACCGTGTAGGCCACCCGCCCCCCGGCCTGACTGGTGGCCGACAGGGGACTGAGGTCCTCGCGGCGCCACACCACCTCGGCGCTGTCGCCGGAGTCCCGGATCCCCACCAGGCGCGTGTCGGGTCCGCCGCCGGCGATGATCAACCCGCCGGGTGCCACCGAGGGCGGTGTCTGCGACTGAAACTCAAGCGGCAGTGACCATTTCGCCGTACCGTCGGCGGCGTTGAGGGCCCACAGCCGGCCGTCGCGGCCGTTGACGTACACCGTCTGACCGTCGGCGGAGAAGACGGGGCTGCCCAGCACGCCGGCGCCGACCGCGTCGCTGGTCCATTCCGGCGTCAACAGTTCGCGCTCGCCGGGCCGGTAGCGCAGTGCGGTGAGCACCGACCCGCGGGCTCCGGGCTGCCACACCCCGACGACGGCAAGCCCATTTTGCGCGGAGAATGCCGGCGCAGCGGCCACCGGGCAGGCGGGCCCGGACTGCTGGCAGTCGGTGATGCCGCGGGTGGCGTCGGTGGGGTCGACGCCGTCGACCAGATCCAGCGGGGTGCCCACCACCACACCCTGATGGGAGTCGAACACCAGCACCTGACCCAGATGGGTGACCACCAGCAGTTGCCCGCCGGACAGGAAACGTGCGGTGGTCGGCATCCCGATGACCGGGGTGCGCCAGCGCACCCACTGGGTCGGCGGGTAGGACAGCATCAGGCCGGGCTGGCCGATGTAGAGGTTGTCGAAACCGTCGAACATCGGGCTGGAGAAGCCGCCGCCGAGCACCATGCGGGTGCACCAGCGCTGCCGGCCGCGATTGTCGTTCTCCCACACCATCAATGAGCAACCACCGGCGGTCTGCCCGTTGACCGCGAGGTAACTGTCACCCCCCAGCGCGGCGGCCGCGCCGAGTTCGCCCTTGACCGAGCGGGTCCAGTCCAGTTGCAGCGTCGAGGCGCCCTCGGTGGGGGTGTAGCTGCTGTTGGCGGCGTCGGCGTACTGGGCCGACCAACCGCGGGCCGCGATGGACTGCACCCAGTCATCGGTGGTGCCACAGCCGCCGATCAGCAGCGTGGCTGACGCCAAGATCGACGCCAGAGCCGTCGCTGGGGCCGCCGCCCGCCGCCGCCTCGGTGTCCTGACCATCCCCGGGAGACTAACGCCTCGGTTGGCCGGCCTACGGCAGCGCACGCCCGACGCAGGGGCCATGACCGGAGCGGCGGGCAGTCGTCCTAAGCTCAGGCTCGTGGAACTCAACGGAGCAAGTGCAATCGTCACCGGCGGCGCCTCGGGTATCGGCGCCGCCACCGCCCGCCAACTGGCCGATCTCGGAGCCCGCGTCGTCATCGCCGACATGCAGGCCGAACGCGGTCAGGCCCTCGCCGAGGAGATCGGCGGGGTGTTCGTCGCGGTCGACGTGACCAACACCGAGCAGATCATCGACGCGGTCAACACCGCGATGGATCTGGGGCCGTTGCGCGCGCTGGTGAACTCCGCCGGGGTGGGCTGGGCCCAGCGCACCATCGGCAAGGACGGCGAATACGCCTCCGCCCACGACTTGGAGACCTACAAGAAGGTCATCGCGATCAACCTCGTCGGCACCTTCGACTGCATCCGCATCGCGGCCACCGCGATGAGCCGCCTGGAGTCCACCGCCACCGGTGAGCGCGGCGCGATCGTGAACATGACCAGTGTCGCGGCGTTCGACGGGCAGATCGGCCAGGCCGCGTACTCCTCGTCCAAGGGCGGTGTCGTCGGTCTGACGCTGCCGGTGGCCCGCGATCTGGCCGCGGTCGGGATCCGGGTCAACACCGTCGCCCCGGGCCTGATCGACACCCCGATCTACGGCGAGGGCGAGCACGCCGAAGCCTTCAAGGCCAAACTCGGCCAGTCGGTGCTCTTCCCGCACCGCCTCGGCAAGCCGGAGGAACTGGCGTCGATGGTCATCGAACTGATCACCAACTCCTACATGAACGCGGAGGTCGTCCGGGTCGACGGCGGCATCCGGATGCCACCGAAGTAGCCCCCGCGCAACCGACTACGCTGGTCAGCCATGACAAGCATGTGGGGTGCGCCGATCCACAAGCGGTGGCGGGGTTCTCGGCTGCGTGACCCCCGGCAGGCCAAGTTCCTCACCAAGGCCTCGCTGAAATGGGTGATCGACAACAAGGCCTACACGCCCTGGTATCTGGTGCGCTACTGGCGGCTGTTGAAGTTCAAGCTGGCCAACCCGCACGTCATCACCCGGGGCATGGTGTTCCTGGGCAAGAACGTCGAGATCCACGCCACCCCGGAATTGGCCCAATTGGAGATCGGCCGCTGGGTCCACATCGGGGACAAGAACACCATCCGGGCCCACGAGGGTTCGCTGCGCCTGGGCGACAAGGTGGTCTTCGGCCGCGACAACGTCATCAACTGCTACATCGACATCGAGTTCGGCGAGTCCGCGCTGATGGCCGACTGGTGCTACGTCTGCGACTTCGACCACAAGATGGACAACATTGAACTGCCGATCAAGGACCAGGGCATCGTGAAAACCCCGGTGCGCATCGGGCCGGACACCTGGATCGCGGCCAAGGTCACCATCCTGCGCGGTACCCGGATCGGCCGGGGTTGCGTGCTGGGGGCGCACGCGGTGGTCAAGGGCGACATCCCGGACTACTCGATCGCGGTGGGCTCACCGGCCAAGGTGGTCAAGAACCGCAAACTTGCCTGGGAGACCTCCGCGGCCGAGCGCGCCGAACTGGCCGCCCACCTCGCCGACATCGAGCGCAAGAAGGCCGCCCGCTAGGTCCGCCCTCCCCGCGAGCAGACGCAAACGACCCCGACACGCCGACGCTATCGAGACGTTTACGTCTGCTCGCGCGGCAGTCTCAGCGGTCGGGCAGGGCATGCTGGACGATGGGCCTGCGCCCCAACGGTTCCCGCTCGCGGCGTTTGGCTCCCAGGTACACCCCGGCGGTGCGCTCGGCCACGGTGTGCCAGTCGAACTCCGAGGTAAGGCGCTCCCGCGCCGCGACCGCCCGGCGCTGGGCGGCCGCGGGGTCACTTAGTGCCGCGCACACCGCGCTGGCCAGCGCGACGACATCGCGCGGGGGACAGGACAGTCCGGTGACCCCATCGATCACGGCCTCACCCAGGCCCCCGACGTTCGTGGTCACCAAGGGCGCCCCGGCCGCGGCGGCCTCCAGTGCCACGATGCCGAACGGCTCGTAGTGGCTGGGCAGCACCGCGGCGTCGGTGCGGTGCAGCAGCCGCAACAACTCATCGTGGTCGACTTCCCCGACGAACCGAACTGCCTTGAGCACCTTGTATTTCCGGGCCTGATCGACCAACCAGTCCAGCTGTGTGCCGTCACCGGCGACGGTCAGCGTGGTGCCGGGGTGGCGCCGACGGATCCGGGGCATTGCGGCGATGGCGTCGTGGACACCTTTCTCGTATTCCAGCCGTCCGAAGTACAGCAGTTCCGGCGGACCGGTACGAGGCTGCCGTCGGGCGAATTGCCAGTGGCGAGAGTCGATTCCGTTGGGGATGACGGTGACGTCAACCAGGCCGGGGCCGAACAGTGCGGTGATCTCCTCGGCCATCGAGTGTGAACAGGCGATCAGTGCGTCCGACTCGCGGGCCAGCCAGGACTCCACAGCGTGGACCTGCCGGTTGACCGGCCCGGACAGCCACCCGCAATGCCGGCCCGCCTCGGTGGCGTGGATGGTCGATACCAGTGGCACCTCGAAGAACTCCGCGAGGGCGACCGCCGGGTGAGCCACCAGCCAGTCATGGGCGTGCACCACATCGGGGGTCCAGGTGCCGTGCAGGCGCATCCCGGCCCGGATCATGGCGTGGCCCATCGCCAGCGTCCAGGCCATCATGTCGGAGAAGAAGTCGAACTCGTGCGGGTCATGGGCGGCGCCGATCACCCGCACACCCTCGGCCACCGCGTCGGTGGTCGGGTGACTGGCCGGATCGGTGCCGGACGGTTGCCGGGACAGCACCACCACGTCGTGGCCGTCGGCGGCCAAGGCGGTGGCCAACTGGTAGACGTGGCGACCCAGTCCACCGACGACCACCGGCGGGTACTCCCAGGAGACGATCAGGACCCGCACAGCCCACCCCGGCAGAGTCGACTCACCGGGGCAGACGCCGGGCGTCCAGTGCGCCGAACAGTCCGTCGGCCCGGTTCCAGCCCGCGGCGAGGCGTTCGGCGGCGTCTCGGCGGCCCGCGGCCAGGGCGTCGGCGATCTCCCGGGTGGCGTGGGCGTGCAGATGCGCCCGATAGCGGGCGTAGTCGGCCGCGGAGTCCTTGCTCACCATGAACGGCCAGTCGCTGGACACCGTCAGCAGGGTCTCGCGCAGGATCTGATCGGCGACCAGGTCGCGGGTAGGCGCGACGTCGGTCTGGCCCAGCGCCTTGTCGACGGTCGTCAACGCGGTGTCGACCACCTCGGCGTTGAGTTGCACCAAGTCGGCCACCTTCTCGCCGGACCACACCTGCCAGTCCTTGCCCGACCCCCACGAGCTGGGCGGCAATTGCACTGGGGCGCCGAGGAATCCGTTCTCCTTGGCGTCACTCAGGGTGCCGACCCGCACACCCGCCTCGGGCAGTGCGCGTAGCACCCGCTCCAGCCAGACCGGGCCCTCGTACCACCAGTGCCCGAACAACTCGGTGTCGAAGGCGGCCACCACGTGCGCGGGCCGACCGATCCGCTGCGACTCACTGATCAGCCGGGAGCGCACCAGGTCAACGAAGTCGGCGACGTGGGCGTCGACGGCCCGGTCGGCGCGCTGCGGGTCATACGGCGCCTTGTGGTCGGAGTCGACGCCGCGGCCGGTGACCCGGGCCGGTTTGAGGCCGGTGAGGTGGTCATAGGTGTGGAAGTCCCGGTAGGCGGCGTGGCCGGGATAGCCCGACCGCGGCGACCACACCCGGTAGCTGACCTGCAGGTCGCGGCCGAAGGCGACAACGTCGGTGTCGCCGACGGGCCGGCCCAGTGCGGTGTCGCCGTGCAGCGACGGGCCGTCGACCATGAAGTGGCCGACCCCGGCGGCGGAGTAGTCGTACTCCATGCCGGGGGCGTAGGCGCACTCCGGTGCCCAGATGCCGGCCGGGCTGTGGCCCAGGCGCGCAGCAGCGTCGGCCAGGCCTTCGCGCAGCGCGAACTCCCGCAACCGCGGGTGCAGCAACGGCTGGAAGGGATGGGCCAGCGGCCCGCCGAGCAGTTCCACGGTGCCGGCGTCGATCAGTTCACGCAACAGCGGGCTGGCCCCGTGCCGCCACAGTGCGGTGAAGTCCTCCACCGCGGCAGTCGCTTCGTCGTACTCGCGAACCCCGAACCGGCGCAACGCTTCCGGAGTTGTGGCGGTGCCCGGTGCCGCGCCGGTCGGGGTGTGCACGTTGGCGGCTTCCAGCGCCCGCAGTTGCCAGTTGGCCAGCCAGTGGTGCATCCCGTCAAGGCAGTACGGGTCGTCGAGTTGGGCGCTGACCACCGGCGTGATGCCCAGCGTGATCACCCCGCGCCGGTCCTCGGCGGCCAGCGTGCGCAGCACTCGCAGAACCGGCAGATAGGACGCCGCCCAGGACTGGAACAGCCACTCTTCGCCCACCGGCCAGCGTCCGTGATGCGCCAGCCAGGGCAGGTGGGTGTGCAGGACGAGACTGAACTGCCCAGGGACTGTCCCCTGGGGGCTGGAGCGCAGCGACTCGGGGGACGAGGGCCCCGGGGGGGACGAGGGCCCCGGGGGGGACGAGGGGGACGATGACGTCACGGGCGCACCGCGATCGCCAGCAGATCCAGGCTGTCGTCGATATCGCGCTCCCGCTCTTCCACGATCTCGAAGTCCTCGCTGCGCACCGCGGCCACGTCGGCCAGCAGGTCCGCCGGCCACGGGGCCTCGGCCAGTGCCCGGGTGATCTGGGCGTCGATGATCGAACCGCCGTGCCGGGCATCCATCTGCGACAACCGCGGTCCGTGGAACACCCCGTAGAGCGCCTCCACCCGAAATCCGCCGTCTTCCAGCAGTTCCCGCAACTCCGCCGCATTGAGTTCGCGGGTGTGGAACGGGTTGACCGGGGTATCGCTGCTCGGGGTGAAGGTGATCCGGTTGGGGGTGGAGATCAGCAGCCGGCCGCCCGGGCGCAGCAGCCGTAAGCATTCGGTAATGAACTGTGGCTGATCCCACAGATGCTCGATGACCTGGAAGTTCACCACAACATCGACCGAGGCGTCCGGCATCGGAACGGCGGCCAGATTGGCCGCCAGGACCTCGACCCGGGGGTAGCGGGTGCGAACATGCGCCACCGTCGTCGCGTCGTAGTCCACGGCCACCACACGGCGGGCCGACGAAGCGATCAGATCGGCCCCGTAACCCTCGCCGCAGCCCGCCTCGAGTACCTCCTGACCAGCGCAGATGTCCGCGCAACGCAGGTAGGCCACCTCGTGGCGGCGAAACCAGTAGTTCTCCTCGGCCAGGCCGGGGACGGTGCGCTCACCGGTCAGCGGTAAACCGCTGTCGGCCGCGTCCGTCAAGTCTGCGTTCATCGCAAGGCAGGCTAACCTGCCTCGGCCGTTTCGCGAACCCGTGCACCGGCGACGGGCCTGCGGGAACGCCCCCTCAGGCGCGCTATCGTTAGGGTGCGATCCACCGAAAGTTACCGACCAGTAACATGGTGTGGTCAGCGGATGTGACACCAACTGCGGCCTGCCCCGGCCGCATGAACGCCTGCCAGGAGGACGTAGATAGCCATGACGAACATCGTGGTTCTGATCAAGCAGGTTCCCGACACCTGGTCGGAGCGCAAGCTCTCCGACGGTGACTGGACCCTCGACCGGGAAGCGGCCGACGCTGTCCTGGACGAGATCAATGAGCGCGCCGTCGAAGAGGCGCTGCTGATCAAGGAGCGCGAGGGCGGCGAGAGCACGGTGACCGTGCTGACCGCCGGACCGGAGCGGGCCACCGAGGCCATCCGCAAGGCACTGTCGATGGGCGCCGACAAGGGCGTGCATCTGCTCGACGAGCGTCTGCACGGTTCGGACATGGTGCAGACCGGTTGGGCGCTGGCCCGTGCGCTGGGCACCATCGAGGGCACCGACCTGGTGATCGCCGGCAATCAGGCCACCGACGGCACCGGCGGCGCGGTCCCGGCGATCATCGCCGAGTACCTGGGTCTGCCGCAGCTGACCCACATGCGTTCGATCCAGATCGAAGGCTCCACCATCAAAGGTGAGCGGGAGACCGACGAGGGTCTGTTCACCGTCGAGGCCTCGTTGCCGGCGGTGGTCAGCGTGCACGAGAAGATCAACGAGCCGCGCTTCCCGTCCTTCAAGGGCATCATGGCCGCCAAGAAGAAGGAAGTGGCGACGCTGACGCTGGCCGACATCGGCGTGGAGGCCGACGAGGTGGGCCTAGCCAACGCCGGGTCGACGGTGTTGAACTCGACCCCCAAGCCGGCCAAGTCCGCCGGTGAAAAGGTCAGCGACGACGGTGAAGGCGGCGCCAAGATCGCCGACTACCTGGTCGCCCAGAAGCTCATCTAGCGACGCAACGGCACCTGTCCAGACTTCCCAGCACTGACTTCCAGAAAGAGAACCCCCATGGCTGAAGTACTCGTGCTCGTCGAGCACTCCGAGGGCGCGGTGAAGAAAGTCACCACCGAGCTCCTGACCGCCGCCCGCGCGCTGGGCGAACCGTCGGCCGTCGTCATCGGCGCGCCCGGTACCGCGGCGCCGCTGATCGAGGACCTCAAGTCCGCCGGTGCGGCCAAGATCTACGTCGCCGAGTCCGACGACGCGGAGAACTACCTGATCACGCCCTTCGTCGACGTGCTGGAGAAGCTCGTCGAGTCGGCCTCCCCGGCGGCAGTGTTGATGCCGGCCACCGCTGACGGCAAGGAGATCGCCGGTCGGCTCGCCGCCCGGATCGGCTCCGGGGTGCTCTCCGACGTGGTCGACATCAAATCCGACGGCACCGCGGTGCACTCCATTTTCGGTGGCGCCTTCACCGTCGACGCCAAGGTCAACGCCGAGGTGCCGGTGATCACCGTCCGCCCAGGTGCGATCGACGCTCAGCCCACCCCGGGTGCCGGTGAGCAGGTCAGCGTCGAGGTGCCCGCACCGGGACCCGGCGCGGCCCGGATCACCGGGCGCCAGCCCGCCGTCGCGGGTGACCGCCCCGAGCTCGCCGAGGCCAGCATCGTGGTCGCCGGCGGCCGCGGTGTCGGCTCCGCCGAGAAGTTCAGCGTCGTCGAGGCGCTGGCCGACTCGATGGGCGGCGCGGTCGGCGCCTCCCGCGCGGCGGTGGACTCCGGCTACTACCCGGGTCAGTTCCAGGTTGGTCAGACCGGCAAGACGGTGTCCCCCCAGCTCTACATCGCACTGGGCATCTCCGGGGCGATCCAGCACCGGGCCGGCATGCAGACCTCGAAGACCATCGTCGCGGTCAACAAGGATGAGGAAGCGCCGATCTTCGAGATCTCCGACTACGGCGTGGTGGGCGACCTGTTCAGCGTCGCGCCGCAGCTGACCGACGCCATCAAGGCCCGCAAGGGTTAGTCACCTGCCGCGGCCGACCCCGCGAGCAGACACAAAAGCCCCCGCACGCCCGGCGTGTCGGGGGCTTTTGTGTCTGCTCGCGCGGGTGGGGGACGCCGGTATCCTGAACAGGCCATGAGCCAGAACCGGTCGGTGTATCTCGACCACGCTGCCACCACCCCGATGCACCCGCAGGCCATCGAGGCGATGACCGCCGCACTGGCCGACGTCGGCAACGCCTCCTCGCTGCACACCGCCGGCCGGTCCGCCCGGCGCCGCGTGGAGGAGTCACGGGAGAGCCTGGCTGCCCGCCTCGGCGCCCGGCCGTCGGAGGTGATCTTCACCGCCGGCGGCACCGACAGCGACAACCTGGCCGTCAAGGGCATCTTCTGGGCGCGCCGCGACGCCGACCCGATGCGCCGCCGGATCATCAGTACCGCGGTGGAACACCACGCCGTTCTCGACGCCGTCGACTGGCTGGCCGCCCATGAGGGTGCGGAGGTGACCTACCTTCCGTGCGCCGCCGACGGATCGGTGCGCCCCGATGCTCTTCGCGAGGCACTCCTGGTGCACGACGACGTCGCGCTGGTCACCGTCATGTGGGCCAACAACGAGGTCGGCACGATCATGCCGATACCCGAATTGGCCGCTATCGCAGCGGAATTCGGAGTACCCATGCACAGCGACGCGGTGCAGGCCGCCGGGGTGCTCCCGCTGGACTTCGGTGACTCGGGGCTGGCGGCGCTGAGCATCACCGCCCACAAGTTCGGCGGGCCGACCGGAACCGGGGCACTGCTGTTGCGCCGCGATACGGCCTGCGTGCCGTTGCTGCACGGCGGTGGACAGGAGCGTGACGTGCGATCCGGCACCGTCGATGTGGCCGGGGCGGTGGCGATGGCCGTCGCGGCCGACGTCGCCGTCGGCTCCCGGGCGGAGACGGCGGTGCGACTGAGCGCCCTGAGGGACCGGCTGATCGAGGGGGTGCTCTCCTCGATCGACGACGTCGTGGTCAACGGCGCAGCCGGTGCTGGGCGACTGCCGGGCAATGCGCACTTCACCTTCCGCGGTTGCGAGGGTGACTCGCTGCTGATGCTGTTGGACGCCAACGGGATCGAGTGCTCAACGGGGTCGGCGTGCACGGCCGGGGTGGCTCAGGCCTCCCACGTGCTGCTCGCGATGGGGGTCGACCCCGGCATCGCCCGGGGGTCGCTGCGGCTGTCCCTGGGGCACACCAGCACCAACGCCGACGTCGATGCCGCCCTGCAGGTGCTCCCGGCCGCTGTCGAACGGGCGCGGCATGCGGCGCTGGCCAGTTCGTCGCTGGGGGCAACCCGGTGAGAGTCCTGGCGGCGATGAGCGGGGGCGTGGACTCCTCGGTGGCCGCAGCCCGCATGGTGGATGCCGGTCACGACGTGGTCGGCGTGCACCTGGCGTTGTCGTCGGCGCCGGGGACGTTGCGCACCGGTTCCCGGGGATGCTGCTCGCGGGAGGACGCCGCAGACGCCCGTCGGGTGGCCGACATTCTCGGAATCCCCTTCTACGTCTGGGATTTCGCCGACCGGTTCCAAGCCGACGTCATCGACGACTTCGTGGAGTCCTACGCCCGCGGCCAGACCCCCAACCCGTGCGTCCGGTGCAACGAGCGGATCAAGTTCTCGGCGTTGGCGGCTCGGGCGCTGGCGCTCGGCTTCGAGGCGGTGGCCACCGGCCACTACGCCCGACTGGCCGAGGGGCGGCTGCGCCGTGCGGTCGACCGCGACAAGGACCAGTCCTATGTGTTGGGCGTACTGACCGCCGAGCAATTGCGCCATGCGGTCTTCCCGGTCGGCGACACCGCCAAACCGGCCATCCGCGAGGAGGCGGCCGGGCGCGGTCTGGCGGTGGCGGCCAAACCGGACAGCCACGACATCTGCTTCATCCCCTCTGGGGACACCCGCGCCTTCCTGGGCGAGCGGATCGGTGTTCGGCCCGGCGCCGTCGTCGACACCGAGGGTCAGGTGCTGGCCCGCCATGACGGGGTGCACGGCTTCACCATCGGCCAGCGCAAGGGCCTGGGCATCCCCGGGCCTGGCCCGGACGGCAGCCCGCGCTACGTCACCGGCATCGACGCCGACACCGCGACGGTGCGCGTCGGGACCGCCGCCGACCTGGACGTGTGGGCGTTGACCGGGCAGCAACCGGTCTTCACCGCCGGGTCGGCGCCGCACGGCCCGATCGAGTGCGAGGTGCAGGTCCGGGCCCACGGCGGGGTGGCCGCCGGCGTGGCCGAACTCCACGACGGCCGGCTGGAGATGGCGCTGCGCACCCCGGTGCGCGGGGTGGCCCCCGGCCAGACCATGGTGCTCTACCGGCCCGACCCCCTCGGCGACGAGGTCATCGGCAGCGCCACCATCGCCGGCCAACAGCTCGGCTGAAACGTCCTCAACCGCGGTCGAGTTCGCCGGCGTCAGCCCGTTCCTGGGCGATCGCCGATACGCGGTCGCGGACCAGGTACCAGCCCCCGATGAGCACCGGGATCAGCACCGCGAGGCCGCCGATGGTGATGGTGCCGACCGGATAGTTGAACGCCATCAGGACAAGCACCGTCACCAGGAAGGCCAGCGTCAGATATCCGGTGTAGGGCGCGCCCCACATCCGGAACGACGGCCGTGTCATCCGGCCCTGCTGTGACCACCGGTACAACTGAAGTTGGCAGATGATGATGGTGGCCCACGACGACAGGATGCCCAGTGAGGCCACGTTCAGCACGATCTCGAAGGCCTGATCCGGCACGATGCTGTTGAGCAGCACCCCGAGCAGGCCGATCGAGGCGGTCAGCAGGATCCCGCCGTAGGGCACGCCATTCCGGGACATCCGTGCTGTGAACTTCGGTGCGCTGCCACTCATCGCCATCGAGCGCAGGATCCGACCGGTGGAGTACAGGCCGGCGTTCAAGCTGGAGAACGCCGCGGTGAGCACCACCAGGTTCATCACCGTGCCGGCGCCTTCGATGCCGATCTTGCCGAAGAAGGTGACGAACGGACTCTCCCCGGCCGAGTAGGCGGTGTAGGGCAGCAGCAGCGCGAGCAGGAACAGCGAGCCGACGTAGAAGAGCGCGATACGGGCGATCACCGAGTTGATCGCCCGCGGCATCACCTTCTCCGGTTCCTCGGTCTCCCCAGCGGCGATGCCAACGAGTTCGACTGCCGCATAAGCGAACACGACACCGGAGGTGACCAGGACCAAGGGCAGCAGCCCGACCGGGAAGAGTCCGCCGTGATTATTGATCACGCTGAACCCGGTGGGATTGCCGTCGATCGAGTACCGGCCCGCCAGGAAGATCGTCCCGGCGACCAGGAAGGTGACCAGCGCGATGACCTTCACCAGCGCCGCCCAGAACTCGAACTCACCGAACAACTTGACCGACACCAGGTTCATGGCCAGCACGATGCCCAGCGCGATCAGGGCGATCAGCCACTGCGGGACGTCCTTGAAGACCCCCCAGAACTTGAAGAAGACCGCGATCGCCGTCGAGTCGACGATCGTCGTCACCGACCAGTTCAGGAAGTACATCCAGCCCGCGACATAGGCGGCCCTCTCGCCGAGGAATTCCCGGGCATAGGAGACGAAGGACCCCGTCGTGGGGCGGTGCAGCACGAGTTCGCCCATCGCGCGCAGGATCAGGAAGACGAACACCCCGCAGACCCCGTACACCAGGAACAGGCCGGGGCCTGCGCTCGCGAGCCGGCCACCGGCACCCAGGAACAGACCGGTCCCGATCGCACCGCCGATGGCGATCATCTGCAGCTGCCGGGGACTGAGGCTCTTGTGATAGCCGGCGTCCTCGGCGGTCAGCGCGGCCTGGTTGGAGATCGGATGAGCGGGTGTGGTGGTCATGGCCGGGGCTCCTCGGAGTTGTGGGGGGCCTCGAGACCGGTGTCAGGGCCGTGCGGCGGGGTGGGCATGTCCCGGAAGGTGAAGACGAAGCCGAAGACGGCCACCGCCGCGGCCACCGCGTAGCCCAGGACCGAGTACCAGCCCACGTGCAGGTAGGCGGTCACCGCCACCACGAACATCGCCAGGAACACCATCGACATTCCGATCAGCGGCGTCTTGGCCTTGAAGTCGACAAGCCGCATGAATCGGATCCCCTCGGGCTGGAAGTGATATCCGCAGTTGATACCGCACACGGCAGTGATTGCGCGCAGGAAACATGTATTTTTCCCAGAAGTAACAACTCATTGGTGGGATTGGCGGCTGTGGGAATCAGAGTCGGGATCGAGCACCGCACCAGCTACACCTTCGACCGACTCGTCGAGGTACATCCGCACGTGGTGCGGCTGCGCCCGGCTCCGCACACCCGCACCCCCATCGAGGCTTACTCGCTGGAGGTCGAGCCTGCCGACCACTTCATCAACTGGCAGCAGGATGCCTTCGGAAACTTTCTGGCCCGCTTGGTCTTTCCCAACCCCACCCGCAAGCTGAGCATCAACGTCGGCCTGATCGCCGACATGAAGGTCATCAACCCGTTCGACTTCTTCATCGAGGAGTACGCCGAGACGGTGCCGTTCGATTACCCGGAATCGTTGCGGGAGGATCTGGAACCTTACCTGCGTCCGGTCGACGACGGCGACCACGCCGCTGATGAGACCGGCGCCGGAGAGTTGCTGCAGGCGTGGGTCGACGCCCACCGGTGGACCCCGGGGATGCGCACGATCGACTTCCTGGTCGGTGTCAACAGTGCCGCGGCCGCTGACATCAACTACAGCGTGCGGATGGAACCGGGCGTCCAGGCACCTGACTACACCCTGCGGACGAGGATCGGGTCCTGTCGTGATTCGGCCTGGATGCTGGTCGCCGCGCTGCGCCGGTTCGGTCTGGCCGCCCGCTTTGTCTCTGGCTATCTGGTGCAACTGACCTCCGATGTGGAGGCCATCGACGGGCCGTCCGGTCCGGCCGCGGATTTCACCGACCTGCATGCCTGGACCGAGGTGTACGTGCCCGGGGCGGGTTGGATCGGGCTGGATCCGACCTCGGGGCTGTTCGCGGGGGAGGGCCACATCCCACTGGCCGCCACCCCGCACCCCGCGTCGGCCGCGCCGATCAGTGGGGCCACCGGGATCGCCGAGACCACCTTCGAGTTCTCCAACACCGTCACCCGGATTCATGAGGACCCCCGGGTGACCCTGCCCTACACCGAAGCCACCTGGGCGGCGATCACCGCACTGGGGGAGCAGGTCGACGCCCGCCTGGAAGCCGCCGACGTCCGCTTGACCATCGGCGGCGAACCGACTTTCGTCTCGATCGACGACCAGGTCGCCCCGGAATGGACCACCGAGGCCGACGGACCGCAGAAACGGGAACGAGCCTCGGTGCTGACCGCGATGCTCAAGGCGGAGTGGGCGCCGCATGGCCTGGTCCAGCGCAGCCAGGGCAAGTGGTATCCGGGAGAACCGTTGCCGCGCTGGCAGATCGGGCTGCACTGGCGCCGCGACGGTCAACCGCTGTGGCGTGACGCCGACCTGCTGGCCGACCCGTGGAACGGCCAGCCCGCCGCGGCGGACCCGCTCGCCGCCGAACGCCTGCTCGCGGCGGTGGCCGCGGGTCTGGGGTTGCCCGGCACCCAGGTGCGGCCCGCCTTCGAGGATCCGCTGGCCCGGTTGCTGGCCGAGGTGCGCACACCGCTGGGTCCCCCGGTGGATCCCGGTGACGATCCCCTCAACGACGCCGGCACTGCGACCGGCCGGGCGGCCCTGCTGGATCGGCTGGAGCGGCCGGCGAGCGAGCCCGCCGCCTGGGTGCTGCCGCTGCACCGGCGCGAGGATGATGCGGGCTGGGCCAGTGCCGACTGGCGGCTGCGCCGCGGCCGCATCGTGCTGCTCGACGGGGACTCACCGGCCGGGCTTCGGCTGCCGCTGGACTCGATCAGCTGGACGCCGCCGCCGCCGACGTTCCCGGCTGACCCGTTGGACGCCACCGCCGAGTTGCCCGCCGAACCGGAGCAAACCGACGCCGACGTCGCCGACGCCGAGGCCATCACCCCGGTCACCGCACTGGTCGCCGAGGTCCGCGACGGCCTGCTGCACGTCTTCCTGCCGCCGACCGACGCCCTGGAGCACTTCGTCGACCTGGTGGGTCGGGTCGAGGCCGCCGCCGGCGCGGCGGGCACCCCGGTGGTGGTGGAGGGATACCCCCCGCCGCCGGACGGCCGCCTGCACTCGATGTCGATCACCCCCGATCCGGGGGTCATCGAGGTCAACGTCACCCCCGCCGCCAGTTTCGCCGAGCAGAGCGCCGCGCTGAAGACTCTCTACGAGAAGGCACGGTTGGCCCGGCTGTCCACCGAATCGTTCGATCTGGACGGCACGCACGGCGGCACCGGCGGGGGCAACCACATCACCCTGGGCGGGCGGACTCCCGCTGATTCACCGCTACTGCGCCGGCCCGACCTGTTGGTGTCGCTGCTGACCTATTGGCAGCGCCACCCGTCGCTGTCCTACCTGTTCTCGGGCCGGTTCATCGGCACCACCTCGCAGGCGCCGCGGGTCGATGAGGGACGCGAGGATGCGCTCTACGAGTTGGAGATCGCCTTCGCCGAGATCCACCGACTGGCCGGTCGCTCCGCAAGCGTCGCCGCCTCCGAGGGTCGCTCCGCAAGCGTCGCCGCCTCCGAGGGTCGCTCCGCAAGCGTCGCCGCCT
>CAYXBN010000015.1:0-13667 GCA_964463215.1 uncultured Mycobacterium sp. | reverse complement strand
GGTCGCTCCGCAAGCGTCGCCGCCTCCGAGGGTCGCTCCGCAAGCGTCGCCGCCTCCGAGGGTCGCTCCGCAAGCGTCGCTCCGTGGATCGCCGACCGGGCGCTGCGGCACCTGCTCACCGACATCACCGGCAACACCCACCGCGCGGAATTCTGCATCGACAAGCTCTACAGCCCCGACGGCCCGCGAGGCCGGCTGGGCCTGCTCGAACTGCGCGGCTTCGAGATGCCGCCGCACCACCAGATGGCGATGGTGCAGTCGCTGCTGGTCCGGGCGCTGGTCGCCCGGTTCTGGGACGATCCGCTGCGGGCCCCGCTGATCCGGCACGGACTGAACCTGCACGGTCGATACCTGCTGCCGCACTTCGTCATTCACGATATCGCCGACGTCGCGGCCGACCTGCGGGCACACGGGATCGACTTCGACACCAGCTGGTTCGATCCCTTCACCGAGTTTCGTTTCCCCAGGATCGGGACGGCGGTGTTCGACCGCGTCGAGATCGAACTGCGGGGCGCGATCGAGCCGTGGTACACCCTCGGCGAGGAGTCCACCTCAACGGGCACGGCTCGCTACGTCGACTCCTCGGTCGAGCGGATCCAGGTCCGCACCATCGGCGCCGACCGGCAGCGCCATCTCGTCACCTGTAACGGCTACCCGATCCCGATGCTGGCCACCGACAACCCCGACGTGCTCGTCGGAGGCGTCCGCTACCGAGCCTGGCAGCCGCCCAGCGCACTGCACCCCAGCATCACCGTCGACTCCCCGCTGCGGTTGGAGTTGGTGGACCTGGCCACCGGGACCTCCCGCGGCGGGTGCACCTACCACGTCACCCATCCCGGCGGGCGGGCCTACGACGACCCGCCGGTCAACGCGGTGGCCGCCGAGTCGCGCCGGGGCAGCCGGTTCGAGGCGCACGGCTTCACCCCGGGCAGTATCGACATCGCCGGACTGAAGGAGAAGCAGGCGCGGCTGTCCACCGACGTCGGCGCGCCTGGCATCCTTGATCTGCGCCGGGTGCGTACCGTGCTGCGCTGAGCGGGCGTCAGCCGACGGTAGCGGCCGAGAGCAGCGACAGGTGTGTCCAATGTCGAGGCAGGAGGAAGGTCAGGTGTCAGTCTCGATCACCGACCCGGACCGACTGCTGGACGGTTATCGCGCCACCCGGGCCCAGGAGACGCTGTTCGACGTGCGCGGCGCCGGCCCGGCTGTCGGGGCGTTCGGCGCCACCGGTTACGACGAGTTCGTCGACCTCACCGGGGAGGTCCGGCCGGCCTGGCAGGAGTTCGCCGACCTGCTGGCCGAACGCGGCCGCCGCGGGATGGAACGACTTCACGAAGTCCTGCGCGGCCTGGTCGACGACGACGGCATCACCTACATCGAGATCGACCCACACGGTGATGCGGTCACCGACAGCAACGGCATGGCCATGCCCGGCCCGTGGCACCTCGACGGCATACCACTGCTCCTCGCGGCCGCCGACTGGCAGACCCTGGAGGCCGGGGTGGTGCAGCGCTCCCGCCTCCTCGACGCCGTCCTTCGCGACCTCTACGGCGACCAGCGCTCGCTCACCAGTGGCGTCCTGCCACCAGAACTGCTCTACGGCCACCCCGGCTACCTGCGGGCGGTCCGCGGCGTCCACGACCCCGGCGGCAACCACCTGTTCCTGTTCGGCTGCGACGTCAGTCGCGGCGCCGGCGGCGCATTCCTGGTCAACCGGGACTGGGCGCAGGCACCGTCGGGTGCGGGCTACGCCCTGGCCGACCGCCGGGTCGTCGCCCGGGCGCTGCCCGAGTTCTACGAACGGATCCGCCCGCGTTCGGCGTCGCCATTCGCCCAAGCCCTGCGAGTCGCCCTGATCGAGGCCGCCCCGGAGGCCGCCGAGGACCCCGTCGTGGTGGTGTTGAGTCCGGGCATCTACTCCGAGACCGCCTTCGACCAGGCCTACCTGGCGACCGCCCTGGGCTTCCCCCTCGTCGAGAGCGCCGACCTGGTGGTGCGGGACGGCAAACTGTGGATGCGCTCACTGGGCACCCTCAAGCGGGTCGACGTCGTGTTGCGACGCGTCGACGCCGACTACGTCGACCCCCTGGATCTGCGGCCCGACTCCCGGCTCGGGGTCGCCGGTCTGGTCGAAGCGCAGCGCCGCGGCGCGGTGACCGTGGTCAACAGCCTGGGCAGCGGCATCCTGGAAAGCGCTGGCCTGCAACGGTTCTTGCCCCAGCTCGCCGAGTTGCTGCTGGGGGAGAAGCCCGTGCTGGACTGTCCGACGCTGTACTGGGGCGGTGCGGACTCCGAACGCTCACACCTGCTGGCCAACCTGTCCGGTTTGCTGATCAAGTCGACCGTCGATGCCCAGACCATCGTGGGTCCGACCCTGTCGGCCTCCCAGCGCGCCGAACTCAAGGCCCGCATCGAGGCCGAACCGTGGCAGTGGGTGGGCCAGGAACTGCCGCAGTTCTCCACCGCACCCACCGATCACTTTCCGGGTGCGCTGTCGGCGGCCAGTGTCGGGTTGCGGCTTTTCACCGTGGCGCAACGCGGCGGATACGCCCCCATGGTCGGTGGCCTCGGCTACGTCCTGGCGCCCGGACCGTCCGCCTTCCGGCTGAAAACAGCAGCGGCCAAGGATGTTTGGATTCGACCGCCGACGCGCGCTGCCGCGGAACACGTGCTCACCGTGCCGTCGGTGCGGCTTCCCAGCGGTACCGAATTCATCAGCTCCCCCCGGGTGCTCTCCGACCTGTTCTGGATCGGCCGGTACGCCGAACGCGCCGAAGGTCTGGCGCGACTGCTCATCGTCACCCGCGAGCGATACCACGAATACCGCAATCGTCGCGACATCGAGGGCAGCGAGTGCCTGCCGGTGCTGCTGGCCGCGCTCGGCCAGATCACCGGCCAAACGGTTGAGGGTGCACCCACCGAGGACCTGCTCAGCGGCGCGCCGCACCTGCTGTGGAGGCTGACCGCGGACCGGATGTGCCCAGGGTCGCTGGCCCATTCCATCGAGGGCTTCGGTCTTGCTGCCCGTGCAGTGCGCGACCAGATGTCCAACGACACCTGGATGGTGCTCGGTGCGGTCGAACGAGCACTGGCTGGCCCACCGGAACCGCGCCGGTCCGCACGGCGCCAACCGGGCGAGGACACCGTGCTCGCCGCCGCCCAGCAGCGGACCTTGGCCGGCATGCTGGCGTTGTCCGGCATGGCAGCCGAGTCGATGATCCGGGACCCCGGCTGGATGATGATGGACGTCGGCAAACGCATCGAGCGCGGGCTGGGGCTGACCGCACTGCTGCGGGCCACGCTGACCCGCCGGCGCAGCCCGGCCGCCGAACAGACCATCACCGACTCGGTGCTGGTGGCCACCGAGTGTTCGGTGATCTACCGGCGTCACAACCTCGGCCAGGCCAGCGTGACGGCGGTGGCCGAGCTGTTGTTGTTCGACGGGACCAACCCGAGATCCCTGGCCTACCAACTCGATCAGCTGCGCGCCCAGCTGCGGTCCCTGCCGGGCGCCTCGGGTTCCTCACGGCCGGAGCGGCTGGTGGAGGACATCAGCGTGCGGTTGCGCCGGCTGGATCCCGAAGACCTCGACCACGCCGACGCCGCAGGCCTGCGGGTCGAGTTCGACGAGCTGCTGGGCGGGATGCACGACGCGCTGCGCGAACTCTCCGATGTGATCACCCAGACCCAGCTGTCGCTGCCCGGGGATATGCAGCCCCTGTGGGGGCCCAGCCAGCGGCGGGTCATGCCGTGACCGGCCTCGCCGCGGCGCCCTCGCGCCGCTACCGCGTCGTGCACCGCACCGAGTACCGCTACTCCGATGTGGTGACCAGCTCCTACGGCCGGGCGCACCTGACACCCCGGGACGGCACCCGGCAGCGCTGCCGAGCGTTCATCCTGGACATCGACCCCCAGCCGGCGGACCGGTCCACCAGTCGGGACGGGTACGGGAACATCAGCTCCTACTTCCACGTCACCCAGCGCCACCAGGTGCTCTCGGTGGTGGGGACCGCCGTCGTCGACGTCGACGCGCCGCCGGTGCAGCTGTACCGGTCCGGGGCCGCCCTGGCGCCGTGGGAATCGGCCCGCCCCACCGGACCCGACGGCGTGCTTGCCGCCGACTTCGCCATGGACCTGCGGCCGCCGGAGATCACCGAGGAGGTGCGGGAGTACGCCGCGCCGAGTTTCACCCCCGGCCGCCCGCTGATCGAGGTCATCACCGATCTCAACGCGCGGATCTTCGCCGACTTCACCTACCGGTCCGGGTCGACGACGGTGTCGACCCAGGTGGCTGAGGTGGTGGCGGCTGGCGAGGGGGTCTGTCAGGACTTCGCCCGGTTGGCGATCGCCTGCCTTCGGGCCCACGGGCTGGCCGCCAGCTACGTGTCGGGGTACCTCGCCACCGATCCGCCGCCCGGCAAGGAACGGATGCTCGGGGTCGACGCGACGCACGCCTGGGCCGCGGTGTGGACCCCGGACAACCGTTGGTTGGGCTTCGACCCGACCAACGACCAACTGGTCGACGAGCGCTACATCACGGTGGGCTGGGGCCGGGACTACGCCGACGTACCGCCGCTGCGGGGCATCATCTTCACCGACTCGGAGTTTAGCGTGATCGAGGTGTCGGTGGACGTCGCCCCGTTCGACGGCACCCTGCCCGATGCGTGATTTCACCTGCCCCACCTGCGGTCAGCACCTGGCCTTTGAGAACTCGGTCTGCCTGTCCTGCGGCAGCGCGGTCGGTTTCTCCCTCGACGAGATGGCCTTCCTGGTTATCAGCCCGGCCGGCGGGGACGGCCACGACGGCGCGGTGGCCGCCCACGACTACCAACTGTGCGCGAATCTTCATCTGGCCAAATGCAATTGGCTGGTCAAGGTGCATCCCGTCCGGCAGCTGTGCCTCTCCTGCGCGCTGACCCGCACCCGGCCCGCTGACACCGACCCGGTCGGGTTGTCGGCCTTCGCCGAAGCCGAGTCGGCCAAGCGGCGGCTGATCGCCGAACTGCGCGAACTGCACCTGCCGATCGTCGACCGTCACCAGGACCCGCAGTACGGTCTGGCCTTCGACCTGTTGTCCAGCAGCACCGAACGGGTCGTCACCGGCCACCACAGCGGCGTCATCACCGTCGACCTTGCTGAAGGCGACGACATCCACCGCGAGCAGATGCGCGTCGACATGGACGAGCCCTACCGCACCCTGCTCGGCCACTTCCGCCACGAGATCGGGCACTACTACTTCTACCGCCTCGTCGCGGTCGTCCCGGACCGACTGGACGCCTTCCGGGGACTGTTCGGCGACCCCGACATCGACTACCAGTCGGCGCTGGACCGCCACTACCGCCAGGGTGCCCCCGCCGACTGGCAGCGGAACTACGTCTCGTCCTACGCGAGCATGCATCCCGCCGAGGACTGGGCCGAGACCTTCGCGCACTACTTGCACATCCGCAGCACCCTGGACACCGCCGCCGCCTACGGCCTGGCCCCAGCGACGGCGACCTATCAGCGCAAAGTTCTGGGCCCCAGCGGTTTTGACACCATCATCGAGATGTGGCTGCCGCTGTCCTGGTCGCTGAACATGGTGAACCGGTCGATGGGCAAGTCGGATCTGTACCCGTTCGTGCTGCCGGTGCCGGTGCTGGCCAAGATGCGGCTCATCCACACGGTGCTCGAGTCGGCCTGCCCTACGGTGGGCGGGTGAGCGTTCTCGCGGCGGCCACCGGAATCGGATCCTGGCCCGGGACCTCGGCTCGGCACGCCGCCGAGGTGATCGTCGGTGAACTTCCCGATCTGCCCTATCTCCCCGAACTTCCGGCCCGCGGACTCGGCGCGGACATGATCGGCCGGGCCGGGGCGCTGCTGGTCGACATCGCCATCGACACCGTCCCGCGCGGCTACCGGATCGCGGCCCGGCCGAGTTCGATCACCCGCCGGGCGGCCAGCCTGCTCGACGAGGATCTCGACGCCTTCGAGGAGGCCTGGGAGAAGGCCGGCGCGGCCGGCACCGGGCGGACCGTCAAGATCCAGGCGCCCGGTCCGATCACGCTGGCCGCGGAACTGGAACTGGCCAACGGACACCGCGCGATCACCGACGCGGGCGCGGTTCGTGATCTGGGCGCTTCGCTGGCCGAGGGGATGGCTGTGCACCGCGCAGCGTTGACCCGCCGGTTCGGCGCACCGGTACTGGTGCAGTTCGACGAGCCCCTGCTGGCCGCGGCCCTGGCCGGCCGACTGACCGGTGTGACGGCGCTGAGCCCGGTGCACCCGGTCGATGAATCCGTCGCGATCGGCCTGCTCAACGGGTGCGCCGAGAGGGTTGGCGGTGAGGTGCTGCTGCATAGCTGCGGTGCTGAGGTGCCGTGGAAAGTGCTGCAGCGCAGTGCCATCGGTGCGCTGTCGGTGGACGCTGCGGCGGTGGACGCCGACAGTCTGGACGGGTTGGGTGAGTTCCTGGACTCCGGGCGCAGCGTCGTTGTGGGTCTGGTGCCCGCCGTCGCACCCGAGCGGGTCCCGTCGCCGGAGGAACTGGCCGCCGCCGCGGCGGCAGTCACCGACCGGCTGGGATTCCCCCGGTCGGTGCTGGCCAGCCGGGTCGGGATCAGCCCCCGCTGTGGTCTGGCCGGTGCCACCGAGGCCTGGGCGCGGGCGGCCACCGCGCTGACCCAGCGCGCCATCGCCGAGGTCGGAACCGCGAACTAGGCTGATCTGCACAGCTCCGCCCAGCACCCCTTCGACCCGAGGTGGCGATATGCCCGCTCCATCAGCCGAGGTTTTCGAGCGACTGCGTTCTCTGGTGGCCATCGAGAACCCCTCCGATCGGCCGACCCGCACGGTCGAGGAGGTCTTCACCGGGCGGCCCCTGGCCACCATCCCGGTCGGCACCGCCGCCGACGTCGAGGCCGCCGCCGCGCGGGCCCGGGCCGCCCAGGAAGGCTGGGCAAAAAAGTCGGTCGGCGAGCGCCTTGAGGTCATCCGCAACTACCGCGACCTGGTGGTCGACAATCGCGACTTCCTGATGGACCTGCTGCAAGCCGAAGCCGGCAAGGCGCGGTGGGCCGCCCAGGAGGAACTGATCGACCTGACCGCCAACGCCAACTACTACGCCCGGGTCTCCGAGGGCCTGCTCAAGACCCACGGAGTGCAGTCGCTGCTGCCGGTGATCGGCAAGACCACCGTCGGCTACCAACCCAAGGGCGTGGTGGGCATCATCTCGCCGTGGAACTATCCGATGACGCTGACCGCCTCGGATGCGGTGCCCGCCCTGATCGCCGGCAACGCGGTGGTGCTCAAACCGGACAGCCAGACCCCCTACTGCGCGCTGGCGTGCGCTGAACTGCTCTATCGGGCCGGTTTGCCCCGGGATCTGTACGCGATCGTGCCCGGACCCGGGTCGGTGGTGGGCACCGCGATCATCGAACACTGCGACTACCTGATGTTCACCGGGTCGACGGCGACCGGACGGCAACTGGCCGAGCAGTGCGGTCGGCGGCTGATCGGGTTCTCCGCTGAGTTGGGCGGGAAGAACGCCATGATCGTGACCCGGGGGGCCAACCTGGACAAGGTTGCCGAGGCCGGCCTGCGGGCCTGCTTCTCCAACGCCGGCCAGTTGTGCATCTCCATCGAGCGGATCTACGTCGAGGATTCCGTTGCCGAGGAGTTCACCGACAAGTTCGTCGCCGCCGTCGAGAAGATGAACCTGGGAACCGGCTACGACTTCTCCGCCGACATGGGCAGCCTGATCTCCGAAGGTCAGCTCAAGACCGTCACCGATCACGTCGAGGATGCGAAAGCCAAGGGCGCCAAGGTGGTTGCCGGAGGGAAGGCCCGCCCCGACATCGGCCCGCTGTTCTACGAGCCGACCGTGCTGACCGGCGTCACCCCCGAGATGGAGTGCTACCGCAGCGAGACCTTCGGTCCGGTGGTGGCGATCTATCCGGTCGCCGACACCGAGGAAGCCATCGCCAGGGCCAACGACACCGAGTACGGGCTCAACGCCAGCGTCTGGGCGGGCTCGGACGCCGAGGGGGAGCGGATCGCCGCCCGGCTGCGTTGCGGGACGGTCAACGTCAACGAGGGCTATGCCTTCGCCTGGGGCAGCCTCAGCGCCCCGATGGGCGGGATGGGCACCTCGGGGGTGGGGCGCCGGCACGGCCCTGAAGGTCTGCTGAAATACACTGAGCCGCAGACGATCGCCACGGCCCGGGTGCTCAACCTCGACCCGCCCTTCGGCATCCCGCCGGCGCTGTGGCAGAAATCGCTGTTCCCGATCGTCCAAACCGTGATGAAGCTGCCGGGGCGCAACTAGACAGTGGCTCCCGACAACCCGGGCACCGACCCGATCGAACCGGACGTTCGGCGCCGCTGGCAGGACCTGGCCGAGGAGGTGCGCGGCCACCAGTTCCGGTACTACGTCAAGGATGCGCCGGTCATTTCCGACGCCGATTTCGATGCGCTGTTCAACGAACTGCGCGACCTCGAGGAGCGCTATCCCGAACTGCGGGTGCCGGATTCGCCCACCCAGTTGGTCGGTGGTGCGGGTTTCGCCACCGAGTTCACCGCCGCCGAACATCTCGAACGGATGCTCAGCCTCGACGACGTGTTCAACGCCGAGGAACTGCTGGCCTGGTCGGCGCGGGTGGAGAACGAGATCGGCGCCGACCCGAACTACCTCTGCGAACTCAAGGTCGACGGGGTCGCGATCGCCCTGGTGTACCGGGACGGCAGGTTGGCACGCGCCGCCACCCGCGGCGACGGCCGGGTCGGCGAGGACGTCACCCTCAACGCCCGCGCCATCACCGACATCCCGGAAACCCTCACGGCCTCAGACGATTTCCCGGTCCCGGCGATTCTCGAGGTGCGCGGTGAGGTGTTCTTCATGCTCGCCGACTTCGAGAACCTCAACGCCAGCCTCGTCGAGGAGGGCAAGCCCCCGTTCGCCAATCCGCGCAACAGCGCCGCCGGATCGCTGCGGCAGAAGAACCCGGCGGTCACCGCCCGGCGGCCGCTGCGGATGATCTGCCACGGTCTGGGCTTCGCCGAGTTCAACGGTGATTTCCGGCCGGCGACCTTGAATGAGGCGTTCGCCGCGATGAAGGCCTGGGGCCTGCCGGTCTCCGAGCACACCACCCGGGTGCAGGGTCTGTCGGCTGTTCGGGAGCGCATCGACTACTGGGGGGAACGCCGCCACCAGATCGAGCACGAGATCGACGGTGTGGTGGTCAAACTCGACGAGTTGGCCCAGCAGCGCCGCCTCGGCGCCACCTCAAGGGCGCCACGGTGGGCGGTGGCCTACAAGTACCCGCCCGAGGAGGCCCAGACCCGGTTGCGTGACATCCGGGTCAACGTCGGCCGCACCGGTCGGGTCACTCCGTTCGCGTTCATGGATCCGGTGCGCGTCGCCGGGTCCACGGTGAGCCTGGCCACCCTGCACAACGCCGCGGAGGTCAAACGCAAGGGCGTGCTGATCGGCGACACGGTGATGATCCGCAAAGCCGGCGACGTGATCCCCGAGGTGCTGGGCCCCGTCGTGGACCTGCGCGACGGCACCGAACGGGAGTTCGTCATGCCCACCGAATGCCCGGAGTGCGGCACCCTGCTGGCCCCGGCCAAGGAAGGCGACGTCGACATCCGCTGCCCCAACGCCCGATCGTGCCCGGCGCAGTTGCGGGAGAGGGTGTTTCACATCGCCGGCCGCGGCGCGCTGGACATCGAGGGCCTCGGTTACGAGGCTGCTATCGCGCTGCTCAAGGCCGGGGTGATCACCGACGAGAGCGACCTGTTCGATTTGGGGCCCGAGGACCTGGCCAAGGCGGAGTTCTTCTGCACCAAGGACGGCGGGCTGTCAGCCAACGCCACCCGGTTGCTGACCAACCTGCAGCAGGCCAAGGACCGGCCGCTGTGGCGGATCCTGGTGGCGCTGTCGATCCGGCACGTCGGCCCGACCGCGGCGCGCGCCCTGGCGACCGCGTTCGGCAGCTTGGAGGCGATCATGGCGGCCGCCCAGGAGCAACTCGCCGACGTCGAAGGCGTCGGGCCGACCATCGCCACGGCACTGCGGGAGTGGTTCGCGGTGGACTGGCACCGGGCCATCGTCGACAAGTGGCGCGCCGCGGGGGTGAGGATGGCCGACGAACGCGATGCCGGCGTCGAACCCACCTGCGCCGGACTGACCATCGTGGTGACCGGATCGCTGACCGGTTTCTCCCGCGACGAGGCCAAGGAGGCGATCATCGCCCGCGGTGGCAAGGCCGCTGGATCGGTGTCGAAGAAGACCTCCTTCGTCGTCGCCGGTGACGCACCCGGGTCCAAGTACGACAAGGCCGTTGAACTCGGGGTGCCGATCCTCGACGAGGACGGGTTCCGTGCGCTGCTGGAAACCGGGGATGCCAGTCCGGCGGGTTAGCGCAGCAGGGTGGCGACGATGCCGGCCAGATACCCCAGCCGCGCCACCTCCGAGGGCCGGAACTGCGGGCCGCCGGGACGTCCCAACACCACCGCGGTTCGCGGATCCCCCAGTGGGGCGGCGGCCAATGTGGTGTCCATATCCCGCCACAGCTGCGGCACCCACTGCTCGGTGGCGTCCAGCGCAGCGGCCGCGCTGATCGGTAGCCACGGCGTCTGGGCGGCCTGGGTCTCCGGTGCGCCGGGGCTGCCGACGAGGCGGTGCGGCCCGGCCTCGGTGCACTCCACCACCGTGCACCAGCCCACCCGCAAGATCCGCGGTGCCTCATCGACGAGCACTTGCAGTTTGGCGCTGCGGCCGACGGCGGCGGCGACGTGGTCGATCAGTTCCAGTTCGCGGTGCGCCTCCAGCAGACCGGTGTGCGGCCGGATGGTTTCCACCCGCACCCCGTTGAGCGCTTCGGCGGCGGTGATCAGGGTGTCCGGCATCGACCCGGCCGGCAGATCGACCACCAGATCGTCGATCACCCAATTCGATTCCAGGCCCGACCCGCGCTCCACGACGTCCAACGACAGGATGTCCGCCCCCACCGAACCGAGCGCCACCGCCAGCGAGCCCAGGCTGCCGGGCCGGTCCTCGAGTTGCACCCGCATCAGATAGGAACGCACCCGCCAACTCTGGCATAGGCCGCCGCACCGGGCACGTCGGCGAATCCGGCCGTCGTCTTCCCGGGTCGAACCCGGCTAACATTTCCGCCCATGCACCGTTTGCTGGCCGCCGCCGGGGTGACGGCACTGATGTTCCTCGGCGTGCCCGCCGCGCCGGTGGTCGGCGCCCCCGAACCCGCCGGATACGCGTTCGGATACGTGCCGCTGTGGCCGTTCCCCGACCAGGCCGCCGCCGACACCTGGCTGCAGCGGGGCGGGCCGACCGGTGAGTCTCCGTGGCACGCCGACCCGGCGGCCACCGCGTTGGCGTTCACCCGGGATTTCCTCGGGTTCACCGACCTGGACCGCACGACCACCGCGAACGTGCAACCCCGGGACGCCTGGGTCGGCGTCGGCCAGGCCGACCCGCGCGGTGAGTCGATCACCGTGGCCACCCTGCATCTGGCTCGGTTGGGTCCCTCCGCCGACGCGCCGTGGGAAGTCGTCGGCAGCGAGGACACCGAACTGACCCTCGACACCCCGGCCTACGGCAGCCCGGTTCAGCCCGTGCTGTCCGTCGGCGGCATCATCAGCGGGGTCGATGAGAGCCTGCACGTCCAAGCCCGTCAACTGTCCGGACTGGTCGGGGAGTCCTGCTGCCTGCCGGCCGGCGGCCAGCGGTCACCCTGGTCGGTGTCGGTACCGATCACCGGCACTGTGCCCGGCGCGGTCACCGTCGTGGTGTCCACCGGCGGGCACTACGCCAACATCGAACGGTTCGCGATCACCGGTCTGCGGGCCAACTGAACCGGAATCGGCTCCGCCGCTGCGACTAGGCTTACGCCCCGTGTCCCACGAGTCCCCCGCGATCTCCCGCGATGATGTCGCCAAGCTGGCCAAGCTGGCCCGCCTGGCGCTGACCGACGACGAACTGAACAGCTTTGCCGGCCAACTCGACGCGATCCTGGGATACGTCAGCCAGATTCAGGCCGTCGACGTCACCGACATCGCGCCCACCGGCAACCCGCTGCGCAACGTCAACGTCGTGCGCGCCGACGTGGTGCAGACCAGCCTGACCCAACAGCAGGCCCTCGCTGAGGCGCCCGCCGCCGACGAGGGCCGCTTCGCCGTCCCGCAGATCCTGGGGGAGGAAGCGTGAGCGCCGCCGACATCATTCGGCTCGACGCCGCCACGATGGGCGCGGCCATCGCCGCCGGTGAGCTGTCTTCGGTGCAGGCCACCCAGGCTTGCCTGGACCAGATCGCCGCCACCGACGAGCGCTACCACGCCTTCTTGCACGTGGCCATCGAGCAGGCGCTGGCCGCCGCCGCCGCGGTCGACGCCGCGGTGGCCGCCGGTGATGACCTGCCATCCCCGCTGGCCGGGGTGCCGCTGGCGCTCAAAGACGTCTTCACCACTACCGACATGCCGACCACCTGCGGGTCGAAAATCCTCGACGGCTGGCGTTCGCCGTACGACGCGACGGTCACCGCCCGGATCCGCGAGGCCGGCATCCCGATCCTGGGCAAGACCAATATGGACGAGTTCGCGATGGGCTCCTCCACGGAGAACTCCGCCTACGGCCCGACTCGCAACCCATGGGACACCGACCGGGTTCCGGGCGGCTCCGGCGGGGGCAGTGCCGCCGCACTGGCGGCGTTCCAGGCGCCGCTGGCCATCGGCTCGGACACCGGCGGGTCGATCCGCCAGCCCGCCGCGCTGACCGCCACCGTCGGGGTCAAACCGACCTACGGCACCGTCTCCCGCTACGGGCTGGTCGCGTGTGCGTCGTCGCTGGATCAGGGTGGCCCCTGCGCACGCACCGTCCTGGACACCGCACTGCTGCACACCGTGATCGCCGGCCACGACCCGCACGACGCGACGTCGTTGGAGACCCCGATTCCCGACGTGGTCGGTGCGGCGATGGCCGGGGCCGCCGGCGACCTGTCCGGGGTGCGGGTCGGGGTGGTCAAGCAGTTGCGCAGCGGCGAGGGCTATCAGGCCGGGGTGCTGGCGTCGTTCAATGACGCTGTGGCGCAACTGTCTGCGCTCGGCGCCGACGTGCGTGAGGTGGACTGCCCGAATCTCAGCCACTCGCTGTCGGCGTACTACCTCATCCTGCCCTCAGAGGTGTCGAGCAACCTGGCCCGCTTCGACGCGATGCGCTACGGGCTGCGGGTCGGTGACGACGGCACGCACAGCGCCGAGGAGGTCATGGCGCTGACCCGGGCGGCCGGATTCGGCCCGGAAGTCAAGCGCCGCATCATGATCGGCACCTACGCCCTGTCGGCGGGCTACTACGACGCCTACTACAACCAGGCCCAGAAGGTCCGGACGCTGATCGCCCGCGATCTGGACGCGGCCTACGCCGAGGTCGACGTGCTGATCTCCCCGGCCACCCCGACGACCGCGTTCCGGATCGGCGAGAAAGTCGACGACCCGCTGGCGATGTACCTCTTCGACCTGTGCACGCTGCCGCTGAACCTGGCCGGGCACTGCGGAATGTCGGTGCCCGCCGGGCTCTCGCCGGAGGACAACCTGCCGGTCGGCCTGCAGATCATGGCCCCGGCGCTGGCCGATGACCGGCTCTACCGGGTGGGGGCGGCCTACGAGGCGGCGCG
>CAYXBN010000014.1:66867-77242 GCA_964463215.1 uncultured Mycobacterium sp. | reverse complement strand
GGCCAAGCCACCCCCATCGTCGGCAACGGTGGCAACGGCGGCAACGGGACCGGCGGCGGCTGCGGCGGCGCCGGCGGCATGGGTGCGATGTTCCTCAGCGAGATGGGGATGAGCGGAACCCCGATGTGCGGCGGCGGCATGGGCGGCGGTATGGGTGGCATGGGCGGCGGCATGCACGGTATGGCGGCGACGGTGACCCCGTAGCGCCTTGATAGGGCCGGGCCTGACAGTCCGGCGCGGGAGGAGGAACTGACCATGGACATAGCCGCGATGGTGGGTATGCCCGGGGAGGCGCTGCGGGTGCCGCGGGAGCAGTGGCGGCAATCGCTCAGCGACGCGGTGCGGTCGGCGTTCGCCTACCACTACGAACGCAACGCCTTCTACCGCGCCCAGTGCGAGGGCGTCACTCCGGCCGACGTCACGAATTATGAAGACCTGCATCGGATTCCGCTGCTGCCGGTCGGGATGTTCAAACAGGCCGGCTCCCACGTCCTACTGACCGGCGGACTGGCCGACATCGAGACCGAGATCCGCTCCACCGGCACCGGGGGCGTGCCGTCGGTGGCCCGTCGGGACGCGCTGACAACCACTCGGGCCTCGGTCGGAATTCTCGGCGGGTATCGGGACTTCTTCGGCATCTCCGGCGGCGCAGGTCTGTTCCTGTGCCCGTCGACGGCCGAGGTGCCCGAGATGGGGATGGTCAAGGTGTTCAACCTGATGACCGCCATGCTCGACGACCACCGCTACCTGGTGAAGAACTACTCGTTCGACCCCGAAGAGGCGCTGGCCTACCTGCACCGCTGGGATGGCACGATGACCCGGCACATCATCGGCCCGCCGTTCATCGTGGCCCGCTTCATGCGTTATCTGGAGTTGGAATCCGTTCCACTGAGCCTGGATCCGGACTCGATGATCATCATGCTCGGCGGCTGGAAGCAGTACACCGGACGCTCCATCAGCCGCGAGGAGTTCAACGACAAGGCCGAACGCTTCCTCGGGGTGCAGCCCTGCAGGATCCGGGACATGTACGGGATGATCGAGTCCAACATGCTCGCCATCGAGTGCGAGCACCACCGCAAACACGTGCCGCCCTGGTGCTACGTGTCGATCCGCGACATCACCGACCCCGCAACCGAACTCGAGCCCAGTAAGACCGGCGGCATCGCGATCCTGGACGCGCTCAACACCGCCTACCCGGGTTTCCTGCTCTCCGACGACGTCGGTGAGGTCGACGATAGCGACTGCCTGTGCGGTCGCACCGGACAGACCGTGCGGTTCCGGCGCCGCCGCCAGGGCGCCGAATTGGGCTGCTGCGCAGTCAGTATCGAGAAGTACCTCGACTCCAATCAGATCGTCGCCGCGTGTGAACTTGCGGACGTGTCCGGGAGTAACTGAGCAGTGCCACGATTCAGCGCAGAGGTCATCGAGCACTTCACCAACCCACGCAACTGCGGGCGGCTGGACAGCCCCGACGTCGCTGCGTTCGTCGGCAATCCGGTGTGCGGTGATCAGATTCTGCTGACCGCCCGCGTCCGCGACGACGCCGTCACCGAGACCGCGTTCGAGGCATTCGGGTGCTCGGCGTCGCTGGCGGTCGCCTCGATCTTGACCGAGCGCCTCCCCGGGATGGCGATCGGCGAGATCGCCGGCCTGGACTCCGAACAGGTGGCCGGCTGGGCCGGCGGGTTGGCCCCGCAACAGCGGCATGTGGCCGAACTCGGCGCCGACGTGGCGCAGCGACTGGCGGCCAACTTCCGCTCCGGGGTGATTGAGGACGGGCCCACCAAGGATGCCTGATCCGTGTCTGGTCCCCGAGCTGTATCTGGATTACGCGGCGACTGCACCCCTGCTGCCGGTCGCAGCCGCGGCGGTGCAGGCCGGTCAGGCCTTGGTGGGCAATCCCTCCAGCGGCCACGAGGCGGGCCGGGTGGCCGCCGACGCGCTGGGCGCGGCGCGGCAGAGCATCGCCGGACTGTTCGGACTCACCCCGGCCGAGGTCGTCCTGACCTCGGGGGGCAGCGAGTCCGACGCGCTGGCGTTGTGGGGCACCTTCGCCGCGCGGAAGTTCGCTGGACATCTGGTGACCACCTCGATCGAACACTCCGCGGTGTTGGAGAACGCCCGCGCTCTGGCCGAGTTGGGAGTCGAGGTGAGTTTCGTCGATCCCCGGCCGTCTGGTCACGTCGACGTCGCCGACCTCGCCGCTGCGATCCGTCCGGACACCGCGCTGATCTCGGTGATCCACGCCAACAACGAGACCGGCGCGATTCAGCCGGTCGAGGCCATCGCCGCGGTGGCCCGAAGGGCGGGCGTCGCATTGCACACCGATGCCGTGCACACTGCGGGCAAGCTCGACCTTGCTTCGCTTGGCGCGACGCTGGTCTCGGTGTCGGCGCACAAGTTCGGCGGCCCCCGCGGCATCGGCGCTCTCGCGGTACGCGCCGGTCACCGGCTGGTACCGCTGATCAGCGGGGGAGCCCAGGAGGACGGGTTGCGGGCCGGCACCGAGAACGTCGCCGGGGCGATGGGAATGGCTGCCGCGGTGGAGGCTTGCCTGCAGCGGATGACCAGCGACTACCGCCGGGAGATGGGTCGGCGGCGCGAGCGGTTGATCGCGGGGCTGCTGACCGCAGGCGGTGTCGAGGTGAACGTGAGCGGGCCGGTGCTGGAGGAGACGATCAGCGTTCGTTTCGCCGGGGTGCGCGGCGACACCCTCGCCGACGCCCTGGATCTGCACGGCATCTACGTTTCCACCGGGTCGGCCTGTCACGCGAAGGACCAAAGCGTCTCTCACGTGCTGAGCGCGCAGGGGCTCGCCGAGGAAGACGCCCGATCGACGGTCCGGTTCTCGCTGGGCCCGCAGGTGTGCGACGAGGACATCGACCGGGTCTGCACAGTCACCCTCCGGGCGGTCGAGGGGTTGCGCCGCGCCGCCGGGGTGGTGGGGGCGCGCCCGTGATTGCGGTCAAGAACCTGCTTGCGGAGAAGACGCGACTGGTGATGTCGGTTCTGGGTGTCGCCTTCGGCGTTCTGCTGATGCTGATCATGACCGGGCTTTTCGTCGGCACCACCCGGCAGGTCACCACCTACATCGACCACTCCCGAAATGCGGTGTGGGTGATGCAACCGGGGGTGTCCCAGATGTTCAAGGCCGTGTCCTGGCTGCCGGCCGACACCGGGGCCGACCTGCTGGCGCTGCCGGAGGTCCAGTCGGCCGACCCGATCCTCGGACTACCGTCGGACTTCGTCCACAACGGCACCCACACTGCGTATTTCGTCGTCGGCTATGACCCGGCAACGGGGGTGGGTGGGCCGTGGTCGCTGAGTCAGGGCCGCGCTGTCGAGGCGCCCGGCGAAGCGGTCCTCGACCGCATCCTGGCCGGCACGAACGGCATCGGCCTCGGCGACCGCATTCAGATCATCGACGAGGACTTCACCGTCGTCGGGTTGTCCAACCAGACCGCCGCAGCGACGAACTACTACACCTTCGTCTCGCTGCCGGACGCCGCCCGACTGCTGCGTGCCGGTAACCGGTTGTCGTACTTTCTGGTTCAGCCGAAACCGGGGGTGAGCGACGAGGAACTCGTCGCGGCGATCGAGCGCAGCATGCCCGGGGTGGATGCCCTCACCTCCACGGCGTTCGCCGAGAACAGTCGCGACATCATCGTGACGATGATCGGTCGTCCGCTCAAGACGATGATCGCCATCGCGACCCTGGTCGGGATCGCCCTGGTGGGCCTGACGGTGTGGGCGTTGACCGCCGAGCAGATGGCCGACTTCGGTGTCCTGCGAGCCTTGGGCGTGGGCCCGAACCAGTTGTGGCGCAGCGTCCTCGGTCAGGCCGGGATCATTGCCGCACTGGGCTTCCTGATCGGCTCGTCCATCGCCTACGGCGCCCAACTGCTGCTCGGTGACCGGATGGGAGATGTGACCATCGCCATCACCCCGACCATGCTGGCCGTGGTGGCCGCCGGTACTGCCGTCATGGCCGTACTCGGATGCCTGCTACCGGTCCATCGCATTGCCCGGATCGACCCTGCGATCGCGTTCCGGCGCTGAGAGGAAGCCATGCGTTGCCCGATCTGCCAGCACGACGCCACCCCGCCGCGCTGTGCCCGCTGCAACCGCCCGGTGCTCGACCGCGCAGCCGATCCGGTCCTGGAACTCGTCGGGGTCACCCACCATTACGGCTCAGGTGAGTCCGCGGTGCAGGCGTTGGGGGGAATTACCGCCTCCGTCGATCGCGGTGAGGTGATGTTGGTGGTCGGTCCCTCCGGCGGCGGGAAGACCACCGCACTGCTGGTGATGGGACTGCTGTTGACTCCTGATTCGGGCACGGTGCGGATCGGTGGCCGGGATGTCGGGGCGCTCAGTGAGCGGGAGCGCGCCCACCTGCGCCTGATGCGACTGGGGTTCCTGTTCCAGGACTACAACCTGCTCAACTCGCTGACAAGCGTGGAGAATGTGGCTGTTCCCTTGCGCTACGCCGGGATCCGCAAGTCGGCCGCACTGGCGCGGGCCGCTGAACTTCTCGACAGCCTGGGTCTGGCGCACCGCCGCAAACACCGGCCGGCCGAACTGTCCGGCGGGGAGAAGCAGCGGGTCGCGACCGCACGCGCGCTGGCGATGGGGCCCGATCTCATTCTGGCCGATGAACCGACCGCGAACCTGGACTCGACCACCGGTCGCAGGGTGAGCGAACAACTCGCCGAGGCGGCCAGGGCCCACGATGCGGCGGTGGTGATCGTCACCCACGATTCGCGCCTGGATGACATCGCCGACCGGGTGGTCCACCTCGAAGACGGTCGCATCCTTGAGGCGACGGGGTAACGCCGTGTCAGTTTCTCAGGCTCACCGCGGACGCGCAGTTCATCCGAATGCTGTTGACGCGCTTGTTCATGGCCTTGCGCATGATGTTGCGGTACAACCAGCCCTTGACACCCCGCGCATTCACACCGTGACGGCGGTAGAAGTCATCGGGGTCGTCGAACACACCGAGGTCGTTGTTGATCCCGGTGGCCTGGATGAAGGTGTCGGTTCCGTCCCAGTCCACCGGTGGGCTGCCCAGGTCCTCGGTCCCGATGCCGTAGCCGAGCAGAGGCCCCGAGGACTGACCGGTGGTCGCCCGAACCCCCCGCAGGAAGCCGGTATCGACGATCACCCCCTCCAGTGCCACCCAGCGACCGCCGACGGCCACCTCGGCCCAGGTGTGGATGATGCTCCTGGGGGCGAACCAGTACATCGGCGCCACCATCACGCCGTGCTGGAGAGTCTTGTCGATTGTCGCGCCGTGCAGGCGGCAGCTGATCCCGGTGGCGCGCAGCAACGCCATCAGCAGGGTGGTCTTGGTGTTGCACTGTCCGTACCCGTCGGTCAGCACCACCGAGGCCGGCAAGTCGTCGGAGGTGTTGTAGCTGAACGGGATTTCGTCGCGGACGAAGTTGTACACCGCGCCGATCCGATCCTGCTCGGGCAGCCGGGTCCAGCCCCGCGACTTCACCAGATCGCAAATCTGCGGATCATCGAAGTCCAGAAGTGCGGTGCGCTTGAGATAGCGATCCTCCATGGGATGGAGCCTACGCACCCGCGGTACCGAATGAGGCTATTTGGCAATGCCTTTCAGAAGGCGGTGCGCCGTTGATCGTTGCGGTCAAGAACCTCGCCGTGGAACGTACCCGGTTGATCCTGTCGGTGCTGGCCGTCGGCTTCGCCGTTCTGCTGGTGTTGGTGATGGCGGGCATCTTCGTCGGTACGACCCGGCAGGTCACCACCTACATCGACCACTCCCGCAACGCGGTCTGGGTCGTCCAGCCGGGGGTGTCGCAGATGTTCCGGGCGGTGTCGTGGCTGCCCGCCGACACCGGGTCGCGCCTGCGGGATCTGCCGGAGGTGGCCTCCGCCGATCCGATCCTCGGTCAGCCTTCCGACTTCGTCCACAACGGCGAACAGACCGCCTACTTCGTGCTGGGTTACGACCCCGCCACCGGGGTCGGCGGGCCGTGGAAGCTGGCCTCCGGCCGGAACATCAGCACCGCCGGGGAGGTGGTGTTGGACCGGGTGCTGGCCGCCAAGAACGACATCCGACTCGGCGACACCGTTCGGATCATCGACGGGGACTTCACCGTCGTCGGGCTGTCCAGCCAAACCGCGGCGCTGGGGAACTTCTATGCCTTCGTGTCGCTGCCCGACGCCGGGCAACTGCTGCGGGCAGGAAACCGACTGTCCTACTTCCTGGTTCAACCCGAACCGGGGACCACCCCGGAGCAGGCGGCAGCGGCGATCCGGGAGGCACTGCCGCGAACCGACGCCATGACCTCGGCGGAGTTCGCCCAGAACAGCCGAGACATCATCATCTCGATGATCGGCCGCCCGTTGAAGGCGATGATCGCCATCGCGGCCCTGGTCGGGATCGCTCTGATCGGGCTGACCGTGCTGGCCTCCACCAACGAACAGATGGCCGACTTCGGGGTCCTGCGCGCCGTCGGGGTGAGCCGCGCCCAGTTGGTCCGCACCGTCCTCGGACAGGCGATGATCATCGCCGCACTGGGCTATCTGGTCGGTGCGGCACTGGCCTACACCACCCAGTTCCTCATTCAGGACCGGCTGGGGGACGTGACCATCGCGGTCACCCCGACGATGTTGGCGGTGATGGCGGCGGTGACCGCCGCTATGGCGGCGTTCGGGTCCCTACTGTCGCTACGCCGCGTGACCAGCATCGATCCGGCGACTGCATTCCGGCGTTGACCGTGAGTCCGAGGAGAAACCCATCATGACCGAGGAACAACCCGTGAATGAAGACCAAACCTTGCCAACACTTCCCGATCCGACCGAGGTCGTGGCGGCGATCCGGACCGGACTGGTCAAACTGCTGCCGCCTGAGGATTTGGCCCAAGTGGACCTTGACGCCCTTGATGCCTCGACCCCCTTGCTGAGCCTGCCGGTCGATTCCGCGGTGCTGATGGCCCTCGTCACCGACCTCGAGGACACCTTCAGCGTGTTCATCGACGAGGAGACGGCGTTCTCCTTCCAGACCCTCGGCGACGCATCGGACTACATCCGAGACCGGATCACCGCCCGCGCCCGCCGACTCGGCGGCCCATGACCCCGTTCTCGCCCACCCTGCGGGCCTACGTCGCAGAGCATGCCCCGGCCGTCGCCAGTGGCGCCGTCGACTACACCCTGCTGCTGCGGGACTACCGCGCGCAGTTCGATTTCTACGACAGCCGGAATCACCTCGCCACGCTCCCGGGGGTGCGTCTGACTGAGGCGGTCACCGTCCGGGCGGGTGCTCTGGCCGCCCGCGGCGTCGGTCCCGCTGACCGGGTCGTGATGATCGCCACCAGCACCGCGGAGTACGTAACGACCCTGCTCGCGGTCCTGATGCTCGGGGCGGTGCCGTGTGCGGTCGCGGCCCCGCCGACACCGTCCCGGGAGGACTCCGCCGGCGTCGCGCATCTGCGGGCTGCGATCCGGGTCGTCGGCCCTTCACTGGTGCTGGGGCCGTCGGAAACGGTTGGTGCACTGGCACTGTCAGGACTGATCGGCTACGACGAACTCGAGTCCGGCCCCGCGGCCTCGACGTTGGACCGTCCGGCGGCGCAGCCCGGTGACATCCACCACATCCAGTTGACCTCCGGGTCGACCTCGGACCCCAAGGCGGTGCTGCTGACGCACGCCAACCTCGCCCACAACCTCGGGGTCCTCGCCGCGGGCATGGGTGCCCGGCGGGGCAGCGGCCGGATGTTCAGTTGGCTGCCGCTCTACCACGACTTGGGTCTTGTTCAGGTGCTCGGTGGGTTGGTCTACGGGGCGCCGGTCGGCCTGATGAGTCCACTGGGATTCCTGCGTGATCCGCTGTCGTGGCTGCGCCACATGAGCAGTCACGGCTCGACGGTTACCGCGGGTCCGACCTTCGCCTACCATGCCGTGACCGAGGCACTCGGCCGTGCGGAGCGCCCGCCGGACGGTGTCGACTTGAGCGCCGTTGAGTACGCATTCGTCGGGGCGGAGCCGATCGTCTACCGGACGCTTCGGCAGTTCACCGAGAGCCTGGCACCGCTGGGATTGCGGCCGGATGTCCTGGTGCCCTGCTACGGGATGGCCGAGTCGGTCCTTGCGACGACGCTGGCGCTGGGTGCGGCACCGGACGGCCCGCTCAACTTCGGTCGCGTTCGCGTCGCCGAGGCCTACGACGGCGGCGAGCCGCTGGTTTCCTGCGGGCCGCCCGTCGAGGGAATGCGGGTCGCGGTCTACGGTGCTGACGGCAGCGAGCTGTCCGACGGTGAAGTCGGCGACATCCGGATCAGCGGGCCCTCGGTGATGGCCGGCTACCAACGGCCGGACGGGACGGTCAGCGAACCCCCGGACGGCTGGCACGACACCGGCGACCGCGGATTCCGTTGCGATGGTGAGCTGTTCGTGGTCGGTCGCAGCAAGGAGATGCTGATCATCCGCGGCCGCAATCTGCCGCCGTACGACGTCGAACGGGTGATCGGCGAGTTGGCCGAGGTTGGGCAGGGGCAGGCCGTCGTGTTCTCGGTCGCCGATCATGACCGCGGCGGTGAACGCAATGTCGCCGTGGTGGCTGCCCGTGTCACCGACGACGACGGTCAGCATCGGGTTCGGGCGCAGGCCGCCGCGCGGGTCCGGCAGGTCTTCGGCATCTCCCTCGACGACGTGGTGGTGGTGCCCCGGCGGGCGATACCACGCACCACCAGCGGCAAGATCCAGCGATTGAAGATGCGGGAGTTGTATCAGGCCGGACGGCTGCAGCAACTTATTGACAATCATTGTCAATAGCCCTTAACATCGTGTGGCTGCCTGTCGACGGGACGTGTTCTGGGGAAACGTGATCCGGGTGCGAGGCGGCAGCGGGTGGTAAGCCCAGAAGCGATGGAGGAGTAGCGATGGCAACCAACGAGCACACCGAACCCGGTGACCACGAACACCTCCCCGGTGACGGCCACGAGACCGTGGTGCACGCGGACCACATCGACCACATCCATGATGGAGAACGTCACCCAGAGGCGAAGATTCACCCGGATCACAGCACGCCGCACACCGACGACGACGGCTGCGAGAAGGTGGCGCACGACGATCACGTCGACCACGTCCACGACGGGCACCGGCATTTCCAGCACGGCGACCACGTCCACGAACACTGACCGCGACACAGCTGCCGGCCCACGTCGCCGTCGGCGTCGACCATCTCGCCAGCGGAATCATTCACCTCAGGGTTCCACTGCTGGACAACGTGATTCAGGTCGGAACCGCCCAGTCTCTGCCTGCCGCGACGATCGCAGTGTCCAAGACCCCGTCAATGGTGGAAGTGCGCAGGACCGACGGGTCGCCGCTTCGGGCGCAGATCCTCAACCTGCGCGCCGACGGGCCGGCAACCCGCGCTGACGTGTTCGCCGCGCCGGTGGACGTCCTGCGGATCCGGCGGATACGTCCGTCGAACGGCCCGCGGCGGTGGCTCGTCGATACCACCTCCGCCCGGCAGGACTCCGATCTCCTGCAACTGGTCGAGACCATCGTCTCCTTCGCGATCCGTAAACAGAACCGCATTACGGCGACGGCCGGGGTCGCCGCGCTCGGGTTCAGCCCACCCCGGGTGGCGGCAGCCGGCCTGTGACCACAGGCCGTCCGTCGCGCATCCTGACGATCACTCCCGCGCCCTCGCCCGCTACGACGCCGGTCAAGGCGGTGATGTTCACCTGATGGGAGACCACCACCAGCACACCGGCGCCCGGTCCAGGCCGACAGCGCGCCGATCGCCCGAGCCGTGGTCTGCGGTCCCGCGGCGGAGGTGGCGAAGAACGAGTTGAACGCCGGGTCCGGCTGCACCCGGCCCGGGAACGCTAGTTGAGCCGTCTCCACGGCTCGGCACCACTGGGAGGACCGCACGGCCCCCACCGAGATGCCGCGCGACCGGAACGCCTCGCCGATCGCGCGCGCCTCGGCTCTGCCCTGGGCGTCGAGGTTGCGTTGGGTCGTGCAGTCGTTGAGATCGAACCCGGCCGGATCACCGCTGCCGGGGGCGCTGGCATGGCGGAACAACACGATCGCGCCCGACTCGCTGAGCAGCGCCCGGTTGTCCTGCGCCGCCGCGGGCGGGGCGGCGACAACGGCAAACGGTGGTAGCAGGGCGAGCAACACCAGTAACAGCGGTCGCCGGCCGACTGACATCATTGCCGGGAATCCGCGGTGACGGCGTCGCCGTGGACGTGCAATGTCCACCATGGCGCAAGATTAGGCGGACGGCGCCCGGGGTATCCGGGGTCAGCGTGACCCCGGCCAAGGATCGAAGGGCCAAGGAGTGAAGGGCCAAGGAGTGAAGGGCCAAGGAGTGAAGGGCCAAGGAGTGAAGGGCCAA
>CAYXBN010000014.1:28820-66767 GCA_964463215.1 uncultured Mycobacterium sp. | reverse complement strand
GAAGGGCCAAGGAGTGAAGGGCCAAGGAGTGAAGGGCCAAGGAGTGAAGGGCCAAGGAACGAAGGGAAGCGTTGTGAGCACGACACGAACCGCGGTGGGCGGAGTGGCCGCCCTGGTCTTGGCCGCCACCCTTGCCGGCTGCGGCAACTCGGCGACCACGGACACGGCGTCGACGACTGCGGCCGTGCCGACTCAGTCGTCCCCGTCCGAGTCTTCCGCGCACAACAAGGCCGACATGATGTTCGCCCGCATGATGATTCCGCACCACGAGCAGGCGATCGAGATGAGCGAGATCATCCTGGCCAAAACGCTCATCGACCCGCGGGTGGTTGACCTGGCCCGGCAGATCGCCGCGGCGCAAGGCCCCGAGATCGAGAAGATGCAGGGCTGGCTGGAGGACTGGGGCATGGCCGACATGCCCGACATGTCCGACATGCCCGGCCACGGCGGGGATATGCCCGGGCACGGCGGAATGGATGGTTCCGGGATGGCGGGCGTGCCGGGGATGGCGGGCTTGATGTCGGAGGCTCAGATGCAAGCCCTGAACGACGCCGAAGGCGTCGAGGCCAGCAAGCTGTTTCTGACCGGCATGATCGCCCACCACGAGGGTGCGCTGACGATGGCCCGCGACGAGATCGACAACGGCGAGTTCCCGGACGCGGTGGCATTGGCCAGGTCGATTCTGGACAGCCAGCAGAAGGAGATCGACACCATGAACGAGATCCTCAGATCGCTGTAGTGGGTTTCCCGCCGACCGGTACTCAGCGAGCAGACCTGAGGGGGCCAGCTAAAGCTACGATCAGCCGTGAAGGCGGATAACCTGGTGATTAATCAGGGCCAACCGGAGGATCTGGACACGATGACCGCCGAATCCAGCGAAACGCCGTTGGTTCCCACGACCGCCGCGCTCGACTTCGACTACACCGGGGATCTCGCGCTCGGTCGCAGCGGGTTACGGCCGGCCCAACCGCGGGTCAGCGTCATCGTCCCCGCCAAAAACGAAGCGGCCAATATCCGCGCGATTCTGCCCTACCTGAGCAGCTACTTCGAGGTGGTCGTCGTGCTCAGCGACGACGACGACGAATCAGCGCAGGCCGCCCTCGAGGCACTGCCGTCGGCGAAAGTCGTCTACCAAACCCGCAAAGGCAAGGGAAACGCCCTGGCATGCGGCTTCGAGGAGGCCAACGGCGACGTCATCGTCACCTTCGACATCGACGGCTCCGCCGACCCGCACGAGATCCCCCGCTTCGTCGAGGCCCTGACCCGGGGTGCGGACCTGGCCAAGGGCAGCCGGTTCTGCGCCGGCGGCGGCAGCCAGGACATCACCCAGTTCCGATCACTGGGCAACTACGGACTCAACGTCGTGGCCAGCGCGCTCACCGGTACTCGTTTCACCGACTTGTGCTACGGCTACAACGCCTTCTGGGCCGACCAGTTGCCGGTGCTGTGCCTACCCGACACCGGCGCGCTCACGCCCCAGCGCGGCGACGGCTTCGAGATCGAGGCCATGATCATCGGCCGGTTCGCCATCGCAAAGGCGATCATCATCGAAGTTCCCAGCTACGAATACGACCGCTACTACGGCGAGAGCAACCTCAATGCCATCCGGGACGGCTTCCGGGTGCTGTGGACGCTGCTGCGGGACCGGGTCCACCGCCGGCGCTATCGGGCGCTGGCCAAGCGGCTCCGGGCGTCTGGCGCCGCCGTGGGCCAGCTATTCTGGATGCTGGCCAACCCGAGTGTGAAAGCCCTTGCGGCAGCGTCCAAACCGGACTTCCCCGGTGAGGTTCAGCGCACCCTCGACAAAGCCTGGGTCGAGCGCCCCGATGTGCCGGGCAACATCCGGATGGATCTGGCCACCGCCGCAGCCGAGATCGGCAACAACATTCTCAACCATTCGGCCCGCGGCCGGGACGTGCAGATTCGGATGGACGTGCGGGTGCTCGATGACCATGTGCGGGTCGAATTCGCCGATGACGGGCCGCACGCCGAAGTCGACATCGAGACGGCGCGGATGCCGGATGTGATGGCGGAGAACGGCCGCGGCTTGGCGCTGGCGCGGGCGTGTCTGTCCGAGTTGTCCTACTGGCGGGACGATTCGGAGAACCACTGGACTCTGGTCAGCGAGCGGTTCGGCTGAACACTGTCAGTCTCCGGCACACTGACCACGTGAACGCACCCGAGTTGAGCCGAATCCACCACGCCGCCGTCATCTGCGCGGACTACCAGCGCTCGAAGGCCTTCTACACAGAGGTGCTCGGGCTTGAGGTGGTGGCCGAGAACTATCGCCAGGAGCGCGAGTCCTGGAAACTGGACTTGGCACTGCCCGACGGTGCCAGGATAGAACTGTTCTCCTTCCCCGGCGCCCCGCCCCGCCCCAGCCTTCCGGAAGCGCAGGGGTTACGTCATCTCGCCTTCGCGGTGTCCGACGTGCAGACCTGGGTGGACTACCTCGAGTCGAAGGGTGTCGCGGTGGAGGAGGTGCGCGTCGACGAATACACCGGTCGGCGATTCACGTTCTTCGCCGATCCGGACGGCCTTCCGCTGGAACTCTACGAAGCCGGTTGAGGTGACTTACTGTCCGGCCTGCCAGACCGGTGCGCCGGTGGCAAGGTTCTGCGGCCGATGCGGAGCCGCATCCGAATCGGCGGTCGGGCGATGGCAGATTCTGTTGCGTCCCAGAGTCTTTGCCAACGCACCGAGCGAACGTGTCTCCGTTCCGCGGATGACCAGCACGATCTTCCCGCGCCTGCCGCAGCCGGCCCGCCGACCGTTCCGGCTGGCTCTGATTATGCTGCTGCTGGGGATCGTGGTGCTCTCGGCGCTACAGGTCAACGCCGCGCTGGGCACGATCGCCGTGCTCGGCGGACCGCTGCTGTTCGTGCTCTACATGTGGCAGTCCGACGCCTTCCGGGACATCTCCTGGCGTGCCCTGGTGATCGCCTTCCTGACCGGTTCGTGCTTTGCGGTGGCGTGGTGGCTGCTCACCGGCCGACTGTTGGCCGGCTCCTATGGGGTCTCGATGGCCGCCGGTCTGGCCTTGCAGAACCTGCTGGCCGGTTTCGGGCTGGTGGTGACCATCGGCGGCGCGGTGCTCATGGTGTTGCCGGCCGTGCTGGTCCGGCTGATACGGATCCCCGTTGCCGAACCCGTCGATGGTTTCGTCATCGGGGCCTTCGGTGCGCTGGCTTACGGTTGTGCGGCCAGCATCACCTGGATGTTCCCCCAGATTTTCGTCGGGTTGCTTGACGCGCAAGATTCGTGGCGGATGTTCAGCGACGCGGTGACATACGGCGTCATCGACCCGCTGATCACCGCGGCCCTCGGCGGAATGGTCGGCCTGCTGCTGTGGTTTCGGCCCGCGGGCGCGCACTCCCGGCCCGCCCGCACCGCGATGTGGCTGTTCACCCTGAGCACCGCCGTGTTGTTCGTGTCGATCTGGGTGGTCGACGCCCTGTCGCTGCCGTACCTGCTGGAGGTCGCGATCAACCTGGTGCTTGCCGCGGTGGCCCTGCTGATGGTGCGAGCCGCGGTGCAGGTCGTGCTCCTGCATGAGGCACCCGACCCGCCGACCGGTGACCCGGTGCTGTGCGTGCACTGCGAAAAAGTGATTCCCGACATGCCCTTCTGCGTTTCCTGCGGTGCCGCCGGGCGGGCGTCGTCACGCTCGTCGCGGCGGTTGCGCCGGGAGTGCCCGCCCGTCGCGGAATTCTGCTGAGTCGCCAGGCGTTAGAATTGCTGGAGATCCACCAAGGAGAAGAGAGATGGGGACACTGATGTTTTCAACACGTGTGGTTCGACAGGTTGCTTTGGTCGCCGGTGCGGCCGCCATCCTGGGTTCGGGTGCGCTGACGGCGTGCGCCAAGGAGGAGAAGCCGGCGGAGAGCAAGCCGGCGACGAGCGCTCCCGCCGTTTCGCCCACCGAGAAGGTCAACGTCGGCTCGTTCGCGCCGTCGGTGACCGCCAATCCGGCGCCGACCGCGCTGCCGGGCAACGTCGTCACCGGCGGCGGCTAAGCCGGCAAGCGACCCGCCCCTACCGGGGCGGGTCGCCGCGCCAGCTGAAACTTTCGACGTATTGACCCATGTCCATGGCGATCTCGACGTTGGCCGCTGACGGTGGCCCGGGTCCGAAGTCCGGGCTGAACCGTCGGAACGGTCCCTCCGCAGCTGCCACGAGGGCGAGGTCGTGCTTCACCGCGGCGATCACGATCGCGCGGTGGTCATACCGATTGGACAGACCGGGCGGCTGGAAATTGGCGACCACCCCGTAACCCGGCTGATAGCCGACTGCGGCGTTCGGCAGTTCGTAGGCCACGGTGGCGTCGGGGAACTGCCGGGCCAGCACTTGCTCGACCACCTGACGGGCGTCGCGCCCCTGGGCGGGTTCACTGAACAGGCGCAGCAGCCCACCGTCGCCGCCGGTCATCCGCGCATTCACGCCGTTGTCCCCGAAGTTGATCGCATACCCCGAGCCCGGCGGGGGATAGGCCACCGAGAACTCGGCGGCGACGAACCGCGGCAGGTTCGCCACCGGGGCCGCATTCGGAGGCCGTCCGCAGTCCGGCGGACACGCATAGACGGCCTCATTGGCGACCGCGCGGTCCCACAGCGTCACGACCAGCACCGCGACGGCCAACACCACCCCCAGGACCCCCAGCGTGGCGGCGTACTGGGGCCGAGCGGCCCCCTGGGCGCGGTAGGGCCCGGCGGGAACGGCCACCCCCTCAAAGAGGTCGGGCGTGCTCACCCGCCCACCCTGGCCAGCAGGATGTTCTTCACCAGGTTTTCGACGTTCGGGGTACCCAGGCCGGTCACCAGGTCATAGCCCGCGGCGCTGCCCGGGTTGATCGCGTTGCCGCCGAGGCTGATGTCCCGGAATCCCGGTAGTGCCGAGCCCTGGGCGATCCGGTAGAGCAGCGGATTGAACTCGCCCAACGGTTTTGCGCCGCCGGCGGTGAACTTCTGGTTCATCAACGCGGTGAGTCCGGCCCAGATCGGGGCGGCTTGCGAGGTGCCGCCTCCGGTAACCACCTTGCCGTTGAAGACAATTCGCACACCGGTGTTGGGATCGGCGACGGCCGCGACGTCGGGTACCAGACGTTGGGCGGGAAGCGGGTCGGCGGCATCGACGGTCTGCCACTTCGGGCGCTTAAACAGAGTCGAGACGCCGCCGCCGGTGCCCTGAATGAGCGGGACGTCGTACCAGGACTGTTCGGCCAGCCACTCGCCGTCAGCGGAGGTGGACAACTTGGTGCCGCCGACCGAGGTCATCTCCGGCAGGGAGGCGACGGCGTCCACCCCGACATCGTCGGGGTTGGGCGGGTCCGACCAGTTTTGGCCCCCTTTGCATTCCAGGCCCGCCAGGTCACCCGAGGCGTTGAACGCGGTGGTGCCGTTGCGCAGGGCGGCCGCTAATGCGGCGCGCACCGGCGCCAGGTCGGCCGCGGTGAACAGCCGGTCACAACCCCACCCGATGGAAAAACTCCAGATCGCGCCGGGAAACTGCCGATCGACCGACTCCATCAGCCGGCCCAGCTTCTCAAAAGCGGTGCCGCCATCGTTGTTGGTGGTCGAACGGGCATTGACCAGAACGAGTTTGGCGTCCGGGGCGATCGCATGCAGCACCTGCAGATCCATGTTGGCCTCACCGACCCGCCGTTCCGGCATGCCGCCGACGACCTCCGGTGCCAACGGCGCAAGACCGAAGGTGCTGGTGAACTGGTCCATGTCCGACTGGCGGAAACCGTCGAAGGCGAACACCACCACCGTCTGTCCGGCGCCGGTGAAGCCCTCCTGGACCAGGGATGTTGCGTTGTAGGCCTTGAGCAAATGGGTAGGTAGCAGGCCGCCGTCGGGAACGTCACGGGGCATGGTGGGCAGCGCCTCGCGGGTGGGCGTGTAGCCGAAAATCCGGCCCATACCGGAGACCTCGGTGCGGGCGGAGGCGGGAATGCCGGGTTGCTGCGGGGAGGCGTAGAAGACCTGCCCGGCGTCGTCGCGCTGCCCGCCGGAGTTTCCCAGTCGATAGTTTCCCAGTCGATAGTCGCGGATCACGACACCGAAGGCGTCGGCGACGGCGGCCGCGGGGCCCTCGATCACCGCCCAGTCGTCGCCGGGCCGCCATCGGACCGCCAACCCGTTGCCCTGGGCCCACGCCGTCAGACGGACCGGTTCGGCCGCGGCACGCAGCGACGTCGTCAGATGGACCCGGGTCAACCCGGTCGGCCCCACATCGGTCGAGGCGGCCAGGATGCGGGCGTAGGGGCCGCTGATGGGAACAGCGCGACCCGGGGTTGCCGGTTGATCCGCGCCGAACAATGTGGCCGCAGCCAGCAGAGCGCCGGCTGCGACGGCGTTGCCGACTTTGCGGAGGAGTCCCGCTCGGGTCATACCCACATCTAACCCGCGTCTTGCCGGAGTCGGCGATCCTCCGCGGGCCGGGGATACTGGGTGTCGTGGTTGATCGAAATGTGCTGGGTGGACCGCTGCAGGAGTGCGGCACCGACCCGATGACCGGTTTCTACCGCGACGGCTGTTGCTCCAGTGGACCCGAGGACCTCGGTTTGCACACCATCTGCGCCGTCGTCACCGCCGAGTTCCTCGACCACCAACGCTCGATCGGCAACGACCTGTCAACGCCCATGCCGCACTACCGTTTTCCCGGTCTGATGCCCGGTGACCGCTGGTGCGTGACGGCCCGCAATTGGCTGCGGGCCTACCAGGACGGTTGTGCCGCCCCGGTGGTGCTGGCGGCGACCCACGAACGCACCCTCGATGTCGTGCCCCGGTCGGTGCTTGAGGAGCACGCGGTCGACGTGCCGGACGACCTGACCGGACTGCCCGACGCCGATCAGTGATGCGCCGACCAGTGATGCCCTTAGCTCCGCGCCGACCCGATGAGCGGCTGGCCATGGGGGTCCTGCAGCAGGCAGATGACGGTGCTGGGCAGCGGATTGTTGAAGGTGCGGTCCTGGTCGGAGTCGATCAGGTAGGTGATCGAGTACGGGCTCCCCGCGGATGGGCCCCCGGTGTACTCGACGAACCCGGCCTCGCAGTTGGTGCTGGCGGTGCCGTCGAGGGCGGCGTCGACCGGGATCGGCGCCCGCAGGAAGGTCTCGGCCAGATGCGGTTGGGAGCAGTCGACGAGGGTCACCATCACCACTGCCGGGTCGGTGGGGGGTGCCTCGGCCAGGCAGTCGCCCGCCTCGAGTTTCGTCCAGTTCTCGGTGCGGGGCGCCGCCGGCGGGGCGGTGCTGACACCGGCGCTGGTTGACTGCCCCGAGGACCCGGGGGAGGATCCGAGAGATGGTCCAGGGGAGGACCCTTCAGATCCGGTGCTGGTGTCCGCGGCGCAACCGGTCAGCCACGCGCCGGCCGCGAGGGTCATGATGACTGCGGCCCATGGCCGTCGGCGGTGCGGATTCATTCCCGACCTCCTCGACTTTGCTCGCCGGTACTTCAGATGCCGCCCCCTTTATAGCGGTCTGGCTTGCTGGCGACGGCGGGAGTCGCCGCGGCGGGGTCGAACGAGGCCGAAATATGATTTATGATTAACGAGATCTGATTCAACAATGAAGGGGGTTCACGCTGATGGACCGATCGAGAACGTTGGGCTACGTCGCAGTCTGCGCCCTGGCCCTGGTCGCGCTGACGCCGGCCCAGGCCGGCGCGGAGACCGTCGACCTCGGGGACACCGCCGATGTCGATCTGGTCGACATTGAAGGCACCGCCGACGGCGGATCAGACCTCGAGATCGACCAGGAATGGACCATCGGCGACCTGCGGCCCAGCACAGACGTGATTCCCCACCGGGTTGCGGGCACGCTCTGGGAGGCGACCGCCACCGTCGAACTCGCCGACGGAGGCGTCCCCGTCATGCCGGGATTCTTCGCCCGGTCCGCGGCCGGTGACTACCCGCTGCTGTGGGAGGTCCCCAGCGCCCAGGGCGTCAACCCGGCCTCGCTGCCGCCGGCGGGATCGGCCACCGGGAAGTTCTATTTCGACGTCACCGGGCCCGCGCCGACGAGTGTGGCCTTCCTGGACGCCGAAGGGGAACTCGTCGAGTGGAGGGTCTCCGCCGGCTGATCAACGCGCCCTTCCCCAGGCGCTCCCTCGGCGACGCGGCACGCCCGTGCGATGATCGAAAAAGAGGGATGGGAGGGGTGGTGAATCACTGGTTGGCGCTGGCGGTCGCAGCGATTTTCATTTGGCTGGGAATGGTGCTGGCCATCTCCTTCCTGGAAGCGCCGCTGAAGTTCCGTGCGCCGGGCGTGACGATCCAGATCGGCTTGGGCATCGGCCGAATCGTGTTCCGGGCGCTGAACATCTGTGAGGTGGTGCTGGCCGCAACGGCGCTGTTCGCCACGGTGCTGGGTCGACCTCCGGTGGGTGCGGGAGTGGCACTCGGGGTGGCGGTGGCCGCGCTGGGTGCCCAGGTGGTCGGGGTGCGGCCCGCCCTGATGCGGCGCTCGGATGCCGTGCTGGCCGATGCCACAGTGGCCACGTCCGGACGCTCCCGCGCCCACCTGGTCTATGTGGGCATGGAGGCGGTCAAGGTGGTGGCGTTGGTGGTCGCCGGCGTCCTGCTGCTGGCCTGACGGTCAGGAGCGGACTTTTGGAGGTACTGGGGATGGAGGGATCATGAACGGAATTTCACTGACACAGCTTGCCGCCGAACAACTTCAGGCCGCGCGGACCGCGCGGGCCGGGAGGTCGGCGCACACCGTGCACGGCGGTCACGACCACATGCTGCGCCAGACGCTGATCGCGTTGACCGCTGGTTCGGAACTGGCTGAGCACAACAGTCCCGGCCAGTCCACCCTGCAGGCGTTGCAGGGTCAGGTGCGGGTGACCGCGGGCAGCGACACCTGGGCCGGCGGCCCGGGTGATCTGCTGGTGCTGCCGTTGGTGCGCCACGGCCTGCACGCCGACTCCGATGCTGTGGTGCTGCTGACGGTGTTGGCCGACAGCCGAGAAGCCCAGTAGGGCCTTCGCTGCGCAGCGCGCGGGCTCTCAGCGTGCCAGCACGCCGCCCAGCCAATGGCCGACCGCCGCGGCAGCCAGGCCGAGCACCACGCTGACGGCGATGTTCGCGGCGGCGGTCTTGGGTCGTCGGTCCTCGCCCAGCGACCGGGTTTCCAGCATCCACCCGGAGAAGGTGGTGTAGGCGCCGAGGAAGCCGGTGCCCAACAGGACCGTCAGATGGTGGCTCAGTGCCATGCCGGAGACGACGCCGAGCAGGAACGCCCCGGTGATGTTGACCGTCACGGTGCCGATCGGGAACGTCAGGTTCAGTTGGCGGCGCACGCCGTGCTCGAGCAGCAGGCGCGCCACCGCCCCGAGGCCGCCGAGCAGTGCGACCCCGACCCACAGTGCGGCGCTCACCGTCGCACCCGGCCGCGGGCCAGATGGACGGCCAGCAGGCCGGCGAGGATGCCGACCCCGGTGTAGGCGATTGCCATCAGGTACTTGCCGTGCTGGATCATCAGCAGGGTCTCCACCTGCACGGTGGAGAACGTAGTCAGCCCGCCGCAGACCCCGGTTCCCCAGAGAGGGCGGCGCAGATCCGAGGCGGCCAGTCGGGTGCCGAGGAAGCCCAGCAGGATCGTGCCGAGGATGTTGGCGATGAAGGTGGGCCACGGCCAGTGGCCGGGGTCGGGGACAGCGGTGGTCGCCAGGGCCGCCCGCGCGAGGGTCCCGGCGGCGCCACCGACGAAGACCACTGCGATCGTGCGGGTATCGGGGCTCATCGGGGATGCCCCGTCACCGCAACAGCCCAATCACTGCAACAGTATTGCCCTTCGGCGGCACAATTGCGGGCATGGCGGCCAATCCCCGCGCCGGACAACCGGCGCTGCCCGAAGACCTCATCGACCTGCCCCACCTGGTGACGGCGTACTACACCGTCGAACCTGACCCTGACGACGTCGCCCAACAGGTGGCTTTCGGCACCTCCGGGCACCGCGGATCCAGCCTGGACGCGGCGTTCAACGAGGCGCACATCCTGGCCACCACCCAGGCCATCGCCGAGTACCGCGCCGCCCAGGGCACCACCGGCCCGCTGTTCCTGGGCCGGGACACCCACGGTCTGTCCGAGCCGGCCTGGGTGTCGGCGTTGGAGGTGCTGGCCGCCAACGACGTTGCGGTGCTGGTGGATTCGGCCGACCGTTACACCCCCACTCCGGCGGTCAGCCACGCCATCCTCACCTACAACCGCGGCCGCTCGTCGGGTCTGTCCGACGGGATCGTCGTCACCCCGTCGCACAATCCGCCCCGCGACGGCGGATTCAAATACAACCCACCGAACGGTGGACCGGCTGACACCGACGCGACCAGCGCAATCGCCGCCCGCGCCAACGAGATTCTGCGCGGCGGCCTGCGCGAGGTGAAACGGGTTCCGCTGGCCCGCGCGCTGACGCACGCCCAGCGCCACGACTACCTGGACGCCTACGTCACCGATCTGCCCAACGTGGTCGACATCCATGCGATCCGCGCCGAAGGCATCCGAATCGGCGCCGACCCACTGGGCGGTGCCGCCGTGGACTACTGGGGCGCCATCGCCGAACGGCACGACCTGAACCTGACCGTGGTCAATCCACTCGTCGACGCCACCTGGCGGTTCATGACGCTGGACACCGACGGCAAGATCCGGATGGACTGCAGTTCCCCCAACGCGATGGCGTCACTGATCGCCAACCGGGAGAGCTACCAGATCGCCACCGGCAACGACGCCGACGCCGACCGGCACGGCATCGTCACCCCCGACGCCGGGCTGATGAACCCCAACCACTACCTGGCGGTGGCCATCGACTACCTCTACACCCACCGGCCGGAGTGGCCGGCCAGCGTCGCCGTCGGCAAGACCGCTGTCAGTTCGTCGATCATCGACCGGGTCGTCGCCGGCCTGGGCCGCACGCTGCTGGAGGTGCCGGTCGGCTTCAAGTGGTTCGTCGACGGGTTGGTCAGCGGCACAATCGGATTCGGTGGGGAAGAGTCCGCGGGTGCGTCATTCTTGCGCCGCGACGGCTCGGTGTGGACCACCGATAAGGACGGCATCATCCTGGCTCTGCTGGCCTCGGAGATCCTGGCGGTCACCGGCAAGACGCCGTCGCAGCGCTACGCCGAACTGGCCGAGACCTACGGCGCCCCGGTGTACGCGCGGATGGACGCCCCGGCTGACCGCGAGCAGAAGGCGCGGCTGGCCAAGCTGTCCCCGGATCAGGTCAGTGCCACCGAACTGGCCGGCGAACCCATCGTCGCCAAACTCACCAACGCCCCCGGCAACGGCGCGGCGATCGGGGGACTGAAGGTCACCACCGCCAACGGGTGGTTCGCCGCGCGCCCGTCGGGAACCGAGGACGTCTACAAGATCTACGCCGAGTCCTTCAAAGGCCCGGAGCATCTGGCGGAGGTCCAACAAGCCGCCCGGGAACTGGTGAACACCGTCATCGGGTGAGCGACTGACGCTCTTCAGACAGGGGTCCTTTGGCTGTCATGGCTGCGAAGAGCGTCAGAAAAGCCGCGGCAGGGACGGTGTTGGCCACCGAGTCGCGCACACGCACGTGCGCCCCGACCGCCAGCGTGAAATAGAGCGTCAACATCGCTGTGGTCAGCCTCGCCAGCCCGGGAAACCGCCGCGCCGAGAGCAGTCCGACGGCGGCGGCGACCTTGACCACCGGCAGTATTCGGCGGACGTTCTCCGGGCAGCCGACCGTGTCGAGGCTCTTTTTGATGGGCGGTACCTGAACCGCGCAGGCGGCGGCGTCCGCCGCGTGGAACACCGCGAGCGCAGTGTAGGTCTTCGGTGAGGTCAACAAGCCCACGGCGGCAATCCTATCCACGCCGATCGGCTTGGCGATCTCGCGTCGGAATACAGTCATCGGGTGAGTTCCATCGCGCGGGAGACGTCCTCGGACTCGAAGGTCGCCCTGCCCCGCGAGGTGTGGTCGCTGATCGGAGCCAACGCCGTCATCGCCCTGGGTTACGGGGTGGTTGCGCCGGTGCTGCCGCAACTGGCCCGGCATTTCGGCGTCAGCATCAGCGCGGCGACGTTCGTCATCACCGCCTTCGCGGTGATGCGGCTGCTGGCCGCGCCGCCGACCGGGTTTCTGGTGCAACGGCTGGGGGAGCGGCGCATCTATGTCAGCGGTGTGCTGATCGTGGCGGTGTCCACCGCAGCGTGCGCATTCGCGCACACCTATTGGCAGCTGCTGTTGTTCCGGGCGCTCGGCGGGATCGGCTCGACGATGTTCTTCGTCTCGGCGCTGGGCCTGATGATCCGGATGAGCCCGCCGGACGCCCGCGGCCGGGTCGCGGGCATGTTCTCCGGTGCGTTTCTGGTGGGGTCGGTGGCCGGGCCGGTACTGGGCAGCCTCACCGCCGGACTCGGTCTGAGCGCCCCGTTCGTCATCTACGGGGCGCTGCTGCTGTTCGCCGCGGCCGTGGTCCTGGTGAGCCTGCGCAACTCCCCGCTGGCCGGGCCGGCCGACGCCGACGACCCGACGGTGACGCTGCGGGTGGCGTTGCGGCACCGGGCCTATCGGGCGGCGTTGCTGTCCAACTTCGCCACCGGCTGGTCGCTGTTCGGTCTGCGATTCGCGCTGGTGCCGTTATTCGTCGATGAGGCGCTCGAGCAGACCCCGTCGGTCGCCGGACTGGCGTTGGCGGCGTTCGCGATCGGCAATGTGTCGGTGGTTATGTACAGCGGCCGACTGTCAGACCGGATCGGACGCAAACCCCTGCTCGTCGGCGGCTTGGCGTTGTCCGGGTTGACGACGGCGGTGCTCGGTCTGGCCGACTCGGCGCCGATGTTCTTCGTGGCCGCGGTGATCGCGGGGGCGGCTTCGGGGGTGTACAACTCGCCCCAGCAGGCGGCGGTCGCCGACATCATCGGCAAGGCCCGCGGCGGGACGGCGATCGCGACCTTCCAGATGATGTCGGACTTCGGTTCGATCGTGGGCTCCTTCGGGGTGGGGGTGCTGGCCCAGCAGTTGTCCTACGAGTGGGCCTTCGCCGCCAGCGGGGGCATCCTGCTGCTGGCGGCGATCGGGTGGATGCTGGCCCCGGAAACCCGAGACCAGTCCCCGGTGGAGCACACCCCAGCGCGGCCGCTGGGGCCGGAGGCCGCGGGGGAACTGCCGTAGCGGCGAGACCGCCAACGGCCGTGCGGTTTTCTTTGCGGGTTGGTCGCCGCGTCCGGACCGATGAGTGGTGTGCCCGCCTCTGCGCGACTCGGGGGCGGGCTGATCCCGGCGGCGGGCGTCGTTGTCGCTCGGAGCCGGGCAACAGCATTGGCGCTTCCGGCGCGGTTTTGAGGGCACCTCGGCGGTGGTGTAGTTTCGACTGCGCACCTGGGGCTATGGCGCAGCTGGTAGCGCACCACACTGGCAGTGTGGGGGTCAGGGGTTCGAGTCCCCTTAGCTCCACCAGGAAAACCTGAGGCAGTAGGCCTCGGGTTTTTTGCTGGGTTCGTGCGGCGCAGCCGGTTTGACGACAGTTTTGACGACAACGTGGGACCCCACACTTCTCGTGTGGTGGTTGCCGGGCCTTCCCGTTCCTGTGCCAGCTTGCGATGAGCGCAGGATCTTGCCCGCGGGCCGTCGAAAAGCGTCAGTGGGGCTTGTCGAAACGCAAGAGTGAAAACTGTCGAAAACGTACTCCAGTGCTGTGGGCATGCTCGAGGCGTTCGTCCATCGATCGGCTAATTGTTTGATTCAAACCATGCTAATTGTCTGATTCAAACCATGCTAATTGTATGATTTAGCTATGAGGTACGTTCGGCGAATCATCGACCGCGAACTGGATGAACTCTTCGGACAGATACCAGCGATCGCGATCGACGGACCGAAAGCCGTAGGGAAGACGACAACGGCCGAGCAGCGGGTCCTCAGCCTGCTCAGGCTCGATTCGAAGGCCAACCTGGAGGCTATGCAAGCCGACCCCGGTCTGCTGTTGAAGCGAACGCGGCCACTGCTCGTCGACGAGTGGCAGAAGGTACCGGAGGTCTGGGACGTCGTGCGGCGTGCTGTCGACGATGATCCGACCGGTGGGCAGTTTCTGCTCGCCGGCAGCGCATCGCCGCGACGCGGCGGCACCGCTCACTCCGGTGCCGGGCGTATCGGCCGACTGCGTATGCGACCGATGACGTTGTCGGAGCGGGGCGTCGCCTCACCGACGGTTAGTCTCAGCGAGTTGCTCACTGGCAGCCGGCTGCCCCTTGCGGGGACGACGGACGTGAGGTTGGCCGATTACGCGCATGAGATCGTTGCGTCGGGGTTCCCCGGCATGCGAAGTCTCAGTACCCGGGCGCTGAAGTTTCACCTCGATTCCTATCTGCACAACGCCTTTGATCGAGACGTGCCGGAGCAGGGATTGGCTGTGCGCAAGCCTGACGCAATGTTGAGTTGGTTGCGTGCCTACGCTGCAGCAACATCCACGACAGCCAGCTACGCCACTGTGCTCGACGCGGCAACCGCTGGAGTGAGCGACAAGCCAGCGCGTTCAACGACTGTCGCCTACCGCGATGTGCTAACTCAGCTCTGGCTGCTCGATCCGGTGCCGGCCTGGGGGCCACCGGGAAACCCATTGGCGCGTTTAGCCCAAACCCCGAAGCACCACTTGGCCGATCCGGCATTGGCGGCGCGCCTCCTCGGCTTGTCGGTTGATGCTCTTCTCAGCGGCGACGGCAAGCCGATCGGGCCCCAAGCCGGCGGGATGCTGGGCCATCTCTTCGAATCGTTGGCAACGCTTTGTTTCCGCGTGGCGGCGCAGGCCGCGGAGGCGACTGTGGGCCACCTCCGAACGCGCAATGGCGACCACGAAATCGATCTCGTGTTGGTGCGCGACGACGGCAAAGTGGTCGCCGTCGAGGTGAAACTGTCCGCAACAGTCGACGATCGCGATATCGCGCACCTGCGCTGGCTGGCGAACCGACTCGGCGTCGACCTGCTCGATGCCGTTGTTGTCAATACCGGGCCAAACGCTTACCGTCGGCCCGACGGCATAGGGGTGTTCCCGCTAGCTCTGCTGGGTCCGTAAGTCACCGACTACGGCGCCGGAAACGCGGGCCAGGCCACTCCCGGCTGATGTATTCGCCCTCGCCGAGCGTCACTTGGCACGCGCCTGAGGTGGGATCTTCCGGGTAATGCTTGTTCAGTGATTGTGCGTCGGTACCGGCCGACGACTCCGCGCCGCACGGTCTGCGGCCAGCGCGGGCGCGACGATCAACGGCGCGGCGAAGAGGCTGAGCAGCCCGAAGACCCAGCCGCCCAGTGTGGTGTCCGACCCACCAAGCAGCGGTCCGGCCAGGCTGGGACCGATCGCCATTCCGACCGAGGACATCCCGAGCATGAACGCCACCAGTCGCCCGGAGTTGCAGTCGAGGTCGGCGGCGATGGACAGCAGCAGCGGCATCGTCGCCCAGTAGCCCAGGTTCAGTGCGAGATTGCCGACGATATAGGCCGTCGGCGCATGCACCAGCGCCACCAGGAACACTCCCGCCGCCATCAACACGAAGCTGACGACGCCAAGCGCGGCCCGGCCGATCCGGGGCCCGAGCAGCCAGGGGGCCATGGTTCCCAGCAGGCCGATCAGTTGGGAGGCGCCAAGGAAACTCGCGGTGGTCTGCGCCGACAGTCCCGCGGTGACGCCCAGTTCCTCGGCGAAGGTCCACAGACCGGTCAGGGCGAGCGCGGACAGCGCGGCCGCCAGGCTCAGCATGATCGGCAGCGGGCTGAATAGCTTCAGCCCCTGGGCCGTGCCGCCCTCGGCTGGTTCGCCGGCGTCGACGGTGGTGGCGCGCTGCGCGGCGATCGCCCTGGTGTCGGGCAGCCGCCACCAGATCAGGATCAGACAGATCACCTGGACGGCGACCATGGCCGCGTAGGGAAGCGCGATCGGATACAGCTGCCGCAGATAGGGATTGGTGGTCATCATCACGAAGACGAAGATCATGTACCAGAACGTCAGCAGCCCGAATGCTCGTTCGCTGTTGTTCGCGTAGGACATGGCGGCGTTGCCGGCGACGAAGGTCAGGCCGCACCCGAGGCCGACGGCGATCATGCCGGCGATCAGTTGCCAGAAGCTGCCGGGTCCGCGGTGGCTGACCTCGCTGATGTAGAGCAACGCCAGCGAGGAGATCACGATGCCGGAGGTGGCTGTGCGTTTGAGATCGCGGTGGGCGATCGAGTGGGCCAGACCGAACTCGACGACGGCCATCGCGCCGAGTGCCGCGGAGACCAGCAGACCGGCCTGGGTGTTGCTCAGCCCGAAGCCCTTGTGAAAGGAGGTCGCATAGATCGGGCTGAGCAGGTCGGCCATCACTCCGGCGACTCCTGCGGCGATTCCGCCGACCAGCAGCCCCTTGGGCTCCTTCAGCCCGGCCTCAGCGCGCGTCATGGGTGATTCGCCCGTCCATCATGGTCAGCACCACCGGCACGGCGTGAATCTCCCGCGGGGCCACCCGGAATAGGTCTTCGCCCAGCACCGTCAGATCCGCGGCCAGCCCGGTGCGCAGCACCCCGGTGCGGTCCTCGAGCCGCAACTGATAGGCCCCGTTGGCGGTGTAGCCGCGCAGTGCGTCATGCAGGCCGATCCTTTGGCGGGCCACCAGTGGCAGGTCGTCGGGATAGCCGGGGCGCGTTCTGGTGAGCAGCGCCTCGATCTGGATCAGCGGCGGAATCTCCGGGATGTCCACCCCCGGAATATCGCTGCCATAGGTGACCGTCGCCCCGGAGCGCACCAAGTCGCCGTAAGGGAACAGGCGTTCCTCGACGCGCTCGGCACCGAGCATCTCGGTGTAGATGTCCCGGTACTGGCCGTTGTAGTCAGTCCCCCACAGTGGGGTGCAGTTGGCGATGATCCCCATCGCGGCGTAGCGGGGGATGTCGGCCGGGTCGACCATCGAGTTGTGCGCGATCGTGTGACGCCGTCCCTCGTGGCCGCGCCGGCGCAGCACCCGCTCGTAGGCGTCCAGCACCACACGGGCGGAACCGTCGCCGTCGATATGAATGTGCATATCGAACCCGGCGGCCGCGACCGCCTCGATCTGGGCTTCGATGTGCTCGGGGGGAAAGGTCATCGTGCCCAGGTCGTCGGAGGCGTGGCCGCGACACGCAGACAGCAGCAGCGCACCGCCGCTCATGAAGGTTCCGTCGGCCCACATCTTGCAGGTGCCGATCCGCACATGGTCCGACCGCAGTTCGTGATGCCACCTCGTCAGATCCTCGACGATGGCCGCGGGGTCGTCGTTGGGGGTGCGGGTCCAGTACGACCCGGCAATTCGCACCGGCAGGGCACCGGCCTGATCCTGAGCCAAGAGGTCCTCGTAGATCCAGCGCGCGTCGGCACTCGTCGGACCCGCGGCGGCACCGGCCTCGAAGTAGGCGGTCATCCCCCAGGACGGGGCGGGCTGCAGCGTCAGTTGTTGCACGGCGCGGATATTGGGCGCAGAGAACAGATCCTGGGCGACGATGATCGGCATGTAAGACGCCGCTTCGACGGCGTGGCCGGTCGGGGTTCCATCCGGGCCGCGCACCCAGTACTGGGCGCCGGGATCGGGATCGGTTGTGTCCCTGCCGATTCCGGCGGCCCGCATGGCCGCGGTGTTGAACCAGATGTCGTGGGCATCGGCGGAGAATAGATACATCGGCCGGTCACCGGTGATCTCGTCGAGCCATTCCCGGCGCGGTGAACGCTCCTCGAACGAGTCGGGCATCCAGCCGTGTCCGCGCAGGGGGGCGTCCGCGGGCTGGGAGGCGACCCAATCGCGGACCGCGGCGAGCACCGCGTCGCGCCCGACGATGCCGGACAGGTTGAGTCCGAGCTTGGACACCGCCATCGACGCCAAGTGGTTGTGGGCGTCGATGAAACCGGGCAGGCACATACCCCCACGCAGGTCGATCATCTCGGTGCCGGAGTCAATGTGAACACCGGCCCCGTCCAGCGTGCCGACGTGCACAAGGTCGGCACCCCGGACCACCACGGCCTGCGCCCACGGCTGGGCGGCGTCCCCGGTCCAGATCGACCCGTTGGTCAGCAGGTACGAGCGGGTCGTCGCCATCGGCAGATCGCCTGCTACAGGATTGCGATCGCGATGATGAAGGCGAACGCGAAGTAGGCGGCGACGACGACCAGCACTTCGGGGACGAAGCGTTCCGCCGCCAGCACCCGGCCGATGTCGACCCCGGTGACCAGTCCGATCAGCCGCACGCACAGCGCCTGGGCCAGCAGTCCGAGGACGCCGAAAACCAGCGTTCCCACCAGGCCTTGAATGAGGTTTCCGGAAGAGGAATAGATCGTCATGACCACGATCACGGCGATGGACACCACCCCGGCGGCGGCGATCGCCGCCGCGTTCGGGCGGCCGGCCATCACCAGCGTGCGCAGCGGGCCTGGTGTGGTCCAGTCGATGATGAAGAAGCCCAGCACCACCAGGCCCACCCCGAGGATCGTGTACAGCGCGATGGCCGAAACGCCGTTCCCGACGATCGACCAGTATCCGGGATCAAGACCGGTGGGCAGCATCGAGACTCCTTCGCGGGTCATAACGCAATTCGGTGTGGCACAAAGGCGGAGATGTTGTCGGTGATCAGGCTGGGGCTCTCGCGGATGCCCAGGCCGGCCGACTCGTCGCCGACGATCCACGCCCCCAGGCACGGATGCATGTCGTCGAACTGTGGCAGCGGGTCGAACAACTGGTACACGTAGCCTTCTTCCCCGTAGACGCCACCGGTTTCCATCTGGAAGCCAGGGGCCGCGACGGTGATGTTCGCGCCTTCGCGGCCGAGTTTCGGTTTGCGCAGAAAGTCGGTGAGTTCGCGCGGTTCGTCGAGGTAGGCCGGTAGCAGGTTCGGGTGCCCGGGATGCATCTCCCACAGCACCGCCAGGATGGCCTTATTGCTGAGCAGCGTCTTCCACAGCGGCTCCACCCACATTGTTTCGGGGAGCAGGCTTATTGCGCGGCGGCCGAATTCGTCATCGAGCACCCACTCCCACGGGTAGAGCTTGAACATCGAGGAGATCGGCGCCTCCTCGAGATCAACGAAGCGGTCGAGGTCGCTGTCGTAGCCAATCTGCTCGATCGCGAGGGCCACGGTGTGCAGGCCCGCTTCGGCCGCGCACTCCTGCATGTAGGCCAGCGTCACGTTGTCCTCACCGGTCATGTCGGCCGACGACCAGGTGAAGTGAGTTTCCTCGCCGGCCAGCCGCGGTCGGATTTCCTGCCACCGCTCGACGAGGCGCTCGTGTAGGGAGTTCCACTGGTCGTCGTCGGGGAAGACGGCGGTTTTCCAGTGCCACTGCAGGATCGCGGCCTCGAGCAACGTCGTCGGGGTGTCGGCGTTGTACTCGAGCAGGACCGGCGGGCGCTTTCCGTCGTACCGCAGATCGAACCTGCCGTAGACGTAGGGGTCGCTGCGCCGCCAGGACTGCGCGATGGGCTCCCAGCTCCACTCCGGCAGCCCGAAGTCCGCGAACCGCTCGGTGAGCACCACATGCTCGACCGCCTCCAGGCACATCGAGTGCAGGACCTCGACGCTGGCCTCCATGGACAGCACCTCGTCCATGTCGAACACGTAGTGCACGGACTCGTCCCAGTAGGGGCGAACCGAGCCGTCGGCGTATCGAGCGGGTTCGTCGAAGCACATGCCCTGGGCGGCGACGATCTGCTCCCACCCCGGCCGGGGTGCCCGGTGTTCCCGACGCACTCAGCCGCCCACACTGCCTGCGCTGGACGACCCGAAACCGCCACGGGTGATCGACGAACCCGACTTGGTCTTGGCGATGGTGCCGCTGGGCTGTGTCAGGGTTCCGCCGGTGGCGCGCGTGCCCACACCTCCGGTCGTACCGCCGTAGTAGTAGCGGTAGGGCGCGCCCGCCCAAATGAAGATGCCGCCCAAACCCGGAGTCCCCGACGCGCAATAGGTGTCCGGAACCACCACATTGTTTTCGTCCACGCAACTGGCCGTGATGTCCCGGTCGCTCTTGGACATCTGATAGCCGAGGGCAACCACCCCGACCACCCCGACGATGGCTACCGCCCCCATAAGGGTCCTCTTGTTCTGGTCGCGCCTGCGCTGGGCGCTGGCGGCCTGCTCGGCGGCGAACTGCTCGGCGACTTCGCGCGCCCGGCGAGCCTTGTCCCGCGCCCGCGCTTCGGCGACAGTGGCGGGCCGCGGCCTGGTGACCCCCGGTTCTTGGGAGCGGATGGTCCCCCGCATCGGCGGCGCGGCAGCGCTGTGGGCAAGATCGGCATCATCCCGACGCGGTGGCTGCACCGCGTTGTCGTTCGGATCGTTCACCACGTCTTCCACCCCGGGGCCTAGATTGATTGGCCTGACAATACCGGCCCGGGGAGACGCCCTCGCCCGGATTGCGGTAGTGGCCGGATCGGGTCGTCCAGGCGACCCTGTGGCGCAGCCGAAGGCAAGGAGAGGACATGACGCATCCGGAGGCGACCACGTGCGCCGTGGTCGGTGGTGGTCCCGCCGGGATGGTGCTCGGTCTGCTGCTGGCCCGCGCCGGCGTTGCGGTGACCGTGTTCGAGAAGCACCCCGACTTCTTCCGCGACTTCCGCGGCGACACCGTCCACCCGGTGACGCTCACGCTGCTGGACGACCTCGGCCTGTACCCGAAGTTCACGGAGTTGCCGCACAGCGAGATCGAGAAGAACGAGTTCGAGATCGGCGGACGGATGGTCGTCCTGTCCGACTTCCGCCGACTGCGTGAACCCCACCCGATGCTCGCTCTCGTCCCGCAGTGGGATCTGCTCAACCTGTTGGCCGAGGCCGCCAAAACCGAGCCGGCCTTCACATTGCGGATGAACACCGAAGTCACCGGACTGCTGCGGGACGGGGACAGGGTCACCGGGGTTCGCTACCGCGGCCCCGGCGGCGCCGGCGAACTGCGTGCCGAACTCACCGTCGCCTGTGACGGGCGGACGTCGACGGTGCGCGCCCAAGCCGGCATGATCCCGCGGGAGTTCCCGGTGCCCTTCGATATCGCCTGGTTCCGCGTTGACGCGGTCAAGGAGATCAAATACCAACTCACGCCACATATCTCCGATGAGCTGGCCCTGGTGCTCATCCCCCGGGAGGGTTACTTCCAGGCGGGGGCGTTCATTCCCAAAGGCGGTGAACCCGAACTCCGCGCCCGCGGCTTGGACACCTTCCGCCGGCAGGTCGCCGCCCTGGTGCCCGAAGGCAACGCCGACTCGATCGCGTCCTGGGACGACGTCAAGATCCTCGACGTGCGGGTCAACCGCCTTGCCACCTGGCACAAACCCGGTCTGCTGTGCATTGGTGACGCCGCCCATGCCATGTCCCCGGTCGGCGGGGTCGGCATCAATCTCGCCATCGCCGACGCCGTCGCCGCCGCGGGAATTCTCGCTGAGCCCCTTAAGCGGCATCGCCTCGCTGAGGCTGATCTGGTCGCGGTGCAGCGCCGCCGGAAACTGCCCGCCGACCTCACCCAGAACGGCCAACGCCTGGCGCACCGGGGCCTCAAGCGCGCCCTGTTCGGCGCCACATTGCCCAAGCCGCCGGCGATCGTGGCGCGCGCCATCGCTGCCGTTTTCAGCGCGGTCCCGGGTATCGCGGTTGTTCCGGCGTACTTGGTCGGTGTCGGCGTGCGGCCCGAACGTGCGCCGCAATTCGCCCGCCGCGCACCCGAGCAGGCATAAGGGCCCCGGTTCAGGTAGCCCGGCTCGGCGGGTCCGCTGAGGTTGGTGGAGAATCCTCCTCCAAACCCCATCCAGCATTCGACGAAAGCCATCATGTCCGAGGATTCCAGCGCCGACGTTCCGCCGAACCATCTCTCCGTCGATCCGAGCAGTCCCTTCTACAACGAAGAGATGCTGCTGCGCGGTGTGGGTATTCGCTTCAACGGCGTCGAGAAGACCAACGTGCACGAATACGACGTGGCGGAGGGTTGGGTGCGTGTCGAAGTCCCGACCGCCAAGGATCGCCGCGGAAATCCCATGGTGATCAAGCTCAGCGGAACGGTCGAACCTTTTTTCCGCGTCGCCGATTAGTTTTTGCCCCTAACGGCAGATCCCCGCGACGGCGAAATCGAGGAGGGCGTCGAGCTCGTCGGCCCGTGCGGCTGCGGACGGGAACCCCACCGCACCGTCCAGGCATAGTCGGGCGAAGCCGTGCACGGTGACCCAGGCCTTGAATTCGGCACCGGGCCGGTGGGCCAGCGCGAGCGCACCGTGGGTGACCAGATCGTCCAGGGCGCTGCCGAGCAGAGCGTAGGTGCCGGCTTCGTCGTCGGCGGGGTCCCTCGGGGCCGGCGGGTACTCCCCGCAACGACCGAACATCACCTCGAATAATTCGGGGTGGGCCAACGCGAACTCGACGTAGGCGCGGCCGGTGGCCTTGAAGCGGTTGACGGCCAACTCGGCCGGGTTCGCTCCGGTCCGGGTCGCGCTCATCGCCCGGCGCATCCGCTGGCCGAGTTGGGTGAATCCGTGCTGGGCGACGGCGGTCAGCAAGTCGGACTTGTCGGCGAAATGACGGTAGGCGGCATTCGCCGAGACGCCGATCTCCCGGGCGGTGCCCCGCAGGCTGAACTCGTCGAGGCCGTCGCGTTCGATCAGGTGTCCGGCCGTGAGCACCAGGGCGTTGCGGAGATCCCCGTGGTGGTAGGTCTTCTTGAGCGCCGGCACAAACTCTATGTTGACAGCGTGAACACCATGAGTAAAGTTCACGCTGTGAACATGAAGCTCGCCGTCTTCGGTGCCACCGGCCTCACGGGTGGACTCGTGGTCTCACAGAGGCCGACCTCCGCGCCAGCGCGGCCACATGGTGCTCGGTGCGCCTCCCCAACATCACCGACGGTCCCGAGCGGCCGCTGCGGATCAGTGCCGACGGTCGGGGGATCGGCTTGTCCATCACCGCCGCCTCGGCGGCGCGCTTTCTCCTAGATCGGGCGACGGCCCTCGAACTGGTCGACTCGACGCCGAGTATCAGCAACTGAGGTGAGGTCATGACAACCGAGAACATCTATCTGCATGGCAACTTCGCGCCGGTTGAGGAGGAGATGACGGCGGTCGATCTGGAGGTGATCGGACAGATCCCGGCCGAACTCGAGGGCCGCTACCTGCGCAACGGCCCCAACCCGGTCAGCATCGAGCGACCCGAGCAGCACCACTGGTTCGCCGGAAACGGCATGGTGCACGGTGTGCGCCTGCGCGGCGGCCGCGCCGAGTGGTACCGCAACCGCTATGTGCGCAGCCAGGCGGTGCGCGCCGCGTTGGGCGAGGAGGTCACCGAGAACCAGCCGACGTCCTCGCCGAACACCAACGTCGCCGCGTGGGCCGGTCGGACCCTGGCGCTGGTGGAGGGCGGCGGGGCGCCGGTGGAGATGGGTTACGAACTCGACACCGTCGCGCCCAGACCGATCGGCGAGACGAAACTGGGCGGCTTCACCGCGCATCCCAAGTTCGAACCGCTCACCGGGCAGTGGCACGCGATGTGTTATTCGTGGGCGCGATGGCTCGACCACATCAAATACGTGGTCCTCGACGCCGACGGAGCGGTGTCCAAGACCGTCGACATCCCGCTACCGGGAATGGTCATGCTGCACGACATGGCGTTGACCCGGAACTACGCGGCGGTCTTCGACCTGCCCGTCACCGTTGACCTGAATCTCGCTGCGGCGCGGCGCTTCCCGTACCGGTGGAATCCGGACTACACTCCGCGGATCGGACTGCTGCCCCGCACCAGCACCGACGCCGCCGATATCATCTGGTGCGAGATCGACCCCTGCTACGGCTATCACCCGATGAACGCCTACGACGCCGACGACGGCACCGTCGTCATCGACATCTGCCGCTACGACACGATGTTCGCCGCCGATGTCCTCGGCCCGGCCGGGGACAGCCTGCCCACGCTGTACCGCTGGACGGTGGACCCCCGCCGCCGCAAAGTCGTCGAGCAGCAACTCGACGACCGCACCATGGAGTTTCCCCGCGTCGCGTCCTCGGTCTCGGCGAGCCGGCACCGCTACGGCTACGGCGCCGGTGTGGGGGCGGGCTTCGCGCCGGGCGACCTCTACAAGCACGACCTGGAGAAGGGGACCGTCGACGTGCACCGGCTCGGCGCCGGCCGCGGCACCGGCGAACCCGATTTCGTGCCGCGGGAGCACCCGGTGAGTGAGGACGACGGCTGGCTGATGAGCTACGTCTACGACGCGGGTACCGACAGCAGCGAGTTGCTGATCCTTGACGCCCTCGACGTCACCGCCGATCCGGTCGCCAGGGTCGTTCTGCCGCAACGGGTTCCCTTCGGGTTCCACGGAAACTGGATCGGCGACCACGCAGTACGGACAGCGATGTGATGGCGCTCAACCGGCGGGTATCTACGCGGCTCGGGACGTTGGCCGTCGCTGACAGCGGCGAGGGCACTCGGACGCCGGTGTTGCTGTGGCCGTCGCTGTTCAGCGACCACCGGCTCTATCGCCACGTCACCGGACTGCTCGGCCCGGGATGGCGCACCATCAGCGTCGACGGCCCAGGCTTCGGGCGCAGCACCCCACCGGCCGGCGACGTCCAACCCGACCGCTACGCACGCGCGGTGATCGACCTCCTCGACGAACTCGATATCGAGAAGGCGGTGCTGGCCGGCTGCTCGTGGGGCGGACAGGTCGCCGCGCACACCGGCGTGCAGGCGCCGGAGCGCACCGCCGCAGTGCTCATGATGAACACCCCGCTGGCGCCGAGTATGGGCGGGCACCGCATGCAGGTGTTCGGTACCCGTCTGGTGGGGTCGACGGCGTTCTGGGGCAGGGGTGTGGCCCGCTCGATGATCGCCGCGCCCACCAAACGCGACCACCCGGAGCGGATCGCCGAATTCGTCTCGGCCTTCCCCGACTTCGACCGCGCCGCGGCGACGGCCACCGTGCGCACCGTGCTGACCCGCTCGCCCGGCCTGGCTGATGTGCTGCCGAATCTTCGGGTGCCGACCACGATCCTGATGGGCGAACAGGATGCGCTGTACCCGCCCGAGGCGGCGATGCCGCTGGCCCGCCGGGCGCCCGGCGCCACCATCGAGGTCGTCCCGGACTGCGGGCACCTCGCCCCGCTGGAAGCCCCTGAAGCCGTTGCCGGCGCGCTGAATTCGCTGTCCGGACCGGGCTGACCGGGACAGGATCAGGGGTATGGATCTCATCGACACCCTGCGCAGCACCGGAGCGGTGCGCGAATTCACCGACGAACCCGTTGACGACGACGTCGTCGCCCGCATCCTCGACACCGCCCGATTCGCCCCCAGCGGCGGCAACGCCCAGGCCTGGCACGTCGTGTTGATCAAGGCCGGGGACACCCGAAAACGATTGCGGGAGCTGTATCTTCCCGGGTGGCGTGACTACCTGGCCATGAGTACGGCGGGCCTGCGGCCGTGGGCGCCGGGCAACGACCCCGCCGCCGAGGCCGCGGCGGTGTCGGCCATCCCCGCCGAACTCGCCACGGCCGCGGCCCAGGGCTTCGCCGGCGAGCTCGACCGGGTCCCGGTCTTGCTGGCGGTGTTCGCCGAACTGCCCGCGCTGGCGGCCGTGGACCGCGACGCCGACCGCTACCCGTTCGCCGGGGGCGCCTCGGTGTACCCGTTCGTGTGGAGCATCCTGCTGGCCGCGCGCGCCGAGGGCCTCGGCGGGGTGATGACCACCATGCTGGTCCGGGAAGAGCGGAAGGTGAAGTACCTGCTCGGCGCCCCGGAGCACTGGGCGCTGGCCACCGTCATCGCACTCGGCCGCCCGGCTCACCCGGGAAGGCGGTTACGCCGGCGGCCGGTCCGGGCTTTCACCACCATCGACCGGGCCGACGGTCCGGCCTTGCCCGACGAGCCACCGGAAACCCCACAGAAAGGCACACCATGACCGAACACACCCTCACTACGCTGGTGACCGGCGCCAGCAGCGGAATCGGCGAACAGTTCGCGCTGCAACTGGGACGGCGCGGCCACAACCTGGTGCTCACCGCCCGCAGCGAGGGCAAGATGCACGACCTGGCCGGGCGACTGCGGGCTGAGAACCCCGGCATCGACGTGGAGGTCATCGCCGCCGACCTCGCCGAGCCGGGCAGTGCGGCCGCGCTGACCGCCGAACTCGCCACCCGCGGTATCGACGTCGACGTGCTGATCAACAACGCCGGCTTCGGGTCGCACAACCCTGTGGCCCAGGAGGATCCCGACAACCTGGCCCGCGAGATCCAGCTCAACTGCTCGTCGCTGGTCGACCTGACCGCGCGACTGCTGCCGGCGATGCTGCAGCGTGACCGCGGCGGAGTCCTCAACGTCGCCTCCACGGCGGCTTATCAACCGTTGGCGACGATGGCGGTGTACGGGGCGACCAAGGCGTTTGTGCTGTCCTTCACGGAGGCGTTGTGGGCCGAGACCCGAACGACCGGGGTGCGGGTGATGGCGCTGAGTCCAGGGGCCACCGAGACCGGGTTCTTCGAGGTGACCGGCAACAAGGAGTTCATGACCCGCGGACGCCAATCCGCCGATCACGTGGCCGAATTCGGCCTGCGGGCGTTCTTCGACGGCAGAGCCCCGAGCGTCATCCCCGGTGCGGCCAACAAGCTGGCAGCCACCGGCTACCGGTTCGTCCCCCGCGCGGCGATGGCGCGCCTCGCCGGGGCGCGGGTCCGGGCGGACAACTAAGAACGCCGCGCCGCTGCTGCTAACAGCGGGCGGCGGCGCACGCAGCCTGCGCATCGTGTTTGTGGTCGAAGCACCGATCCACCCCCGGCCCTTCGGCGAACCACTCACCTGTCTCAAGCTGACCCACGAGATACCCACCCGAGCGGTACAGGCCGGACTTGATGCGCGTCCAATTCATCGGGCCGGCTGTGTTTCGCAGCCAATCGGTGATCGTCCGCAACGGGTTACCGCTCTCGTCAGCCCGCACCGCGACCGCAGTGGCCTCGCCGTCGTCGATGACGTAGGCGGTCACCACCCAGCCCAGGTCGTCGGTGTCGATCTCGAGCAGGCGGTTGCCCACCCGCACGGCGTTGATGCCGTCGAGCCACCAGGGCTCGCCGAGGCCACCGCTGGCGTGGATGGCTTTGTGCACGAGGTCGGGGGTTGCGGTACTCCGGCGCGGGCGGGGACGTGAACCGACATCATCGACAGTCACGCTCGGCACTGTAGCGGTGCTGCCAGACATTGCTGCCGGCCTTGTCCGAGGTGCACGCACCTACACTGATGCGCATGAGCAGGCTCGCCGCGGTGGGGGTGGCCGTGGGGGTGCCCGTGGTGTTGGCGTACACGACGGGATCAGGCGTCGCTGCGGCTTCGCCGCCGGGACCACCTCCGCCGCCGTGCTCGTTCACTCTGGCAGCACCGGTCCCCGATGGCGGTGGCGTGACGGCGACGGTGCGGTCCACCGGATGCGCCCCATTGGCGGTTCCCTATCTGACGGTGGTGTGCCTGCAGGCCGGCGACACCGCCCCGTTCTGTTCTCAGGCGCTCGGCACCGAACCGGCCCAGGTGTCGGTGCCCTATCAGCCCGGGGTGTCCTACACCGCCACCGGTCGGGGATGCGCGCGGTGGGCGGGCGTCGACCCGGCCCCGAACTGCCAACTGCTCGGGCCCGCCGCCCTCGGGTCCGCCGCCGTGCCGTAAATCCGTGGCGTGCCGGCATGTAGGCGCCGTCCTGTGGTGGGATCGGTAGTGGTGCGACACTCGATGATCTCCAAACGGATCGCGGCTACGGCGGCGGCCGCCGCGTTCGCTGTCACCGGATTCGGCTACGCCCTAGCCGCACCACCCACCACCCCTGCGCCGGCCCAGCCCGCGCTGGCCCCCACCGCGGCGCCCGAAACACCGGCGGCGCAGACGGCGCAGACGCCGGCGCCCCGGCCGGCCGCCGCCGTGCACCCGGTCACCGCGGCCGAACTCGGCGAGACCTGGCGTCCGGGTTGCCCGGTCGGGCCGGAGGAACTGCGCCGCGTCGACCTGGACTATCTGGACCCCGACGGGCAGATCCAGCGCGGATCGTTGGTGGTGCACCGCGATTACACCGACGACGTCGTGGCGATCTTCGCCGACCTGCAACGGCTCGGGTATCCCATCGCCAAGATGCAGACCGTGGACAACTACCCGGGTGCCGAGGACGAATTGTCCATGCGGGACAACAACACCTCGGCGTTCAACTGCCGACCGTTGCCCGGCAGTACCGACTGGTCACTGCACGCCTACGGCCGGGCCGTCGACATCAACCCGCTCGTCAACCCCTACATCGACAGCGCCGGGAACCTGGAACCCAAGACCGCCGGGCGTTACCTCGACCGGGCGCTGGCCGAACCCGGGATGCTCAACGCAGGTGACCCCGCGGTGCGGGTGTTCACCGATCGGGGCTGGCGCTGGGGCGGAGCCTGGCGCAACCCGGTGGACTACCAACACTTCGAGATCGGTTGACGGCCCAACGTCGGGTTTAGGCTCAAACCGCCACAGGGTGATGTTCCTTAGCGGTCCGGGGTGGCCCGCTTGCGAAACAGCACGCCGATCAGACCGATAAGCCCCACGACGGGCAGCAGCCACCACCACTGAAAACCGGCCGCCTCCCGTGCCTGCGGGGCCGGTGAGTCCGGCGCACCCGAAGGCTTACCCGACGGGGCCTCACCCGACGGGCCTGTATTGGCCGCCGTCGGCGCCAGATAGCTGATGGGCTTCGCCGGGGCCAGTTGGCTGTCGATGTTGCCGATGATCGAGTAGTTCTCCTCAACCTTCACCGCGCGGATCCCCGAACCGGGACCCAGGTTGATCTCATTGAGGTTGACCCACACGATGTTCGGGCTCAACGCCGACTCGAAGTAGTAGATCTTATTGGTGGAGTCGGCCACCGAACGCCAGTAGGTGGGGGACAGGTTCGGGTGTTCCGGATCGCCCACGCCCCACGGCACCGAGACGTTGCGCATCACGCTGAACACCCCGGCGACGGCTTGGCGTTCGTCGGAGGTCTGCGGCAGCTTGCTCAGGTAGTAGGACGCGCGGACGAACCGGTCCTGGGACTGGATGGAGCCGGGCAGTTCCTTGTTCTTGTCGACGTCATCCCACTTCGCGGTGAGCCTGAGTTGCTCGTCGTAGGTGGGGCTGTTGGTCATCACCTGGAACTGGCGGCCGTGGTGGATCACCGGCTTGCCGTCGAGGTATTCGATGATCGCGGAGTCCCCCGAGGCGTCGGCCACCGACAGGTGCACCGTCGGGGCGGCGATTCCGTTGGGCCCGAAGTTGATCGGCACGACGTAGATCTTTGGGTCGGTGAACGCTTCGACCACCTCGTTGACGGTGGCGAAGTTGGTCAGCACGTAGTCGACCCACGCGGCGAAGGACAGCCGCGGGCGGTCATCGGCCGGGGCCGGTCCGAAATCGGACTCGCCCAGATAGAGCAGGTTGGCCACCAGGCCCTTTTCGTTCATGCCGTCGAAGACCCCGTCGATCGGCCCGTTGGGGTCAGTGGTGCCGGCCACTTCGATCGCCCCGTACTTGCGGGTCCAGGTCAAGGAGTTGACCCCGCCGGCACCGTCCTGGGTGCTGCCCGCGGGAACCGCATACAAGTGGGAATTGAAGGAGTAGGGCCAGTCCATCGAACGGCCGGTGATCACCAGGCCGTCCGGCCCGAGCCAGGTAACGCGGCTACACGCCGTGGCCGCCGGTGCGCAGCCCAGGAAAACCAGGACCGTCACCACCGCTACGCCGAGGAGACGGACCAACGCCGCCGTGCCCTTGCCCATTGATCCGACCTTCCGCTGGTTGGCCGTCATCATGCCAGTTCAGTGCCGTGCTGGACCGTATTACGTCCGGACGGAGGGTTGATCGGGAACAATGAGGGGGTTCCCCTAGATCAGCCGGAGGTGGCATGGACGACGCGCGCCGTGGCCGTGGCGTGCAGGACCCACGGCGCCGACTCGGCATCCAGGACGCGCTGTGGTTGGAGATGGACCGGCCGAATAACCTGATGGTCGTCGACTCGGTGGTCTGGACGGCCGAACCGCTGGATTTCGCCGAACTGAAGAAGGTCGTCGAGGAGCGGTTGATCAACCGCTACTCGGTGTTCCGCAGTCGCGCGGTGCGCGACGACGACGGCTCCTGGTGGTGGGAGCTCGACCCCGATTTCGACATCGACAACCACGTCTCGCTGGTCTCGCTGCACAATCCCGACGACCCCCGGGCCTTGCAGGAACTTGTCGCCGCCCACCGAACCGACCCGCTCGACCACAATCACCCACTCTGGCAGTCGATTTGGATCAAGCGTTACCGCGCGGGCAGTGCGATGCTGCTGCGCAGCCACCACGCCATCGCCGACGGCATGCGGATGGTGCAGTTGGCGATGAGCCTGTTTGACTCCACCCCGCAGGGCGGCCCGATCCTGGCGCCGGCGGTCATCCAGACCGGCGCCCAACCGCACCCGCCTGGCCGACCGTTGCCCGAACGGGTCCGCTCCGGGGTGGTCGAGGTGGCCCGCACGGCCGGCGACACGGTCTCGCGGGTCTCGGAAGCGAACCTGTTGCAACGAGCCGGCAAAATCGGCCGGTTCGTGCTGCGCAACCCGGTGGGTGCCGGGGTGACGCTGCTGACCGCGGCCCGGGCCGGTGCGGCTGACATCTCCGGCACGGTGCGCGCCGCGGTGCCCGGCGGCGGGAAACTGGTCGACGTCTTCTCCTCGGTGCCTGGTGATGTGGACACCGTCCGCAAACTGCTGATCGGCACCCGCAACGACGCGACGATCTGGACCGGCACCGCCGGGGATGAGAAGAGCGTCGCCTGGTCGGACCCGCTGCCGCTGTCGGCGGTGCGAGCGGTCGCCAAAGCCAACCGTTGCACGGTCAACGATCTATTGGTGGCCTGCGTGGCCGGAACCCTGCACGACTACCTGCGGGCCCACGAGGCGCTGTGCTCCTCGGTGACCTTCATGGTGCCGGTCAACCTCAAACCCCTGGATCTGACGTTGCCGGACTCGCTGGGCAACGACTTCGCCCTGGTGCAGTTGGAGTTGCCGACCGACGAGATCGACCCGCGCAAACTGCTGGCCACCGCCAAGCGGCGGATGGACCGGATCAAACACGGCCACGAGGCCGCAGTGGCGTTCCGCTTCCAGGAGACGATCGCCGGTTTCAGTCGCGAACTGTACGAGGCCTCGGTGGATCTGTTCGCCAACCGCACCCTCGGCACGCTGACCAATGTGCCCGGCCCGCCCGCGGCGGTGTACCTGGCGGGCAGTATGGTCGAGGGGATCGTCGGGTGGGCGCCGGTGTCCGGGGATCAGCCGATGAGCTTCACCATCTCCAGCTACAACGGCCGGGTGATCGTCGGGATCGCCTGCGACACAACGCTTGTGCCGGATCACGAGATGATCGTCGAGGGTTTCATCGACGCCTTTGAACGTATCGCCGAGGCCACCCCCGGCGTGGTTCTGATGCCGGTCAGCTGGGGCCGGGGCGGGAAAGGTCCGCGGAAAGGTCACGGCCGAAGGCAATGAGCGCGCGGCGGCCGAGGTCGAGGATCGCCTGGTCGAAATCATTGTTATCCCGAAAAGACAGCTCCAAGACGCGGTCGGCCATCTCCACGGCGACCAACAGTGCCCGCGGATCGGTGTCGGCGGGAATGAGCCCGGCGCTGACCAGCATTGCGTGCATCCGCCCGGCGAGCCGCTGCATGCGGGCGTGCACGTGTTTGGCGACGGTGGGGGAGGTACGGCCTCCCATCCACAACCGCGCCGCACTCGGGTAGAGCCGGTAGTAGAGGACGTGCAGATCGAGTTCGTGGTTGAGCAGATCGGCGATGGAGTTGATCTGCCAGGTCTGCTCGGCCTCCACACAGCGGGCGTCCAACTCGGTGCAGTGCTGCTCGAGTAGCTCATCGAGAATCGCATCGCGGTCGGCGAAAAACCGGTACAGCGACGGGGAGGAGACCCCGGCCCGGTCCGCGATCGCCCGGGTGGTGACCGCGTCGACACCCTCCTCGTCGGCGATCGCGGCGGCGGCGTTGAGAATGCGGTCGACCGTCTGCCGACTGCGGGCCTGAACCGGCGCGCGCCGCTGAACAGGAGTGACGGTCATCGAGGCTCTCTCCTCACGGGTCAACTTCCACCTGTGTTTCGAACTGGTGGTCAACTGGTCTTGACAGGACCGATAGAAAATATAACATTATTCGCGTTACAGTCCTAGCATTCGATCGGGAGTCCTCATGTCCGTCGCCACCTTCAACACCACCCGCCCGAAGGAGTCGCTGACCGGGCACGTCGACGTGTTGGTCGTCGGCGCCGGGATCTCCGGACTGGGACTCGGGCACTATCTGGTCACCCAACTTCCGGGCAAGACCTTCGCGATCGTGGACAGCCGTGACGCCATCGGTGGCACCTGGGATCTGTTCCGCTACCCGGGTATCCGGTCGGACTCCGACCTGCACACCTTCGGCTACGAGTTCAAGCCGTGGACCTCCGACAACGCCATCGCCGATGCCGACGAGATCCTCGACTACCTCCACGAGGTCATCGAGGAGGACGGCTTGGCCAAGCGCATCTACATGCACCACAAAGTGATTCGGGCCGACTTCAGCACCAAGACCGCCCAGTGGACGGTGACTCTTGAGCGCGACGGCAAGCGGTGGGACGTCACCAGCGACTGGCTGTTCGGCGCGACCGGCTACTACAACTACTCGACCGGCTACGCGCCGCACTTCGAGGGCCAGGAGGACTTCGAGGGCCCGATCGTGCACCCGCAGTTCTGGCCGGAGGACCTCGACTACGCGGGCAAGCAGGTCGTCGTGATCGGTAGCGGCGCCACCGCGGTCACCCTCATTCCGGCGATGGCCGACAAGGCCGCCCACATCACCATGCTGCAGCGCTCTCCGTCGTATGTGATGCCGTTGCCGCGCAAGGACCCGATCGCCAACACGTTGCGCAAGGTGCTGCCCGCCAAGGCCGCCTACGCCGCGACCCGCCGGTTCAACATCGGCAAGGGCCGGTTCATCTACAACCTGTGCCAGAAGCAGCCCAAGCTGGCCCGCAAGATCATCCGGAAGATCAACGTCGCCGCGCTGCCCACGGGCTTTGACGTCGACACCCACTTCAATCCGGTCTACGACCCGTGGGATCAGCGGCTGTGCGCGGTGCCCGACGCCGACCTGTTCCGGGTGATTTCCAAGGGCAAGGCTTCAGTGGTCACCGACAAGATCGCCCGGTTCACCAAGACCGGGATCCTGCTGGAGTCCGGCCGGGAACTCAAGGCCGACATCATCGTTACCGCCACCGGCCTCAAATTGCAGTTGTTCGGCGGCATCGAGGTGTCGGTCGACGGGCAGGTCAAGAACGCCCACGACAGCTTGGTCTACAAGAGCTTCATGCTTTCCGGGATCCCGAACTTCGCGTTCGTCTTCGGCTACACCAACTCGTCGTGGACGCTGAAGGTTGGACCGGTGTGTGACCACCTGTGCGGGCTGATCTCCTACATGGACCGGCACGGCTACACCTCGGTGATGCCGGTCGCCGACGACGCGACGATCAACCGGCGCCCCATGCTGGACTTCCCAGCCGGCTACATCCTGCGGGCCATCGACGAGTTCCCCCAGCAGGGGACCAGCGGGCCGTGGACCATCGAGATGGACTACTGGGCCGACCATGAGCGGTTGCGCAAGGGTGGGGTGCAGGATCCCGCCCTGCGGTTCAGCACCGCGTCTCCCGCGATCGTCAGCGCGGGGGCCGCCTCGGCCTGAGATCTGGGTTCCGGAGCGCCCTGCCCTCGGGTCGAATCTCCGCACAGCCGCTCTCGCGGGCGCCGAGACGGAAACCTTGGCGGCGACATGGCGGAATTCCCGCCCAGGCTTCAGCCTCGGCCGTCTCTCAGTGACAATCAAATGGTGAGCGGCGACCCCCAACCCCAGCACCGTGCGGCGTTGGAACAGCTGGCCGACACGGTGCTCGGTGCCGTCGAAGAGGCGGTCGACCCCGGTGGTGAGCACCTTGACGCGGCCTTGAACTCGGTTCGGCGGCGCGTGGTGGAATTCGTGCGCCGCTACCACCGCCTGCAGGTTGACGTGCAGGCCGGCAGTCTCGACGAGCCGGTGCTGTTCGTCGCCAACCACGGTTTCGGTGGGATCCTCGACCTCAACGTGATGGCGGTCAACGCGGCGCTGCAGGACCTCAACCTGGACCGGCCGGTGACCTATCTGACCCACCAGCTGGCCTGGACACTCGGCGTCGGGCCGATCTTCGAGCACCTCGGTGCCCGACCCGCCAGCAGGGAGAGCGCGCGACAGGCCTTCGCCGACGGCCAGCACGTCGTGGTCTTTCCCGGCGGGGATCTGGATGCGGGCAAGTCCTTCGCCGAGCGCAATCAGATCGTGTTCGGCGGACGAACTGGGTTCGCCCGTCTGGCCATTGAGGAGCGGGTGCCTATCGTGCCGATCGTGACCGCCGGTGCCGGGGAGTCCCTGCTGGTGCTCTCCGACGGTGAGCGACTCGCGCGGGCGTTGCGGCTGGACAAGATCCTGCGGGTGAAAGCGCTTCCGGTCAGCCTGTCGGTGCCGTGGGGGCTCAATGTCGGCATGGTCGGGATGCTGCCCTACCTGCCGCTTCCGACGAAGCTGCACACCCGGGTACTGCCGGTGACCAGGCCCGCCCCGGGTGAAGCTGCCGATGACTACGCCGGGCGGATCCACACCCTGATGCAAGACGCGCTGACTGAGCTGACCGAGGACCGGTTTCCGCTCATCGGGTAGATGTTCAGGCCGCGCCGCGGCCCCGTCCGGACCGCTGCGACGGGGATCGGGGGGAGTCGGCCCGGGACGGTTCCGAATGAGTCTGGCGCACCGATTCTTTGGCGTCAGCCGCTGCCGTGCCGTCGGCCGGGGGCGTGGAGGCCGCCGCCTCGGCGGCGGAGTCCGAGCGGTTCTCCGGTGCCGCGGCCTCGGTCACCCGGTCGAGGGCGGCCGGACCGATCTCGTCGTTGTCGCCGTGATCGGCTGCGGCGGAGAGCATTTCAGCCGGTGCCACGCGATCGGATGCTGCTGGGGCGGGGATGGCCGGCGCGGCGGGTGGGGCCACCGGGGTCGGCGGTCCGTAGGGGTCGATGGCTCCGGTGTTCACCGGGGGTCCGCCGACCCCGTACGGGCCTGGCGGGGTGGTGTGAAAGGGCCGGTTGGCGGGATCGCCGGTGATGTAGGCGATTCCGTTGTCCCAGCCGGTGGGAATCGCCGCCAGGGTGTTGACGGCGACGTGGAACGGGTTCGGGAGATACAGGTACTTCGCCGGCGTCGGCGCACCCGGATTGACGGTCCGGTCATAACCGGCCTCGACCAGGACCCGCAGTGGCGGGTCGATGACGGTCGCCAGCAGTGGCCCCAGGTAGGGCACGATGGTCAGCGGTCTGATCAACGGCAGCGTTTCGGTGGGCAGCAGGTAGTAGGTCGAATCCTGGTATTGCCCTTGCAATTCGGCGTTTTCGGACTCATGTTCGGGGTGTTCGTAGGCGAAACCGATCAGGGCGTTGGCCACGGCGAGCGCGTTGAGCGGGTTGAGCGGGAAGTCGCCCACGGGGTCGTACTGGTGGACGACGTCGACCGTCGTCAACGGAGTCGGTTGCGGAGAGTTGGTGACGGTGGCGCCGCTGAACGTCACCCCGAGGATCGGCACCTGGACTCCGACGAAGCGCTCGAGGATGCCGCCGTTGGGCCGGTTGGGGTTGGACTCGAATACGAAGCTGACCGTCCCGGTGGGCGGGTGCGCGATCAGATCGCTCTTCATCTTGCTGGCGATGGTGCCGCTCTGGGAGTAGGCGAACACCGTGTAGGAGGTGTCGGTGAGCTGGCGCGTCCCGGTGGAGGTGTAGGGCGGATCGGTCAGGATGCAGTCGGCCCCGCGCAGACAGGCGTCCAGATTGGCCAGACCGATCGCCACCGACTCGTCGAACCGCATCGCCGTGAGCCCGGTCACTGGCCAGAACTGCGCCGGGGTGTAGACCGCGGTCTGGGCGCAGCCGGGATCGCCCCCGGTGCACAACCCGGATGGGGCGACGAAGCTGCTGTACGCCCAGTTCACGTAGCTGTCGATGTATTCGGGGGTGTCGCCGGGGATGCTCAACGGGTGTTCGGTGCCGCCCAGGTAGAGGGCGGTCGCCGTCAACGTCACCAGGGATCGAACGGCCTGGACGGTCGAGGTGAGGACGACGGCGGTGACGGCGACGACCGCAAACACCGTCAGGATGATCGACCGGCTCAGCGTGCGCATGCTTCCCCCCGTTCTGTGCTGCTGCGATCCCACGCGGGTACCACAGCGCCCGGCTCGGAGACTACTCGCCGACAGTTGCTGTCAGCGAATGAAGCACTAGTTGACAGGCACCTCGAGGAACGGCCGCGGATCGGCGGCGCCGGGGCCGTCGAAGTGCCACCACTCACCGGAGTAGACGGTCAGCCCGCCCTCGGCCATGGCGGTGCGCAGCGTCGCGCGGTTGGCCTGGGCTGCGGCGGTGACGCCCTCGGTGGCGTACGCGGTGGCGCGCGGGGAGAAGTCGTCGAAGTCGGTGCCCATGTCCACCAGGCGGCCGCCCTGCGCCAACGTCACGTCCACCGACCGGGCGGATTCGTGACTGCGGGCGTAGGCGCCGGGTTGGGCCACCCAGGCCGGGTCTGGCACCGCTTCGAACATCCGAACCTGGACCTCGTGGGGCCGGTAGCAGTCCCAGAACACCAGGGTGTACCCCTGCGGGCGCAGCGCCGCTGCCGCGGCGGTAAGGCCGGGGGCCAGCGACTGGTGCACCAGACAGCGTGCGTCGGCCGGGTACAACGGGACCCCGACGAAATTGTTGGCGGTGGTGTAGCGCAGATCGACGACGGCGTCGGGCACCGCGGTGTGGACGTCGATCAACCCCGCGGCGCGCGCCTGCGGGCTCACCGGCGGGACGGCCCCGCCCGGGGCGGCGCCCAATGGGCTCATCGGGGCTGACCACACCAGCACACCGGCCAGGGCCACGCCGGCCAATACGTGTCGCATCCGTGCATTGTCGGTCACCGGGTACGGGCCGGATAGCGGAGGACGCGAGTGGCGCCTGTAACGAAATACCGGCATGATCGGACAGTCCTATGGACACGGTTTTCGGCGCGGAGGTGGGACGTGCGGCTTTCAGGAAGCGGAGCACAGTCGGTACGGGTGGCTGTGGGCGCGCTCGGCGTGGGTCTGGCCGCGGTGGTCGCCCCGGTCGCCACCGCCGAACCGCTGATTCCCGAGCCCGCCCCGGTGCCGGCGGCGGCTCCCGCGGAGCTGCCGGCTGCGGAGGCGGCCCTGGCTGCTCCGGGCGCCGATGCCGCGGCCCCGGCCGCAGTCCCCGGTGCCCCCGCTGCAGCGCCCGGTACCCCAACCCCCGGCGCCCCTGCTGACGCCGCGGCCCTGACACCGCCGGAGGGCACCGCTCATCTGCCCAGCCCGGAGAACCTGCCCCCGGGCACCACCACGGACGCACCGCAGTATCCCCGCCTGGGTTACATCCGCGACGTCTGGAACGCGATCCGCGGAAAAGACATCTCGGCCAGCGACGCCCTGATGATCCTGGCGCAGCGGCCGGTGGATGAGCGTCGACTGGCCGACAGCGTTCCCGGCAACCAGGCGCCGCAGGCCCCGGCTGCACCCGAAGTGCCGGACGGTGTCGAGGCCGCGCTGGCGGAACTACCGACCGACCCGGCACCGGCGGCCCCGGCCGCGGATGCCCCCGTGGCCGCCCCGGCGCCGTCCACGACCCTCGGTGAGCCGCCGTCAGACCGCGGCGCTGAGGCCACCGATCCCGCGGCCGCAACCGAGCAGAGTCGGCGCGGATCACCGACGACAGCGGTCCCCGGCGAGCAGGCCACCCCTGCCCAACCCGCCACGCCGGCTCAACCCGCCACGCCGGCCGCCCCGATCCATGCTCCGGCGACCCCGGCTGAGGCCCCCGCGGCCGAGACAACCCCAAACCCGGCCG
>CAYXBN010000014.1:0-28720 GCA_964463215.1 uncultured Mycobacterium sp. | reverse complement strand
CCGGCCGTTGCCCAGGCGCCCGCCCCTGCGCCGGCCGCAGACACCGCCGCCGCGCCGGCCCCCTAGGCCGGCCCCCTAGGCGGGGCCCAGGCTGACGACGACCTCGTTGCGGCGCCGGAACGGGATCGTCCACGGCGGGTCGTAGAACCAGGTCAGCGGTTCCCCTGAAGGGTCAATGTCGTTGTCGCGCAACGCAGTCAACAGCTCTTCGGTGCGAGCGGCCACAGCCTGAGCCGAGGCAATGCCGGAGAACCGCAACACCGCCACCCGCTCGCCGGGGACCGTGACCAGATGCACCCGTTCGTCGTTGGGGGTGGGCAGGGTGTCCAGCGTGTACTCCGAGGGCATGAAGAACCGGATCACCCACTGGCCTTCGCCGCCGCGTTGGGTGGCGACCGGCGCGGTCATGGCGATCCTCTGGCCCTTCTCCTGAACCACCGGTGCGGTCATCGCGATCTTGGTGTTGCCCTGGTTCCCGCCGAAGATATAGCGCGCCAACCGCCGGAACCCCTCGTTGCGGGCCGCGTCCTCGTCGGCGTCGATGGTGGTCTCCGCGGCGATCCGGGATCCGTAGCGGCGAATCTCAACTTCTCCGTCCCGACTGCTGATCCGACGCTCCACTGTGAACGACGGTTCTTCGGTCCCGTGGCGGATGCCGACGATGGTGCCGGCGCCCTCGGCGACCTGGCCGAGCGCTCCAGCGATCTTGTTCAGCATGACGACTCCTGTTCCCGTTCGGTGATGACCATTCAACGCGCGGCGGCGAAGATGCGGTTCCCGGGCCCAGTCATTGCTATTTTGCCCACGATGAGGCAAATAATCGTCGCGATGCCGCTGTGGGCGATTGCTGCAGTGCTGACGCTGTTCTTCTGGGGGGTGACGCTGGCCGCCCGCGAGTTCGTGTTGCGCCGCCGCGACACCGAGGCGCGGGAGGTGCTCGCCGACCAGGCCAGCAACCTGCTGACCGGGGTGGCGGCCACCTTCGCGTTCTTCGTCGGCTTTGCGATCTCGATCAGTTGGGGGGCGGTGACCGCCAGCCAGGTGGCGGTGGAGCAGCAGGCGACCGCCGTGCGCCAGATGGCCTGGGAGCTGAACAACATCCGCGACCCGGCCCAGTCGGCGGCGCTGACCGACAAGCTGCGGACCTACGCGGTGACCGCGGCGCAGGAGGATGCCCGGTTACTGGTCAGAGGGGTGAGCACCACGTTGCCCTCAGCGGTCCCCCTGGACGCTTTCGAGAATGCCCTGCAGGCCTACGCCTACGGGCCGACCACACCCGAACGGCAGATCGCACCGTTGATCGCGGCGGCGTCCACGCTGAGTTCCTCGGCGGCCGGCGTCGAGGTGGTGGCCAGTCGCGCCCTGCCGCGTCCGCTGCTGGGCCTGCTGGTCATCGTCGGGGTGCTGACCTCGATCCTGATGGGCATAACGACGGTGGTCTACCGCAAGCCGTCGCTGATCTTCGTCTGGTGTGTGATCCCGGCGGTGTCGATCACCACGGTGCTGGCGTTGGCCTATCCGTTCGCGATGCGGTCGGGGATGACGCTGGCACCGATTCAGGCGATCGCCGCGCAGTTGACCGCGCGCTGAGCGACCGCCGGAATCTAGCGGGTCAACCGGGCATACCGGGTCCGGTGGTGGTCGGTGGATCCGTACTCGTATTGCACCGCCGTCAGTCGCTTGAAGTAGTGCCCGATCGCGAGTTCCTCGGTCATCCCCATGCCGCCGTGCAGTTGTACCGCGTTCTGCCCGATGAACCTCGCCGCCCGCCCGACGGTGACCTTGGCCGCCGACACCGCCCGGGCCCGGGCATCGGGATCGGCGTCGAGGTTCAACACCGCCAGATACGCCGCGGACACCGCCTGCTCAAGTTCGGTGTACATGTCCACCATGCGGTGCTGAAGCACCTGGAAAGTGCCGATGGGGGTACCGAACTGCTGGCGCTGTTTGCAGTAGTCCACGGTGTCGGCGAGAACCTTGCGCATGGCGCCGATGGCTTCGGCGCACACCGCCGCCGCACCTTCGTCGCGGGCGCGGGCCAGCGACGGCCAGCCGTGGGCGTCCAGCAGCGCGGCGGCGGGCAGTCGCGCACCGTCGAACACCAAGTCGGCGGCCCGCCGGTCATCGATCGTCCGGTAGGCGTGCACACTCATCCCGTTCGGTGGTGCGGCAGCGTCGAACTCGGTCAGGAACAGCGAAATACCCTGCTGATCGGCGGGTTCCGCGGCGGTGCGAGCCGCGATCAGCAGATGAGTGGCGATCGGAGCCGACATCACCACGGCCTTGGACCCGGTGAGCACCCACTCGTCGCCATCGCGAACAGCGCTGGTGGACAACGACTCCCAGTGCTCGGTTCCCTCACCGGCCGCCAGCGCGACGACGGCTGACCCGTCGCCGATGCGCTGCAGCACCGCCGCCGCCGCGTCCCCGCCGGCGCGGTGCAGAATCCCGCCGGCCACCACGACGGTGTCGATGAACGGTTCGATCACCAGGGCGCGGCCGAGTTCCTCGGCGATCACCATTGCCTCGACCGGGCCGCCGCCGGTACCGCCGACGGACTCCGGCAGGGTCGCCCCGAGGATGCCGAGTTCCTCGGCGAAGCCGCGCCAGATCTCCGGCTGCCACCCGGCGCCGGTCTTGGCGGCGGCCCGGCTGGCGGCCAGGTCATAACGGGCGGTGAGGAACTTGCTGCAACCGTCGCGCAGCATCTCCTGTTCGGCGGAGAGGTTGAAGTGCATGGCGCCTACAGTCCCAGGGTCGCTTTGGCGAGGATGTTGCGCTGAATCTCGTTGCTGCCGGCGTAGATCGAACCGGCCCGGTCGTTGAAGTAGCGCAGCGCTGCCACTGCCTGCCAGGGCCGGCCACTGACGTAGCCGTCGGCCGGGGGGAGGTAGTCGGCAATCGGGCCGCCGGGCCGGGTGGCGTGGGGTTGGTAGACCCGGCCGCGCGGTCCGGCCGCTTCCATGGCCAGTTCGGTGATCGCCTGGCTCAGTTCGGTGGACAGGATTTTCAGCATCGACGAGGCGGCGCCGGGGTTGCGGCCCTCGGCGACGGTGGCCAGCACCCGGTATTCCAGGATCTCCAGGACCTCGGTGCGGATCCGGACGTCGGTGAGTTTGGCGGCGAAGGCCGGATCGTCGAGCAGCGCCCCGCCTTCGGGGCCGGGTTGCCGACCGGCCTCCGTGGCGATCGACTCCGCCATCACCTGCAGGGCCGGGGCGGCCGCGCTGCCACCGCGTTCAAACTCCAGCAGGTACTTGGCCACCGTCCATCCGTCGTCGATCGCGCCGATGACGTTGGTCTTTGGCACCCGCACCGAGTCGAAGAAGATCTGGGTCTGGATCTCCTCCCCGGAGGTCATGACCAGCGGCCGGATCTCGATGCCGGGGGAGGTCATGTCGATCAGCACGAAGGTGATGCCCTGCTGCTTGCGCGCTGCGCGGGTGGTGCGAACCAGGGCGAAGATCCAGTTCGCCTCCATGGCGTGGGTGGTCCAGATCTTGCTGCCGGTGCACACCAGGTCCTCGCCGTCGGAGACAGCGGCCATTGTCAGCGACGCCAGATCCGAACCCGCCTCGGGCTCGGAGTACCCCTGGCAGAAGAACACCTCACCGGTCAGGATCCGGGGCAGGAAGTAGTCCTTCTGCGCATCCGTGCCGAAGGCGATGATCGCATGGGCGACCATATGAATTCCCATGGGGGACAACGACGGTGCACCGGCCAGGGTGGATTCGCGGCTGAAGATGTAGTGCTGGGTCAGCGTCCAGTCACAGCCGCCGTACTCCACCGGCCAGGCCGGGGCGGCCCAGCCTCGTTCGTGCAGGATGGCCTGCCAGGCCATGCTGGCCTCGTGGTCGGCGTACACACTGGTCATCAGCCGACCGGCCTGTCGTAGATCGTCGGTGAGTTTCTCGTCGAGAAAAGCGCGTACCTCGTCTCTGAAAGCCAGATCCTCCGCCGACCACGCAAGGTCCATCGCACGCCCCTCGTCTGCACACAAGTGTTGCCCGAAACCGTAGACCGTGAAGCCCCGACGGTGGATAGGGCCCGGGGTGCAGGGCAGCCGCGCGAAAGCCACGTCGTGTCCGGGAGCACGGATCAGTAGCGATTCCGGGTTCGTATGGGCCCGCAATGGAAACAATCTTTAAGTTTTTTCAGTGTTGCGGGGCTGGGTGCCGCGTGAGGGGATCCGGCCTCTTCAGGGGGGTGTCGACGGCGGACTTCCCAACTCCGCCGTCCATGGGAAGCCGGTGACGGTGTGGCTGTGAGGTCTCGTGCCGGGTCGGTGTCGGGGTGTCCTGACGGTGTTGGGTGTGGAGTGGTGCGCGGGGCCGTTGTCGGTCATTTGCCTGCTCGGGGTGGTTTTCAACACCCGGTGAATGTGCGCCGGGTTGGGTGGGGGTCTGGTGAGGGGTCTGCCGGTATCGCGGCACACGGGTCGTCAGCCGGGGGGTGTCCGGATGGAACGGATGTCCCACTTCCCCGCGGATCCGACGGTAAGTTTTATTAACGATTGCAATATTATTTGCTGCTAGAACCTATTGCGGTCACAAATAACCCGAAACTTAATTCCGTCAATTTCCGTGTGGGACTGCGTCGGCGGTGATGGTGGTACCGCGTTCGCCCAGGGTGCCTCCTCGGGCACCCCGCGGGTCGGGGTCAAAGCCGAAGGCGGTGACGGCGGAGACGGCGGAGACGGCGGTGACTACCTCAGCGCCGCCGGTTCCGGTGGCAGCGGCGGTACCGGTGGGGAAGCGGTGGCCCTGGGCCCCAACTCCACCCAGACCGACGGCACCCCCGGCGCCAACGGCCAACAGATCATCCCCTGACACAACACGAGACCCACGCACACCCGCCCTCCCCCCGCAGGGGGAGGGCGGGTGCCGCCGTATCTCGCCGCCTGGCCAATGGTGGTACGGCCTGCGCCGCAACGCTGTGGCCAGACCGCTTCGGTGATTCGGGGGTTGGGGACCGGCCGGCCTGTTACTGGGCGGGTTGGAAGATACCCACCGAGAACGGAACCTCGCTGACTGTCTCGGAATCGAGCAGCGTCTGCACCCAGTAGGTGCCCTGCTGTGTCAACACCACGTTGACGAAATAGACCATGTTGTAGGTGAATCCGCCACCGGAGAGGTCGATCGGCGAGGGGCTGGATGCCGCGACGACTTCCGAGCGGTCCGGCGAGAGAACCCTGACCTCGGCGGTTGCCGCTCCCTGCCCTTCCAGGCGGTTGATCGCCGCGAACTTCATCAGCGACGCAGGCAACTTCTGGACCACGATTGCGTGGAACATCCCCATCAGGGATAACCGGTTGCCGACCTCAAACCGAACATAAATCCCAGCGTCTCGCGCATTCCGGTGTCAACGCGGGCGCGATCCACTTCGGGATCGAGAGTCGAAACTGTGTCCGGAGACCTGGACTGGGTGCTAGTTTTGGGCCACCCCCGACGGCGTCGCTGTCGAGGGAGGAAGGCACCGGCCCGAACAACCCCGCTTCCCGACACCCCAATCCCAAGAAGCGGCGGCGGGCCGGTGCCGGCCCACTTCGCGGTTCGCGGCGTCCTCGGAAATCTTGAGGTTTGCGATCGGATTCCCGGGGGAATACAGCAGTCGGGCGCCCGATCGTGACTGGTGGCCCTGATGAGGCCTGACCCGGAGAGGCCCGGTCCCTGACCAGGGGCCGGGTCTTTCAACAACCGCTGCCCGACACTTCCGAAGAGTCCTGGGTCCCATCGCCGAGCGCCACCGCGTCGGGAGTCAGCAGCAACGCGCCCCCGGGTCGGCCTCGGCCTGCCGGTGGCGCATCCGCCAGTACTCGGACTCGGAGAGCACCGGTTGCCCCGGATGCACCCGGCCGCGGTGGGACAGGTAACGCTGGTAGTGCGTGTCACCCATCAATGCGCCGACGTACCAACGGATCTGGCGGGTGAGGCGGGTAAGGCGTCCCACTGCTGCTGCACCTCCTTCTCCAACGGTGTCGCGAACAGCCGCGAGGGGCCGAAAATCCTTGACGGAACAGGGGTTTCCACCGCCAGCGGGTGACCGCCGCCGCGTATCGAGCGCACCGCCATCACCGCCGCCGAAGCGACCACGATGATCACCACCACGGCGAAGACGATTGACAGCGTGCCCTGGATGAAGGTGTTGCGGATGACATCGGACAACTGGTCGGGGCTCTTGGCCGCACCGAAAGACGTCTGGCCGGCCTCCTGGGCGTTGCGGAACTGGAAGTGCTGGGTCCAGTAACCCAGCTTCGGGTCTCCGGAGAAGATCTTCTGCCAGGACGCCGTGAGCGTGACGATCAGATCCCACAGCAGCGGAATGCCAGGAATCCAGGCCCATTTCAGATAACCCATCTTGATCACCACCACGGTCACCACGGTCAGTGCGATCGCCGCCAGCAACTGGTTGGCGATGCCGAACAGCGGGAAGAGCGTGTTGATGCCGCCGAGTGGGTCGGTGACACCCATCAGCAGGATGGAACCCCAGGCGGCGACGACGATGATGCTGCACACCCATGCCCCGACCTTCCAGCTCGGGTCGTGCAGTCGGCGAAATGGGCCGCCGAGGTTGCTCAGGCCGTCGGAGAGCATGAACCGGGCCACCCGGGTGCCGGCGTCGAGGGTGGTCAGGATGAACAGGGCCTCGAACATGATCGCGAAGTGATACCAGAACGCCTTGAGTCCGCTGCCGCCGAACACCGACAGCACCTCGGCCATGCCGAACGCCAGGGTGGGGGCGCCGCCGGTCCGCGAGACAATCGACGCCTCACCGACACCGGCGGCGGCGGCGTCGATCTCCGCCGGGGTGATCGGCGGCCCGGACAGCCCGAGATTGTTGACGTAGGTCGCCGCGGTCTCGGCGCTGCCGCCGGTGGCCGCGGCCGGAGCGTTCATGACGAAGTACAAGTGCTGGTTGAGAATTGACGCGGTGATGAGCGCCATGACCGCCACGAATGATTCGGTCATCATGCCGCCGTAGCCGATGAGCCGCATCTGGCTTTCCTTCTCCAGCAGCTTCGGAGTGGTGCCCGAGGCGATCAGTGCGTGGAACCCCGACAACGCCCCGCAGGCGATCGTGATGAACAGGAACGGGAACAACGACCCGGCGAACACCGGACCCGCGCCGGAGGAGGCGAACTGGGAGATCGCCGGGGCCTGCATCACCGGCCGGGCGAGCAGGATGCCCACCGCCAACAGGGCGATGGTGCCGACCTTCATGAACGTCGACAGGTAGTCCCGCGGCGCCAGCAGCAGCCAGACTGGCAGCACCGAGGCGGCCAGACCGTAGAGGATCAGACACCACGACAGCGTGACCTTGGACAGGGTGAACCATTCCTGGCCCCAGTCGGTGTGGCCGACCCAGCCGCCGGCCACCACCGCCAGCAGCAGCAACCCCACCCCGATCAGCGACACCTCCGACACCCGGCCGGGGCGCAGATAGCGCAGGTAGAGGCCCATGAAGATGGCGATCGGGATCGTCATCGCGATGGAGAACACACCCCACGGGCTTTCGGCCAGCGCGTTGACCACCACCAGACCCAGCACCGCGAGCAGGATCACCATGATCACCAGCACCCCGACGATGGCCGCCGCCCCGCCGACCGGACCGAGTTCGTCGCGGGCCATCTGGCCCAGTGAGCGCCCGCGTCGGCGGGTTGAGATCGCCAGCACCAGATAGTCCTGCACGCACCCGGCCAGCACCGCCCCGATGATGATCCAGATGGTGCCCGGCAGATACCCCATCTGCGTGGCCAGCACCGGGCCCACCAGTGGGCCCGCGCCGGCGATCGCGGCGAAATGATGCCCGAAGAGCACCCGCCGGTCGGTGGGCATGTAGTCGGTGGCGTTCTCGTAGATCTCCGCGGGGGTGGCGTGGTCGTCGCGGGGTTTGACGATCTTCATCTCGATCAGGCGGGCGTAGAACCGGAACCCGATGACGTAGGTGCAGATCGCGGCGATGACGAACCACACGGCGTTGACCGTCTCGCCGCGCACGAAGGCGATCACCGCCCAGGCCACCGCGCCGAGCACCGCGATGGCGCCGAAGGTCAGTTTGTGCCGGGTGCTGATGGGGGACCGGTCGATGATCGCCACCGGCGGCAGGTCGGCGTCGGTGCGGATGAAGGTGACGTCGCCGCGGACCTCTTCGATGCGGTCCGGCGGCGCGGCGGGGGGTGATCCCACGGTTTCCCTCCTCGGTGACGGGTTGGGGGAAATCCTCGCACCAGTTGCGGCGCCGGGGTGGATCTGTTGGCCTTGAACCGGGGTATCCCTGCCGATATCCACCGGATGGGGGATGCGCGTGGTGCGAATCCGGGCAGGCTCTACCTCCTGACTGCCGAAGGAGGTGAGCGCGATGCCGGTGTGGCGCCTGCGCGACTACCACGACGAGGACCTCGACCAGGCCATCGCCGTGTGGGACCAGAGCCGAGGCCCCGGGGCGGCCGAACCGGTGTTCAGCGTGGCCGAGGTGATGGCCGCTGCCCGGGCCGGTGAACCGGCGGTGGTCGCCGAGGTGGGCGAGGAGATGGTCGGCATGGCGGTGGCTCAGACCCAGGGTGAGCGGGCCTGGATCCTGCTGCTGGCCATTGCGACCCGGTGGCGTGACCGCGGCATCGGCTCGGCCCTGCTTGCCGATCTGGAGCGGCGACTGCGCTCGGCGGGGGTGCGGCGGATCTGCGCGGCGCTGCCGGAGGGGGCCACCGGCGCCCGGGCCCTGGAGAACTCCGGATACGCCCGCCGCGAGCGCCTCGTCTATTACGAACTGCTCGAACACCTCGGCCCTGATCAGGCCAATCTGCTCGACGAACTCGGCGGACAAATTCTGCCGCCGGGGCTGTGGGGCGATATGGCCGGCATGGAGACCGAGAAGCAGATCATCGAGCGTCGCATCGTCGACCCACTGGCCCACCCGGAGGTGGCCGACCGCTACGGGGTCAGCCCACCCAAGGCGGTCATCCTGTTCGGGCCCCCCGGGACCGGGAAGACCAGCTTCGCCAAGGCGATCGCCTCCCGGTTGGAGTGGCCGTTCGTCGAACTGTTCCCGTCCCGGCTGGCGGCCACCGGAACCGGCGGGCTGGCGGCGTCGCTCCGGGAGGCCTTCGCCGACCTGGCCGAACTCGACGAGTTGGTGCTGTTCATCGACGAGGTCGAGGAGATCGCCACCGCCCGGGCCGGCGCGTCGACCGCCGAACTCGGCGTCACCAACGAACTGCTCAAACTCATTCCGGCGTTCCGCCAGCACGACAGCCGACTGCTGGTGTGCGCCACCAATGCGGTGCACTCGCTGGACTCGGCGTTCCTACGGCCCGGCCGGTTCGACTACGTCATCCCGGTCGGCCCACCCGACCAGCCGGCCCGCCGGGCGATCTGGCAGCGCTATCTGGGTGCCACGAACGGCTCGGCGCCGGCCGGTGTGGACGTCGATCGGCTGGTCACGGCCTCGGAGCTGTTCACCCCCGCCGACATCGAGTTCGCCGCCCGCAAGGGCGCCCAGGCCGCTTTCGAACGGGAGATGCGCGACGGCCGCGGGCTGCCGGCGGTCACCGAGGATTACCTGAGGGCGATCGGCGAGATCCGGCCCACCCTGACCGCGGCGATGCTGGCGGAGTTCGAGCGCGGGAAGACCGAATTCGCCCGACTTTAGTTGCGAACGGTTTTACGCGAATGGATCGGGTGGTACAACATTACCCATGATTCAGGGACAAGCGGTTGAGGGACGCGGGTGGACTTTCCTGACCAACCACGCTCATGTGCTGTTGTGCCTGTCCCGGGGCGAGGCGCTCACGGCACGTGAACTCGGCGTGCGTATCGGTATCACCGAACGCGCCGTCCAGGTAATCCTGGCTGATCTGACCGAGGGCGGGTACCTCAAGAAGAAGAAGGACGGTCGGCGCAACCTGTACACGGTCAACCCGCGGGGACGCCTGCGTCACCCGCTGGAGTCCCACCACACCGTCGGCCAACTCATCGAAGCCCTCGACTGATCACCAGCAGCCCTGCGGGCGGTGCGGCCGTCGGCGAGCGGTAACGTCGCTGGCAGGACCGCAGACAGGAGTGCCGCGATGCCCATTGCGCTGACCGACGACCACCGCGAACTCGGCGGGGTGGCCCGAGCGTTCCTCGCCGCCCAGAAGGCGCGGTGGGCCGCGCGGGAACTGCTCGACGCCGACGAGGAGACCCGCCCGCCGTTCTGGGGGGACCTGGCCGAACTGGGTTGGCTGGGCCTGCACGTCGACGAGGCTTACGGCGGGTCGGGCTTCGGCCTGCCGGAGTTGGTGGTGGTCATCGACGAACTCGGCCGCGCGGTCGCCCCGGGTCCGTTCGTGCCGACCGCAGTGGTCTCGGCGGTACTCGCCGCGGTCGGTACCGACGAGCAGAAGTCCCGGCTGTTGCCCGGCTTGATCGACGGATCCCGCACCGGTGCAGTCGGTTTCGGTGGCGACGTGTCGGTCTCGGGGGGGAGGGCCAGCGGTGAGTCGGGGGTGGTGCTGGGCGCCGGACTCGGCGATCTGCTGCTGATCGCCGCCGGTGCGGACATGCTGCTGGTGGATCGCACCGCCGCGGGTGTGACGGTGCAGGTGCCCCGCAATCTCGACCGCACCCGACGCTCCGGGACCGTCACCCTGGCCGACGCCGCCGTCGAGGTGCTGCCCGGCGCTCGCGACGCCGCCCTGGCCCGCGCTCGCACCCTGTTCGCGGCCGAGGCGGTCGGCGGGGCGTCGGACTGCGTGGACGCCGCCGTCGAATACGCCAAGGTGCGTGAGCAGTTCGGCCGCACCATCGCCACCTTCCAGGCCGTCAAACACCACTGCGCCAACATGCTGGTGGCAGCCGAATCGGCGGTGGCGTGCGTGTGGGATGCCGCCCGCGCGGCGGGGGAGGACGAGCAGCAGTTCGGACTCATCGCCGCGGCCGCCGCCACGCTGGCCTTCCCGGCCTACGTCCGCAACGCCGACCTGAACATCCAGGTGCACGGCGGCATCGGGTTCACCTGGGAGCATGATGCGCATCTGCATCTGCGGCGGGCGCTGACGGTGCAATCGCTGCTCGGCGGCGACGGCCCGGCCACCGACCTGTTCACCCGGACCGCGGCGGGGCTCACCCGGGCCAACAGTCTGGACCTGCCGCCCGAGGCCGAGACGATGCGCGCCGAGATCCGCGCCGAGGCGACCCGGATCGCCGCCCTGGACGAGAAGGCCCAACTCGACGAACTGATCGCCACCGGCTACGTCATGCCGCACTGGCCCAAGCCCTGGGGCCGGGCCGCCGGCGCTGTGGAGCAGTTGCTGGCCGAGGAGGAGTTCGCCGCCGCCGGGGTCACCCGACCCGACTACGGAATCACCGGATGGGTGATCCTCACCCTCATCCAGCACGGAACACCCTCGCAGATCGAACGTTTCGTGGAGAAGGCGCTCCGCAAGGACGAGATCTGGTGCCAGCTGTTCTCCGAGCCGTCGGCCGGATCCGACGCCGCCGCGGTCAAGACAAAGGCCACCCGCGTCGACGGCGGGTGGATCATCAACGGCCAAAAAGTGTGGACGTCCGGCGCGCACTACTGTAAACGCGGATTAGCCACTGTCCGAACCGATTTCGACGCACCCAAGCACGCCGGGATCACCATGGTCATCCTGGACATGAACGCCCCCGGGGTGGAGGTCCGTCCGCTGCGTCAGATCACCGGCGGCTCGGAGTTCAACGAGGTTTTTCTCAACGACGTCTTCGTGCCGGATGAGGACGTCGTCGGCGAACCCAATGCGGGCTGGACGGTGGCGCGGGCCACGCTGGGCAATGAGCGGGTGAGCATCGGCGGGGGAGCAGGCGGCATCGCCGCGGCCACCGCCTGGCTGGTGCACCTGGCCCAGACCCACGGCGACCGGATGGCCGGGGCCGCCCAACGTGTTGGCCGCTTCATCGCCGACGACCACGGGTTGCGTCTGCTCAACCTGCGCCGCGCCGCGCGCAGCATCGAGGGCGCCGGGCCCGGACCGGAGGGCAACATCACCAAGCTGAAGTTGGCCGAGCACTTCGGTGAGCAGGGCGCGATCGCCGCCGCCCTGATCGGACCGGAGTTGGCCCTCGACGAGGGTGAGGCGGCCTTGGCCGCGCGGGCGGTGATGGGCGCCCGGGGGATGGCGATCGCCGGCGGCACCTCGGAGGTGGCGCGCAACCAGATCGCCGAGCGCATCCTCGGCATGCCGCGCGACCCGCTGATCAAGTAGACGCGCGGCCGGCGTCCTGCCGTGGGCGTCCCACGCATCGAGTCCCCCGTGGGCATCCCACGCATCGAGCGAGGAGCCACGCAGACGAAGTGCGAGTAGACCTCTGCAGGGTTCCTCACTCGGGGGGAGGATAGGCCGATGACTGACGTCCACATCAACGTCCGCGGCGCGCACAGCGTGACGATTCCCCCCGAACGGGCCTCGGTGTACGCCACCGTCAGCGCCGACGGGCCGGCGCCAGCCCCGGTGCTGCAACTGGTCGCCACCACCCTGGCCGAGGTCAGTGCATCCCTGGACGCGCAGCACGACCCGCAGCGCGGACCGGTCACCCACTACGCCGTCGAGCAGATTCACAAAGGCGCGCACCGGCCGTACAACCAGGAGGGCCGGCAACTGCCCCTGGTGCACACCGCCTCGGCCACCCTGACCGCGACGTTCACCGACTTCGACGCGCTGGCGGCCTGGATCGAGCGGGTCGCCGGGCTGGACGGGATCGGCATCAACCACATCGAGTGGGCGTTGACCGACGAGCATCGGCAGGCGGTGGAGCGGGAGACCCGGCAGGAGGCGGTGCGGGACGCCCGCCGGCGGGCGCAGGACTACGCCGAGGCGCTGGATCTGGGGCCGGTGCAAGTCCGCACGATCAGCGACACCGGCCTGTCGGGGCCGGAGGCCAAGGTGATGATGGCCCGCGCGGTGGCCGGGCCGCCGGAGATCACGCTGCGTCCCGATGACGTGCGGATCGAGGCGCACGTCGAGGCCACCTTCGCGGTGTCCGGTGACCGGTGACCCGCCGGACCCTGACCGACCGGTGAGTTCTAGCTGCACGTAGCGCAGCGCTGCCGCGCCAGTAGAGTCAGACGACATGCCTGAACTGCGCGCGCCGACCCCGGCGTGGGCGCGGACCGCGGGTTTGTTCCTCGCGGTGTTCGTGGGCTACGTGGCGGGTGCCCAACTGAGCGTGACGGCGTTCGGGGCCTCCGAACTGGGGCCGGCGTTCTTCCCGCCGGCCGGTGTCACGGTGGCGGCGATGCTGCTCACCAACCGTGCGCGGTGGCCGGTGATCGTTGCCGCCATCATCCTCGGCGAGAGCGCGGTGGACTTCCACGCCGGTTACGCCCACACCGCAGTCGCCGGGTATGTGCTGGCCAATGTCGTCGAACCGTTGCTGGGCGCCTCGGCGGTGCTGGCGCTTTGCAAGGGTGCGCCGGACCTGCGTCGCCGCAAGGACTTGTTTCTCTTTGTCGTCGGGGCGTGCGTGGCGGGCCCGTTGGTCGGCGGCCTCATCGGTGGAGCCAGTGTGGCTGCCCACTTCGAGGTGTGGTGGCCCGGTGCGGCGCTGCGCTGGTTCGCCAGCGACGCCATCGGCGCACTGGTGGTCGGTGCCCCGATCCTGCTGTGGCGCAAGCAGTTACACGTTTTACGGGAACGCCCGGTGGAAACGGTCGGCATTCTCGGCACCACGGCCGCACTGTCCTGGCTGGCGGTCTGGACGGGGCTGTCGCCGTCACTGCTGATCCTGCCGACGCTGGCCTGGGCGGCGCTGCGACTCGATGTGCTCGGCGCGGCACTGGCCGGTGCCGGGGCGGCCTTCGCCGCCAACCTACGGGCCGCCTCCGGGTTGACTCTGCTGGAGGGGGTGGACCTGTCGGTGCCCGGCCGGATGGCGCTGATCCAGGGACTCATCGCGGTGAACGTGCTGCTGGCGATGCTGATCGCGCAGGAGGGTGCGGCACGCCGGGCCGCTGCCCGGGAGAAGGCCGCCGAACAGCAGAAACGTCAGCGCCTGCAGAACGTCGCGGAGGTGCTGCACTCGGCGGCCCACCCCGCCCCGGTGGAGGTTGCGGGCCTGGATTACAACGCCTCCTACCAACCGGCCGAAGGGGAGGCCGGCCTGGGCGGTGACTGGTACTCGGTGCTGCCCCTGCGCAAGAACAAGGTCTACCTCTCGGTTGGCGACGTCGTCGGCCACGGGTTGATCGCGGTGGAGGATATGGCGCAGTTGCGCAGCGCCGCCAACGCCTACGCCTATCAGGGACTTGCGCCCAGCCAGGTGCTCGCCGAACTGAACGCCTTCGCGGGCAACATCAGTCGGGGCGGGTTCGCCACCGCGGTAGCCGCCGTGTACGACCCACTGACCGCGACGTTGTCCTACAGTTCGGCGGGCCACCCGCCGGCCCTGTTACGCCGCGCGAAAACCGGTGCGGTGATTCGACTCGGAGACGCCGGAGGTCCGGTCCTGGGTCCCATCGAGGACGTCACCTACCCGCAGGCCTGCGTGTCCGTCGAACCGGGCGACGTCATCGTCATGTACACCGACGGCCTGGTCGAACATCCCGACGACGTCGTCCAGACCGGTATCGACCATCTGGAGCAGATCGTCGCGATGGGGCCCCCGGATGCCTTGTTGGACGGTGAGGCGCTGGTCGCCGCGGTTGCCCCCACACCCCACTCCGACGATGTCTGCGTGCTGGTCGTCCGGGTAAGGCCCGCCGAGTCGCTGTCGAGGGGACCGGCGACCCGGTGACCACCCGCACGACCCCCACCGAACTAGACAGTCCGGCGGGTCCGGAATCAGTGGCGTTGAGCGACTGGACGGTGGACCCGTTTAATCACTAAACGTATCGTGGTGAGGTCGCGCGAAGTGAATCAGCGAATTGAATCCTTGGGTGGTTACCAGACGCGGCAGCGAGGAAGCCACCGGCGTTCGGAGAAGGATGGTTATTCAGATGAGGTATACCGCACTCATCGCCCGCGAAGGCAACCACTGGGTGGCCGACGTACCGGATGTGCCCGGCGCCCATGCCTATTCACGAACCTTGAATCGACTTCGCACGGGCATCGTTGACGCGATCATCTTGGCCGGCGATCTTGATGACGACGCACAGGTCGATGCTCACTTCGAGCCCAGCGATAGAACAGACCCCTTGCTCGTGCGCGCTTTGGAGTTGGCCGAGCAGCGTCGAGAACTCAGAAGGACAGAGGCCTCGGTCATGCGCGAAACGTCGACGTTGGCCAAGGCCCTCATCAACGCGGGATGGTCGGTGCGCGATGCAGCCGGTGCACTCGGCGTCACCCCGGGCCGGATCTCGCAACTAGTGAACTCGTAAACAGTCTGCACCCGGTGACTTGCCGGTGAGTGGTGTCAAGCACGCGGGCGGGTACGAGTTGGATCCGCTGCAGCGCTTCACCCATGGCAGGCCGATACCCTGGTGCTGTGAGTCCGGCGGGAGTCGACGCCGCCGATCGCCGCGTCGGCTCTGACCGTCGCGGCAACGGTGCGACGCCTACTTTCGGGCGTGATTCGGCCCGACTGTTCGCCGTCGTCCTGGTGGCCTTCTCCGTCGGTGCGGTGTTGTCCTGGGAGTCCTTCGGTTCGGCGGTCGGCCCGTCGTTCTTCTACCCGTCGGCCGGTGTGACGGTCGCGGCGATGATCCTGACCCGGCGCGCGTTATGGCCGGCCGTGCTGGCCGCGGTCCTGGTCGGCGAGGTCGCGGTCGACGTCGTCTACGGCAGCCCCGGCTGGGTGGCGGTCGGGTTCGCGGCGGCCAACATGGTCGAGCCACTTCTCGGCGCCTCGCTGACGCTGGCCTGGTGCGGGGGCCGCCGTCCGGACCTGCGCCGGCGCCGTGACTTCGGGGCCTTTCTGGCCGGCGCCTGTGTGATCGGCCCGATCTTCGGCGGTCTGGTCGGCGGAACCGTCAGCGCCCTCAGCACCCGGCAGCCAGTGGTGGGCGCGGTCCTGGACTGGTGGGCCGGCGACGCCGTCGGTGTGCTGGTGGTGGCGGCCCCAATCCTGCTGTGGGCCAACCAGTCCCACATCGTGCGGCAGCGGCGATGGGAAACCGCCGGCGTTGTCGCGATCACCGCCGGGCTGTCGATCACCGCGTTCTGGAGCGCGCTGCCGCCGTCCATCCTGATCCTGCCGGCACTGGCCTGGGCTGCCCTGCGACTGGACATGCTCGGGGCGGCACTGGCCGGGGCGACGGCGGCCTTCCTGGCCAACATCATGGCCACCCGCGGGTACGGGCTGTTCACCAGCATGCCGGTGGCGCGGGAGACGCAGGTGGCCCTCACCCAGGTCTTCATCGTCATCATGGTGGTCGTCGCCATGCTGATCGCCCAGGAGTCTTCCGCGCGCATCACAGCCGTCCAGGAACGCGAGGCCGAAAAGCGGGAACGGTTGCGGCTGGAGACGCTGTCGCGGCTGGCCCAGCAACTGGCCGGAGCGATGACCCCGCGTGATGTCGGCCAAGCCCTGGAGAACCAGGTACTCAACGAGGCCGGAGCGCGGGCGCTGAACCTGGGCCTGCTCAGCGCCGACGGTGCCACCCTGGAGTGGGTCACCATGTCCGGACACCCCCAGGCCGTGGTCGAGGAGTTCGGCGGCGGCGTCGCGCTGAGCGAGCGCACAGTCGGCACCGACGTGGTCCGTTTCGGCCAGCCGATCCTGGTGCGGACCGCCGCGGAGTACGGGCAGAGGTACCCGCAGAAGGTCCATTGGGCGCGGCTGAGCGGAGCCGAATCGGTCGTCGGCTGGCCACTGACCGCCGGCGGAAAACCGTTCGGGGTGCTGCTGCTGGTCTGGTCGGACCCGCAACCGTTCGACGAGGCTCAGCGTGCCTACGTCTCGGCGACGGCCACCATGGCCGGTCAGGCTTTGGTGCGAGCGCGGATCTACGCCGATGAACACGCCCGCGCCGCGGTGTTGCAGTCCGCGGTGCTGCCCACCAGTCCGGTGGACACCTGTGGCCTGGACGTCGCCGTCGTCTACGAACCGGCCGACGTCACCCAGGGCCTGGGCGGGGACTGGTACGACATCATGCAGCTGCCGGGGAACCGGGTCTACGTCGCCGTCGGCGACGTGATCGGCCACGGGCTGGCCGCGGTCGAGGACATGGCGCAATTACGCAGCGCCGGAAGGGCATTGGCGCACCAAGGGCTACCGCCCGCGCAGTTGCTGACCGAACTCAACGGGTTCACCCGCCATGCCAGCCTGGGCAAGTTCGCTACCATGGCGGTCGCGATCCTCGACCCTGACGAGGCCACCCTCTCCTACGCGGTGGCCGGCCACCCGCCGCCGTTGCTGCGCCAGGCCGCCGACGGCACGGTGGTCAGACTGGACGATGGCCACGGGCCGGTCCTGGGCCCGGTGCACGATGCCACCTACTCCGAGGCGCGGATTCGGATCGCCCCCGACGACATTCTGGTGATGTACACCGACGGCCTGGTCGAACGGCACGGCGTGGACATCGAGGTGGGCCTGGCGCAGGCCGAGCAGATTATCGCCGACTGGGGCCGCGGCACCGGACTGAACGAGTCAGTCGACGTGCTTGCGCAGAGGTTGGCGCACCGGCCGCGCAGCGACGACGTGTGCATCATCGCGGTGCGTCTGGGCGACGCGCAGGCAGGCGGTTCACGCGGTTGAGGCGAACCGGCGCAACCAGTCCAGCCAGGCCGCCATGCCCTCGCCGGTGCGGGCGCTGATCGGCAGGACGGCCGCCGAGGGATTGACCTCGCGAACCCGGCAGATGTAAGTGTCGACGTCGGCGTCGAGGTGCGGAACCAGGTCGATCTTGTTGAGCAGCACCACATCGACCGCTCGGAACATCACCGGATACTTCAGTGGTTTGTCCTCACCCTCGGTGACCGAGTACACCATCGCCTTGGCGTGCTCACCGACGTCGAACTCGGCCGGGCAGACCAGGTTTCCCACGTTCTCGATGATGACCAGATCCAACGCGGGCAGGTCCAGGCCGGCCAGGGCGCGGTGCACCATCGGAGCGTCCAGGTGACATTCCCCGCCGAAACCATTGTTGGTGTTCAGCAGCGAGATCTGCGCCCCCCGGCCGCGGAGTTTCGCGGCGTCGAGATCGGTGGCGATGTCGCCTTCGACGATGCCGACGGCGAACTCACCGGCCAGGGCGTCCAGGGTGGCGGACAGGATCGTGGTCTTGCCCGAGCCCGGTGAGCTCATCAGGTTCAGCGCGCGAATTCCGTTGGACTCGAACGCCTCCCGATTGACCGCGGCGCGGGTGTCGTTCTCGGCGAAGATCGCCTCGAGGACCTCGATGCGTTCCGATCCGGTGCTGTACCCGCTGTGGTCGCCGTGGCCGTGGCCGTGGCCGTGGTCGTGGCTGTGCACGGTGCCGTCGTCGTGGCGGTGAAATCGACCCATCTGCCCAACACCTTTCCTCTAGGTGACGTCTACCGACGTCACCAGGAACTCCTCACCGTGCACCACCGCGACGTCGGCGCTGTCGCAGTGCGGGCAGCACACCGACCACCGGGAGGCGATCTCGGACTGCCGGCCGCAACTGCGGCAGGCCACCTCGGCGGCGACGAACTCCAGCACCAACTCTGCTTCGGGCATGTCCTCGTGGTCGCGCACCAGCGTCCAGCAGAACTCCAACGACTCGGGCACCACCTGGCGCAGTGCGCCGACGCGGACCCGGACAACGTCGACCCGGCGGCCCGCGGCGTGCGGTTTGACCACCCCGGCGATCGCCTGACACAGCGACAACTCATGCATCGCCACGAACCCTACGACTAGCGTGTTTGGTGTGACGGTTCGGGTTCGCCTCGACATCACCGGGGTGGTGCAGGGGGTGGGTTTTCGCCCCGCTGTCGCCCGCATCGCCGCGGAATTCGGGCTGTGCGGGTGGGTCTACAACGACGCCGGATCGGTGCACTGCGAGTTCGAGGGCCCCCGGGCCCATATCGACGCCGCGGTCGCCGCACTGCGCCAACGGCCGCCGCCGATGGCCCGGATCGACTCGCTGGCGATGCTGTCCGTCGCCCCCTGCGGTGCGGACGTCTTCGAGATCGTCGAAAGCCGGGCCGCCGACGGGTCGCGGACCCTGGTGCCGCCCGACATCGCGGTGTGCGCCGACTGTCTGCAGGAGATGCGCGATCCGGCCGACCGCCGCTACCGGCACCCGTTCATCACCTGCACCAACTGCGGGCCGCGCTACACGGTCATCACCGACCTGCCCTACGACCGCCCCGCGACCACCATGGCCGGATTCCCGATGTGCCCGGCCTGCGCCGCGGAGTACCACGACCCGACCGACCGCCGCTACCACGCCCAGACCATCGCGTGCGGGGACTGCGGGCCCCGGTTGTCGTGGTGGGAGAACCCCGGTGCCGGCCGGGATGTCGCCGCGCTGGATCCGATGAGCGCGGCCGCCGCCGCGCTGGAGGACGGGAGGATCGTCGCGATCAAGGGCATCGGCGGTTACCATCTGGCCTGTCGCGCGGACGACGATGCCGTCGTACAGCGGTTGCGGGAACGAAAGAACAGGCCCGCCAAACCGTTTGCGGTGATGACCGCCGATCTGGCGGCCGCCCGGGTGATCGCCGAGGTCGACGACGCCGCGGCCGCCGCACTGACCTCACCGGCCGCCCCCATCGTGCTGGTACCCGGAGTGCCCGGGGCGCTCAGCGCCGCCGTCGCACCCGGCCTGGCCGATCTGGGAGTGATGCTGGCCTACTCGCCGGTGCACCATCTGTTGTTCGACCGAACCGGCGGCCTGCCCCTGGTGATGACGTCGGCCAATCGGGGCGGCTCCGCGATCGTCTACGGCGACGCGGACTTGAGTTGGATCGTCGGCTCCGCCGACGGCCCGGATCTGGCCGACGCGGTGCTCAGCCATGACCGACCCATTCACGTGCCGTGCGAGGACTCCGTCGTCACCTTCGATGATCTGCGACTCGAACTGCCGGTGCGGCGATCCCGCGGATACGCGCCGCTGCCGGTCTCGGCAGAGGCCGCCGGGGATGAGGTGGTGCTGGCCACCGGCGGGGATCTGAAGACCACGTTCTGTCTGAGCGGCCCGGACGGCCACGCCCACATGTCCCCGCATCTGGGCGATATGGCAGACCCCCGCACCCAGCGTTGTTTCGAGGCGGCGCTGGATCACCTGGCCTTCATGACCGATCAACGGCCCACGGTGATCGCCCACGATCTGCACCCCGGCTACGCCACCACCGCCTGGGCCCGCCGCGCGGCGGCCTCAGGGTCTGCGGGTGGGCCGGCGGGTGCTGAGCGGGTGGGCCGACCACTCATCGCCGTCCAGCACCACCACGCGCACGCGGTGTCGCTGCTGGCCGACCACCGCCGCCTGGGCACACCGATCCTGGCGGTCACCTACGACGGAACCGGCTACGGCACCGACGGCACCATCTGGGGCGGGGAACTGCTGGCGATCACCGATCCGGCCGAGTTCACCCGCGCCGGCCATCTGGCGCCGTTCGCTCTGCCCGGCGGCGACGGTGCGGTGCGCCAACCCGCCCGGATCGCCCTGGACCTGCTGCACCGGGCCGGGGTGGGGTGGACCGCCGACCTGCCGCCGGTCGCCGCGCTCGGCGAGCCGGCGCTGCACGTGCTGGGTCAGCAGATCCCGCGCGGGGTGGGGTGCGTACCCACCTCCAGCATGGGCCGGTTGTTCGACGCTGTCGCCAGCCTGCTCGGGGTCTGCCAGCAGGTCAGCTATGAGGGGCAGGCGGCCGTCGAACTCGAGCACCTGGCCCGCGGCGGCGCTGCGGCCGAGATGAGCTTCGCCGTCGCCGAGGGGCTGCTCGACCCGGCCCCGCTGATCGCCGCGCTGGTTGAAGGGCTGCGGGCCGGTGCCGACCGGGCCGATCTGGCCGCCGGATTCCACCACGCCGTCATCGCCGCCACCAGCGAGGCGGTCCGGCACTGCGCCGAATCGGCCGGTATCCGGACGGTCGGTCTGACCGGCGGGGTGTTCGTCAATCGCATACTGCTGCACGGTCTTCGGGAATCTCTGACCAAGCATGGCTATGAGGTGCTGACGCACCGTATCGTTCCTTGTAACGACGGTGGTGTGGCGCTGGGTCAGGCGACCATCGCCGTCGCGCAGAGGGCCACCCACAAGGCGCACGAAAGGCCCGGGCAATGAAAGGAGAGGCAGCATGTGCCTCGGAATCCCCGGCAAGGTGATCGAGATTTGGGAGGAGTCCGGCACCCGGATGTCGACCGTCGACTTCGGCGGCACCACCAAGTCCGTCTGCCTGGCTTACCTGCCTGACATGCAGGTCGGTGAGTACACCATCGTCCACGCCGGCTTCGCGATCACCCGACTCGATGAGGCCTCCGCCAACGAGACCCTGCAGATGTTCGCTGATCTGGGCATCCTCGACGAGGAACTGGGCGGCGAAGAGTTGGACAGTAGGTCGGCATGAAGTACCTCGACGAGTTCCGCGACCCGGCCGCCGCCAAGGTGCTGGTCGACACCATCCGACGCACCGCCAGCCAACCCTGGACGATCATGGAGGTCTGCGGCGGGCAGACCCACTCGATCATCCGCAACGGCATCGACCAACTCCTCGACGGTGCGGTGGAGTTCATCCACGGCCCCGGCTGCCCGGTCTGCGTGACCCCCCTGGAGATGATCGACCGCGCCCTGGCGATCGCTGCCCGCGACGACGTCATCTTCTGCTCCTTCGGTGACATGCTGCGGGTTCCCGGCAGCAGCCAGGATCTGTTCAGTGTCCGGGCCCGCGGCGGGGACGTCCGGATCGTCTACTCGCCGCTGGACGCCACCCGCATCGCCGCCGACAACCCCGACAAGCAGGTGGTGTTCTTCGGCGTCGGCTTCGAGACCACCGCCCCGGCCAACGCGATGTCGGTGCTGCACGCCCAACGGTTAGGTCTGACCAACTTCTCGATGCTGGTCTCCCATGTGCTGGTGCCGCCGGCGATGGAGGCCATCCTCAGCTCACCGACCAACCGGGTGCAGGGCTTCCTGGCCGCCGGTCACGTCTGCACCGTGATGGGCACCGGCGAATACGGGCCGCTGGTGGAGAAATACGACGTGCCCATCGTGGTGACCGGATTCGAGCCCCTGGACCTGCTGGAAGGGGTGCGCCAGGTGGTGGAGTTGCTGGAGACCGGCACAGCCGAACTCCGCAACGCCTACCCGCGGGCGGTCACCGCCGCCGGCAACACCGTCGCCCAACAGGCGCTGGCCGACGTCTTCGCCGTCACCGACCGGCAGTGGCGCGGCATCGGGATGATCCCGAAGTCGGGCTGGACACTGTCGCCGCGCTACGCCGCGTTCGACGCCGAACGCCGATTCGGCGTCGGGGATCTGCACGTCGCCGAGTCCGCCGAATGCCGCAGCGGCGAGGTGCTGCAGGGTCTGCTCAAGCCGAACCAGTGCCCGGCCTTCGGCACCAGTTGCACACCGCGAACCCCGTTGGGCGCCACCATGGTGTCCAGCGAGGGCGCCTGCGCGGCCTACTACCAGTTCCGGCGGCTGGAATCCGCGGCCGGTGTCTGACCCGGACAGCCGCGACGCGTCCCGGGGGTCGACGCTGCCTGATCCCACCAACTGGGTGTGCCCGATGCCGTTGCGGGACACCAAACGCATCTTACTGGGCCACGGCGGCGGCGGGATCCTCTCCGAGGAACTCATCGAGAACCTGTTCCTGCCGGCGTTCGGCGCCACCGGGCCGTCCCGCGACTCGGCGGTGCTGGCCAACCCGGGCGGGCGGATCGCACTGACCACCGACTCCTACGTCGTCAACCCGTTGTTCTTCCCGGGCGGCAACATCGGTGACCTGGCTGTCAACGGCACCATCAACGATCTGGCGTGCAGTGGCGCGCAACCGGTCGGCCTGACCGCCGGGTTCATCCTGGAGGAGGGTCTGGAGGTCGAGGTGCTCGGGGCGGTGGCCCAGAGTATGGGCAAAGCCGCCGCCGACGCAGGGGTGAACATCCTCGCCGGGGACACCAAAGTGGTCGGAAAAGGCGGAGCCGACGGGCTTTTCGTCAACACCGCCGGCATCGGCGTGGTTCCCGACGGGGTGCGGATCGGCCCCGAACAGGCCCGGCCGGGGGACCACATCATCGTGTCGGGCAACATCGGCGAACACGGCGTGGCCATCATGAGCGTGCGCGAGGGCATCGACTTCGGCACCACCGTCACCACCGACAGCGCCCCCCTGCACCGCCTGGTGGCGGCCATGCTGGCCAGCGTCGCCGATCCGAATTCGATTCACGCCCTTCGTGATCCGACCCGCGGCGGTCTGGTGGCCGCCACGGTGGAGATCGCCCGCACCGCGGGCGTCGGAGTCGAACTCGATGAGCGGGCGATCCCGGTGCCCGAGACGGTCGCCTCGGCCTGCGGTTTCCTCGGCCTAGACCCGTTGCAGGTCGCCAACGAGGGCAAGATGGTGGCCTTCGTCGACCCTGCCCACAGCGAAGCGGTGCTGGCCGCCATGCGGGCACGGCCCGAAGGGGCGGCGGCGGCCATCATCGGCCGCGCCGTCGAGGAGCACCCGGAAATGGTCGTCGTGCGCACCGCGTTCGGGACAACGCGCGTTGTGGAACGCGAACTGGGCGAACAACTCCCGCGGATCTGCTGACCTTGCCGAGCCGGTTGGGCGATCCCGGTGCCTGAACCCATGGTGCCCGGGGTCACCGGGACGCTGGACGAGACCGCGGTCGCCGCGCTGACATCCTGGGCGCGTGACCAGGGCCTGGGTGACACCGTCAGCGATGTGGTTCCGCTGGCCGGGGGGAGCCAGAACGTCGTGGTACGGCTGAGGATCGACGGCCGCCGGTTGGTGCTGCGTCGACCCCCGCCGCACCCGCGGCCCAACAGCGACCGCACCATGCAACGCGAGATCGCGGTGCTGAGCACACTGGCCGGCAGTTCGGTGCCCCACCCGCGGATCGTCGCGGCGTGCGAGGACCTCGACGTCCTCGGCGTGGTGTTCTACCTGATGGAGGAGGTCGACGGGTTCAACCCCGGCAACGAGATCACCCCCGCCTACGTCGCCGATCCGGCGGTGCGTCATCAGGTTGGGCTGAACTACGCCGCCGACGTAGCCCGACTCGGGCAGGCCGCCTGGCAGGACAGTCCGCTGGAGGCCTGGAAGCGGCCCGGCTCATTCCTGGAACGTCAAGTGCCGCAGTGGCGTTCGTCAGTGGCGGCGTACCGGGTCCAGGACGGCTACGCACACGACTCGCTGCCCGGGGTGGACGATCTCTGCGACTGGTTGCAGGCCCGTCAGCCCGCCGACTACGTGCCGGGCATCGTGCACGGCGACATCCACCTGAACAACACCATGCTGCGCCGCGATGTCCCGGAGGTGGCGGCCTTCGTCGATTGGGAGATGTGCACCGTCGGCGATCCGTTGCTGGACCTGGGCTGGATGCTGGTCTGCTGGCCCGTCGACCCGAATCCGCTCGGATCGGCCGGTTATCTGGCCGAACTCGGCGACTTGGCCTCGCGCACTGAGCTTTTGGCGGCCTACCAGGCGGCCGGCGGACGTCGCACCGAGCACCTGGACTGGTATCTGGCGTTGGCCTGTCTCAAGCTCGGGGTCGTCATCGAGGGAACCTGGGTGCGCTACCTGGCCGGCCGCGCGAGCCGGGAGTCGGGGGAGCGGTTGCACGCCTCGGCGGTCACTTTGATGGGTCTCGGTGCGGCGGTGGCCAACGGGGACAACCCGTTCCACTGAGCCCCCCGTTTACCGCGAGCAGACACAAACGACCCGGAAACCTCGGCGTGTCGGGGACGTTTGTGTCTGCTCGCGATGGGGGGTTGACGGCGCAGGCCTCAGCGCTGGGTGCTGCAGGTGCACTGCTGGTTCTGCGGAACCTGGCTCATGACCTGTTCGACATGCTGGCCGCAGCCGTCCCAGGTGGTCTTATGGCATCGCGGGCATTGAACTGCGTAGCACATGGCTTTCTCCTTCGTGGGTTGTGCGGTCGTACGAAACGTGTGCGAGTCGTCCGAGGTTAAACGTTGGTCGCCTCGGTCTGGGCGGCGATCTGGGCGCGAACGTCGTCCATGTCGAGTTCCTTGATCTTGGTGATCAACTCCTCCAGGGCCGGGGCCGGCAGCGCGCCGGGCTGGGCGAACAGCAGGATGCCGTCGCGGAAGGCCATGATCGTCGGAATCGAGCGGATCTGCAGGGCCGCGGCCAGTTGCTGTTCGGCCTCGGTGTTGACCTTGGCGTGAACCACATCGGGGTGAGTGACGGCGGATCGGTCGAACACCGGGGCGAAGGCGCGGCACGGGCCGCACCAGGAGGCCCAGAAGTCGACGAGCACGATCGGCTTTTCGGTGACGGTGGATTCGAAGTCGGCCATGGTGAGCTCGACGGTGGTCATGGGGTTGTCCTTTCGGAAGTCCGGCGGGGTTACTCTCTCACAAAGTACCCTAGGGGGTATATTTATTCCGGAGCTTGCCGGTACCCGTACCGGTATGGCTATGATGGAGGAAAATACCCTTAGGGGTATCCGTAACCGACAGGAGAAACCTCGATGCGAACCCCCGCCATCCTCGACGCCGCTGACCTGCGTGGCCTGATGGAGTCCCCGAATCCGCCGCGGATTCTCGACGTGCGCACCCCCGGCGAGTTCGAGTCCGTGCACATCGCCGGGGCTTACAACGTGCCGTTGGATCTGCTACGCGAACACCGCGATGAGATCCGCACCCACCTCGATGACCAGGTCGTGCTGGTCTGCCGGTCCGGTCAGCGCGCCGCGCAGGCCGAGGAGGCCCTGCATGACTCCGGTCTGACCAATGTGCACATCCTCGACGGGGGGATGAACTCCTGGGAGGCCAACGGGTTTTCGGTCAAACGGGGCTCCCAGCGTTGGGATCTGGAGCGTCAGGTGCGGCTGGTCGCCGGTTCGATCGTCGCGCTGAGCATCCTGGCGAGCATCGTCGTGCCGGGAATGAAATGGGTTGCGTTCGCCATCGGCGCCGGCTTGTGTTTCGCGGCGCTGACCAATACCTGTGCGATGGGGATGATGCTGGCCAAGTTGCCCTACAACCGCGGGGCGACCTGCGATGCGCGGACCATCGTCGCCCAACTGGTGGACTCTCAGTCGGCCACGCCCGGCAGCAAGTGAGGCTCTAGATGATTGCGCTCACCGTCGGTCTGGCCCTGCTGGTCGGCGTTTCCCTGGGACTGCTCGGCGGCGGCGGTTCGATTCTCACCGTCCCGCTGCTGGCCTACGTCGCAGGCATGGACGCCAAGCAGGCCATCGCCACCTCGCTGCTGGTCGTCGGTACCACCAGCGCCGTCGCCGCGGTCTCACATGCGCGGGCCGGGCGGGTGCAGTGGCGAACCGGGCTGATCTTCGGTGTGGCGGGGATGGTCGGCGCCTACGGCGGTGGGCTGCTGGCCCGGTTCATTCCGGGGACCGTTCTGCTCATCGGGTTCGCGGTCATGATGATCGCCACTGCGGTGGCGATGCTGCGCGGGCGCAAGGAGGTCGGCCCGGCCGACCCGCGCCACCGCATTCCGGTACCCAAGGTGATCGCCGAGGGTTTGGTGGTGGGCCTGGTCACCGGACTCGTCGGCGCCGGTGGCGGATTCCTGGTGGTGCCGGCTCTGGCTCTGCTGGGCGGGCTGCCCATGCCGTTGGCGGTCGGCACCTCGCTGGTCGTCATCGCGATGAAGTCATTCGCGGGCCTGGCCGGATACCTCAGCAGCGTCACCATCGACTGGAAGATCGCCGGAATGGTTACCGCCGCGGCGGTGGTCGGCGCCCTACTCGGTGCGCGGCTCACCGCGCTGGTCAACCCCGATTCGCTGCGCAAGGCGTTCGGCTGGTTCGTGCTGGTGATGTCCTCGGTCATCCTGGCCGAGGAGATCCATCCGGCGGTGGGAATCGCCATGGCGGTGCTGACGCTGATCGCCATGGTCGTCGTCTACCTGCGTGGTCGCCGACAGAAAGATACCCCCGCGGGTACGCTGGCGATGGTCGAGTCCTGAGGAGGCTGCAATGGTTGGTGACGAGGCTGCCATCACCGAGGTGCTCAACCGGTTGCGTCGTGCCCACGGCCAACTGGCGGGCGTCATCGCGATGATCGAACAGGGCCGCGAATGCAAGGACATCGTGACGCAGCTGGCTGCGGTGTCCCGCGCGCTGGACCGGGCCGGTTTCAAGATCGTCGCCTCCGGACTGCGCGAATGCGTCCTCGGTGACACCGCCAGCGGGAAGGCCCCGATGACCGAGGCCGAGTTGGAGAAGCTGTTCCTTTCGCTAGCCTAGAGCTCAGCGGATCGGCCTGAGCACGATCGGCACCCCGTCGATCGGTATCGGCATCCCGGCGAAGTCGTACTTGGGCACATAACCCGGGTGGGGCAGTTCCAACCGGTAGTTGCGCAGAAGCCGGTGCATGACGGTTTTGATTTCCAGTTGGCCGAACACCAGGCCGATGCACTTGTGTGCGCCGCCGCCGAACGGGGCGAAGGCGTAGCGGTGGCTTTTGTGCTCCGAGCGCGGTTCGGCGAACCGGTCCGGGTCGAAGCGCTGCGGGTCGGTCCACAACTCCGGTAGCAGGTGGTTCATGCCGGGCCAGAGGTTGATGTTGGTGCCCTCCGGGATGTAGTACCCGCAGATCTCGGTGTCCCGGACGGCCCGGCGGATGTTGAACGGCAGCGGGGTGACCATCCGCAGGCACTCCTTGATGACTAGGTCGTAGGCCTCCAGTTTGTCCAGTTCGTCGATGTCGAGGGGGCCGTCGCCGATCCGGTCGCCCTCCTCCCGCAGGCGTTCCTGCCACTGCGGGTTGGCCGCCAACTGGTAGGCCATCGTGGTCAGGGTTGACGACGAGGTGTCATGGGCGGCCATCATCACAAAGATCATGTGGTTGACGATGTCGGTGTCGGTGAAGGTGTTGCCGTCCTCGTCGGCGATGTGGGTGAGCACGGTCAGCATGTCGGTACCTTCCGTGCCGCGCTTCTCGGCGACCCGTTCGATGAAGTAGTCCTCCAACACTTTCCGGGCCTGCAGGCCCCGCCACCACTTGAACGGCGGCACCGGGGTGCGGATGATGGCACCCCCGGCCCGGGTGGTGGTCTCATAGGCCTGCTTGATCCGGGTGACCAGGTCATGGTCACTGCCGGCCTCGTGGCCCATGAAGACCACCGAGGCGATGTCGAGGGTGAGTTCCTTGATCGCCGGCATGAACAGGAACCGGCGGTCATTGGCCGGCCAGTCGGCGACCGCCGTGGTGGCCACGGCGTCCATGTGCGCGACGTAGCCGGATAGCCGGGTGCGGGTGAACGCCTCCTGCATGATCCGCCGGTGGAACATGTGCTCGTCGAAGTCCATCAGCAGCAGGCCGCGCTTGAAAAACGGTCCGATCACGTCCTGCCAGGCCACCGTGGAGAAGTCCTTGTTCCGGTTGGAGAACACCTCCTGGGTGGCGTCGGGCCCCAATGCGGCCACCGCGTTCATCGCCGGGGTCTTGGTGTAGTAGACGGGCCCGTACTTGCGGTAACTCCTCACCACGAATTCCGGGCCGCCGCGGAAGATCTCGATGAGGTGGCCCAGCACCGGCAGCCCGGAATTACCCATCACCGGCTTGAGGTTGCTGCCGGCAGGCGGGCGGGAGAACTCGAACTCCGGCCAGTTCCACTCCTGCAGTCGCTCATCGACGATGCCCAAGCCGGGGATGGTGCTCAGGGTGGGGGTGAGCTTGCGGCGGGCTTGGTCCA
>CAYXBN010000013.1:53161-81327 GCA_964463215.1 uncultured Mycobacterium sp. | reverse complement strand
CCTTTACCGGACAGCGTCAGATCTCCTGCGGACTGTCTGCGGACTGGGAGAGGGCACAGAACAGATGCCCTGTGGCAGTCCAGGTTGCCCAAGATATTTCCAAAACGTGCATCGCCTCCGACGAGGTCGATGTGCGGTTTCGAAGCAGTTCGGGCTAGAGGTTGCGCCTACCCCCCCTTGCCGCCGTAGGCGATTTGGTCTGCCGCTCGCGCTGTGTCCTCTAGCATCCGCGATCGTGGGGGGCATTCACCAAAGGCCGCCTCGACAGATGATCTAGGGGGTTGATCGAATGAGCGGGATACGATCCTCAGACGACGTTTGGGCAGAAATCCAGGCAAAGTGTCGCCAGAAGCAAGCACTTGACGAGCCAATTCCGACCTTGGACCAAGGCACAAACAACTTCATCGTTGCTGTCTTTCTGAGACCATTACGGCTTGTTGTTCGACGTCAACGAGGGATGACCAGATGTGCACAGGTATCCGCATAACAGCTGACAACGGCGATGTCGTCTACGCCAGGACGATGGAGTTCGATACTCCGCTGCCCGAGTGCATCGGCTACTTCCCTCGGGCGCAAAAATTCGTCGGTGAAACATCCTCCGGGACCGACGGGATGCAGTGGACTAACAAGTACGCATTCGGCGGGAACGTGACGATCGCCGATGGGACGCACTCGGTCGGCTCCGACGGGATCAACGAGCAGGGCCTCATCGCTGGCGTTTTCAACCTTCCTGGTTTCACAGAGTTCACCCCGGTTTCGGACGAGAATCGCGCCAAAGCAATCGCCAGCTGGCAAATCGTGCTCTATCTCCTCGGCAACTGCGCAACCACCGACGAAGCCGAGGCGGTTTTACAGTCCGGTGAGCTCATCGTCGTCGACACCGAATTTCCTTTCACCCCTGACACGAAAGGACAGCTGCCCCTTCATCTGCGCGTCGGCGATCCCAGCGGCAAGACGATTATCTGCGAATGGCACACCCCGAATCAGCCGCCAACGATCCTCGAGTCACCGAATGGCTGCGTCACCAATCTGCCACGCTTCGAGTTCCACCTGGACAACTGGGAGCACTACAAGTCGCTCTCGCCGTACAACCCAGCCGGCCCGATCACAGCCGGATCCCAGAATTACAAGATCACGATGGGTAACGGCTACGTCGGCATTCCAGGTGGCAGCAATTCACCTGATCGATTCATCCGCGCCAGCCTGTACGCACGCGATGCATACGCCGCTGCGACAGGCGGCGAAGCAGTGTGGACGGCGTGGCATGTGATGAACAACTTCGATCTGCCGCGCGGGATACTGCGCAACGTAACCGACACGGGTGTGGAGTCAACGGAATACGCGCTCTGGACCAGCGTCGCCGATACCAAGAACCTCACGTACTACTACCGGGTGTACGAGAACCCCGCGATCTACGAACTAGATCTGAAAGCGCAGAATCCAAGCGGTGCCACCGTCCTGATCGACAACAGGCCCTCCAGCTCTCCCATTGTGACGGTTCCTGCGCAGTTCACATAAAGCCGGGCCAATGAGGCATTGAACCCCGACGCGAGCGAGATGCGAAGATCAAATTGAGCGGTAATCCGGATTGGATCGTCCCAGTCATCACCGCGTCGGCAAGTCTGTCGGGCACGATTGTCGGTGGCCTCGTCACGTACTGGGCGTCGAGACGAAATTTCCAAATGACCTCCGAAGTCGCCCGAGTGCAAAACCTGCGGCGAAGGGTCGGGAAAGCAGCGGTCGGATTCATCGCCTCATTAGCCGACACCTCGATGTTTGATCCAGCCATCGACCGGGTCAACCAGCGGTGGGGGAAAGCAGCCTCTGCCGTACTGACCGCCCGAACCGATGAAGAACTCGCCGATGCAGCAAGGACAATCGATCCGACCATCAAAACCGATACCGACCGAGGGGCAATCCTCTACCAGTTATTCCGGAACGGCGGCTTACTCGATGAGTGCGGCTTCTACAGCAGGTCGAGTCTTTCTGGGCTGCGCCTACTCGCTCCGGAGGACGTCGCTAGAAGTGCTCACCGAGTTCTATTCCGCCAGTTCGTTCTGCAACTGACTGTCGCCCTGGCACCAGACGCGACCGATTCCGCGAGGGACGCATTGAATCGAGAGATCAACGACTTCTTCAACCGTGTACGTCACTACATGTCCGTGAAAGACATCGAGTTCGACTTCATCGACATGGAGTTCCTGGCCGACATGCTTCCCGGCTCCACGGACAGGCGTTGAAGCATTTCAAAACTTTAGATTCGGACACCGTGTACTGAGTCCATCAGCGGCACAAAGAAGCCCTGGTTGTACTGTCGCAAAAGCTGTTACAAAATACTTGTCTCAGAAATTGCGCTTGTGAGACTTTTGCGACACACTGGAACCCATGAGCGCATCAGCCACCACCGCCACCGGAGTCCAGCTCGGCTACGCCCGCGTCAGCACCGGGCATCAGAGCCTCGACCAACAACTCGACGCCCTCACGGCTGCCGGGGTGGAAAGGGAACGTGTCTACACCGACAAGCTCTCAGGCAACTCGACCCGCGAGCAGCGTCCCGGCTTGGCTGCACTTCTGGACTACGCCCGTCCCGGTGACGCCATCGTCGTGGTCGGCATTGACCGGCTCGGCCGCAACGCGGCAGAGGTGATGCAGACGATCCGCGATCTCGGTGAGCGCAACATCGTCCTCCGCTCGCTGCGTGAAGGGATCGACACATCGAACGCCACGGGTCGGATGGTGGCGGGCGTCCTGGCGAGTCTGGCTGAGCTTGAGTTGGAGTTGGGCAAGGAACGGCGTTCGGCCGCGCGTGAGGCACGTCGCGCTCGCGGCCAAGCGATTGGCCGCCCCAAGGCATTGGATACTTCGAAAGCTGCGCTGGCGCGGCGCATGCAGGCTTCGGGGGAACCAGTAACAACAATCGCAGCGGCCTTGGGTGTCAGTAGAGCGACGGTTTACCGCGTGCTGGCAGAGGACTGACTGGCTGACGCTCACCTGCCCCCCTGGGGGGCGGCCCTGCGTGGGTGGTTTTGATTGCCACGCAGGGCCAGCGTCACTTCTCTTTCAGAGAACTAGCGGGGGTGCGTACTTCCCGCTCTCAGCGAGGTTCTTGCCGCGTTCGATGACCTTGGGGTCTTTCAGGCCCATTCCTTTTGCGGTGTAGCCGTTTCCAGGAAAGGACATAGACCCCTGGGCATTCCCGTGACACGTTGCGCCAGCCTCTGAGCCAGTCGTCTCCCCCTCCTTATGGGGTTGGGGGGGTAGGTCTTTTTGTGGAAACAGCACGGAGGTGGCGATGTGGGCAGCGATGGAGTAGTGCCAGCTCTTCCCGTGCTGCCCGGTCTCTTCGCGCAGCGAGACCATGCCCAGCATGTGCAGAGCCTTAAGCTCCCGGTCGATGGTGTTGTGCGGCTTGTCCAGCCGCTGCCGGACATCGGTCACGCGGGACTCACCGTAGGCGGTGAGGTCGCCGAGGATGGCCAGACGAAGCGGCGGCATGGAGTCACGGGCGCAACGGATCGCAAGTTCTACGGCATCGTGCCTCTCCATGCCGATAGCGATCCCGCCACGCACAATCTGGGTCAACTGCTTAGCGAAGCGGGTGGGCATTTCCGGCGCGTGCGCATCGCTCACGTTCCCCGCCCGGTCATGGGTCACCGCAGTACGCCCCAACGTCACCAGGTCGGCAGCACGCAGCAGGCGATCACTCTCGCGGTCATGCAGTTCAGCACCTACCGTGCTCGCATGGTCGAGGACGGCTTTGACGGCCTCGCCGAGTTCTCGTCGCATCTGGGCCTCACTGCCGGTGTTGGCGATGGCTTGGCGGCCGCTGACGAGCCGACCCACCGTGGAGTCAATCCGCAACAGCACGAAGCGGTCGCCCATCGAAGAAACGCTGTCGTGCTTGCGATCCCATTCAGTCGTCACTGCGCCGATAACGCCGAGGCGACCGATCCATTCGAGAGTGCGGCCTCCGTCCACGCCGACCGTCCGTGTCCACCTGCCGTCGTAAATCTCCCGCAGGGCAGCCAGCACGCCAGGACGTGTGCTTTGGGGCAACGAGAGGATGGAGGTGAAGTCCTTGAGGACGAGCAGCCCGACGTCACCGATGGTGCGTAGCAGGCCGCCGGTCGCCTCATCAGTGCGCTCGCCTTTGCTCGTCGCCGACAACAGTGCGCCCTCGGAGGCGATGGTGGAGATGACTTGTGCGCCTGTTCCTTCCAGCGATGCGACAGTTTCGGTCTTGGCGTTCCCCGGCCCCGACACCAGCAGCAGCCACACGGGGTCGCCGTCGAGTCGGATCGCTGCTGCGGCAGCGAGAGTCGCCAGCAGCGCGTCAAGGTCGTACTCGGCACCCAGCCACCGCGTGAATACCCGCAGTACCTCAGCGAGCGGATTCAGGCCCTGCTTGTTGGCTGGCATCGTTAGTTGTTCCCCTCGGTCGTGTTGTCGTAGAAGCGGCGATGGGGCGGCTTCAACGGCTGATAACCGGCCACGGCTCCCGATTCGTTGGAGCGGTACTCAGTGCCTACCGGTGATCCGTCGCTGTAGCTCAACGGGTTGTCGGTGTAATCGGCCACCACCTCGTTGGCCATGTCGTGGTCGTAGATGGTTGAGTCGCTGTTCACCGACGATGCCCAGAAGTAGAGCAGGTCATCGACCAGCTTGCTGGTAGTGATGTTCGGATTCATGTGCATGGAAGTCCCTGTGTTGGTTGAGTTTTGACGTTGGTGAGTACTCCCACCGTTACGTGCCAGCGGCCTCAAACGCCTCGGTAATCCAGGCATCCACGTCCGACCGGCGGTACACCACCCGGCGACCGAGCTTTGCCGACTGTGGCCCCTGGCCCGTAGCGCGGTAGTGATACAGCGTGTTCACCGGAAGCCGGGTGGCTTCCGCAACCTCTTCGATGGTCATCAGTTCGTGCATGTTGGCCTCCCGAAGGCACGGTTGATCGACCGACGAGGCGGGGCCTCGTCGCTTGAGCAAATAGCTTGGCCGCGAACGCGTTTCGCGTATTGACTCCCCTGGGGAGCCATGGCTTGCGGGCGGTGCGTAAATCTCTACTTCGGTGGTCGTGGCGCTTGTCGCAAACCTGCCGTGGCTAACACTACTGGTTGGGTGCGACAACTAGACACAACACAAGATGTTGTGTTTCGGCGTGTCGCGTCGGTAATCCAACAAGAGACCCGCGATGTGGTGTAAAGGGCTAATCTCGGATCGCTTCGACAGCCGAGTTCATGCGTCCGGCCAGCCGTTCGAAGTTGCCAACCTTGTGGCTGTAAACGTTCAGCGTCGTTGTCGCGTTGCGATGGCCAAGCAGGGCCTGAACCTCTGGAACCGTCGCGCCCTCATCAAGGCCCAGCGACCCAGCCGTGTGCCGCAAAGTGTGCGGGGTAACGCCGTCCACACCAAGCTTCGCAGCACCACGGTCAAACCGCACGCGGAACCAGCCAATAGTCATCGGCTCACCATCAGGCCCGGGAAACAGGAACTCGTCACCACTGCGACCATCAACGAGCCGATTAAGGGTCTGAGCAAGCTCGTCAGTCAAAATCGGCACGATGCGGCTCTGATGCGTTTTGGTCGGGCCTTCATGCCAACCCTTGCCCGTCACGTACGTAATGGAGCGCGAAACCTTCACAGTGCGAGCCTCAACGTCAACGTCACGCACACGGAGAGCGATGGACTCTCCGAACCGGAGGCCCGTATAGGCGAGGAACGTCACCATCGGCCCTACCTCTCCGCTGTCGGCAGCAAGCTTCCGCACCTGGGCGTGAGTGAGGGCGATCTGCTCGCGGGAGTCCTTGCGGGGAAGCTCTATGTAGTCAGCCGGGTTCAACGCAAGGTGTTTGGCCCGAATCGCGTGAACGAACACTTGATGCATCACCTGATGCGCTTGGATCACGCGCGCGGGGGAGAGGCCACCGGCGGCCTGCTCGCCGTCGCTGCCCTTCTTGTGCTTACGGGCAGCCGGGTCAGAAGCTAGAAACGTGAACCAGCGTTGTAACCGCTCATGGCTAATGTCTTTGAGCTTCTCGTCTTTCCACTTCGGGTAGATCACCACGTTGAGGAGACCGCGATACCCGGCAATTGTCTTGGGTGCCCTCCCGGCTCCCTCTTTCTTGCTTAGCCATGCCTCAGCGATTTCGCCGAACGTCGCCGCCGAACGCTGTGGATCGGCATAGGTGCCTGTCCTCAGCGACGAAAGCACATCCCCGATTTGGGCCTGAGCCTCTGTCTTGAGGCGAAACGATTTGGTGCGCTCCTGGCCGTCATGGTCAACCCATCGGGCAAGCCAGCGCATACCGGAGTCGTGCCGAGCCGTGCAGACCAATGTGCCGGGAGCCGCGTGCCTGGTATCCATGCACCAAGTACCGGCGACCGTCGCGGTATCGGCGGGGTAGGGCGGCTTCTCATTGGCCTTTGGCGGGCGGTGCCAGCGATCCTCAACCCCGGCGCGAGCTTTGCGTTTGATCTTCCCCATGCCGTCAGTCTATTTCCTACTGCGGACTGACTGCGGACTGACGGGTCTTGGCCGTGTCGCCGGTTTCGAAAATTACAGCTTCTAGCTGGCGTTTCTGGTGCCCTCGGTGAGATTCGAACTCACACTGCACGGGTTTTGAATCCGTTTCCTCTGCCAGTTGGGATACGAGGGCAATTCGGCGGTCACCACGATAGTGGGCGCGTCGGCTCGCACCAACGACAGGTGCCCCTGATCCCCCCGGTTCGCCACCTGAACCGGGCCGGTCCACAATTCCCACCATGAACGCCCCTGATCCGATCCGCGCGGCTGACCCCACCAAACCGGCCGACCCGGTCTGCGACCCCGACGACCGGCCCCGACCGCGCGTCCTCATCGCCGAGGACGAGGCGCTGATCCGCCTGGATCTGCGTGAAATGTTGCGGGAGGAGGGCTACGAGGTCATCGGTGAGGCCGGCGATGGTCAGGAGGCCGTCGACCTGGCCGAAAGCCTGAACCCGGATCTGATCATCATGGACGTCAAGATGCCGCGGCGCGACGGCATCGACGCGGCCGCCGAGATCGCCGCCAAGCGGATCGCCCCGGTCGTGGTGCTGACCGCCTTCAGTCAACGGGAACTCGTCGAGAAGGCCCGGGACGCCGGGGCCATGGCGTATCTGGTCAAACCGTTCTCCATCAGCGACCTGGTCCCGGCAATCGAGGTTGCCCTGAGCCGGTTCGCCGAAATCTCCCAACTGGAGCGCGAAGTCGCCGAACTCGGCGAGAGGCTGCAAACCCGCAAGTTGATCGAGCGGGCCAAAGGCCTGCTGCAGGCCAAACAAGGGATGACCGAACCCGAGGCGTTCAGTTGGATGCAGCGGGCCGCGATGGACCGGCGCACCACCATGAAACGGGTCGCCGAGGTGGTTCTGGAAACTCTGCAGCCGCCGCATGAAGGGGCCGTGCCGGACGACTGAGCACGGCGTTTCGCGGACCATCTCGCGCGGTTTGCGCGGCGGTTGGCTATGTTCTACCGCAAGCGTTAACGGCGGTCCCCGTTCCCGGGCTGCCTGGTGATGACCACAACTCGGAGGTGAAACGTGCGCGGTCTGGCGACACGAGGTGCAATCGCAGCCAGTTCGGCCGCTCTGGTGATGCTCGGCATGGCCGGGTGCAGCCAGCCCGCCCCGGGCACTGAGTCTTCGACGGGGGTGACGTCCGCCCAGGGGGAGGCCGCCCCGGTCAACCTGGCCATCGTCGAGCAGGTTCAGGTCGACCAGGACGGCAAAGAGGTCAAGCCGGAGGCCGGCGCGACGGCCGCCGACCCGGCCGGGGACGGCACGGCGACCTGCCAACCGGTGACGATCGCCATGGCCGGTGCGCTCAACGGCCCCGACGCCGCGCTGGGCATCAACATCAAGAACGGCGTGCAACTGGCTCTTGACAAGCACAATGCCGCCAACCCGGGTTGCCAGATCGCACTGCGCACCTTCGACACCGAGGGCGACCCGCAGAAGGCCACCGCGATCGCCCCGCAGATCGTCGACGACGAGTCGATCATCGGTCTGATCGGCCCGGCGTTCTCCGGGGAGACCAAGGCCACCGGCGGGGTGTTCGACCAGGCCGGCCTTCTCACCGCCACCACGGCCACCAATGTGACACTGTCCGAACAGGGGTGGACGACGTTCCTGCGGGGCCTGGCCAACGATGGTGTGCAGGGCCCCTCGGTGGCCAACTACCTGAAGAACACCCTGGGTGATGCCAAGATCTGCGTGGTCGATGACAGCACCGACTACGGCAGCGGTCTGGCCAAGGCGGTCCGTGACACCCTCGGCCTGGTGGCGGACCCGGCCTGCAACATCTCGGTCAAGAAGGGTGACAAGGACTTCTCCGCGGCCATCACCCCGGTCAAGGGACAGTCCCCGGACACGGTCTTCTACAGCGGGTACTACTCCGAGGCGGCGCCATTCGTCCAGCAACTGCGTGACGCCGGCTACACCGGCAAGTTCGTCAGTGGCGACGCAAGCAAGGATCCGGAGTTCGTCAAGCAGGCCGGTTCGTCGGCCAAGGATGCGGTGCTGTCCTGCCCGTGCGGTCCGGCCAGTGCGGCCTTCGCCGACGAGTACACCCAGAAGTTCGGGCAGGCGCCGGGTACCTACAGCACCGAGGGCTACGACCTGGGGACCATCATGGCCAAGGGCATCAGCTCCGGCGCGGTCACCCGGGAGGCGTTGCTGGAGTTCGTCAAGAACTACGAGGGTCAGGGTGTGGCGCGCAAGTACCAGTGGACCGACACCGGTGAGCTCACCACGACGCTGATCTGGATCTACAAGGTCCAGTAAGCAATTGCGCCGGGTCGCGGGTTTTTCGCGGCTCTCGCGCCCGATGCCCGGAGGTGGAACATGCGCGTTGCGTGTGGGTGGAAGGAGATCGCGGCAGGCGTCGCCGGTCTCGGTGTGCTCGCAGCGGCCGGTTGCGGCGAGCAGTCCAAGCCGGAGGTCGGCGCGGCCCAGAGCGATCTGAAGATCGTCGAACAGGTTCAGATCGACGGTGACGGCGCCGCGGTGACGGCTCAGGCCGCTGCCGCCCCCCTGGATCCGGCCGGCGACGGCACCGCGACGTGCCCGCCGCTGTCGATCGCCATGGCCGGTCCGCTGACCGGTCCGGACGCCCCGTTCGGAACTAACGTACGCAATGGGGCCGAACTCGCCGTCGAGCAGCACAACGCAGCCAACCCCAACTGTCAGGTGCAACTGAGGGCCTTCGACACCGAGGGTGATCCGCAGAAGGCCATCGCGGTTGCCCCGCAGATCGTCGACGACACGTCGATCATCGGTCTGGTCGGCCCGACATGGTCCGGGGAGACCAAGGCGACCGGCGGGGTGTTCGATCAGGCCAGCATGGTCACGGTCACCCCATCGGCGACGAATGTCGCACTGTCCGAACAGGGTTGGAAGACGTTTTTTCGGGGACTGTCCAACGACGGCGTGCAGGGTCCGTCACTGGCCAACTATCTGAAGAACACCCTCGGCATCACCAAGGCGTGTGTCGTCGATGACAGCACCGACGCCGGCGTCGGGCAGGCCAAGGCGGTGCGCGAGACACTGGGCCCGATCGCCGACCCGGCCTGCACCATCTCGGTCAAGAAGGGCGACAAGGACTTCTCCGCCGCGGTGACCCAGATCATGGGTCAAAAGCCGGACGCGGTCGTCTACGCCAGCTATTACACCGAAGCTGCCCTGCTGTTGCAGCAACTGCGCGAGGCCGGCTACACCGGACTGTTCGCCGGACCCGACGGCATCAAGGATCCCCAGTTCGTCAAGGCCGCAGGAGAATCCGCGCGAGGTGCGGTGCTGTCCTGCCCCTGTGGTCCGGCGACCGGGGCATTCGCAAAGTCCTACACCGATCAGTTCGGCGAGGCGCCCGGCACCTACAGCCTTGAGGCATACGATCTGGCCGCGATCTTGCTCAAGGGCATCGACTCGGGTGCCGTCACGCGGCCGGCCTTGCTCGACTTCGTCCGCTCCTACAACGGCCAGGGGGTCGCCAGGAAGTACGAGTGGACCGACAACGGAGAGCTCACCTCGAACCTGATCTGGATCTACAAGGTTCAGTAGCTGCCGCATGATTCAGGAGTGCGTGTCCGGCCTCGGTGACTACGCGTGCCTTGCCAGTGACATCAGTTTCAATGTCACCAACCTGCAGAACGGCTTCTGGCAGTACACCATCGACGGATTGGCCTGGGGGGCTATCTACGCCCTGGTCGCGGTGGGCTACACCCTGGTCTTCGGGGTGTTGCGGCTGATCAACTTCGCGCACTCCGAGATCTTCATGCTGGGAATGTTCGGGGCCTACTTCTGCCTGGACGTGATCCTCGGTTTCGCGCCCAGTGGGAACGCCTACAACCGCGGAGTGGCTCTGACGCTGTTGTACCTGGGCATTGCGATGCTGTTCGCCATGGCCGTATCCGGCGCTGCCGCGGTGGGATTGGAAGCGGTTGCCTATCGGCCGCTACGTAAACGAAATGCCCGCGCGCTGACCTTCCTGATCACCGCGATCGGCATGTCGTTCGTACTCCAGGAGTTCGTTCACTTCGTGCTGCCCAAGATCATCCCGGGATACGGCGGCAGTAACGCCCAGCAGCCGATCATCCTGGTGCAGCCCAAAACCCAGTTCCAGATCTTCGGCGCGAACGTCACCAACATCACCCTGGTGATCATCGGCGCCGCAATGGTGCTGGCACTGCTCACCGAAATCGTGATCAACCGCACGAAGTTCGGTCGCGGTATTCGCGCGGTCGCCCAGGACCCCACCACCGCGACCCTGATGGGGGTCTCCCGCGAACGCATCATCATGACGACATTCCTCATCGGCGGCCTGCTCGCCGGCGCCGCCGCACTGCTGTACACGCTGCGGGTACCGCAGGGAATCATCTACTCCGGAGGATTCCTGCTCGGTATCAAGGCCTTCTCGGCTGCCGTGCTCGGGGGGATCGGCAATCTGCGTGGCGCACTGCTCGGCGGGCTGATCCTGGGAGTGATGGAAAACTACGGCCAGGCGGTCTTCGGCACCCAGTGGCGCGACGTGGTCGCCTTCGTGCTGTTGGTGTTGGTCCTGCTGTTCCGGCCGACCGGCATTCTGGGCGAAAGCCTCGGGAAGGCCCGAGCATGAGCCACCGGACCACGAACTCTCTGCTGGCTCCCGGGGACGCGCTGCGAGGGTGGTGGGCCGATCTGACCCGGGTTCAGAAATGGGGCTTCGGAGCACTGGCCTTCGGCGCACTGGCGCTGCTGCCCCTGTTCACCCCGCCGTTCCTCGACACCCCCGGAATCAGTTTCGGCGGCACCATGGCCCAGTTCGCGATGGTGGCGATCATCGCCGTGGGCCTCAACGTGGTGGTCGGCCAGACCGGCCTACTGGATCTGGGTTACGTCGGTTTCTATGCCGTCGGGGCTTACACCGTCGCCCTGCTGACCAGCCCGGACAGTCCGTGGAACCGGATGGGTACCAGTGGTTTGTTCAGCGAGCAGTGGGCCTGGTTGGCGTGTTTGCCGATCGCCATGGCCGTCACCGCGCTCAGCGGCCTGATCCTCGGCACGCCGACCCTGAGGGTGCGTGGCGACTACCTGGCCATCGTCACGCTCGGCTTCGGCGAGATCATCCGGTTGCTGGCCGACAACCTCGAGGAGACGACCAACGGCCCGCGTGGACTCAACCAGGTCGCCTACCCGCGACTCGGGGTCAGTGAGGAGTTCCCCGACGGGGTGTTCTCGGCGGGCAACTCCAGCGGCGACGCCAACTACGGCACCTGGTGGTTTTGGTTTGGCTTGGCTCTGCTGGTGGGCGTTCTGATCCTGGTCGGCAACCTCGAACGCAGCCGGGTGGGCCGGGCGTGGGTGGCGATCCGCGAGGACGAGGACGCCGCCGAAGTCATGGGTGTCAACACCTTCCGGTTCAAGCTGTGGGCTTTCGTGATCGGCGCGGCGATCGGCGGCCTCTCCGGCGCCCTCTACGCCGGGCAGGTTCAATACGTCGCCCCGCCGACCTTCAACATCATCAATTCGATGCTGTTCCTCTGCGCGGTGGTGCTCGGTGGTCAGGGCAACAAACTCGGGGTCATCCTCGGTGCCTTCATCATCGTGTACCTGCCCAACCGCTTGCTCGGCGTGGAATTCCTGGGTATCAACCTCGGGGACCTCAAGTACCTGTTCTTCGGGCTGGCGTTGGTGGTGCTGATGATCTTCCGTCCGCAGGGCCTGCTCCCGGCCCGCCAGCAACTGCTGGCCTACGGCAAGTCCGCGCACCGACTGCTCACCGGTGCCGATAGGGACGCCGACAAGAAAAAGGCTCTGTCATGACCGAACCGATCATCGACGAGGACTTGGCCGCGCTGACCCGCGATGTGCACGTCGCCGAGGGTGAAACCCTTTTGCAGGCAACGAATCTAAGCGTCCGATTCGGCGGGCTGACCGCCCTGGACGAGGTGAGTTTCGGGATCCGCCGCGGCGAGATCCTGGGGCTGATCGGTCCCAACGGCGCGGGCAAGACCACCTGCTTCAACGCCATCACCGGGGTGTACCGCCCCACGTCGGGCACGGTGGTCTTCGACGGACAGTTGCTGGGCCGGATGAAACGTCACCAGATCACCCGCCTGGGCATCGCCCGGACATTCCAGAACATCAGGCTCTGGGGCGAGATGACCGCCCTGGAGAACGTCATCGTCGGCACCGACGCCCGCCACCACACCTCAGTTCCGGGGGCGCTGATCCGCGGCCCGCGGCATCGCCGTGAGGAGCGCTCCGCCATCGAGAAAGCGGCCGCCCTGCTCCAGTTCGTCGGTATCGCGCACCGCGCTGAGGAGAAGGCCAAGAACCTGCCCTACGGAGACCAACGCCGACTCGAGATCGCCCGCGCGCTGGCCACCGAACCCAAACTGCTGTGTCTGGATGAGCCCGCCGCGGGGTTCAATCCCAGCGAGAAAGCCGCCCTGATCGACCTCATCCACGCGATCCGGGATGACGGCTACACCATCCTGCTGATCGAGCACGACATGCGACTTGTCATGGGCGTCACCGACCGGATCGTCGTCTTGGAATTCGGCCGCAAGATCGCCGACGGACTGCCGGCACAGATCCGCGACGACCCGGCCGTGATCGCCGCTTACCTGGGGGTTCCCGATGACCAACTCTGAAGCGCCCGTGCTGCTTGAGGTGCGCGACGCCGTCGTGCATTACGGCCGGATCGAAGCGCTGCATGGGGTTTCGCTGCAGGTGCGGCAGGGGGAGTTGGTCACGCTGCTCGGCTCCAACGGCGCCGGGAAGACCACCCTGATGCGGGCCGTCTCAGGGCTGCGTCCGCTGTCAGCGGGCTCGATATGTTTCGACGGACGCGACATCACCGGGGTCAAAGCCCATCAGCGGGCGATCGACGGACTGATCCAGGCGCCGGAGGGCCGCGGTGTCTTTCCCGGCATGACGGTCACTGAGAACCTCGAAATGGGTTGCTACGGGCGTAAGTTCGACTCCAAGGCGGCCCACGACGAGCGGCTGGACTGGGTGTTGGCCACCTTCCCGCGACTGGCGGAGCGGCGCAAGCAGGTGGGGGGAACCCTCTCGGGCGGCGAGCAGCAGATGCTGGCGATCGGCCGGGCGCTGATGGCCCGGCCACGGGTACTGCTGCTCGACGAGCCGTCGATGGGCCTGGCCCCGATGGTGATATCCCAGATCTTCGGCATCATCGCCGAGATCAACGCCGCCGGCACCACGGTGCTGCTGGTGGAGCAGAACGCCCAGCAAGCGCTGAGCCGCTCCGACCGCGCCTACATCCTGGAGACCGGAACCGTCACCCGGGAAGGCCCGGCGCGAGAACTGTTGGCCGACGACAGTATTCGCGCGGCGTACCTCGGTGTCGCTTAGCCGCGGTTGGCTCCCATCGCGAGCAGACGCAAACGTCTCCGCAAAGTCGGCGTGTCGGGGTCGTATGTGTCTGCTCGCGGGAGGGGCGACTACCGGGTGACTACCTGGCGACGACCACCGACGACCCGTGGCCGAACAGCCCTTGATTGGCGGTGACGCCGACCGTCGCACCCTCGACCTGACGTCCGGTGGCCTGACCGCGCAACTGCCAGGTCAGTTCGCACACCTGAGCGATCGCCTGGGCCGGGATGGCCTCGCCGAAACAGGCAAGCCCACCGGAGGGGTTGACCGGAATGCGCCCGCCGATGGTGGTGGCCCCCGAACGCAGTAGGGCCTCGGCTTCACCTTTCGGGCACAGGCCCAGGTGCTCGTACCAGTCCAGTTCCAGCGCGGTGGACAGGTCGTAGACCTCCGCCAGGCTGAGATCCTCCGGGCCGATTCCGGCCTCGGCGTAGGCCATGTCGAGGATGTGGTCCTTGAACACCCGGTCGCAGGCCGGTACCGCGGCTGTGGAGTCGGTGGCGATGTCGGGCAGTTCCGGCAGGTGCTGCGGGTAGACCGGGGTCGCACAGGACACCGCCCGCACCGACGGCACCCCGGCTGTGGACCCCAGGTGCTTTTCGGTGAAGGACTTGGAGGCCACGATCAACGCCGCCGCGCCGTCGGAGGTGGCGCAGATGTCCAGCAGCCGCAGCGGATCGGACACGACCGGGCTGGCCAGCACGTCCTCGGTCGAGCTCTCCTTGCGGTAACGGGCATTCGGGTTGCGCAGGCCGTGCCGGGAGTTCTTCACCTTTACCGCGGCGAAGTCCGCCAACGTAGCGCCGTAGAGGTCCATCCGGCGGCGCGCCAAAAGGGCGAAGTACACGGTGTTGGTGGCGCCGATGAGGTGGAAGCGCTGCCAGTCCGGGTCGTTGCGGCGTTCGCCGCCGACCGGGGCGAAGAATCCCTTCGGGGTGGTGTCGGCGCCGACCACCAACGCGACGTCGCACAACCCGGCCAGGATCTGGGCCCGCGCCGACTGCAGCGCCTGGGACCCCGACGCGCAGGCGGCGTAACTCGACGACACCGGGATCCCGGTCCAGCCGAGCTTCTGCGCGAACGTCGCACCGGCGACGAAACCGGGATAGCCGTTGCGGATGGTGTCCGCGCCGGCCACCAGTTGGATCTGGCGCCAGTCCAGGCCGGCGTCACGCAGCGCGGTGCGGGCCGCGACCACCCCGTACTCGGTGAAGTCACGGCCCCATTTGCCCCACGGGTGCATCCCTGCGCCGAGGATGTACACCGGCTCCGGCGCGCTCATGAGGCGGGCTTCCACGCGTAGACGGTCCGGCTCACCCCGTCGTCGCCGACATACAGCGGCATCGTCGTCAATTCCATCTCCATCCCGACCTTCAGGTCGGCGGCCAGGGTGCCCTCGACGACCTTGCCGAGCACGATCAAACCCTCATCCTCGAGTTGCACCGCGGCGACCGCGAACGGCTCGAACTGCTCCTGCTGCGGGTAGGGCGGCGGGGGTTGATAGCGGTTTTCGGTGTAGCTCCACAGCGTCCCGCGCCGGGACAGCGCCGCCGGTTGCAGCGTGTCGGCTGCGCAGTCGGGATTCGGGCAGTTGTCCTCCCGCGGAGGGAAGACGTAGGTCCCGCAGTCCGGGCATTTCGCACCCACCAGATGCGGGGCGCCGGAATCGTCGAAGGACCACCAGCCGTCGATGGCCGCGGCGTCGGAGGGAGCGGGCACGCGGCCAGATTACGCGTCATGGGATGTGCCTACAGTATGGGCGTGAGCGACAAGCCGACCCTGATGCTGCTGGACGGCAACTCACTGGCCTTCCGGGCCTTCTACGCGCTGCCCGCCGAGAACTTCAAGACCAAGAACGGCCTGACCACCAACGCCGTCTACGGGTTCACCGCAATGCTGATCAACTTGCTGCGCGATGAGGGGCCGACCCACATCGCCGCAGCCTTCGACGTGTCCCGGCAGACCTTCCGCGCCGAGCGCTACCCGGAGTACAAGGCCGGCCGCTCCGCCACGCCCGACGAGTTCCGCGGCCAGATCGACATCACCAAGGAAGTGCTCGGCGCGCTGGGCATCACCGTGCTGGCCGAACCCGGCTACGAAGCCGACGACATCATCGCCACCCTGGCCACCCAGGCCGACGAAGCCGGCTACCGGGTACTGGTCGTCACCGGGGACCGCGACTCGCTGCAACTGGTGAACTCCAACATCACGGTGCTCTACCCGATCAAGGGCGTCAGCGCACTGACCCGATTCACCCCCGAGGCGGTGGTCGACAAGTACGGCCTGACCCCTGAGCAGTACCCGGACTTCGCGGCGCTGCGTGGTGACCCCAGCGACAACCTGCCCGGCATCCCCGGGGTGGGAGAGAAGACCGCCGCCAAGTGGATCGTCGAATACGGGTCCCTGCAAAGTCTGGTCGACAATGCCGACCAGGTGCGCGGCAAGGTCGGAGATTCGTTGCGCGCCAACCTGTCCAGCGTCGTGCTCAACCGCGAACTCACCCATCTGGTTCGTGATGTGCCGCTCGCCCAGACGCCGGACACCCTGCGCCTGCTGCCCTGGGACCGCGACCAGATCCACAGCCTGTTCGACGACCTGGAGTTCCGGGTGCTGCGCGACCGCCTGTTCGACACCCTCGCCGCGGTCGAACCCGAAGTCGACGAGGGATTCGACGTCCGCGGTGGCGCACTGGAACCCGGCGCGTTGTCCGACTGGCTTGCCGACCATGCCCGCGACGGGCGCCGCGCCGGTGTGGCGGTCTCCGGAACCCGCGCGGTCTACGACGGTGATGCGACGGCGTTGGCGATCGCCACCGCTGACGGCGAGGGCGCCTACATCGACACCAGCACCCTGACCGTCGCCGACGAGGCGGCCCTGGGGGCGTGGCTGGCCGATGCCGCCGCACCCAAGGCGTTGCACGAGGCCAAGGCCGCCATCCATGACCTGGCCGGGCGGGGTTGGACCCTGGCGGGTGTCACCTCCGACACCGCACTGGCCGCCTATCTGGTGCGTCCCGGTCAGCGCAGCTTCACCCTCGACGATCTCTCGCTGCGGTACCTACGACGCGAGTTGCGTGCCGAAACCGCGGAGCAACAACAACTCTCACTCCTCGACGACGTCGAAGGCGTCGACGACCAGGCCGTGCAGACGCTGATTCTTCGGGCCCGTGCGGTGGCTGATCTTGCGCAGGCCCTCGACGAGGAACTGGCGCGGATCGACTCGTCGTCATTGCTCGGCGCGATGGAGTTGCCGGTGCAGTCGGTGCTGGCCGGTATGGAGAGCGTCGGGATCGCCGTCGATGTGGACAAGCTTGATCGGCTGCAGCGTGAATTCGGTGATCAGATCCGTGATGCCGCCGAAGCGGCCTACTCGGTGATCGGCCAGCAGATCAACCTGGGCTCCCCGAAGCAGTTGCAGGTGGTGCTGTTCGACGAACTCGGCATGCCCAAAACCAAGAAGACCAAGACCGGTTACACCACCGACGCCGACGCGCTGCAGTCACTGTTCGACAAGACCGGCCATCCGTTCCTGGAGCACCTGCTGGCCCATCGTGACGCCACCCGACTGAAGGTCACCGTGGACGGGTTGTTGAAGTCGACGGCCCCCGACGGGCGCATCCACACCACCTTCAACCAGACGATCGCGGCGACTGGCCGACTTTCCTCGACCGAGCCGAACCTGCAGAACATCCCGATCCGCACCGAGGCGGGTCGGCGGATCCGGGACGCGTTCGTGGTCGGTGAGGGCGGCGGAATCACCTACGCCGAACTGATGACCGCCGACTACAGCCAGATCGAGATGCGCATCATGGCGCACCTGTCCGGCGACGAGGGGCTGATCGAGGCGTTCCGCACCGGCGAGGATCTGCATTCGTTCGTCGCCGCCCGTGCCTTCGGCGTGCCGATCGAGGAGGTCACCCCGGAGTTGCGCCGACGGGTCAAGGCGATGTCATACGGGCTTGCCTACGGTTTGAGCGCCTACGGCCTGGCTCAGCAGCTGAAGATCTCCACCGAGGAGGCCAAGGAGCAGATGGACCAGTACTTCGCCCGGTTCGGTGGAGTGCGGGACTATCTGCTGGCGATCGTCGACCAGGCCCGCAAGGACGGCTACACCTCGACGGTGCTGGGCCGCAGGCGGTATCTGCCCGAACTGGACAGCAGCAATCGGCAGGTCCGGGAGGCTGCCGAACGGGCGGCGCTCAACGCCCCGATTCAGGGCAGCGCCGCCGACATCATCAAGGTCGCGATGATCGAGGTGGACGCCGCGCTACGCGAGGCCGGGTGTGCGTCGCGTTTGTTGCTGCAGGTCCATGACGAGTTGCTGCTCGAGGTCGCGCCAGGGGAGCGGGAGGCCGTCGAGGGTCTGGTGCGCGAACGGATGGGCGGCGCCTATCCGCTGGATGTGCCGCTGGAGGTGTCGGTCGGCTACGGACCCACCTGGGACACCGCCGCCCACTAGCGCCGATCGACGGGGACCGGGTAAGCGCTGAGGTGGTGCAACGCGGGTGCGGCCGCGGCCCGCGCGGCCACCACTGCGTGCACCTCTTCGTTCTGCAGGGCGAACACGCGGTCATCGCCGAAACCACGGTCGATCCGGTCACGGACATAAGCCAGGTTGACCACTTGGATGATGAATCGTTTGACCGCCGTCGCCGCCGGGCGCCCGCCGAACTGTCCCGCCAGTTGCACCGCGGCCTTGCGGGTCTTCAGTGAGTGCAGCCACGCCGCATCGGCGGGGGTCAGCAGACCCGCGGCGATCATGCCCGGCAGTTTCTCGGCGATGATGTGCTGCTCTCGCCGGCGACTGGCAATAGCCAGGGCGATCACCAGCGCGAACACCGGCATCATCCACACCACATAGACGCCCAGATAGGTCTTGAAGCTGACCAGCGCCGAGGCGTTCCACAGCCCGTGCATCAGCACCGCGCCCAGGTAGCCGAGCAGCAGGAAGCCGAACTTGCCGGCGGCGTTGCGTTGTTTGAGTGCGTAGTAGACGCCGATCCCGATCATCGTGGTGAACAGCGGATGGGCGAACGGGGCGATGAGCAGACGCATCGCGGCGATGGCCAGCGAACTGGGCAGGTTCTCGGCGCTGGCGATGTAGAAGATGTTCTCCAACCAGGCGAAACCCAGGGCGGTCAGGCCCGCGTAGACCAGACAGTCGGTCAGGGTGTTCAGTTCGCGGCGCCGCCACCCGGTCATCATCAGCACCAGGAACAGACCCTTGGCCGCCTCCTCGATCAGCGGCGCGCCGACGGCGACCGTCAGGAAGCTGGGCTTGTCGCCCCCGGTGCCGAACACCTGCTCGAACATCGCCGAGAACAGCACCGAGAGCAGCACCGCAACCGAGGCGCCCCACAGGAACGCCATGATCAGCAGCCGCGGCGGTTCCGGCTCCCAGCGGTCCAACCACAGATAGCAGGCCAGGACAAAGGCCATCGCCACGGTGGACAGGGCGAATCCCAGCACGGTTCCGCCCGGGTCGGCGGCAGTGACAAGGATGAGGATGAGGCCGGCCAGCGTGCCTAACCCGATGATGGCCGCCAGCGGAGCACCGACTTTGCGGACCGGCGGCGGCGCGGGCGGTGTGAACAGATAGGACATCCCGGGGGCATGGGCCACCCCAGGAGAGTAGCTGCGACCCGCACCTGGTTTGGTCGGGTTGTGCCGGGTCGAGTAGGCTCGGCAGGTTCCCGTGCGCATTTCGGCGGGTACTCAACCAGGAATAACTGTCCCTTCGATCAAACCTGTCCGGAGCAACCCAACAACATGCCCAGTCCCACCGTCACCTCGCCGCAAGTAGCCGTCAACGACATCGGCTCGGCCGAGGACTTCCTCGCCGCCATCGACAAGACCATCAAGTACTTCAACGATGGCGACATCGTCGAGGGGACCATCGTCAAGGTGGACCGGGACGAAGTTCTGCTGGACATCGGCTACAAGACCGAGGGTGTCATCCCGTCCCGTGAGCTCTCCATCAAGCACGACGTCGACCCCAATGAGGTGGTGTCCGTCGGCGATGCGATCGAAGCCCTGGTCCTCACCAAGGAGGACAAGGAAGGTCGGCTGATCCTGTCCAAGAAGCGCGCCCAGTACGAGCGCGCCTGGGGCACCATCGAGGAACTCAAAGAGAAGGACGAGGCCGTCAAGGGCACCGTCATCGAGGTCGTCAAGGGCGGCCTGATCCTCGATATCGGCCTGCGCGGCTTCCTGCCCGCGTCGCTGGTCGAGATGCGCCGTGTCCGCGATCTGCAGCCCTACATCGGCAAGGAGATCGAGGCCAAGATCATCGAACTGGACAAGAACCGCAACAACGTGGTGCTGTCCCGGCGCGCCTGGCTCGAGCAGACCCAGTCCGAGGTTCGCAGCGAGTTCCTCAACCAACTGGTCAAGGGCGCGGTCCGCAAGGGCGTGGTGTCCTCGATCGTCAACTTCGGCGCCTTCGTCGACCTCGGCGGGGTCGACGGCCTGGTGCACGTCTCCGAACTGTCCTGGAAGCACATCGACCATCCGTCGGAGGTCGTGCAGGTCGGCGACGAGGTCACCGTCGAGGTCCTCGACGTCGACATGGACCGCGAGCGGGTTTCGCTGTCGCTCAAGGCCACCCAGGAAGATCCGTGGCGGCACTTCGCCCGGACCCACGCCATCGGCCAGATCGTGCCCGGCAAGGTCACCAAGCTGGTTCCATTCGGCGCTTTCGTGCGGGTCGAGGAGGGCATCGAGGGTCTGGTGCACATCTCCGAACTCTCCGAGCGCCACGTCGAGGTCCCCGACCAGGTGGTCGCGGTCGGAGACGACGCCATGGTCAAGGTCATCGACATCGACCTCGAGCGGCGCCGGATCTCGTTGAGCCTCAAGCAGGCCAACGAGGACTACACCGAGGAGTTCGACCCGTCGAAGTACGGCATGGCCGACAGCTACGACGAGGCGGGCAACTACATCTTCCCGGAGGGTTTCGACTCCGAGACCAACGAGTGGCTCGAGGGCTTCGACAAGCAGCGCTCCGAGTGGGAGGCCCGGTACGCCGAGGCCGAGCGTCGGCACAAGATGCACACCACGCAGATGGAGAAGTTCGCCGCGGCCGCCGAGGCAGCCGGTGCCGAGGAGCGCCCGTCGGGCACCACCTCGTCGAGCACCCCGGGTGCCGAGGAGTCCGGCGGCTCGCTGGCCAGCGACGCCCAGTTGGCGGCGCTGCGCGAGAAACTCGCCGGCAACGCCTGACCCTGCTCTCTTCGCCGAGATTGACACCACGCAGCGGAATCCCGACGGATTTCCTGCGTGGTTTCAGTTTCGAGGGGGTGGGATGCTCCGTATCGGGCTGACGGGTGGGATCGGCGCCGGGAAGTCCTCGGTGTCAAGGGCGTTCGCTGACTGCGGCGGCGTTATCGTCGACGGTGATGTCATCTCCCGTGAGGTGGTGGAACCGGGCACCGAGGGCCTAGCCGCGCTGGTCGACCACTTCGGTACCGAGATCCTGCTGCCCGACGGCGGGTTGAACCGGCCCGCGCTGGCGGCCAAGGCTTTCGTCGACGACCAGCAACGCGCCAAGCTCAATGCCATCGTGCATCCCCTGGTGGCGCGCCGGCGCGCTGAGATCGTCGCCGCGGTGTCGCAGGACGAGGTTGTCGTCGAGGACATTCCGCTGCTGGTCGAGTCGCAGATGGCGCCGTTGTTCCCGTTGGTGGTGGTGGTCCACGCCGATGAGGACATCCGGTTGCGACGACTGGTCGACCAGCGCGGGATGGACGAGGCTGACGCCCGGGCCCGTATCGCCGCCCAGGCGACTGAGGATCAGCGCCGGAAGGTCGCCGACGTGTGGCTGGACAACTCCGGGTCGTCGGGACACCTGGTGGAGCAGGCGCGGGAGCTGTGGTTCGGCCGGATCCTGCCGTTCGCGCACAACCTGGCAGCTGCTACTCCGACACCGGACCCAACTGCTCTGGTCCCGGCGGACCCAGGGTGGCCCGATCAGGCTGCCCGCATCAAGGCTCGGTTGGCGACTCATTGCGGACACCTGGCGATGCGGATCGACCACGTCGGCTCGACCGCGGTCACCGGACTGGACGCCCACGACATCATCGACATGCAGATCACCGTCGACTCGATGCGGACCGCTGAGGATCTGGCCGGTGATCTGCTGCGGGCCGGTTACCCGCGGGTCGAGCAGATCACCGCTGACCGCCGGCTAGACGAGTCGAATGGGCTGTCGGACAAGCGTTTCCACGCATCGGCTGACCCCGGACGGCCGACCCATGTTCACGTCAGGGTCGACGGCGATCCGAATCAGCGATTCGCATTGCTGTTTGTGGACTGGTTGGCGGCCAACCCAACCGTGCGGGCCGACTACCTCGCGGTCAAACGAAACGGTGGCGCAGACCGCGAGGTGGTCTACCGCTGGCTGGTCGAGGCCTTTCCGCGGGCGTGGGCGTGGGGCAGGCAGGCCGGGTGGGAACCGAGACCGGTCGGCTAGGCGGGGGTGCCAAGGCCCGCGGGCGGCGGTGGCCCCGGAACAGGCCCCGGCCCCGGCACCGGCCCCGGCCCGAGTGGCCCCGGCGGCAGGCCGGCGGGATCCACCGGCAGGGGCTCTGGAACCGCCGGCGCCGGTGCTCCCATCGCGTTGCTCAGGGGCGCGCCGCAATTCATCGCCCCATAGTCCGGGTCGTCGCGCGCGGGGGTCAGTCGTGGGCTGATGAATTGATCCGCCTGGACGACGATCTGGTCGTTGATGAGGATTTCACAGTGCAGATTCGCCGAGTAGGGCCATTGGATTGAAATCCGCATCCCGGCCTCGTTGGGATCGCTCAGCACGGCGGTGGCTTCGAACGTCCGGCCCGGCAGCATGGTGGGATCGGCGCTGTTGACCTGGGTGTCGTTGATCCGGTAGGTGACCAGCGCGCCGCGGGCCAGGCCGTCGACCCGGGCCCGGTAGCTGACGTTGTACTGCTGCGGCGCGGGCGGCGGTCCGATCTGGCCGGGCTCGATCTGGCCGGGCGGGGGCGGCGGAATGTCGTCGTCGGCCGCCGCGAGGGGTAGCGGCAGCAGCAACGCCGCAGCGGCGCCGCCCACCGCTGTGGCCAGGGCGGCCGAGCGTCCCATGCGTCCCACGGAGGACGAGCGTACGCCTATCGCCAACTCAACTCCATGCCGATGCTGGTCATCCAGGCGTTGAGGTCATGCCCGTGGGTGGCCAGTCCTTCGACGGCTCTCACGGCGGTCCGCAGCGCATCCTCGGCCACCTCGGTGGGCAGCAGGCCGTGGCGGTGGGCTTCGAACAGTTCATCCACGTCGACCAGTTCGACGTCCTGTCCGGTGCGGACCACCAGGTCCAGGTAGTGGTCCTCGGTGCGCCACCGGTCGGGGCCGACGCTGATGGTCGCCACATCGAGATAGTGGTCCTGGTCACGTTGGTGGCCCGGATTGAAGTGGAAGACATTCGCTCGCAACCCCAGTGCCGGCAGCAGCCACGATTCCAGATAGTGGAACTGCAGCCGGCCCGGAGTGGGCCGGGCCATGTAGAGGCCCCACGGGCACAGTCGATATTCGTCGACGTCCCGCACGAACCCCTTCGGATCGGTGTTCGTCCGTGCGGCGATGTCGAAGATCTCGTGTTTCGGCGGGTGGATGCCGTTCAGCCTACGGCGTCCTTCCCGGGCCCGGAGGGTGCAGTCGTGGGACGGTTCGCCTGCAGGTTCGGGTAGGCCGCGATGGCGAGTGGGATGGTGTCGAAGAACCGCGAGCGGCCCAGCAGTTCGGCGAACCCGCCGCTGTGGAACGCCTTCAGGGTCCGGCCCTGCTGGACCACCACCAGGAATGGCACATCCCGCAACGCCGCGATCTCGGCGACGTAGCACAGCGCCTCAAAACCGGTGAAGTCGACATCGTCGATGCGGCGGGCGTCGAGTACCAGTAGGTCGACCTGCTCATCCTCCGGCGCTTCGTCGTCGTCGGACTCGTCGTCGGTGGCCGGGAGTGCGTCGATCAACTGCATCCGGAACCAGTTGGCGTTGCCGAACCACAGCGGCCCGTTCAGCGCGAACGCGGCGATGCCGGGAACCGGCGCCGCCCGCTCATCGGTCAGTGGCAGCCAGGTGCCCTGCGGCGATCGACCCAACCGGAGCAGTTCCGGGCGTGCGGTGCGGGAAGCCTGATAGATGAAGGAGACCAGCACCGCGAACAGCACGCCGTAGACGATGCCCAGCAGCACCGTGCCGATCAGCGAGATCAGCATGAGCGCGTAGGCCTTCCAGGTGTAGTGCTTGGTGGCCCGCATCTGGTCGAGGTGGAAGATTCTGATCGCGATGTAGATCAGTACCGCCGACAAGGTTGCCGACGGGAGGTTCTCGATGATCTGGCTGAAGAACAGCACGACGACGGCGATGGCCGAGGCGACCAGCGACGCCAACTGGGTCCGGCCCCGGGACTCGGCGATGATCGTCGTCGACGGCGGACTGGCGTTGATCGTGAACGATCCGACCATGCTGGAGGCGATATTGGCGATCCCGAGCGCCCGGAAGTCGGCGTTGACGTCGGTGTCGTAGCCGCCCAGGTTCGCGGCCGACCGGGTGGTGGCCGCGGTCTGGGCGAGGCAGAAGATCGCCACCACCAGGGCGGTGGTCGCCGCAATCTCCACCGAGTGCAGCGTGAACGGCGGCAACTGGAATGACGGCAGTCCACGCTCCAGTGGGCCGAGTTTGGTGACCCCGTGGTCGTCGAGTCGGAAGATGACCATCGCCAGGGTGGCCAGCGTCAGCACGATCAGCGCGCCGGGAATCCGTCGATTGATCTTGGCGATGCCCAGCAGCAGCACCAGCGAACTGACGCCGAGCACCAGGGTCGGGATGTTGGTCTGGGGAATGTGTGCGACGAGTTGGGCGATCTTCGCCAGGGTCCGGCCGTGCCCCTCCTCGACGCCCAGAATCCCGGGTAGCTGGTTGATGATGATGATCACCGCGATCCCGCCGAAGAATCCGATCATCACCGGCCGGGACAGGAAGTCGCCCATCCAGCCCAATCGGCCGGCCCCGACGATGAGGGTGAAGATCCCCACCAGAAACGCCGCGATCATGGCCAGCCCCATGTAGAACTGACTCTCCGGCACCGCCCCCAACGCGATCAGGCCGGCGGCCAGGATCGGGGCGACCGTGCTGTCGACGCCCAAGGCGAGGTGCCGGTTGGTGGAGATCGCCGCCGCGACGATGGTCGCCACGACAAAGCCGTACAACCCGGTGATCGGCGGCATGCCGGCCAGGTGCGCGGTGGCAAGCTGGCCCGGCATCGTCACCGCGCCGAACGTCAGGCCCGCGAGCAGGTCCCTGCCGAGCCAGCGTCGCCGGTAGCCCCGCAGGGTGGGGAACAGACGGAAGTCCTCCCGCAGCCAAGTCGCCAGCGTCGGTGCCAGCGCGCGAACCTCCACGCTGCGAGCCTAGGAATCCGCAGGCCACGTCGTACCGGCTTCGGCCATATCCAGTTCATGTTTTGTTCACCTACCGTTCAGGCGATGCGAGGTGTCGGGCCCGACCTTTACTGTGGGCTTCATGGCCTTCGCCGCCGAACGTCCCGTGCTCGCCCACTCCGAATACCGGGCTGTCGAGGATGTGGTGCGCACCGGGGCCCGGTTCGAGGTGGTCAGCCCGCACCGGCCGGCCGGCGATCAGCCCGCAGCGATCGAGGAGTTGGAGCGCAGGATCCGGGCGGGGGAGCGCGACGTGGTTCTGCTGGGGGCCACCGGCACCGGCAAGTCCGCCACCACCGCCTGGCTGATAGAACGCCTGCAGCGGCCCACACTGGTGATGGCGCCGAACAAGACGCTGGCCGCCCAACTCGCCAACGAGCTGCGGGAGATGCTGCCGCACAACGCCGTCGAGTACTTCGTCTCGTACTACGACTACTACCAACCCGAGGCCTATATCGCCCAGACCGACACCTACATCGAGAAGGACAGTTCCATCAACGACGATGTCGAGCGGCTTCGCCACTCGGCTACCTCGGCCCTGCTGTCCCGCCGCGACGTTGTGGTGGTGGCCTCGGTGTCGTGTATCTACGGTCTGGGCACCCCGCAGTCCTACCTGGACCGCTCGGTGGAACTTCAGGTCGGTAGCGAGGTGCCCCGCGACGGACTGCTGCGTCTTCTCGTGGATGTTCAGTACGACCGCAACGACATGTCGTTCACCCGCGGCACGTTCCGGGTCCGCGGGGACACCGTGGAGATCATTCCGTCCTACGAGGAACTCGCGGTCCGCATCGAGTACTTCGGCGACGAGATCGAGGCGCTGTACTACCTGCACCCCCTGACCGGTGATGTGGTCCGCAAGGTGGACTCGCTGCGGATCTTCCCGGCGACGCACTACGTGGCCGGGCCGGAGCGGATGGCGCAGGCCATCTCCGGCATCGAAGCAGAACTCGCTGAACGGCTCGCCGACCTGGAGCGTCAGGGCAAGCTGTTGGAGGCCCAGCGGCTTCGGATGCGCACCAACTACGACATCGAGATGATGCGGCAAGTCGGGTTCTGCTCCGGTATCGAGAACTACTCCCGACACATCGACGGCAGGCCCGCCGGTTCGGCGCCCGCCACCCTACTGGACTACTTCCCCGAGGATTTCCTCCTGGTCATCGACGAGTCCCACGTCACCGTTCCGCAGATCGGCGGGATGTTCGAAGGCGACATGTCGCGTAAACGCAATCTGGTCGAGTTCGGATTCCGGCTACCGTCGGCCGTCGACAACCGCCCGCTGACCTGGGAGGAATTCAGCGAACGGGTGGGCCAGACGGTGTATCTGTCAGCCACCCCCGGACCTTACGAACTCGCCCAGACCGGCGGCGAATTCGTCGAGCAGGTGATCCGCCCGACCGGCCTGGTCGACCCCAAGGTCGTGGTCAAGCCCACCAAGGGGCAGATCGACGACCTGATCGGGGAGATCCGGACTCGCGCCGAGCGCGACGAGCGGGTCCTGGTCACCACGTTGACCAAGAAGATGGCCGAGGACCTCACCGACTACCTGTTGGAAATGGGTATCCGGGTGCGCTACCTGCACTCGGAGGTCGACACCCTGCGCCGGGTGGAGTTGCTGCGGCAGTTGCGTCTCGGCGACTACGACGTGCTGGTGGGGATCAACCTGCTGCGCGAGGGCCTCGATCTGCCCGAGGTGTCGCTGGTGTCCATCCTCGATGCGGACAAGGAGGGCTTCCTGCGGTCCACCCGGAGCCTGATCCAGACCATCGGGCGGGCGGCCCGCAACGTCTCCGGTGAAGTGCACATGTACGCCGACAACATCACCGAGTCGATGCGGGAGGCCATCGACGAGACCGAACGGCGCCGAGCCAAACAGATCGCCTACAACGAAGAGCGCGGCATTGATCCGCAACCGTTGCGCAAGAGGATCGCCGACATCCTCGACCAGGTGTACCGGGAGGCCTCTGACACCGACGACGCCGAAACCGCCGAGGCGGTGGAGGTGGGCGGTTCCGGGCGCAATTCCTCGCGCGGCCGTCGAGCGCAGGGCGAACCCGGCCGGGCCGCCGGGGCGGCGCGCGATGCCCGGGCGGCAGGTGCGATGCCGCGCGCGGAGTTGGCGGACCTCATCAAGGAACTGACCGAGCAGATGATGTCGGCGGCTCGCGACCTGCAATTCGAATTGGCGGCACGCCTGCGCGACGAGATCGCCGACCTCAAGAAGGAGCTTCGCGGCATGGACGCCGCGGGCCTGAAGTAGAGCCTTCGGCGCCGTTTAGAAACGCCGTCCCACCTGCCCGGTATAACCGTGATGCTTCCGCTCGGCCACGGTTCGGTAACCCCCCGATTCGCCTCCCCGTCCGGCGTCTTACAAGTCTGTAGTTTCGCCTCAGATGTCAACACGGATGGGAAAAACCATGTCAAGGACCAGCACCCGGTTCACCCTCAAAGTCATTGCCACCCTTGGCTTGTGCGGAGCCGGTCTGGCGTTGGCGCCCACTGCGGTGGGCGCACCGCTGAAGACAGGTGGCGGCTACTGCATCGAGGACGCGGCCGGGGCCGCCGCCGACCCGGCAGCCGCGGCCGGACCGGTCGCAGCGGCCGTGTGCGCGCCCGTCGCCGATATGGCCGGGGTCCCACTGGCGGTGCCCGGCCCGCTGCCGTTGGGTGCCGCCGCGGTCGGGGCGCCGGTACCGGTCGTTGTGCCGCCGGTTCCGGTGGGTGTGCCGCCGGTACCCGTTGTTGCGCCGCCGGTTCCGGTGGGTGTGCCGCCGGTTCCGGTGGGTGTGCCGCCGGTTCCGGTGGGTGTGCCGCCGGTTCCG
>CAYXBN010000013.1:0-53061 GCA_964463215.1 uncultured Mycobacterium sp. | reverse complement strand
CGGTTCCGGTGGGTGTGCCGCCGGTTCCGGTGGGTGTGCCGCCGGTTCCGGTGGGAGTTCCGCCCGTACCGGTCGGCGCAGCGGTAGGCGCACCCCTTCCGGTGGGTGCCGCAGCGGTGGGGGCCCCGCTGCCGGTTGGCGCTCCGATCCTCGATATGGCTGGGGCTTATGGAGGCAAGGGAACACCGACCGGCCCGGCACCGGCCGGCGGTCCGGTGGCTGGTCAGCCGATCCTGCCGGGTCCGGCGGCGAGCTAGGGCGTACGAGCTGAGAGGAGGGGCGATGCACACGGTTCTTCGAGGTGTTCTGGCGATGATCGGAATCGTCGCGACTGTCCTCGCCGGGCCAGCCGGAGAAAGTTTGGCGGCGGCGAACCAGTCCTCCGGCCTCGCAATCGTTTCGGTGCTGCCGAAGCCGGGCGATGTGGTGGGTGTGGCTCACCCCGTGGTGGTGACCTTCCGGGCGCCGGTCACCAATCGGCGCAGCGCCGAACGGGCTCTGGATATCGCCTCGGCACCGGCAATGACCGGGCGCTTCGACTGGGTCGAAAGCAATGTCGTGCAGTGGATCCCGGACGAGTTCTGGCCGGCGCACCGGACCGTGGCACTCTCCGTCGGCGGCCGGCCGACCAATTTCGCAACGGGGGCCGCCGTCATCGGCGTCGCCAGCATCGCCGATCACACCTTCACCGTGACGATCGACGGCGCCGAGGCCGGGCCGTCGTCCTCGCTCCCGGCGCCGCACCACCGGCCACGCTGGGGAGAACCGGGGGTATTCCCGGCCTCGATGGGCCGGCCCAAGTACCCGACGCCGGTCGGCATATACCCGGTCCTGGCCAAGGAGCGTTCGGTCGTCATGGACTCGAGCAGTGTCGGAATCCCCGTGAACAGTCCGGACGGCTATCACATGAAAGTCGAACACGCCGTTCGGATCACCAAACGCGGCCTGTTCGTGCACGGCGCCCCCTGGGCCGTCAACGCACTCGGCACCGCCAACGTCAGTCACGGCTGTGTCAGCCTCAGTCCCGAGGATGCCGAGTGGTACTTCGACGTGGTCAAGGTGGGCGATCCCGTCATCGTGCGGGAAAACAGCCTCGAGGTGCCCTCCGAACCCAAAATCGGAATCGCGTACTAGAACACAGGCTGCCCCCGGTCTGGCTGTAGCGAACGTCACGTCGCCGCGCCGCGCCGCTGTAATCCCTCGTCAGAGCGCAACCTGTGGGACTGGCGGTAGGCGCGGTCTCGGCGATTCGCACCCTCCTGTTGTTCTGAGGCGTTACTGTTTGCGGTTGGCGCTGCAACTTGTGCACTGGAGGGTACTAATGGGCGGTTACAACACGGTGGTCGTCGGCACGGACGGCTCGAACTCCTCGCTGCTGGCGGTTGACCGCGCGGGCGCGTTGGCTTCCGGCCCCGACGCGAGGGTCATCGTTGCGACCGCCTACCTTCCCGCGCCCGAGGACACCCGGGCTGCCGACACGCTGCGCGACGAGGGATACAAGATGGTCGGCAACGCTCCGATCTACGACATCCTCCGCGACGCTAGTGAACGCGCCCGCGCCGCGGGTGCGGTCAACGTCGAGGAACGTGCGATCGAGGGTGCGCCGGTCGACGCCTTGGTCGATCTGGCCAACGAGGTGGGCGCAGACCTGCTCGTCGTGGGCAATGTCGGTCTGAACACGATCGCGGGGCGCCTGCTCGGATCCGTCCCCGCCAACGTCGCCCGCAAGTCCAAGACCGACGTCCTTATCGTCCACACCACCGGCTAGGGAGCAGGTGGAACGCCTGCGCGCCGAGCGTGCATGAGCGATCGCCGCTGATGACCCCCGGACCGGGAACATCGGCCATCCGCACCCGGCTGTGGCTGGACGGGCGGTTGAAACTCGAAAACTTCCCGCTGGACGATGTTTCGGAGCATCTCCATCAAGACGGTGCGCTGGTCTGGGTCGATCTGCTCAATCCCGACCACCGCCGGCTTGCCGAACTCGCCGAGGAACTGTCGCTGGACCCGCGCGCCGTCGAGGACGTCGTCGAGCACAGCGAGCGGACCAAGGCCACCCGCTACTCAACCCACATCTTCCTGACCGTGTACGCGACAGCGTTGGGTGCCGCGGTGCCCGGATCCATTGAGTCGCGGCTGTTCACGTCGCGGGTGTCGATTTTCATGCTGCCGACCGCTGTGGTGACGGTCCGCCACGAAAGCGATTCCGCACCAGTAATTTTCGATGTCGACGAGGTTATCCGGCGCTGGGATGACAATGCCGATCTGCTACGGTCCGGCAGCCCGGCTCTGCTCCACGGCATCCTCGACGTGGTGGTGGACGGCCAGTTCGACACCATCCAGCAACTGGACGACGCGATCGAGTCGCTGGAGGACCGGCTGTTCGATGATCGGTCCCAGACGCGGCAACTGCAGCGAGACACCTACCGGTTGCGTAAGGAACTCGTCGAACTGCGCCGGGTCGTGCTGCCGATGCGCGAAGTGGTCAACACCTTGATGCGTCGCAGCGCGCCGGGGGCCAACGCAGGCGAACTGGAGGGCTGGTACTCCGATCTCTACGACCACGTCATCCGCGCCGCTGAATGGACCGAGTCGTTGCGCGACATGGTGACTACGGTTTTCGAAACGAATTTATCGCTGCAGGACGCCCGACTGAACACCATCATGAAGAAACTGACCGGGTGGGCGGCCATCATCGCGGTGCCGACCCTGGTCACCGGCTGGTACGGCCAGAACATTCCCTATCCGGGTTACGGCAACGACTCCGGGGTGTGGGCCAGCGCGCTGGTGAGCCTGTTGGCCGCCGCCGCGCTGTACTTCGGCTTCAAATGGCGGAATTGGATCTAGGCGTGGTCCTGTCCTGAGAACGGGGCTACTCGTCGGTCTTGCCGGTGAAAACTTCCTTGGCCTTGTCCACCGCATGGGTGGCGATGTCGGTGGCGTCCTGGACGATCGCGCCCGCACCGCCGGCGATATCGCCCTTAACAATGTGGCCGGCGTCCTCGACGATGTCGGCCGCTTTCTCGACGGCGTGGGCAGCGATGTCCTTGGCGGCGTTGATGGCGTTCTTCGGATCGAAACCCATGAAACCCTCCTGGTATCGGTGTGGTGGTCATGACACTAGACCCGGGGTGAAGTGGATACCGGTGAACGCGGCTTCCCAGCCTCGGCTTCCTCGCCTCGACCGGAAGCCGAACTGCCGAAACCCCTTTTCCCACCGGTGCGTGTCAAAATCCTGAGGGGGGCTTCTGGTAGGGAGAGCATTTGAGTCGCGAACTCGCCGGTTCTCCGGATCCGCGCTTCGGCAGGTTGATCGAGAGTTCCGCCATCGCGACAAACCCGGTGGGTCCGGACGGTCGGTTCCGGATCGTCAATCCGGCAATGTGCGAGTTCCTCGGCTACGACGCCGACACGCTGTCGACGATGACCTGGGCCGACGTCACCGCCCCGGAATACCTTTCGGAAAGCATCCAGACGGTCGAGGACATCATGGCCGGCCGCAAAGTACTCCTGCAGGATCGCCAAGCAGTACATCCACGCGGACGGGCGCCGTGTCTGGGGCGAGCTCACGCTGAGTCCCATGCGGGACGCCGACGGCAAGGTCGATGAGCTCATCGCCCAGATCATCGACATCATCGAACAGGTGGAGTTGCGCGCCAGGCAGGAGGAGTCGGACGCCCGTTTCCGCAAGCTGATGGAGATCTCCAACGTCGCGATCGCCCTCATCGCGCCGGACGGAAAAATGGAGATCGTCAATCAGGCGCTGTGCGAGTTGTTCGGCTACGACGAGGAGACGCTCAAGACCAAGACTTGGCAGGAACTGACCCCCGCCCGCTTCCGGGACGTCGACCTGAGGAAGGTCGAGGAATTGGTCACCGGTCGTCTGGACACCTATCGGGTCGAGAAACAACAGATCCACGCCGACGGTCACCTGTTCTGGGTGGACGTCTCGGTGAGTTGCCTGCGCGACGGCACCGGTGCGGTGCAGTACCTGTTCGCCCAAGGAATCGACATCACCGCCGAGGTCGAATCCCGCGAACTACTGGCCCAGCGCGAAAGGGAGAACCGAATCCTGGCCGAGCAGTTGCAGGCCGAGGTGCGCAATGCCGCCGAGTATGTGAAGTCCGTGCTGCCCGGCGACCTGCACGGGGCAGTCGAGGTGTCGTCCCGGTACCTGCCCTCGCTCGACCTCGGGGGCGACGTCTTTCACTACCGGTGGCTCGACGACGACAATCTCGAGGTGTACCTGATCGACGTCTCCGGTCACGGCATCAGGCCGGCGCTGCTGTCGATGTCGGTCCACAACCTCATCCGGTCCGGCTCGCTGCCCACCGAGATTCTGCTGAACCCTGATCGTCTGCTGGTCAAGCTGAACAGCCTCTTCCAGATGCATGATCAAGCGGACAGTTACTTCACCATCTGGTATGGCGTCTACCAGCGCTCAAGCCGGACTCTGCGCTACGCCAGCGCAGGTCACCCGCCCGCTCTGGTCCTCAACCACGACGGGGCGCAGTCACGGCCGCCGGACTGTCCACCCCGGCGAACCCCGTCGGCATGTTCCCCGACTCGGTCTATCCCTGCGATTCCTACCAGGTTCCCAGCGGCTGCCAGTTGCTCCTGTACAGCGACGGGGCGTTCGAACTGCCCGCGCAGGGCCCCGCTAGGGCTCAGCGCCCTGAGCCGATCGGCGAGGTCATCAAGGGACCAGCCGGGTCGGGCTGCCAATTCGGTGCACACTCGGACGAATTCCGAACGGGACCAGGGCTTCCCCGCCGGGCCTTCGACGACTGTGCCCTGGTCCTGCTGACGTTCCCCTGACCGGATCAGGCCAACGCCGACAGGATGGCAAGGGCGTCGTCGCGATGATCCCAGGGCACCAGCAGGTGATCGTGCCGGAAGCCTGCCAGCACGTTGCACGCGATCCCTGCATCCGCCAGGGCACTGCTGATCGCCGCTGTCATGCCAACCGCCTCAAGATCGGACTCGACCGTGCAGGTGATCCACGCGGCAACAAAACTGTAGGCCAAGGAATTCGTATCGGCCACAGTCTGTTCGACGATCTTCGTCGTCGCCTCGTCCTCGACGATGATCGCAGCGGCGGGCACATCCGCGTCGGTTTCCACGACGACATACGGCACGGGCCGTACCGATGGCGCGAGTCCCATCAACAAGCGGCCCAGATCGCGCTCCTTCACCAGCCGCGCTCGCCGCTGACGCGGATCACCGGAGACCGGTTTCCTAAGGCCATTGGGAGACGGTCACTTTGCCTTGGCCGCCCTGTTCGGCCAGCGTGTGGGCCTGACGCAGAGTGTCGGCATTGATGGGGCTCAATCGTTGGCTGGACAGGTCGGTGAGCCGACCTTCGTCGAGTAGACGCGAAATCTCGGTGAGGATCAGTCCGTGTTGCTCGACCTGTGGTCCCATCGAGCGCAAGCCCATGAATTCCATCCCGAAACTGGCCGAGCGCAGGCGCAGACCGCCGAATGGCACCGGATCGAGATCGGCCATGACCGCGCAGATATGGCCGAACGGCGCGATCAGTTCTGACATGGTGTCCAGGTAGGTCGCTGCCGACGAGCAGCACACGATGAAGTCGAAGGTGCTGTGCCTCAATTGGTCAGTCAATGGTCTGCGGTGATCGACGACTTCGTCTGCGCCGAGACGTGCGCACCACGATCTGCCGGTTTCCGAGCCCGCCGTTGCTGTGACGGAAACGCCAGCCAATGTCTTGGCCAGTTGGACTGCCGCTGATCCGGTTCCGCCGGTGGCTCCGATGACCAACAAGGAAGCCCCGGCGTCGGTTCCATCTGGCCTGAGTCGCAGGACGTCGAACAGCGACTCCCACGCGGTGATTCCGACCATCGGCCATGCCACCGCCCGGTCTGCGCTCAGGGTCTTCGGTAGGGGTGCGAGGAGTCGGGCGTCGACGGCGATGTATTCACTGGATGCCCCCGTCGCCGCCATTGCCGAGGCCGAGCCGAACACCTCGTCGCCCACCGCCCAGCCGAGGACTTCGGTGCCAACGGACTCGATCACGCCGGCGAAGTCGGCACCCACAACTCGCAGCGATCCTGGAGGCGGAATCTGCTTCGGCAACGACTGTGCGATCTCCTCCCACGGCGTTGACCGGAAGTAAATGTCCGCCGGGTTGACCCCGAGTGCGGTGGTTCGCACCACTACCTCGCTGGGTCCCGGCCCGCTCACCTTGATGGTGCCCTCGACGAGGCACTCGGCATCGCCGTGCCGGTGGACACCAATTGCTCGAGATTGCTTGATCACCGTGGAATCTTAGGCAGTTGGGCCGACCAGTCGCGGAATAGATAGCAACCTCGGCCCAGGCGAATTTCACGGTCCATCTGCGCCCGCAGAGAACGGGTTCGCGTTCATGATTCCCTTGGATGCGGCCAGCGCTTCAGCGGCGTGGGTGTAGGCCAGCGCAGTCGCCGTGACCGACAGGAATGTGTATCGGTCGCGATTCATTGTGCTGCTCTTGTCTTCCGCCAGCCCAGGTAGCCCAGCCAGATGCTGACGGCACCGTAGAGCGCAGCACCGAGCCAGGGAGACCAATTCGGCCACTGCCGGCCCATGAACCGGGGCAGGTCGAAAACGCCCGCAGTCAGATACATCGCAATGACGGCGTGTTCAATGGCGAACCCGGCAAACATGCCCGACAGGAATTTGAAGATGTCGCGCCGCACGGCCCTCCTTCCCCCTCGCCAAGGCCACCGTCGCCGATCGGCTGTCTCCACAGCGTTCGCTCAACACCGTGTGGGGTATAGAGCCGAAAGTCCCGGCGGGGCAGCGCGGGGGTCTCGCTCGCCGATGTTGCGTCTGCGCTGATCGCCGCTCGGGGTCAGCTCCCGTGCCGGAGTTACCAGCCCCGCTCGCGCCACGCAGCCAGGTGCGGCCGCTCCTCGCCCAGGGACGACATTCAGGCCAAGGAACCGGGCACTTCCCTGGCCAATTCCTTGGCCAGTTCATGCCACCGCTGCTGGCGGATCTTGTAGAACCAGCGTGCATAACCGGCTACAACGGGTGTGAAGATACCTGCGTCGATGTCGATGCGGTCGGTGTAGTTACACCGAGCGTCGTTGATGCGTCGAACGACAATATCGTGGTTCCATCTGCGTAGAAGCCCACCGCTCTCCCGACTGCTGAGTGTCATTCCGCTGTCGTCGATTCGGGATACGCGCAACGTGTGGCGCGAGAATGGGATGCAGCCGAATAGAAACACCCACCCCTGAACTGTCTCGCCGTCGCGCCATCCATCATCCCGATGTTTGATGACCGGCATTGTGAGGATGCCGCGTGTCACCGTCCGAAACGCGCTGGGGGTTTTCACTGCACGCCAGACAGCTTCTGCCGGGGCGTCCAATTCGGTTGAGCGTTCGACAATTTCCATGGTCTTAGAATGTGAGCAAATCTCACTTTTCTCAACTCGCATTCCAAGAGGTGCCGGACGAATGTTGGGCGGCGCAACTGGCCCACGGAAATCGCCTCGCCAGGCACGGTCGCGGCGGACGGTTGACCGGATCGTGGACGCTGCTGCTCGTGTTTTCAACGAAGCTGGCTACCTGAGTGCAACCACGAATGGGATCGCTGCTGAAGCCGGGGTCTCCATTGGCTCGCTGTATCAGTACTTTCCCAACAAGGATGCTCTGCTCATCGAAATAGCTCGCCGACACATTTCAGATTCGGTGGCTGTATTCGACCAGCTTGTAGGCGGTTTCCTACCCACGAACTCTCTGCGCCAGGTGATAGGACATGTGATCGACCTTTTGGTTGGTCAACACGAGCATGACGAGCTGCATCTGCTCATAGCCCACCGCGCTCCCAGGACGAGAGAAATCGAACAGGAGCTGGAACGGGCGCAGGGCCACTTCATTGCCATTGCTGATCGACTTTTGCGGGAGCAGATGCCGGAGCGAAGTGATCATCTGCAGACGGCCCAACTTCTGGTGGCCTTCCTCGACGCAGCGATCCATGACGTGATCCTCCGACAGCAGCCGGGAGCGGGGCGAGAGGCAGCGATAGAAGCGACGAAGTCGGCGGCTATCGCGATTACCGGCTCTTCGCAGTTGGCAGTGGCATTGGTGCCGGCTGGGTGTGACTCGCCGTGATTGGCGGGTGCAGGCCCACCGTACGCGGCGGCGTTGGTTGTCGGGGTTGCGGAAGCCGAACGCGATGCGGCCGACGTCTTTGACGATGCGGTTGTAGCCCTCGGTGCGGGCGTTGGTCAGTCCGGTCTGGATCTCGTAGCGCAGTCCTCCGCGTTGGGCGCACGAGAGCAGTTCGCGCAGCAGTTCTTTGGCGATCCAGGACGCGGCGATGTCCTCGCCCGGGTCGGCGCTGAGCAGCTTGGCGAATAGGGTGGCTCGCTGCTCGCTGGTGAGCCGCTCGGCGCCGCGGAGCAGTCGGCGGCGGTTGATCCACTCGACGTCGGTCTTGCGGCCGCGTCGACCGCGCTGGGCCAGGGTGACCCGCCGGCGCACCGCATCAAGCATGTCGTTGGCCTTCTTGACCAGGTGGAACCGGTCGACGATCACGACTGCGTCGGGCAGTCCCAGCCGCACCGCGCGGGCGTAGACCGCCGACATGTCGATGGCTACGTGGGTGATCTGGGCCCGCCACGCCGGGTCGCGCTCGGCCAGCCAGTCGATCACCACCGCCGAGGTGCGGCCGTTGACCTGGACCAACAGTCCCTGATCTTCGGTGATGTCGACCAGGCCGGTGTCCCACCGATCCACCCAGAGCCGTCGACCGGTGTCGGGTTCGGTCTCCCACTTGGCCTTGCCGCGCCGGGTCTCATCGATGCCCAAGACCCGCACCGGCGCCGGTTCGTCCTCAAGAACCGCGTCCGCGACAGCGATGACGTGGTCGTGCACGGTGTGCCAGCCACAGCGGTACTCGCTGGCGACCGCAGCTACCGAGCGGTCGTTGTCGAGCACCTCAGTGGCCATCGACGCCTTGGCACGCGGAGTGATCCGGGTCCGCGCCGGTACCCCCGGTACGGCCTCGGTGAACACCTTCCGGTCACAGACCACGCTGGGGCACAGCCACTTTCGCTTTCGCCACCGCAGCAGGGGCCGGTCGGGTCCGACCTGCACGTCCCGCGGCGAGGTCGCCACCCAGCCCTTCGATCTGGTGGAGCGCTCCCCGCACTCGGGGCAGATCCCGACCCACTCCGGGGCGGTGCGCACCACCACCAGCCGGGTGCCGTCCGAGAGGCGCTGCACCGACTCGACAACCACACCGTCGAGATCGAGCAGCAGTGAACTACCGTCAACCATGCCCGCGTTCCTTGTTCTGGATGCCTGAAGAACACCCAGCTCACAGGGGCGCGGGCCCCCAATCAATCACCGACACGACACGATGTCGGACAACACCAGACCCCTATCAAGTGCGAAGAGCCATTCCGGTGAGCAGGCCGGAGACCGCCGCCGACACCGAGGTGGCCACCGAGAACCTCAACGCCCGCGGCAAGACCGGCGGAGGCGGCGTCAGCGCGGCCGACGTTCTGCGCCGGGAAGGCCGGCTCTAGAGCCGGCGTGCCTGCCGAACTACGCCACCAGAGATCAGACGACGCGCGGCGCCCCCTCCGGGCCTACAACAAAACGGTTGCCTCTGAGCGTCTTCTCCTGGCTTGTGAGGACTCTCGGCGAAAGCTGTTCCATATGGATCCTGGGCCGTCCTTTGAATTCAGCGAGCGGCACGAAGCCGAGCCCAGGATTGGGAAAATCGGGGTGATTTAACACTGGGGTGTCGAAAATCCACCATGCGTACCGCGCGTACGCACGCGGCAACCAGAAAGTCTTCAACGTGTCAGCGAACCGCGAATTGTTAAAGGCATAATCCAGCGAGTGGTCGTCCGGGCTTTCGGGATTGCTCGTCACGCAGTCTCGCCAGCGATCCAGGAGTTCAATAGAGTTTTGCGAACAGCCCCAGTACTGAACCGCACCGCTACAGACCAATTGCGTCCGCGATATAGCATCGACCCCGTGGGAGAATGCGTAGACAGTCAGCCCTGAGTGCTTTGAACCTGTCGGCTTATAAGCTTGGTTGGATGGCAGGCTGAGCCAGTTGAAGATTCCGAAGTCGTAATCTTCCGCGGAAAGGTACTCGATCAGGAAGGGACGGGCCTCCATAACTACGTCAGAGTCCAGATAAAGAATCGGCCTCTCCAACTCGGCCATAACAGCCGATATCAGGTTCGGCTTGCAATAGTCTGGGTCGTCAGTTCCACGCGGACTAACAGAGCGATGAATCGTTGGCACTTCTATCGAAATGTATGGCAGGCCCATTTTCTTGACCGAATCATTCAGCCGATCCGAAGCCTCCGAGTGTGACGGCGTTGCCACGGAAAGAATGATGAACGGCACCGAGTCGTTATCATCGACTTCTCTCAGGCCGTAGTGGTGCGGGGTCATTTATTCACTTTCCTCATCTTTATCCGGTTGAGCTGGCCCGATAACCGCGCTACCCGTCGCGTTGTCGCCGCCGGCTTCTAGCAGTGCCCCCTCGGCCGCGGGATCGGGTGGGCGGGGTGCTGGCCGGCATCGTCGGCGCGCTGCTGTCGGTTCCGGTCCTGGCGTTTCTCAATAACGCCATCCGGGTGCTGGCCGTGGCAATGGCCGGCGGATTCTTGGTGCGGTCGAGGCTCGCAGCCCAACGGGCGACCTGCTCCTCGCGTGGAACCCGATCAGCCGCTGCCGACGTCCAGGCCTGGTGCGGGTGCACCGAGTGCCGCCGCTTGAGCGAGCGTCAGGTCAGGCATCAGCCGGGCAAGCAGCGGCACCCGATCGCCGTAGGCGCGCCCACGTAGGACACGGTCTCCACGCAAAGTCACGCAGTAGACCGTGCCCCACTCCAGAACTTCCCCTCCGGCGGGCCGACCGCTATTGCGGGCTTCAACGAAAACCGTGCCGTCGCGCTCAGCCCAACCGGCGATGTCGAAACGAAAATCCGGCACGCCTGCAAGGTAGGTGGTCATGTAAGCCCGGACTTGGTCACGGTGTAACGGAGCGGTCATGCCAGGATGCAGCACGGTTCCTTCCGCCGGATCAAAGAGGTTCTCGTACTTGTCCGGATCGGGTGCGTTGCCGAAGTCTGCGAATCGTTCGAGGAAGTTACTGACATCAGCCTTCATGCTGTTCACCTTACTGCGATGACGTAGACCGTCACCATCCCCGCTCGCGCCACTCCGCCAGGCGAGGTCGTTCTTCACCCAAGCCGGTGTCGTCGCCGTGGCCGGGGTACACCACCGCGTCATCTCCTTAGACGTCGAACACCAGGGTCTCCAGACCGGTCATGAGTGAGTCGAACTCCTCCGGATTTGTTGTCCGCCCAGGGCCGCCGGGGAACCGGGGGTCGCCGGGCACCGACCTCAAAGCCGTCCAGCTTCGACCCCGGCTAACGGGCGACGACCAGGTCGAGGTACTCAAGGCGACGTACCAAGAGGCTGGGCAGCCACCTACCGATGTTCGCCGCTGCCAGGCTGGAAGTCCGGTCGAGAAGGTGCGTCAACACCACCTTGGCTTCCAATCGGGCCAGAGCTGCTCCGACGCAGAAGTGGGCGCCCTGGCCGAAGGCGAGATGGGCCTTGTTTGCAGGGCGGTCGAGTTTGAAGGTGTTGGGGTCATCGAAGTGTGCTGGGTCGCGATTGGCAGCCCCCCATAGCAGGAGCAGGCCCGAACCTGCGGGTAGTTCGACCCCACACAGTTCGGTGTCGTGCACGACGTGGCGGTAGTGGCCCCGAAACGGGGGTTCATAGCGAAGCACCTCTTCAAGTAAGTTGGAAAGAAGATCAGGTTCTGCGCGAACTTGCCGTTGGATTTCGGGTTGCGTGGCCAGAAGCAATGCGGCGGAGCCGAGCAGCGGTGCCGTTGATTCACCGCCTGCGCTGAACAACGTGATCATCATCAGCAGTGCAGCAGTGTTATCCAGTGCGCCCGTGGCGCAGGCGCGGGCCAAGTCGCCCAGGAGTGTGGGTGGTGGGTCTGCTTCGACCTGTTGGAACTTCGTGGTGATGTAGCCGGAGAGTTCCATCACCGCTACGCCTGCGGCCTCCATCTGGTCGGGGGTCGCCAGACCTTCAACAAGATGGGTAGCCGTGTACCCCCACGCCATCAGCTTTGCGATGTCGCGGCCGGGCACACCAATAATCCGTCCGACGACCATCATCGGCAGGCGGTTGGCGATCGCGCCCATCCACTCGACGCGTTCGTCGTTGACACTCGCATCCCACAGCGACGTCGTGGTCTCGCCGACGAATTGGTCAAGATCACGAATGTGTTTGGCCGCCAATTGGGGAAGCAGTGCCTTGCGGTGTACCGCGTGCGCAGGTTCGTCGGCGGTCGCAAGGAATTGAGTCGGGCCCCCCAATTCACCGACGACGAACGGGGTGATCGTCCCGCCGTCCTCGTTCATCATGGTGGCGGTCAATTCGACGAGAACTCGTTGCACCGGGTCACTGCCGCGTTGACGGCCTCCCAACCGCTGACGGCGTAAAAATCCGAGTCGCCGATCCGATGGACAGGGCCGCACCGATGCATTTCGTCATACAGCGGCTGTGGGTTCTGGATGAACTTGTCATCGAACAGCGCGATGCCGAGCGAACCGTCGCGAGGGTTCATCAGGTCACGATGAAGGACTTGTTCGGCAGAGTCAACGAAGCTACGGCCTTACCACCCGCGCTTGCGCCACTCCGCCAGCCGGGGTCGCTCCTCGCCCAGGGTGGTGTCGTCACCATGGCCGGGATAGACGACGGTGTCGTCACCGTAGACCGCGAAGACCTCGTTCTCCAGGCCTGTCATGAGTGAGTCGAACTCCGCCGGATTTGTTGTCCGCCCAGGACCGCCCGGGAACAGGCAGTCCCCGGTGAACAACTGCACCGCGGTGCGCTCCCCGGCGGGCCGCAGTGCGAGCGCCACCGAGCCCGGTGTGTGGCCGCGCAGATGGATCACGTCGAAGGTCAAGTCACCGACCGAGAGGATGTCGCCGCCGGAGAGCAGGTGGCTGGGCTTGACCGGGAGCGGGTCGGCATCCAGGGGGTGGGCTGCGGTGGGGGCTCCGGTGGACTCCGCGACGGCTTCCAGCGCCTGCCAGTGGTCGAAATGCTGGTGGGTGGTGACGATCATGGCCAGTTTCGGGGCGTGCTCTCGGACCAGATCCACCAGCAGATCGGGGTCGTTGGCGGCGTCGATGAGCAGGGACGTCCCGGTCTCCGCGCAGGTCACCAGATAGGCGTTGTTGTCCATCGGGCCGACCGACATCTTGATGATGCTCGCCCCGGGCAGGGTGCGCCGGGCTGCGGTCTGGGTCTCGACGTGACCGGTGTAATTGTCGGCGACTGCAGTCATGAAGCCCAGGTTAGTGGCCGTCGGTGCGCACGCTTAGCATGGGCGGGTGGCTGACCGGTTGATCGTCAAGGGCGCTCGGGAACACAACCTCCGCAGCATCGACCTGGACCTGCCCCGCGACAGCCTGATCGTCTTCACCGGGTTGTCCGGATCCGGAAAATCGTCGCTGGCGTTCGACACGATTTTCGCCGAGGGCCAGCGCCGCTACGTCGAATCGCTGAGCGCCTACGCCCGGCAGTTCCTCGGCCAGATGGACAAGCCCGACGTCGATTTCATCGAAGGGCTGTCGCCGGCGGTGTCCATCGACCAAAAGTCCACCAACCGCAACCCCCGGTCCACCGTCGGCACCATCACCGAGGTCTACGACTACCTTCGTCTGCTCTATGCCCGGGCCGGCACCCCGCACTGCCCGGTCTGCGGGGAGCGGATCGCCCGCCAGACCCCCCAGCAGATCGTCGATCAGGTGCTGGCGATGCCGGAGGGCACCAAGTTCCAGGTCCTGGCCCCGGTCGTGCGCACCCGCAAGGGTGAGTTCGTCGACCTGTTCGACAAGCTCAACACCCAGGGCTACAGCAGGGTGCGGGTCGACGGCGTGGTACACCCGCTGACCGACCCGCCGACGCTGAAGAAGCAGGAGAAGCACGACATCGAGGTGGTGGTCGACCGGCTCACCGTCAAGGCCAGCGCCAAACAGCGCCTCACCGACTCGGTGGAGACGGCGTTGAATCTCGCCGACGGGATCGTGGTGCTGGACTTCGTCGACCGCGACGAGGACGACCCGCACGGTGTCCCCAGGGAGCAGCGATTCTCCGAGAAGCTGGCCTGCCCCAATGCCCACGCCTTGGCGGTGGATGACCTTGAGCCGCGGTCGTTTTCGTTCAACTCTCCGTACGGTGCGTGCCCGGAGTGCAGCGGCCTGGGCATCCGCAAGGAAGTCGATCCCGAACTCGTCGTCCCGGACCCCGACCTGACCCTCGCCGAGGGCGCGGTGGCACCGTGGGCGATGGGGCACAATTCCGACTATTTCGTCCGGATGATGGACGGGCTCGGGGAAGCGCTGGGCTTCGATGTCGACACCCCGTGGCGCAAGCTTCCGGCCAAGGCGCGCAAGGCGATCCTGGAGGGCTGCGACGAGCAGGTCCATGTCCGCTACCGCAACCGGTACGGCCGGACCCGGTCCTACTACGCCGACTTCGAGGGCGTGATGGCCTTCCTGCAACGGCGGATGGAGCAGACCGACTCGGAGTTGATGAAGGAACGCTACGAGGGCTTCATGCGCGACGTGCCGTGCCCGGAGTGCGACGGCACCCGCCTGAAGCCGGAGATCCTGGCGGTGACACTGGCCGCCGGCGAGCAGAAGAAGTCCATCGCGCAGGTGTGCGAGTTGTCCATCGCCGACTGCTCGGAGTTCCTCAACGAACTGACCCTGGGTCCGCGGGAGCAGGCGATCGCCGGTCAGGTCCTCAAGGAGGTCCAGTCCCGGCTGGGATTCCTGCTCGACGTCGGCCTGGACTACCTGACCCTGGCCCGCGCCGCCGGCACGCTGTCCGGCGGTGAGGCCCAGCGCATTCGACTGGCCACCCAGATCGGATCCGGACTCGTCGGCGTCCTCTACGTCCTCGATGAGCCGTCCATCGGCCTGCACCAGCGCGACAACCGTCGCCTGATCGAAACCTTGACCCGCTTGAGGGATTTGGGTAACACCCTCATCGTCGTCGAACATGATGAGGACACCATCGCCCACGCCGACTGGATAGTCGACATCGGCCCGGCGGCCGGTGAGCACGGCGGGCGGGTGGTACACAGCGGCCCGTACCAGGACCTGCTGGCCAACCCGAACTCGATCACCGGGGCGTTCCTGTCCGGCAAGCAGAGCATCGAGGTGCCGGCGATCCGGCGACCGGTGGACCGCAAGCGGCAACTCACCGTCGTCGGCGCTCGCGAGCACAACCTGCGCGATATCGACGTGGCATTCCCCCTTGGCGTCCTCACCGCGGTCACCGGGGTGTCCGGGTCGGGCAAATCCACCCTGGTCAACGACATCCTCGCCACGGTGCTGGCCAACAAGCTCAACGGCGCCCGCCTGGTGCCGGGCCGCCACACCCGGGTCAACGGTCTGGAACACGTCGACAAACTGGTCCGGGTCGACCAGTCGCCGATCGGGCGGACCCCGCGGTCCAACCCGGCCACCTACACCGGGGTGTTCGACAAGATCCGCACCCTGTTCGCTGCCACCACCGAGGCCAAAGTCCGCGGTTACGCGCCCGGACGGTTCTCCTTCAACGTCAAAGGCGGTCGCTGCGAAGCCTGTTCAGGTGACGGCACCATCAAGATCGAGATGAACTTCCTGCCCGACGTGTACGTGCCGTGCGAGGTCTGCCAGGGTGCCCGCTACAACCGCGAGACCCTCGAGGTGCACTACAAGGGCAAGACGATCTCCGAGGTGCTCGACATGTCCATCGAGGACGCGTGCGAGTTCTTCGAGCCGATCAGCAGCATCCACCGCTATCTGAAGACACTCGTTGACGTGGGCCTGGGGTACGTCCGACTCGGCCAGCCTGCACCGACGCTGTCCGGCGGCGAGGCCCAACGGGTCAAACTCGCCGCCGAACTGCAGAAGCGCTCCACCGGTCGCACCGTCTACATCCTCGACGAGCCCACCACGGGCCTGCACTTCGAGGACATCCGGAAACTGCTCAAGGTCATCAACGGCCTTGTGGACAAGGGTAATTCGGTGATAGTCATCGAACACAACCTCGACGTGATCAAAACCGCGGACTGGATCATCGACATGGGTCCGGAGGGTGGTTCGGGTGGTGGCACGGTCGTCGCCCAGGGAGTGCCGGAAGACGTTGCGGCCACGCCGGCGAGCTACACCGGCGGATTCCTGTCCGGTCTGCTGGCGACCCGGGCCGCCAAGCCGGCCACCCCCCGCCGCAAGGCCAGCGCGTGACCGGTGTCCCCGGCGTCCCCGGGGGAAGCGGCTGATCGGATCAGTCCGCGGTGCGCTCTGCCTGGTCCATGGTGGCGCGGATCTGGTCGAGCTTGTCCGCGGCGGCCTTCTGCCGCTCCTCGAAGCGTTGTGCCACGTCTTGGCCGGCAGCTGTGCCCTCGGCCAATTCGGTCGCGCCCAGGGCGGTTCCGTACCGCGTCTCGATCTTCTCCCGGACACCTTCCAGAGTGGGCACCCCGGCCGGGGTGTATCCGGTGTCGGGCTGAACGGGAATCAGTGGAGGCAACGACGAACCGGCGACAGCCTCGCCGATGGAATCGGCGACGGTGTCGGCAATCGCCGGATCCGGTACGACCTGGTCCTGCTGTTTCCCGGCTGCCGGGGTCGCCGACTCGCTGTTCGGATCTGGTTGTGCGGGGGAGTCCTCAGCCATGGCCTCACCGTACTCCCGCCGGGCGGGGTGCCGGTTCTTCGCCGGGCGCCGCGGGTAGCGCCACCTCCGCAACCCCGGGGGTGTCGAGCCGGCCCGCCAGCCAGGCCAGCGAGTTCCGGAACGCTTCGGCGGCAAACGGCCAGTCGTGTTTACCCGGTTGGGGAACCACGGCGCAGTCGATGCCGTACTGGCTGCCGATCCGGCACAGGGTCCGGGCCGCCGCGCTGGGGTTGGCAGCAGGGTCGGACTCCTCGGGCATTGTCTGCAGGTCCGCCCCGGACACCGCGGGTCCGACGGCTCCCGCCGGTTCGGACACCGCGAACCAACCGGCCAGCCCGTCGTAGTCGCCGTGCCGGGCCATCACGGTGGCCGGATCCCAGTCGGCCCAGGCGGCAGCGTCCCCGCCGAAGAGACGCTCGATGGTCTGGTCCCGGGTGCCGGCGTTCGGGGCGAGGTCGCCGTCGATGTTGACGAACGTTCGGAACAGATCCGGGTATTTCACCGTGAGGTTGAGCGCACAGGTCCCGCCTGAGGACCAGCCGACGACACCCCAGTCGGCAGGGTCGTCGCTCACCCCGAAGTTCGCGACCAGGTGCGGGCGGACTTCCCGGGTGAGGTGGTCGGCGGCGTTGCCGCGCACGCCGTTGACGCATTCGGTGTCGTTGTTGAACGCGCCTCCGGAGTCGGGGAAGACGAACACCGGGGCATTACCGCCGTGTCGGGCGGCGAACTCGTCGATGGTCTGGACCGCATTGGCGGTTCGGATCCAGTCGGCGGGGGTGTTGAACTGGCCACCGATCATCATCACCGTCGGCAGCGCCGGTGGGGGGTCGCTGGAGAAGTACGCCGGCGGCAGGTAGACCAGTTCGCCGCGGTGCTTGAACTTCGACACATCCGACGGCGTGGTGACCGGCACAACCTTGCCGGTCGGCGGAATGGTCCGGCCGGCGAGCATTCTGGCCACCGTGGCCGGATCGGTCTGACCGGGCAGCGGGCCATCGGTCAATTGCCCCCAGGCGGCCTGAACGGTGGGGAAGTAGCCCACCCACAGGTTGAGCATCAGTCCCGCAGACAGGGCCGCCGTCGGAACCGCCAGCACCGATACCACCCGCCGCCACCAGCCCAGGGCGCCCGTCGGCGCCGACCGCCAACCCAGAACCGCGACCCCGATGGCCACACCGGTCAGGCCGATCCACACCCAGAGTTGCGGTGGCGCGGGTTCCCCCGACAGTCCGTTGGAGACGATGGCCCAGTGCGTCACCCCGATCAGCGCGATGCCGAACACCATGGCCCACGGCAACTGCGCCACCCGCCAACGCCGGGTTCGCCATCCGATCCCCAGCGCCAGCAGCACCGCGGCCAGGACCTGAACGGTCAGCGGGACCCAGCCGTGCATCAGGGAGATGTGATCGCGAAACACTCCGCACACTAACGCGGCTTGGCCAGCGGGAAGGGCAGCGTCTCGCGGATGCTGCGGCCGGTGATCAGCATGACGACACGATCCACTCCGACGCCCAGACCGCCGGTGGGCGGCATCGCATACTCCATCGCCGCCAGGAAGTCCTCGTCGAGTTCCATCGCCTCCGGGTCACCGCCGGCCGCCAACATGGATTGCTGCTGCAATCGGCGACGCTGCTCGACCGGATCGGTGAGTTCGCTGTAGGCGGTGCCCAATTCGACCCCCCAGGCGACCAGATCCCACCGCTCGGCAACGCCGGGACTGTTCCGGTGCGGCCGGGTCAGCGGCGACACCGAGGTGGGAAAATCGGTGTAAAAGGTCGGTTCCTCGGTGCGTTCCTCGACCAACCGCTCGTAAAGTTCCAGCACCACCGCACCGGCGTCCCAGTGGCTCAGATAGGGGATGGCGGCGTCGTCGCATAGCCGACGTAGGGTGTGCAGTTCAGTGTCGGGGTCGATGCGTTCACCGAGGGCCTCCGACACCGCCTCGTGGACGGTCTTGACCGGCCACTGCCCGGAGATATCCACCGGCACAAGGCGTTGCGAGCCGTCCGGATCGGGACGCATCACCACCGGCGAGCCGTTGGCCGCGGTGGCCGCGTTCTGGATGAGCTCCCGGCAGCCGTCGATCCAGACCAGGTAATCGGCGTGTGCCTGGTAGGCCTCCAGCAGGGTGAACTCCGGGTTGTGACTGAAGTCCACCCCCTCGTTGCGGAACGCCCGGCCCAGTTCGAAGACACGTTCCACTCCGCCGACGCACAGCCGCTTGAGGTACAACTCCGGGGCGATCCGCAGATACAGGTCAAGGTCGTAGGCGTTGATGTGGGTCTGGAACGGACGGGCGTTGGCCCCGCCGTGGATCTGCTGCAGGATCGGGGTCTCGACCTCCAGGAAACCCTTGGCGAACAACGTCTCCCGGATCGACCGCAAAATGTTGCTACGGGCCCGGATCAGATCCCGGGCCGCCGGGTTGACGGCCAGGTCGACGTAGCGGGCGCGCACCCGCGCCTCCGGATCGGACAGTCCCTTCCACTTGTCCGGCAGCGGGCGCAGGCACTTGCCGAGCAGTCGCCAGTGGCTCACCACGACCGAGCGGGTTCCGTTCTTGCTGTATCCCATCCGGCCGGTCACCTCGACGAGGTCGCCGAGGTCGACGCCGGAGAAGTCGGCCCCCGCGCCATCCACGGTGTCCAGCACTGATTTATCCAGCACTGATTTGTCCAGCAGCAGTTGGACGTCGCCGGACCAGTCCCGCAGGGTTGCGAACGTCACCCCCCCGTAGTCGCGGGTCCGCAGCACACGTCCGGCCACCACGACAGCGGTGTCGTCGGCGGCGGCGATCGCCGCGGCCACCGTGTGTGTCGGCGGGCTGCCCACCGGGTATGCGTCGACACCCTGCTCCTGCAGTGTTCGCAGCTTGGCCATCCGCACCCGCACCTGTTCGGGCAGCCGCTGATCCGGGGTGTCGTCGATCTCCTCCGCCGGGACGCTCTCGACTCCGGCGAGTTGGTGCGGCACCGCCGAGTGCTGGCCGGTGTGCTGCTTGGCCCGCCGGGAGAACGGCAACGTCAGAAAGCCCTCCGCGATGACGGAGGCCACCCCGACCCGGGGGATCAACCGGGCATCCTCGTAGCAGGCGAACCGCGGCACCCACTCGGGCTGGTACTTCATGTTGGAGCGGTACAGCGTCTCCAACTGCCACCACCGCGAGAAGAACACCAGTAGCGCCCGCCACAACCGGGCCACCGGGCCTGCGCCCAGCCGTGAGCCCTCCTCGAAGGCCGACCGGAACATCGCGAAATTCAGCGAAACTCGATTCACCCCAACGGCATCGGCGTGCTGAAGCAACTCGCTGACCATCAACTCGACGGTGCCGTTCGGTGACTGCGGTGAGCGTCGCATCAGGTCCAGCGAAAGCCCACTGGCGCCCCACGGCACGAAGGACAGCATCCCGACGACCTGTTCGTCGGCCCCGCCGCCGGTGAGGGCCTCCACCAGCAGGCAGTCGCTGTCGGCCGGGTCACCGAGGCGTCCCAGTGCCATCGAGAACCCACGCTCGGTCTCGGTGTCGCGCCACGTGTCGGCACGCGCGATCACCGCAGCCATCTCCTCGGCGCTCAGGTCGCGGTGCCGCCGCATCCGGACGGTCAACCCGGCCCGGCGCGCCCGGGTCACCGCCTGCCGGACCCCCCGCATGTCGGCGCCGGAGAGCCGGAACCGGTCGGGATACAGAATCGCCTCGTCGCCGAGTTGCAGCGCATTGAGGTCGGCTTCCCGGTAGGCCTGCGCCCCGGTCGAACTGGCCCCCATCACCCCGGGCGCCCAACCGTAGTCGCGGCACCGGTCCAGCCAGGCCGCGATCGCCTGCGGCCAGGACCGCGGATCCCCGACCGGGTCGCCGCTGGCCAGGCAGACTCCCACCTCCACCCGGTAGGTGATCGCCGCGCGGCCGTTGGGCGCGAAGATCACCGACTTGTCGCGCCGGGTGGCGAAATATCCCAGTGAATCGTTCTTGCCCCAGGTCTCCAGAAGGCCCCGGATGGCGAGTTCGTCTTCCCCGGTCAGGGCGTTCTCAGCCCGCTGGGACTGGAACAGCACCACCGCGGCGGCCATCAGGGCCAGCGCCCCGAACAGGCCGAACAGTGCGTTGAGCAGGACGTTGGGCTTGCCGAGAAACAGGTCCGGGGTGGCCACCGCGAATCCGCTGACCCGGTTGACCGCGTAGGGTAGCCGGTAGTCACGCTGCAAGGATCCGGGGAACAACTCCAGCAGACCCCAGGCCGCGAGGATGCCGATCACATTGCCGGCCAGCAGCACGGCGGCGGCCTTGAGCAGCGCTCCGCGCCGGACCCTGGCCCAGAACTCCCGGTAGGCCAGCAGCACGATCACCAGCGCGGCGACGTGGACCGTCAGGCCGACGAACTCGCCGACGTCTTCGAACCTGGTTCCATCCCGTTCGGTCAGCGCGGCGAGGTCAAGGCCGACGGCGAGCACCAGGTTGGCCACCAGGACCCACCAGGCGATCCGCTTACGGGCTGCCAGTGCGCCGGCCATCACCGCGACGGCAAACGCCCACGCGAAGCTGGTGTCAGGAAAATTGAACAGGTATTTGTCGGTGAACTCCCTTGCCGCCCTGGTCATGTGCCGAATCGTCGGTGAGACGCTGGACAGCAGCGATGCGGTGGCGATCACACCCAGAATCCACCCGGTCGCGGCAGGCACCCAATGAAGCCGGGTGCGGGGTAGCGGGGTGCGGGTTGTGACCCGACTGCTGGTGACCGTCATAGGCGGCCAGAATATGCCGCTGCCGGGGGCGTGGGCCCCGCGCGGTTGGCCCGGCCTAACCGACCGGCCCGGTGAACTTCTCACCCGGACCCTGGCCAGGCTCGTCAGGCGCGGCGCTGGCCTCGCGGAACGCCAATTGGAGGCTGCGCAGGCCGTCCTTCATCGGACCGGCGTGCGGCCCGAGGAAGCCCGCACAACCGTCGAGCAGTCCGGCGTAGGCATTGATCAGCCGGCGTGCCTCGTCGAGGTCGCGGTGCTCGCTGACGTCGGGATCGGGCGCGGCCAAGCCGATCTTCTCCGCGGCGGCGCTCATCAACATGACCGCGACCCGGCTGATGATCTCGATGGCGGGGATGTCGGCCAACTCGCGGTGCTGCCCATCGGTCCGGCCTGTGTGGTCGGGGTTATCGGTCATGGCTGCTAGACTGGCATGCACGACCGTCCAGGCATACGCCAGGACAGCAAGTGGAGTCCCACTCCCACCGCCGGCCCACAGGCCGGGCGGTCCGGTCACAGGTGCCCCCGGGCATGTGTTCTGCGCGCGGCGCAGGCGGCTCACGAGCCGCGATCGGTCGGCACGGGCCCTGCTGAGTGCAGGGCCTTTCTGCTGGTGGCGTGGTGTCCGTCGAGGCTGTCTCCGGGTAGTTGGACGGCCGACCGGAAAACACCAACCAGGGAGGCCCCATCAGCACTGAGACCCGCGTCAACGAGCGTATTCGCGTTCCCGAGGTCCGACTTATCGGGCCGGGTGGGGAGCAGGTCGGCATCGTCCGGATCGAGGACGCTCTGCGCGTCGCCGCCGACGCCGACCTGGACCTGGTCGAGGTAGCCCCGGAAGCGAAACCGCCGGTGTGCAAGATCATGGACTACGGCAAGTTCAAGTACGAGACGGCACAGAAGGCGCGCGAGTCTCGCAAGAACCAACAGCAGACCGTCGTCAAGGAGCAGAAGCTTCGCCCCAAGATCGACCCGCACGATTACGAGACCAAGAAGGGTCACGTCATCCGCTTCCTGGAGGCGGGGTCGAAGGTCAAGGTGACGATCATGTTCCGCGGGCGCGAGCAGTCCCGGCCCGAACTCGGGTACCGGTTGCTGCAGCGACTCGGTGCCGACGTTGCCGACTACGGGTTCATCGAGACCTCCGCCAAGCAGGACGGCCGCAACATGACGATGGTGCTGGCTCCGCACCGCGGCGCGAAGACTCGTGCCAGAGCAGCCCAGCAGGCCGGCGCGGGTCCGGGAACGCCGCCAAGCCCGGAGACCGCCGAGATCGCTGCGACTACTGCGACTCCCGCGGACACCGACGCGACTGCCACTGACCAGAGCTAACTCCAGAACCGATCACGCAGAACCGAGAAGAACTGAGGACACAATGCCCAAGGCGAAGTCACATAGCGGCGCCAGCAAGCGCTTCCGGCGCACCGGCACCGGCAAAATCGTGCGGCAGAAGGCGAATCGCCGCCACCTGCTGGAGCACAAGCCAAGCAAGCGGACACGTCGCCTCGACGGCCGGACAGTCGTCGCCGAGAACGACGTCAAGCGCGTCAACAAGATGCTCAACGGCTGACGCCGATCCGAAGCCGGCCCGCCCGGCCACTTCCCCGAATTCTGTGACCGAACGAGAAGAGGAATCCCATGGCCCGCGTCAAACGCGCAGTCAACGCCCAGAAGAAGCGGCGCACCGTCCTTAAGGCGTCCAAGGGCTACCGCGGCCAGCGCTCGCGGCTGTACCGGAAAGCCAAAGAGCAGCAACTGCATTCGCTGACCTACGCCTACCGCGACCGGCGCGCCCGCAAGGGCGACTTCCGCAAACTGTGGATCGCCCGGATCAATGCCGCCGCGCGTGCCAATGACATCACCTACAACCGGCTGATCCAGGGCCTCAAGGCAGCCGGGGTGGAGGTAGACCGCAAGAACCTCGCCGAGATCGCCGTCAGCGACCCCGCCGCGTTCACCGCGCTGGTCGGGGTGGCCCGTGCCGCACTGCCCGGGGATGTGAACGCCCCGTCCGGTGAGGCTGCGTGACAGCACTATCCGAGCGATCCGCTCGGGTGGTCCAGGCGGCCAAATTGCACCGCCGCGCTCAGCGCAGCGCGGCGGGCCAGTTCTTGGCCGAAGGGCCGAACCTCATTGAGGCGGCGTCCCGGGTGGGCGCCCTCGAAGAGGTCTTCGCCACCGAGGCGGCGGCGCAACGCCACCACCGGATACTGACCGGGCTGACCGTTTCGATCGTCACCGACAAGGCGATGAAGTCGTTGTCGGAGACGGTCACTCCCGTCGGACTGGTCGGTGTCTGCACCTGTCCGGAGGCCGACCTCGGGGCGATTGTGGCCGCCGAACCGGGGCTGCTCGTGATCGGCGTCGAGATCGCCGATCCGGGCAACGCCGGAACACTCATCAGGCTCGCCGACGCCATGGGTGCCGATGCCGTGGTGTTCACCGGCGATGCGGTCGACCCCTACAACGGAAAATGTGTCCGATCATCGGCGGGCAGCATTTTCACGGTCCCCGTCGCGGTCGAGGCCGACACCGCCGGACTGATCCAGCGACTGCGGACCGGCGGGATCCGGGTGTTGGCCACCACTCTGACCGGTGAACTGAGCCTGGATGACGCCGACGGACTGCTCGGCGCACCGACCGCGTGGATCTTCGGGCGAGAAGCGCACGGACTGCCTGAGGAGATCGCCGCTCGCGCCGACCACCGCGTCCGCATCCCCATGTCACGGGGGGTCGACAGTCTGAACGTGGCGGTGGCCGCGGCCATCTGCCTCTATCAGAGCGCACGGGCGCAGCGTCTGTCGGTGCGCCCTTTGACCTAGGCTGTCGGGCGTGGACCCCGACGCCGACGGTGATCAGCCGGTGCTTGGCCAGCAGGAGTCCGAGGGTGTCGTGGGTCGACCGGCGACCCCTAATCCCGGTGGTTGGTTCCGCAACGCCAACCGCAACCCCGACGTCGTCGGTCTGATTCGGCGGGCCCGCAAGATACTGCCGGGCGACCCCGATTTCGGCGACCCGTTGTCGAGATCCGGCGACGGCGGACCGCAGGCCGCCGCCCGCGCCGCCGACCGGCTGATGCGCGACCGCGGGGCTGCCACCCGGGAGGTCAGCCTGGCCACCCTCCAGGTGTGGCAGGCGCTGACCCAGCGGGTGTCAGGGCGGCCCGCCGACGCCGAGGTCACCATCGTCTTCACCGACCTGGTCGGATTCTCGGACTGGTCGCTGCACGCCGGTGACGAGGCCACCCTTCGGCTGCTGCGCCGCGTGGCCCAGGTTGCCGAGCCGCCACTGCTCGACGCCGGAGGTCACATCGTCAAACGGATGGGTGACGGCATGATGGTGGTGTTCTCTGATCCGCTGACCGCGGTTCGCGCCACGATCGCGGCGCGGGATGCGGTGAAAACCGTTGAGGTCGACGGCTATACACCGCGGATCCGAGCCGGGATCCACACCGGCCGGCCGCAGCGCATCGGCGGTGACTGGCTTGGTGTGGACGTCAACATCGCCGCCCGGGTCATGGACCGGGCCACCCGCGGCGGGCTGATCATCTCGGAAACCACGCTGGCGGCGATCCCTCCGCACGAACTCGAGTTGCTCGGTGTGACGGTCAAGCGGGTGCGTCGACAGGTGTTCAGCCCCCGCCAGGCCGGCGTGCCCGCGGACCTGGCGATGTACCGGCTACGGACCCGCCCCCACGGCGCGGGCGACGAGGATCCCGAGCAGGAGTCCCAGTCCGCGGCCGAGGCGATCGACGGCTAGGGGCTCAGGGGCCCAGGAACTCAGGGGTTCAGGAGCTCGGGGGCCCAGGGGTGCGCTGGAGCGATCAGACGAACTCCTCGGCGCTGGCTTCGATCCAGTCCGACAACCAGGCCTCCGACGGACACTCCAACAACTCGCCGGGCATCAGCCACTCGTAGATCTCGGCGTAGGTGCGGTTGTGCGCGCAGTCGATGCGACGGTTGAGCATCGAGGGCGTCAACTCCGCGAAATCCTCCAGGCCCATCGAGGCGACCATCTGGGCGGCACTGGCGACCACGGCCTGCTGGAAGTTGGCCACCCGGTCGATCTTGTCCGGTACGTCCAGGGCGCGCGCCAGGCCGGGATCCTGGGTGGCCACCCCGGTGGGGCAGCGGTTGGTGTGGCACTTCATCGCCTGGATGCACCCCACCGCGAACATCATCCCGCGGGCCGAGAGAGTGAAGTCGGCGCCCTGGATGATGCGTTTGACGATGTCGAAGCCGCTGGTGATCTTGCCCGACGCGCCGATCTTGACGTGCTCCCGCAGACCCGTTCCGACCAGGCAGTTCTGCACCAACATCAACCCCTCGGTCAGCGGCATGCCGACGTAATCGACGAACTCCTGCGGGGCGGCCCCGGTGCCGCCCTCGGAGCCGTCGACGATGATGAAGTCCGGGGTGATGCCGGTCGCCAGCATGGCCTTACACATGGACAGGAACTCGGTGCGGGCGCCGACGCAGAGTTTGAACCCGACTGGCTTGCCGCCGGAGAGGCTGCGCAGTGTGGCGATGAAGTGCATCAGTTCCAGCGGCGTGCCGAAGGCGGTGTGCGCCGGGGGAGAGACGACGGTCTGACCCACCGGCACCCCCCGGGTATCGGCGATCTCCGGGGTGACCTTGGCCCCGGGCAGCACGCCGCCCAATCCCGGCTTGGCGCCCTGGGAGAGCTTGATCGAGATCGCCTTCACCGTCGGCAGCGCCGCCTTGTCCCGGAACTTCTCGGCGTCGAAGTGGCCGTCGGCGGTGCGGCAGCCGAAGTAACCCGAACCGATCTCCCAGATCAGGTCGCCGCCGTGCTTGAGGTGGTACGGGCTGATGGCGCCCTCACCGGTGTCATGGGCGAACCCGCCCTTGGCGGCGCCACCGTTGAGCGCCTCGATGGCGTTGCCGGACAGCGCTCCGAAACTCATCGCCGAGATGTTGAACAGTGCGATGTCATAGGGCTGGTCGCAGTCCGGGCCACCGAGCCGAACCCGAGGGTTGAGGTCGGTGGCGATCTTCGCGCGCAACGAGTGCCGGAGGAATTCGTACCCGATCGCGTTGACGTCACGTTCGGTACCGAACGGCTCATCGCCTTTGGTGCCCTTGGCCCGCCGGTACACCGCGTCGCGGGTCTCCCTGTCAAAGGGTGCCCCGTCGGTGTTGGACTCGATGAAGTACTGATAGATCTCCGGGCGGATCCGTTCGGCGATCCACCGCGCGTGACCGATGATCGGGAAGGCCCGCAGGATCGAGTGGCCCTTCTGCAGCAGATCCCAGGTACCCACGCCGGCCAGTGCGGCCAGTATCGCCGTCCCGACCCACCACCCGGTGTGCCCCCACCTGACGGCCAACACCGCGACGGCGATCGCTGCGACCCATATCGCCCCAATGATGAACGCTCTGATCATCTGCCATCCTCTGCCCAGTCGGGCGAATTGCCCGCGAGGCGTCATTCTGGCATCACCTATGATCTTCCGGTCGGCACTTCGGTGACACTCGGGTCACACCCGCACCGGCGAAAGACCAGGCCAGCTAAGGAGAATTTCGGCGCGTGGGTGAGCAACCGCTGTCACAGGACGCGCTGGCCACCGCGGTCGAGGCGGCCCACCGCGCGTTTGAGGCGGCCGCTGACCTCGACGCCCTCGCCCGCGCCAAGACCGATCACCTCGGAGACCGGTCCCCGCTGGCGTTGGCCCGCCAGGCCCTGGCAGGTCTGCCCAAAGACGAGCGGGCCGACGCCGGCAAACGGGTCAACCTCGCCCGGACCGAGGCCCAGGCCGGCTACGACGACCGACTGGCGGCGCTGCGGGCCGAACGCGATGCCGCGGTCCTGGTCGCCGAGACCATCGACGTCACGGTGCCGTCCACCCGGCAGCCGGTCGGCGCGCGCCACCCCATCACCATCCTGGCCGAACACATCGCCGACACCTTCGTGGCCATGGGTTGGGAACTGGCCGAAGGCCCCGAGGTGGAAAGCGAGCAGTTCAACTTCGACGCGCTGAACTTTCCGCCCGACCACCCGGCTCGCAGCGAATCCGACACCTTCCACATCGCTCCGGAAGGTTCCCGGCAACTGTTGCGGACCCACACCTCGCCGGTACAGGTGCGTACCCTGCTAGCCCGGGAACTGCCGGTGTACGTCATCTCCATCGGCCGGACGTTTCGCACCGACGAACTCGACTCCACCCACACCCCGGTCTTTCACCAGGTCGAGGGACTGGCGGTGGACCGCGGCCTGACCATGGCGAACCTTCGTGGCACCCTGGACGCCTTCGCTCGCTCGGAGTTCGGGCCGAGCGCCCGCACCCGGATGCGCCCGCACTTCTTTCCGTTCACCGAACCCTCAGCCGAGGTCGACATCTGGTTCGAGAACAAGAAAGGCGGCCCCGGCTGGGTGGAGTGGGGCGGCTGCGGCATGGTCAATCCGAACGTCCTGCGGGCCGCCGGGATCGACCCGCAGGTCTACTCCGGCTTCGCGTTCGGTTGCGGGCTGGAGCGAACGTTGCAGTTCCGCAACGGGATTCCCGATATGCGCGACATGGTCGAGGGCGACGTGCGGTTCTCGCTGCCGTTCGGTGTGGGGCTGTAATGCGGCTCCCGTACAGCTGGCTGCGCGAGGTGGTGCAGCGCGGCGCCCCAGGCTGGGACGTCGACCCGCACGAGTTGGAGCAGGCGCTGATCCGGGTCGGCCACGAGGTGGAGGACGTCATCTCCCTCGGCCCGGTCACCGGGCCGCTGCTGGTCGGGCGGGTGAGCGGTATCGAGGAACTCGCCGAGTTCAAGAAACCGATCCGCGCCTGCACCGTCGACGTCGGCGAGGGTGCTGATCGCGACATCGTCTGCGGTGCAACCAACTTCGCCGCCGGTGACCTGGTCGTTGTGGCGCTGCCCGGCGCGGTGCTGCCCGGCGACTTCCGGATCGCCACCCGCAAGACCTACGGCCGCACCTCCGACGGCATGATCTGCTCGGCAGCCGAACTGGGCCTGGGTGCCGACCATTCCGGCATCCTGGTACTCCCACCGGGCACCGCCGAACCGGGTGCCGACGCCCACCCCATCCTGGGCCTCGATGACGTGGTGTTCGACCTGGCCGTCACCCCGGATCGGGGCTACTGCATGTCGGTGCGCGGCATCGCCCGGGAGATCGCCTGCGCCTACGGCCTGAACTTCGTCGACCCCGCCTTCGATCCGGCGGTGGTGCCCACGCTGCCCGTCGACGGTCCGGCCCTGCCAGTCAGCATCCAACCGGGCACCGGCGTCAGCCGATTCGCGCTGCGACCCGTCACCGGAATAGATTCGAAGGCGCTCTCGCCTTGGTGGTTACGCCGGCGCCTGCTGCTTAGCGGCATCCGGCCGATCTCGCCGGCGGTGGACGTCACCAACTACGTCATGCTCGAACTCGGCCACCCCATGCACGCCCACGACCAGACTCGGATCCGCGGTGAGTTCGCCGTCCGATTCGCCCACCCGGGTGAGACCGTGGTCACCCTCGACGACGTGGAGCGCAAACTCGACCCGCAGGACGTCTTGATCGTCGACGACGCGGCGGTCGCCGCCATCGGCGGCGTGATGGGCGCCGGCAGCACCGAGATCGACGACGACACCACCGACGTGCTTCTCGAGGCGGCGGTGTGGGATCCGGCCGCGGTGTCGCGCACCGTTCGCCGACTGCATCTGGTCAGCGAAGCCGGCCGCCGCTATGAGCGTTCGGTTGACCCTGCGGTGTCGGTGGCCGCCATCGACCGTTGCGCGACACTGCTGGCCGAGATAGCCGGTGGCACAGTGCAACCGTTGCTCACCGACTGGCGGGGTGACCCGCCGCGGGCTGACTTCTCCGGCCCGCCGGTGCGGATGCCGGTCGACCTGCCTGACCGCACCGCCGGTGTGACCTACCCCGACGGCGCCACGGTGAACCGGCTCACTCGGATCGGGGCGCTGGTCGAGGCCGACACCGACCCGACCGTCCTGGTGGTCACCCCGCCGAGTTGGCGGCCCGACCTCGTCCAGCCCGCGGATCTGGTCGAAGAGGTGCTGCGCCTCGAGGGCCTGGACGTCATCCCGTCGGTGCTGCCGTCCGCGCCCGCTGGACGCGGCCTGACTGCCGGCCAGAAGCGCCGCCGTGCGGTCGGCAAAGCGCTGGCGCTGTCCGGTTTCGTCGAGGTGCTGCCCACGCCGTTCCTGCCGGCCGGGGTGTTCGACCAGTGGGGACTCGACGCCGAGGACCCCCGCCGTAACACCACCGCGGTGCTCAACCCGCTGGAGGCCGACCGGCCGGATCTGGCCACGACGCTGCTGCCCGCCCTGCTGGAAGCGTTGTCCCGCAACGTTTCCCGCGGTTTCGGGGATGTGGCGCTGTTCTCCATCGCCCAGGTGGTGCAGCCGACCGAACACACCCGCGCCGTCGAGCTGATTCCCACCGACCGGCGGCCCACCGATGCAGAGATCGCGCATCTCGACGCGTCGCTTCCGCATCAGCCGGTTCATGTCGCCGCGGTGCTGGCTGGTTTGCGGGAGCCACGCGGCCCGTGGGGGCCCGGCCGGCCGGTGGAAGCCGCTGACGCCTTCGAGGCGGCGCGGGTGATCGGGCGGGCCTGCGGTGTCGAGGTCACGCTGCGGCCGATCCAGCATCTTCCCTGGCATCCGGGGCGCTGCGCCGAGGTGGTGGTCGACGGCCGGGTGGTCGGCCACGCTGGGCAGTTGCACCCCGCCGCGGTCGAACGGTCCGGACTGCCCAAGGGCAGTTGCGCGGTGGAGATCGACCTTGACGCCGTGCCGCTGACCGACCGGTTGCCGGCACCGCGGGTGTCCCCGTTCCCGGCGGTCTTCCAGGACCTCAGCCTGGTGGTGGGTGCGGACGTCGCGGCCCAGGACGTGATCGACGCGGTCCGGGGCGGGGCCGGTGACCTACTCGAGGATGTCGCGCTGTTCGACGTCTACACCGGCCCGCAGATCGGCGCGGGCCGCAAGTCACTGACCCTGGCCCTGCGGTTCCGGGCCGCCGACCGCACCCTGACCGAGGATGAGGCCAGTGCAGGGCGCGACGCGGCCGTGGCGGCGGCAGCCGAGAGGTTGGGCGCACAACTGCGGGGGTAGCGCTAAACGGTTGGCACTACCTACCGTCGCTACCCGGGGTCGTCCTCATCGGGCCGGAGCACTTGCTCCGGGTGGTGATACCAGTTGATCCGGCTCTGCCCTCGATCCAGATGTCTCGGTGGTATCCATTCGGTTCGGTTGTCGCTCTTGCGTTTTCGGGTGGTCCACCCGGTCGGCGTGCCATTGACCAGGCGGTTGTCGCACCCGCAGGCCAAGGTGAGTTCGTCGATGTTCGTGTTGCCGCCGTGCTGCCAGTCGCGGGCGGCGTGGTGGACCTGGCAGCGGTCGGGCGGAGCGGTGCAGTCGGGTTTCGTGCATCCCCGTTCGAGGGCTTGCAGGACAAGGCGTTGACCGGCACTGGCGGTGCGCCGGGTGCGCCCGTAATTGAGCTGGATCTCGCGCGGGTTGCGGAACAACGCCAGGTAGGGGTGGGCGTCGGCGGCCATCCGGATGAGGGTGGGGACGGGTAGCTCCGTCCCGCCGCCGGTATGGGCGAGTCCGGTTGCCGCGGATAGGTCGGCCAGTGTCACCGTCGCCACCACCGTGACGGGTAGCCCTTTGTGCTGGCCCAACTTCCCGGATGCCAGCATTGCGCGGCATACGGTCTGCAACGCGTCGTGAGTGCGCTGCGCGCCGGTTCGCCTGTCGCCGGAGATCTGGTCCTGCAGTGGGTGTGCCGTCAACGCAGGGATCGGCATCGTCGGGGTTGCAGTACCCCGGAGCCCCGAGCTTGGCGATGATCGCATCCACGGTCGCGCGCAGTTCAGGATCGAGCCATCCGGAAATGCGGCTCATGCCGTCGACCCCCTGATGGCCGATGGTGATGCCGCGCTTTCGGGTGTGCTCCCGTTCGTCATCGAGGGTGCCGTCCTGTTCGAGGTAGCCCATCAAGCGCCGGGCCACCTTGCGCAGCCCCTCCGGAGTCAGGCCGCCGGCCACCTCCGCAAGCTGGGATTCGGCGGCCTCCCGCGTACCGAGGTCGACGTCGGCCGGCAACTGGGACATGAAGTCCCGGATCACCGTCACATGCTCAGTTCCGATCTCGCCGCGTGCCTGCGCTGCGGCGGTGTTCGCAAGCAGGGGTTCCAGCGGTTCGCCGGTAACGGCGCGTCGGCCACCGAGTGCAGCGGCCTCGGCGATTCGGCGGCCGGCATCCATCCCGCTGATCCCCAGCCGGTTCGACAACACGGCTCGCGAGGACTTGGCGCCCATCTCCGTCGCGGTGGCCTGCGATTGGACCTGGGTGATCAGTGCATGTTCGACAGTGGGCTGGCGGCGCCGATGGACTTCCAGCCTTCCCAGCGCAGCGAGGGCCTGCGGGGCGGCGAGCGCCCGTACCGGCAGCGAAGCGAGCTTGTCCCAGGCGGCATCGAGCTCATCGAGAGCAGCGATAACCGCCTCGGAGTCGAGAGTGCCGGTCTTCATAATTCGAACACTAGTTCGAGTGACTGACAAAAATGCCGCGCTGTAGCGGGCGCCCCTTGACGGCATCAATTTGCAGCAAACTGCATAATCATGCATGATGCTGCGGTGACCAGTGTGGCGGTAGCGGGTGCCAGCGGATACGCAGGCGGGGAGATCCTGCGCCTGCTGCTAGGCCACCCCGGGTTTGCCGACGGTTCGCTGACCATCGGCGCGCTCACCGCAGCGGCCAGTGCCGGGACGATGCTGGGCGAGCATCACCCGCACCTGCTGCCGCTGAGTGAGCGGGTCCTGGCACCCACTGACATCGACGTGCTCGCCGGGCATGACGTGGTGTTCCTGGCGCTGCCGCACGGCAACTCGGCGCAGATCGCCGAGCAACTCGACCCCGACACGGTCGTCATCGACTGTGGTGCGGACTTCCGGCTCACCGACGCCGGGGACTGGCACAGGTTCTACGGATCCGAGCACGCCGGCAGCTGGCCCTACGGGCTACCCGAACTGCCCGGCGGCCGGGACGCGCTGCGCGGCGCCACCCGCATCGCCGTGCCGGGCTGCTATCCCACCGCCGCGCTGTTGGCTCTGGTGCCTGCCGTCGCCGCCGGCCTGGTCGAACCGGCCGTCACCGTCGTCGCGGTCAGCGGTACATCGGGAGCCGGCCGTGCGGCCAAGGTGGACCTTCTGGCATCCGAGGTCATCGGCTCGGCTCGGGCCTACAACATCGCCGGTGTGCATCGGCACACCCCGGAGATCGCCCAGGGACTGCGCGCGGTCACCGACGAGCCCGTCACGGTGTCGTTCACCCCGGTCCTGATTCCGACCGCCCGCGGAATCCTGGCCACCTGCACCGCCCGCACCTCGGAATCGACCGCCACGGTCCGCGAATCCTACGAAAAAGCCTATGCCGCAGAGCCGTTCGTCCACCTGCTGCCCGAAGGGCAGCTGCCCCGCACCGGCTCGGTGATTGGCAGCAACGCCGCTCACCTCACTGTCGCCGTCGACGACGACGCCGGTGTGCTGGTCGCGGTCTGCGCGATCGACAATCTGGTCAAGGGGACGGCGGGAGCGGCGGTGCAGTCGATGAACCTTGCGCTGGGTTGGCCCGAGAGCAGGGGCCTTTCGGTGGTAGGGGTGGCGCCATGACGGATACGCAGACCGGTGCCACCACAACCCGACTGCTGCGCAGCCAAGGCGTCACCGCCCCGGCCGGTTTCCGGGCCGCCGGCATCTCGGCCGGGATCAAAGCCAGCGGAGCCCCGGATCTGGCCCTGGTCTTCAACGAAGGACCCGACCACTGCGCGGCCGGGGTCTTCACCCGCAACCAGGTCAAGGCCGCGCCGGTGCTGTGGACCGCTCAGGCGCTGACGACCGGGCGGTTGCGGGCGGTGCTGCTCAACTCCGGCGGCGCCAACGCCTGTACCGGCCCGGCGGGCTTTCAGGACACCCACGCCTGTGCCGAGGCGCTCGCCGTGACACTGTCGGACTGGGGCACCGAGACGGGTCCGATCGAGGTGGCGGTCTGCTCGACCGGTCTGATCGGGGATCGGTTGCCGATGGATCGGATGCTGGCCGGGATCACCGAGATCGTCCACGAACTCGCCGGCGGACTACACGGCGGCGACGACGCGGCGCGCGCCATCATGACCACCGACACCGTCCCCAAACAGGTTGCGCTGCACCACGCTGTGGCATCCGGGGAGAACTGGACGGTGGGCGGGATGGCGAAGGGGGCCGGAATGCTGGCCCCGTCGCTGGCCACGATGCTGGTGGTGCTCACCACCGATGCCGTCGCTGAGCCTGCGGCCCTCGATGCCGCACTGCGGCGCGCGGCAGCACGCACCTTCGACCGCCTCGATGTGGATGGCAGTTGCTCGACGAACGACACGGTGCTGCTGCTTGCCTCCGGCGCCAGTGAGATCCGGCCTAGCCAGGAGCATCTCGACGAGGCGGTGTTGCAGGTGTGCGAGGACCTGTGTGCCCAGCTGCAGGCCGACGCCGAAGGGGTCACCAAACGGGTCGCAGTCACCGTCACCGGCGCTCCCAGCGAAGCCGAAGCAGTCACCGCCGCCCGTCTGGTCGCCAGGGACAACCTGGTCAAGACGGCGCTGTTCGGTTCCGACCCCAACTGGGGGCGGGTCTTGGCCGCGGTCGGAATGGTGCCGTTCGCCATCGAACCGGCGCGGATCTCGGTTTCCTTCAACGGATCACCGGTCTGCGTCGACGGCGCCGGCGCACCCGGGGCACGCGATGTGGACCTGTCCGGTCCGGATGTGTCGGTCCTTATCAGCCTGGGCCTCGGCGACGGGGAGGCCACCATCCGCACCACCGACCTCTCGCACGACTATGTCGAAGAGAACTCGGCGTACAGCTCGTGACGATTACCACCAACACCAAAGCGGCGGTCCTCGCCGAAGCGCTGCCCTGGCTCAAGGCCCTGCACGACAAGATCGTGGTGGTCAAATACGGCGGCAACGCCATGACCGATGATGTCCTCAAGGCGGCTTTCGCCGCCGACATGGTCTTCCTGCGCAACGTCGGCATCCATCCGGTGGTCGTCCACGGCGGCGGACCGCAGATCAGCGCCATGCTGAAACGACTGGGAATCCCGGGGGAGTTCAAGGGCGGATTCCGCGTCACCACCCCCGAGGTGCTTGATGTGGCGCGGATGGTGTTGTTCGGTCAGGTCGGCCGGGAACTGGTGAATCTGGTCAACGCCCACGGCCCGTACGCGGTCGGCATCACCGGAGAAGACGCCCAGCTGTTCACCGCGGTTCGCCGCAGCGTCTCGGTGGACGGCGTCGACACCGACATCGGACTCGTCGGCGACGTCGAGCGGGTCAACACCGCCGCGGTCCTCGATCTCATTGCAGCAGGACGCATCCCGGTGGTCTCGACCATCGCTCCGGACTCTGATGGGATCGTCTACAACATCAACGCCGACACCGCGGCGGCGGCACTGGCCGAGGCGCTGGGCGCGGAGAAGTTGCTCATGCTCACCGACGTGGAGGGTCTCTACACCCGCTGGCCCGACCGGGACTCACTGGTCAGTGAGATCGACGCCGCCACCCTGGCCACCCTCTTGCCCACCCTCGAAGAGGGCATGGTGCCCAAGATCGAAGCCTGCCTGCGGGCCGTCGACGCCGGGGTGCCCAGCGCCCACGTGATCGACGGCCGGGTCGAGCACTGCGTGCTGGTGGAGTTGTTCACCGACGAGGGCACCGGAACCAAGGTGGTGCCGGCGTGACCGGCCCCGGCCTGCTCGACCGCTGGCGGTCGGTCATGATGGACAACTACGGCACCCCGCCACTGGCGCTGGCCAGCGGGGACGGCGCGGTGGTCACCGACGTCGACGGCAACACCTACATCGACTTCCTGGCCGGGATCGCCGTCAACATCCTGGGCCACCGCCACCCGGCCGTCATCAACGCGGTCACCGCCCAACTGGACACCCTCGGGCATGTCTCCAACCTTTATGCCACCGAACCCGGCGTCGCCCTGGCCGAAGCGCTCGTCGGCCACCTGGGCACCGACGCCCCGGCCCGGGTGTTCTTCTGCAACTCCGGCGCCGAGGCCAATGAGGTCGCGTTCAAGATGACCCGGCTGACCGGTCGCACCAAAATCGTTGCCGCACAGAATTCTTTCCACGGCCGCACCATGGGATCGCTGGCGCTCACCGGGCAGCCCGCCAAACGTGCCCCGTTCGAACCGCTGCCCGGTGACGTCACCTTCGTTCCGTACGGCGACGCCGATGCACTCGCCGCCGCCGTGACCGGCCAGACCGCCGCGGTGTTCCTCGAACCGATCCAGGGCGAAGGCGGTGTGGTGGTGCCCCCGGCCGGGTACCTGGCCGCCGCCCGCGACATCACCCGTGCGCACGGCGCGCTGCTGGCCCTCGACGAGGTGCAGACCGGGGTGGGCCGGACCGGGTCGTTCTACGCCCACACCCATGACGGCATCACCCCCGACATCGTCACCCTGGCCAAGGGTCTCGGCGGTGGCCTGCCCATCGGGGCCTGCCTGGCCATCGGGCCGGCCGCCGGCCTGATGACACCGGGCATGCACGGCAGCACGTTCGGCGGCAACCCGGTCTGTGCAGCCGCGGCGCTGGCCGTGCTGCGGGTGCTCGCCGAGGAGGACCTGGTGACCGGTGCCGGGGCGCTGGGCAATCGACTGCAGCACGGCATCGAGGCGCTGCACCACCCGATGGTGGACTACGTCCGCGGCCGCGGTCTGCTGCGCGGCATCGTGCTGAGCGCCCCGCACGCCAAGGCTGTGGAAACCGCCGCGCGGCACGCCGGATTCCTGATCAACGCCGCCGCGCCCGACGTCGTGCGGTTGGCCCCGCCGCTGATCATCACCGCCGACCAGATCGACAGCTTCGTGGTGGCGCTGCCGAGGATCCTCGACCAAGGTGCGGCGGCGTGAGCATCCGGCATTTCCTGCGCGACGACGACCTGACCCCGGACGAACAGGCCGAGGTACTGGCCTTGGCGGCCCATCTCAAAGAGGAGCCGTTCAGCCGTCGGCCGCTGACCGGCCCGCGCGGTGTCGCAGTGATCTTCGAGAAGAACTCGACCCGCACCCGGTTCTCCTTCGAGATGGGCATCGTCCAACTGGGTGGGCATGCCGTCGTCGTCGACGGGCGATCCACCCAACTTGGGCGCGAAGAGACCCTGGCCGACACCGGCCGGGTGCTCTCCCGCTACGTCGACGCCATCGTCTGGCGCACCTTCGGTCAGGACCGACTCGACGAGATGGCCTCCGCGGCAACAGTTCCGGTGGTCAACGCGCTGTCCGACGAGTACCATCCCTGCCAGGTCCTCGCGGACCTGCAGACGATCGTCGAACGCAAGGGGATCTTGGCCGGGCTTCGGTTGTCCTACCTCGGCGACGGAGCCAACAACATGGCCCACTCGTTGCTTCTGGGCGGGGTCACCGCCGGTCTGCACGTCACCATCGCCGCACCGCCGGGTTTCGAACCGGACCCCGCGGTCGTCGCTGCCGCCGAGACCCGCGCCGCCCAGACCGGTGCGACGGTCACCCTTACCGCCGATCCACACTCCGCGGCCGACGGTGCCGACGTCTTGGTCACCGACGCCTGGACGTCGATGGGGCAGGAGAACGACGGTCTGGACCGGGTTGGACCATTCCGCCCATTCCAGCTAAACGCCGGTCTGCTGTCTCGGGCGAACTCCGACGCCGTTGTGCTGCACTGCCTTCCGGCCCACCGGGGGGAGGAGATCACCGATGACGTGGTCGACGGGCCGCACAGCGCTGTCTGGGATGAGGCCGAGAACCGGCTGCACGCCCAGAAGGCGCTGCTGGTCTGGCTGCTGGAGCGGCGATGAAGACGGTCAAATCGGGCGAGGGCGGCGCCACCCGGGTGGGCCGGCAAGCCCGCATCGTTGCCGTGCTGTCGTCCCGTCAGGTGCACAGCCAGGCCGAACTGGCCGCACTGCTGGCCCAGGACGGTATTGACGTCACCCAGGCCACCCTGTCGCGTGATCTGGAGGAACTCGGGGCGGTCAAACTGCGCGGCGCCGACGGGGGAGTCGGGGTCTACGTGGTTCCCGAGGACGGCAGCCCGGTGCGGGGTGTGGCCGGCGGCACCGAACGGCTGTCCCGGCTGCTGGGCGAGTTGCTGGTGTCCACCGACTCCAGCGCCAACCTGGCGGTGCTGCGGACCCCGCCCGGGGCCGCCCACTACCTGGCCAGCGCCATCGACCGGGCAGCGCTGCCCGAGGTGGTCGGCACCATCGCCGGGGATGACACCATCCTGGTCATCGCGCGCGAGCCGATGACCGGGGCGCAGCTGGCCGCCATGTTCGAGAACATCCGTTAGAACCTCTGCAAGTTAAGGAGCACGTCATGTCCGAGCGCGTCATCCTGGCCTATTCCGGCGGCCTGGACACCTCGGTGGCGATCAGCTGGATCGGCAAGGAGACCGGCCGCGAGGTCGTCGCCGTGGCCATCGACCTCGGCCAGGGCGGGGAAGACATGGAGGTGGTCCGGCAACGGGGGTTGGATTGCGGTGCGGTCGAGGCAGTCGTGGTCGACGCGCGCGACGAGTTCGCCGAGCAGTACTGCCTGCCGGCCATCCAGTCCAACGCCCTCTACATGGACCGTTACCCGTTGGTCTCCGCGCTGAGCCGCCCGCTGATCGTCAAGCACCTCGTCGCCGCCGCCAAAGAGTTCGGCGGTGGAATCGTCGCCCACGGCTGCACCGGCAAGGGCAACGACCAGGTGCGCTTCGAAGTCGGATTCGCCTCGCTGGCACCGGATCTGGAGGTGCTGGCCCCGGTGCGCGACTACGCCTGGACCCGGGAGAAGGCCATCGCCTTCGCCGAGGACAACGACATCCCCATCAATGTGACCAAACGTTCACCGTTCTCCGTCGACCAGAACGTCTGGGGCAGGGCGGTGGAGACCGGCTTCCTGGAACACCTGTGGAACGCCCCGACCAAGGACGTCTACGACTACACCGAGGACCCGACGCTGAACTGGAGCACCCCCGATGAGGTGATCATCGGCTTCGAGCGCGGCGTCCCGGTGAGCATCGACGGCACTGCAGTGAGCGTCCTGGAGGCGATCGTCGAACTGAACCGGCGCGCCGGCGCCCAGGGTGTGGGCCGACTCGACGTCGTCGAGGACCGCCTGGTCGGCATCAAGAGCCGGGAGATCTACGAAGCCCCCGGTGCGATGGTGCTCATCACCGCGCACACCGAACTCGAACACGTCACGCTGGAACGCGAACTGGGCCGGTTCAAGCGCACCACCGACCAGCGCTGGTGCGAACTGGTCTACGACGGGCTGTGGTTCTCCCCGCTGAAGACCGCGCTGGAAGCGTTCGTCGCCAACACCCAGGAACGGGTCACCGGCGAAATCCGACTGGTCCTGCATGGCGGACACATCGCGGTCAACGGCCGGCGCAGTCCGCAATCGCTGTACGACTTCAACCTGGCGACCTACGACGAGGGCGACACCTTCGACCAGTCCTCGGCCAAGGGCTTCGTCCACATTCACGGATTGTCCTCGAAGATCGCCGCGGCCCGGGATCGTGGACTGGCGACGTGAGCACCAACGAGGGCTCGCTGTGGGGCGCCCGGTTCGCCGGCGGCCCGGCCCCGGCCCTGGCCGCGCTGAGCCGCTCCACCCACTTCGACTGGGCGCTGGCGCCTTACGACATCGCCGCCTCCAAGGCGCACGCCCGGGTGCTGCACCGGGCCGGCCTGCTCACCGATGATCAGCGCGACGCTCTGCTGGCCGGTCTAGATCGTCTCGGCACCGACGTCGCCGACGGCGCCTTCGCGCCCTTGGCGACCGATGAGGATGTGCACGGTGCGCTCGAACGAGGGCTGATCGACCGGGTGGGGCCCGACCTCGGCGGCCGCCTGCGGGCCGGTCGATCGCGCAACGACCAGGTCGCCACTCTCTTCCGGATGTGGCTGCGCGATGCGATGCGCAGGGTGGCCGATGGGGTGCTGGCGGTGATCGGAGCGCTCGCTGACCAGGCCGCCGCCCATCCGCAGGCCGTCATGCCGGGCAAGACCCACCTGCAGGCCGCGCAACCGGTGCTGCTGGCCCATCACCTGCTGGCCCACGCGCACCCGTTGTTGCGCGACGTAGACCGGATCGCCGAATTCGACGCCCGTACCGCGGTGTCACCGTACGGATCGGGTGCGCTGGCCGGATCGTCGCTGGGCTTGGACCCCGATGCCATTGCCGCAGAACTCGGTTTCAGCGCCGCCGCCGAGAATTCGATCGACGCGACCTCAGCCCGCGACTTCGCCGCCGAGGCCGCCTTTGTCCTGGCCCTGATCGGCGTGGACATCTCCCGGCTCGCTGAGGACATCATCTTATGGAGCACAACCGAATTCGGCTATGTCCTCCTGGATGACGCCTGGTCCACCGGCAGTTCGATCATGCCGCAGAAGAAGAACCCCGACATCGCCGAACTGGCGCGCGGCAAGGCGGGCAGGCTGATCGGGAACCTGGCCGGCCTGTTGGCCACCCTCAAGGCGCAGCCGTTGGCCTACAACCGCGACCTGCAGGAGGACAAGGAGCCCCTCTTCGACTCGGTGGCCCAGTTGGAGTTGGTGCTGCCGGCGATGGCCGGCATGGTGGCCTCGCTGCGCTTCGATGAGCAGCGGATGGCGGAACTGGCCCCCGCCGGTTACACCCTGGCCACCGATGTGGCCGAATGGCTGGTCCGGAAAGGGGTGCCGTTCCGGGTCGCCCACGAGGCGGCCGGGGCGGCGGTGCGGGTCGCCGAGGGCCGCGGAGTCGGACTCGAGGAACTCACCGACGCAGAACTGGCGGGAATCAGCGCCGACCTGACTCCGGATGTGCGGACTGTGCTGACGGTGACCGGTTCGGTGGCCGCCCGCAACGCTCGCGGTGGCACCGCACCGCAACGCGTTTCAGAACAACTGGCCAAGGTCGGCGAGACTGCAGAGGCGTTGCGGCGCACCCTGCACCGGTGAAGGTGGCCTCAACCAGCTGATTCGACCCGTTCGGAGAGCTCCAGCCAGCGGTTCTCGGTGGTGCTCAGTTCGTTTTCCAGTTCCCGCAATTCGGCTGTCAGACGACCGATTCCGACGTGGTCGGACTGGTCGTGCTCGGCCAGCGCGACGTGCGTGGCGTTGATGCGGTCGGTCAGCTTCGTGATCGCCCGGTCCAGGGCGGCGATCTCCTTGTGCGTCGCGCGCAGCGCCGCCCCCGACAACGCCCCGGAAGGTTCGGACCGCCGCGGCTGACCCGGCGCGGCGGTCGCAGGCCGGGTCGCCACGATCCGCAGGTACTCCTCGACCCCGCCCGGCAGATGCCGCAGATGGCCGTCGAGGATGGCGTACTGCTGATCGGTGATCCGCTCCAGCAGATACCGGTCGTGGGACACCACGATCAGCGTTCCGGGCCAGGAGTCGAGCAGATCCTCGGTGGCGGAGAGCATGTCGATGTCGACATCGTTGGTGGGCTCGTCGAGGATCAGCACGTTGGGTTCATCGAGCAGGGTCAGCATCAACTGCAGGCGACGACGCTGGCCGCCGGAGAGGGAACCCACCCGGGCTGACAGCTGATCACGGCGAAATCCCAAGCGTTCCAACAACTGTGCGGGCGTCAGATCCTTGCCGTCGACCTGGTAGCTGGTCTTGAGTCGTCCGAGCACCTCACGCACCAGGTCGTCGGCGAGCTCACCGAGCCGGCCGGCCTGCTGGTCCAGCATCGCCAGTCGCACCGTCTTGCCACGCTTGACCCGACCGCTGTCGGGTTCGACGGTCCCGGCGATCAGCCCGAGCAGGGTCGACTTGCCCGCCCCGTTGGCGCCCACGATCCCGGTCCGTTCGCCGGGCGCGATCCGCCACTGCACGTCGCGCAGCACCGGCTTGCCGCCGAACGAGACCGACACGTCGAGCAGGTCGACGACGTCCTTGCCCAGCCGGGCGGTGGCCAGCTTGGCCAATTCGACGGTGTTGCGCAGCGGCGGCACATCGGCGATGAGCTGATTGGCCGCCTCAATGCGGAACTTCGGTTTCGAGGTCCGCGCCGGGGCGCCGCGGCGCAGCCAGGCCAGTTCCTTGCGCATCAGATTCTGCCGTTTGGCCTCGGCGGCGGCCGCGATCCGGTCCCGTTCGACTCGTTGCAGGACGTAGGCCGCGTACCCGCCGTCGAAGGGTTCCACGACGGCGCCGTAACTGTTTGGGTGGACCTCCCAGGTCGTGGTGGCGACCTCATCGAGGAACCACCGGTCGTGGGTGATGACCAGAAGCCCGCCGGTGTTGCGGGCCCAGCGCGCGGTGAGGTGGGCGGCAAGCCAGGTGATGCCCTCCACATCCAGGTGGTTGGTGGGTTCATCCAGGGCGATCACGTCCCAGTCGCCGATCAGCAGCGCCGCCAACTGCACGCGTCGGCGCTGGCCTCCGGAGAGCGTCCCCACCGCGGCATGCCAGTCCAGATCTGCGACCAGACCGGCGACGACGTCGCGCACCCGGGCGTCGCCCGCCCACTCGTGCTCGGGCCGATCACCCACCAGGGTCTGCCCGACCGAGGCGGCCGGGTCGAGGGTGTCGGCCTGTTCCAGGGCGGCCACCCGCAATCCGCCACGGCGGGTGACCCGCCCGGAGTCGGGTTCGATCCGCCCGGTGAGCAGCCCCAGCAGGCTGGACTTGCCGTCGCCGTTGCGGCCGACGATCCCGATCCGGTCGCCCTCGTTCACCCCGACCGTCACCGACGCGAACACGACCTGCGTCGGATACCTCAGGCCGAGTTCCTCGCCGCCCAGCAGGTGTGCCACCGGCAAGACCTTACTAATCGCTAAACGACCAGGCTGCGGGGCACCAACGGGTGTCGGGGGTATGCCATGATTCCTGACGGGGAGGACAACTCGGCGGCGACGGTGCGACCGCTGCCAGATACAGGGAGCGAACGTGGATCTGAGTTTGTCGGCACTCGCCAAACCTCTTGAGCGCCTGGTGGCGACCGCGCAGAACGGCTACGAGGTCGCGCGGTTCGGTGGACTGGAGACCGGTGCGGTGCCCTCGCCGTTCCAGATCGTCGAGAGCACCGCCATGTACAAGCTGCGGCGCTACTTCCCGCCGGACACCCGACCGGGCAAGGCCAAGGCCGGCCCCCCGGTACTGATGGTGCACCCGATGATGATGTCGGCGAACATGTGGGACGTCACCCGCGACGACGGCGCGGTCGGCATCCTGCACGCTGCCGGCCTGGACACCTGGGTCATCGACTACGGATCGCCCGACGAGGTCGAGGGCGGCATGGAACGCACCCTCACCGACCACATCGTCGCGCTGAGCCAGGCCATCGACACCGTCCGCGACACCACCGGGCAGAGCGTCCACCTCGCCGGATACTCCCAGGGCGGGATGTTCTGCTACCAGACCGCGGCCTACCGCCGGTCCAAGGACGTCGCCAGCATCGTGGCGTTCGGCTCGCCGGTGGACACCCTGGCTGGTCTGCCCGGCGGACTGCCGACGAACATGGCGGTCGGCCTGGCCGACTTCCTCGCCGACCACGTCTTCAACCGGATCGACATCCCCGGTTGGCTGGCCCGGGCCGGGTTCCAGATGCTCGACCCGGTCAAGACCGCCAAGTCGCGGGTGGATTTCCTGCTGCAACTGCACGACCGCGAGTCCCTGCTGCCACGCGAACAGCAGCGCCGTTTCCTCGACCGGGAGGGCTGGATCGCCTGGTCCGGTCCGGCGGTGGCCGAACTGCTCAAGCAGTTCGTCACCCACAACCGCATGATGACCGGCGGATTCGCCGTGCAGGGCCAGCTGGTGACGCTGTCCGACATCACCTGTCCGGTGCTGGCATTCGTCGGCGAGGTCGACGACATCGGCCAACCCCCGGCGGTGCGTGGCATCAAGCGGGCGGCGCCCAACGCCGACGTCTACGAGGTGATGATCCGTGCCGGGCACTTCGGTCTGGTGGTCGGCTCCAAAGCCTCCACCAACACTTGGCCGACGGTGGCCGACTGGGTGCTCTGGGTCTCCGGCCGGGAGCCGCGCCCGGCGAACATCGAACTCATGGCCGAAGTTTCGGCCCAGACCCCGGACTCCTCGGGTGTCGCGCTGAGTTCGCGGCTGATGCTGGGCATGGCCGAGGCCTCCGAACTGGCACTGTCGGTGGCCAAGGGCGCGGCCGACGCCGTGGTGGCGGCCAACAACTCGGTGCGCATCATGGCCGTCGAGACCGTGCGGACCCTGCCGCGCCTGGTCCGACTGGGCCAGATCAACGACCACACCAGGATCTCGCTCGGCCGCATCATCGACGAACAGGCCGAGGAGGCCCCGCACGGGGAGTTCCTGCTTTTCGACGGCCGGGTGCACACCTACGAAGCGGTCAACCGGCGCATCGACAACGTGGTGCGCGGCTTGATCGAGGTCGGGGTGCGCCAGGGCAGCCGGGTCGGTGTGCTGATGGACACCCGGCCCAGTGCCCTGGTCGCCATCGCCGCGTTGTCGCGGCTGGGTGCCGTCGCCGTTCTGATGCCGCCGGACGCCGATCTGACGCAGGCAGCCCGGCTCGGCGGGATCACCGATGTGATCACCGACCCGGCCAACCTGGCCGCCGCCGCACAGCTGCCGGTCCAGGTTCTGGTGCTCGGCGGCGGCGAAAGCCGCAGCCTGGACCTGCCCGAGGACAGCGACGTCATCGACATGGAGAAGATCGACCCGGACGCGGTCGAACTGCCGGGTTGGTATCGGCCGAACCCGTCCTATGCCCGCGACGTCGCCTTCGTCGTGTTCAACGCCGTCGGCGGCGGCGAACTGGTGCCCAAGCAGATCACCAACTACCGCTGGTCGCTGTCGGCGTTCGGCACCGCGTCGGCGGCCGCGTTGAGCCGCAACGACACCGTGTACTGCCTTACCCCGCTGCACCATCAGGCCGGTCTGCTGGTCAGCCTCGGCGGATCGGTAGTGGCGGGATCCCGGATCGCGCTGTCCCGCGGGCTCAACCCGGAACGGTTCCTCGACGAGGTCCGCCAGTACGGCGTCTCGGTGGTGACCTACACCTGGTCGATGTTGCGCGAGGTCATCGACGACCCGAACTTCACCATGGCCGGCAACAACCCGATCCGGCTGTTCATGGGGTCGGGGATGCCCACCGGCCTGTGGGCGAGGATCCTGGACGTCTTCGCGCCGGCGAGGGTCGTCGAGTTCTTCGCCACCTCCGACGGCCAGGCGGTCCTCGCCAACGTCGCCGGCGCCAAGGTCGGCAGCGAGGGCCGTCCGCTGCCCGGCGGTGGGGAAGTGGAACTCGGTGCCTACGACCCCGACGCCGACCTGATCCTCGAGGACGATCGTGGTTTCGTCCGAGTCGCCGGCCGGGACGAGATCGGCGTGCTGCTGGCCAAGCCATGGGGGCCGATCGACCCGACCGCATCGATCAAACGGGGCGTCTTCGCCGCCGGTGACATCTGGATCTCCACCGAGTGTGTCTTCTACCGCGACGACGACGGCGACTTCTGGTTGCTGGGTAACCGCTCCGGCCTGCTGCGCACTCCGCGGGGTGTGGTGTTCCCGTCACCCATCACCGACGCGATCGGGTCCATCCCCGCCGTCGACCTCGCGGTGACCTACGGGGTGGACACCCCCGCCGGAACCCGGGCGGTCACCGCGTTGACGGTGCGGCCCGGGATGAGCGTGACCGCCGCCGACATCGCTGACGCGGTCTCCCACATGCCGGTGGGTCTTCCTCCCGACGTCGTCCATGTGGTGCCGTCGCTGTCAGTCAGCGCGTCGTATCGGCCGGTGGTGTCCGCACTCCGGGCCGCCGGCATCCCGAAGGCGGGCCGTAACAGCTGGTACCTGGACACCGATACAGGTCGGTACAAGCGACTGTCGGCTGCGGTCCGGACGGCGATGGTCCAAGCGAGTCGGTGATCCGCGTTAAGCTGACGGGGGTCCAACCGGGGCGGAGGAGAGCCATGACGATGAACGTCGGTAGCCGCGGTCGCGCGGCGCTTGCCGGCATCGCCGGCGCGGCCGTCGCCATCAGTGCCGTCCTCGGTACTTCCGGTGCGGCGTTCGCAGACCCCTCCCTGGTGCCCACGCCCACCCCTCCCAAGCCCACAGTCGCCGCCGAGGGCGGCGCCGCGGCAGGTGCGTCGGCGGTGGCCGCTGCGGCCGCGGCCACCCCGGCCGCGGGTGACGTTCTCGACCAACTCGCCCAGGAATACGCGGTGGGAGCCGGCGGCGGCCAACTCTCGAACCTGCTCAAGATGTCGTTGAAGCTGCGCGCGATGGGTTTCCGGCCGTCCAAGCCGTACCTCGACGAACTGAAGGCCGCGATGGAGTACCGGCCCAATCAGCTCCCGCTGATCGACGCGCTGAAAGACACCATCGCCTACCAGCAGAAGCTGAAGGCTCAGATGGAGATCCTGAGCAGCGCGCAGGGCCAGCAGGGCGCCGCAACGGGTGCCGGTGCCGCGCCCGGCCCCGGCAGCCCGGCCAGCGTCGTGGCCACGCCGCCGCCGGCCACTGCGCCGCCGATGCCGATGCCTTAGCCCCCAGCCTCCCGCGAGCTACAAACATATGGACCCGAAGCTTCTCGACATCCTCGTGTGCCCCGCTGACCGGGGGTCGCTGCTGCTCATCGGTGACCTGCTGTACAACCCGCGACTTCGCCGGGCGTATCGAATCGAGGACGGGATTCCGGTGCTGCTCATCGACGAGGCAACCGATGTCGGCGCCGACGAGCACGAGCGGTTGATGGCCCGTGCAGGTAACCAATAGCCCCGCGCTGGACACCGACCCACTGCGTGCCGCCGGGATGCTCTTGGGAGCGGTGCTCACCGCTGGCGGGGTGAGCGCCCGAATCGTCGAAGTGGAGGCCTACGGCGGGCCGTCAGACGGGCCGTGGCCCGATGCGGCATCGCACTCCTATCGCGGACGCACCGCGCGCAACAGCGTCATGTTCGGTCCCGCGGGTCGGCTCTACACCTACCGCAGTCACGGTATTCACGTCTGCGCCAACGTCTCCTGCGGCGGTGACGGCGCCGCCGCGGCGGTGTTGCTACGGGCGGCCGTCGTCGAATCCGGCCAGCGAACCGCCCAATCCCGACGCGGATCGGGTGTTGCCGACCGAGATCTGGCCCGCGGACCCGGGAATCTCTGCGCCGCCCTGGCCATCTCGATGGCCGATAACGGCGTCGACCTGTTCGATCCGGCTTCGCCGGTCACCCTGCGACTCGACAGCGTTGCCGTTGGACACAACGCGATAGACGCTTCGGCCGGCCCCCGCGTCGGGGTGAGTCAAGCAGCCGATCGGGCCTGGCGGCTCTGGGTTCCCGGCACGCCCGAGGTGTCGGCTTATCGGCGGAGCCCCCGCGCACCCCGACCAGGTGCCAGCGACTGAGATGGGCATGCGGGAAGATCAGAGCTTGGACCACCCAGGTTCGCCGGTTCCGCAACGCACACCGCACCCGGAGGCCACTTGATCGAGTTGAGTTCCGCCGACCGTCCGCCGGATCAGGCTGTCCTGGACAGCCCGGGCGGCTTTACGTGGTTCTACGTCGATCTGGTCGACGACCAGGGCCGGGGTGCCACGGTCATCTGGTCGTGGGGCCTGCCCTTCCTGCCCGGCTACGTGCAGGCGGCCCGGGTCGGCCGCCCCCAACTTCCGATCGACCGGCCCAGCGTGAACGTCGTCGTGTACGGGGACGGGCGCGAGCGTTTCTATCTGCTTTCCGAACTGCCCGTCGAGGACTGCGAATGGGGTGCGGACGGCCGCTCCTGGCGGCTGGGTGATTGCGTCTTCGAGTGGACCGACTCCGGTGCCGAGGGGCCTGGTGCCGCGCCGATCCGGACTCTGCAGGCCGAACTGGACCTGGCTCTGCCGACCGGCGGCCGGGTCACCGGACAGTTGCGGCTGTCGGGGAGGTTGCGGCGGGATTGCCCGAATGGCGCGAGTCCCCCTGATTCGGACGGTCCAGCCGGACCGGCTGGTGACCACCTGTGGACGCCGATGCTCGCCGCGACATGGGGCAGTCTGGATCTGCGCACGCCCAGCGGGCAGTTGCGTGTTCAGGGACGGGCCTACCACGACCGCAACAGCGCCGGTCGACCGCTGAATGCGCTGGGTATCGAACGCTGGTGGTGGGGCCGGGTCGCACTGCCGGGCCGCGACCTGATCTTCTACCGGCTGATTCCCTCCCAACCGGGGGCGCGCCCCCGGGACCTCATTGTCGAGGTCGGTGCGGATGGCTCCTGCCGGGTGCGCGAGGACGCCCAGATCGCGGTGGGACGGCAGCGTCGCAGCACCTGGGGGTTGCGGTGGCCGACCAGCGCCACCTTTCCCGACCCGGACGGCGTCCCGGTCCACGTCGAGGTGAGCGCCCTGCTCGACAACGGCCCCTTCTATCAGCGATACCTGCTGAAGGGGCGGTGCGGTGCGGACGAGGCCTTCGGCGTCGGGGAGAACGTGGTACCCGACCGGGTGGACACCGACCTGCTGCGACCCCTGGTTCGGATGCGGGTGCACCGCAGCGACGGCCCCAACTCGATATGGCTGCCGCTGTTCTGCGGCGACAGCTCCGGCCGGGTGCGCAGGCTGCTGGGCCGGTCCGGGGAAGTGCGGACATGACCCGTGCGGACTTGACCCGTGCGGATATGACCTTGGACGCCATGGTCAGCGGCCAGGCACCCGCCTGGGCAATCGTGCTGGCCGCGCTATTTGCTGTTCCCCCGTTGATTGCGCTGGCGCTGGTGGTGGTCAACGCCCTGTTCTGGACGCGCGGACGTCCGTTGCCCGCGGCGGCCCGAGCCGCCCCCGGCGGCGTCAGCGTTCTGATTCCGGCCCGCGACGAGGCCGCCAACATCGAGCGATGCGTGCGCGCCGCCTCGGCCGCCCGCGGCCCGATCGCCGAGATCATCGTCTACGACGACGGGTCCACCGACGGCACCGCGGACGTACTGGCCGGCTTGCGAGACGAGGTACCCGGTCTGCGGGTGATCCGCGGCGACGGCCTGCCCGACGGCTGGGTCGGCAAACCGCATGCCCTGCACCGCCTGACCGCCGAGGCGACCGGAGAGCTACTGCTCAACATCGACGCCGACGTCGCCCTGCGCCCCGACGGCGTGCTGCATCTGCTGTCGCTGCTCGGCGCACCCGACCAGGTTCCGGGCGGGCTGGACGCCGCGGTGGTCACCGCCGTGCCGTATCAGCGGACCGGCAGCCTCGCCGAGCGGTTGCTGATGCCCCTGCTGCACCTGTCCTACGTCGCATGGTTGCCGATGCCACTGATCCACCTGACCCGGGACCCCAGGGTGCTCGCCGCCAACGGCCAACTCCTGCTGATCCGCCGCTCAGCGCTGCAGGCGGTGGGCGGCTGGGCCGGGGTGCGCACGGCGTTGGTCGACGATATGGCGCTGTGCCGGGCGGTCAAGAGCAGCGGCCGGCGGGTCGTGTTCGCCGACGGCCACCAGATGGCGGACTGCCGGATGTACGGCGACGCCGCCTCGCTGTGGCGCGGCTTCGCCAAGAACTTCTACGAGGGCATCGGTGGGCATCCGGCGGCGCTGATCATCGTAATGTGGCTGCATCTGCAGATTTTCGTGCTGCCGTACCTCGCCCTGCCGGCCGCTGCGCTACTCGGCGCCTGGGGTCTGGCCGCCGCCGCCGCGGTGGGGGTCGCCGCCAACCTTCTCCTGCGGGTCATCATGGCGTGGCGACACGGCCACAGCCTGATCAGTGTCCTGCTTCATCCCCTCGCGGTGCTGCTGATGATGGGAGTGCTGCTCGACAGCTTTCGGTGGAGCCGTCGCGGCGACATCCGCTGGCGCGGCCGGTCCTATCCCGCACGCGCCCAGCGGGAGGCCGTGTGACCGCCGAACCACGCGAGGTCATCTCCGAGGCCGACCGGCAGGCGCTGGCCCGCGCGGGCGACACCCGGCGTCCAACCTTCCTCGACTACGCCCGCCGCTACGCCCGGCACCGGATCGCACACGGGTTGGACGGCGTGTGGGTGTCCGGATTGGAGGAGTCCCGTGCCGCCCTGGCCGCGCGGCCGTTGCTCTTCACCGCCAACCATGTCGCCTGGTGGGATCCGCTGCTGCTGTTGGCCCTCGACGAGGCCCTCGGCGGGACCGGCTGGGCGGTGATGGATGCCACCAACCTCCGCAAGCTGCCGTTCCTGGGATGGGTCGGCGCGTTGCCGTTGGACCGCAGCAGCCACGAACACAGCAGACAGTGCCTGCAGGCGTGTGCGGCCCTGCTCGACCGGCCGGGCCGCGCCCTGTGGATCTTCCCGCAGGGTCGGCAGCGCCCGGCTCATCTGCGGCCGCTGGACCTCAAGCCGGGGGTCCAGATCCTGCATGCCAGCCGACCCGTCGACGTCGTCGCGGTCAGCATCAACTACGTCTTCCTGGAGAACGACAGCCCGGCGGCCGTCGTCCGATTCTCCAGCCCGGTGCCCGCCGCCGAGCTGACCGGACCGGCGTTGCTTCCCGCCGTCGAGGCCGCTCTGCTGGACGGTCTTGGGGTCATCGACGCCGCCGCGGCCGCGGCCACCGACGGTCGCATCCGTACCCATCCGGACCAACCGTTCCCCGGATTCTCCGCCCTGGTGCGGCCCGCCAAGTCCGCCAAGATCGCCACCCAGAACGGACTGGGCGCACGGATGCTCGACTACCTGCGCCGCTGGGGTCCCGGTGCGGGCTGAGGCCGATGCCGAGGTGCTGGTCGTCGGGGCCGGTATCGGGGGGCTGGCCGCCGCCCTGGCGCTGGCCGCCCGCGGTCTGCCGGTGCGGGTCCTGGAAGCCGGTCCGCGGCCGGGCGGCAAGGCTGGAGTCATCGAAGTCGACGGCGTCGTCGTGGAGACCGGTCCCAGCGTTCTGACACTGCCGGAGATTTTCGCGGACGTGTTCGCCCGGGCGGGTCTTCGCCTCGAGGATGTTATTGAACTTCGTCGCCTGGACCCGGGGTTCCGCTACCGCTACGCCGACGGCTGCGTGGTCGATGTTGCCCACGACCCGGATGACACCCTGGCCCGGGTGCGGACCGCTCTGGGGCCGGCGGCCGAGGCGGAGTTGGCGGGTTTCCTGGCCTACACCCGCCGTATCTGGGACGCCGCCGCGCCTCATTTCGTTCTCGGACCGGCACCCACCTGGGCGGCCATGGTGGGTCTGGCCCTCCGCCATCCACGGGCGCTGCTATCGGTCGACTCGATGCGCAGCATGGGTACGGCGATCGACCGCCAAGTTCACGACCCACACTTGCGGATGCTGCTGCGCCGATACGCCACCTACAACGGCAGCGACCCCCGGCGCGCCCCGGCAACGCTGAACTGCATTGCGCACGTAGAGCTTTCGCTGGGTGGCTACGGCGTGCAGGGCGGAATTCATGCCCTGGTCGCGGCGTTGGTGGCGGCTATCGAGGCCCGCGGTGGAGTCGTCGAATGCGACGTCGCGGTGGAGCGACTGCTGATGGACGGTCACGACGTCGTGGGGGTCGCCGTCACCGGGGGCCGGCCGCTGCGCGGCAGGGCTGTCGTGGTCAACGCCGATGTCGGCTGGCTGCGCGGCGGGGCGCTGCCTTCGGCCACCCGCCACCTGCCCGCCGCCGGGGCCCCCTCGATGTCGGGGTGGACCGCGGCGCTGCGGGCGGCCCGCCGAGCCGACCGGTTGCCCCATGAGGTGTTGTTCCCGGCCGACTACGACGCGGAGTTCGCCGACATCTTCGACCGGGACCGCCCGCCCACCGCGCCGACGGTTTACCTCTGCGCCCAGCAGCGCTGCCACGGCCTGTCCGGCTGGGCCGATGCCGAACCGGTCTTCGTGATGGCCAATTCGCCGGCCGAACCGGCCACCGGGTCCCGGCCGCCGGAGGTCTGGGCCGCGCTGGAGTCGGCGGTGGAACGTCGGATCCGGGCGGCCGATCTGTGGAGCCCCGGCGATGCGCTGGTGTGGCGCCGCACACCGACCGAGTTGGCCGCCGAGTTCCCCGGCAGCCGCGGCGCCATCTACGGTGCCGCCAGCAATGACCGGTTCGCCGCGTTCAAACGACCGCCGAACCGGGTGCGCGGGGTGCCTGGTCTGTACCTGGCGTCGGGCAGCGCCCACCCCGGCGGGGGACTGCCGATGGTCGCCCTGTCCGGACTCGCCGCCGCCGACTGCCTCACCGCCGACCTCGGGCTGTTGGCGGGGTAGCCGGGCTGATACGGGAAGATGCAACCCATGGCCACGACGATCATCGACGAGTTGACCTGGCGGGGTCTGATCGCGCAGTCCACCGACAGCGAAGCGTTGCGGGAGGCTGCCGGCCGCCCGCCGATGACCGTCTACGCCGGCTTCGACCCGACCGCACCCAGTTTGCACGCCGGAAACCTGGTGCCGCTGTTGACATTGCAACGATTCCAGCGCGCCGGTCACCGGCCGATTGTGCTGGCAGGCGGAGCCACCGGCCTGATCGGCGACCCCCGCGACACCGGTGAGCGGACCTTGAACACCGCCGACACCGTCGCGGAGTGGTCGCAGCGCATCCGGGGCCAGCTTGAGCGGTTCGTCGACTTCGACGACTCACCGACCGGGGCGGTGGTGGAAAACAATCTCGCCTGGACCCAACCGCTGGGCGCCATTGAGTTTCTGCGCGACGTCGGCAAGCACTTCTCGGTCAACGTCATGCTCGACCGCGACACCATTCGCCGCCGCCTCGACGCCGACGGCATCTCCTACACCGAGTTCAGCTACATGCTTCTGCAAGCCAACGACTACGTCGAGTTGCACCGGCGTTACGGATGCGCGCTGCAGATCGGCGGCTCCGACCAGTGGGGCAACATCATCGCCGGGGTCAGGCTGGTCCGGCAGAAACTCGGCGCCACCGTGCACGCCCTCACCGTTCCGTTGGTCACCGCCGCCGACGGCACGAAATTCGGCAAGTCCACCGGAGGGGGAAGTCTTTGGCTGGATGCCGAGATGACCAGTCCGTATTCCTGGTATCAGTACTTCGTCAACACCGCCGACGCCGACGTCATCCGGTATCTGCGCTGGTTCACCTTCCTGTCTGCCGATGACCTGTCCGAACTCGAGGACGCCACCGCGACGCGGCCGCACGAACGGGCGGCCCAACGGCGACTGGCCCGCGAGCTGACCACAATGGTGCACGGGACGGCGGCCACCGAGGCGGTCGAGCACGCCTCGGCCGCGCTGTTCGGCCGCGGCGACCTAGACCGGCTCGACGAACCCACCCTGGCCGCCGCGCTGCAGGAGACCTCGGTGGCGCAACTGCCCCCCGGCGGGCCGGACGGCATCGTCGACCTGCTGGTGGCGACCGGACTGTCAGCGAGCAAGGGCGCTGCGCGCCGCACGATCGCCGAAGGCGGCGTATCGGTCAACAATGTCCGGGTGGACAGCGAGGACTGGGTCGCGGCGCCGGCACATTTCCTGCACGGCCGTTGGCTGGTGCTACGCCGGGGCAAGCGAAACATCGCCGGAGTCCAACGGGTCGACTCGCCGTGAGCTTGGGCTCCTAACCGTCGGCACACTGTGACGAAGCTCAAACTCCCCTGGTGCTCAGGGGATTTGACTCGGGGACCCCTCTGACGTA
>CAYXBN010000012.1:0-93839 GCA_964463215.1 uncultured Mycobacterium sp. | reverse complement strand
CATCGTCACCCACCGAGGACCCGTCTTAGCTCACCGACACGACGCCTTACCCGGCGTTCCGCCCACCACCGATGCACTCTCGTTCACGAAGAGCCAGAAAACCCTGTGGTAGTCGACCCCGTCCGACATCAGCAGGCCGGTTGCGAGCAGACCGACCGCTCCGCCCAGACCCAGCATTGCGGAGAGCACAGCGATCCGGCGGACGAGGCGCTCGGCAGGCACCTCCTCACGCAGGATCGACACCGCGACCGGATAGAGCGAGAACGATGTGCCCTGCAGTGCGCGAGCGAAGACCAGTAGCGGGAGCGACGATGCCACCGCCCCCAGCACCGACCCGACCAGCACCACCGTCAGGGTCCCCAGCAGCACCCTCTTCTTGGTGAACACGTCCGCGAGCCGACCGGTGAGCGGCGCCCCGGCCGCGGCGGCCAATAGATTCGCCGTCACCACCCAGCTGACGTCCGCCTGCGACACCTGCAACTGCCCTCGGATCGAGGCGAGGATAGGCAGGACTCCGCTTTGCAGGACGGCGGCGGCGAAGATCACCATCGCGAGAGCCGCCACGAGCGTCGCGCTGTCCTTCTTGCCCATGTGACCACCCTCGTCGACGACGACGGCAGCAGCCGTCCACCGCGGGGGACGGACGGGGAGGAATCCGCTGTCCACCGGTCGGGGGAACGCGGTCGCCGAAATTGGAGCGCCCGAACGCCGTTGACAGTGGCGTTATCCGGCGGTGCTGCTGGTGATGGTGTCGAGCTGCGTCTTCATCTACCGCACGTTCGGCCGCAACCACTGGCTGTGATCAACGAGGATCCTCACTTTGCCGACCGCGCCGAGCCTGCCGGCCGCAACGGATCGAACACGTCAACCCCGTCGTCGGCCCACGCCTGACGCATCGCCTCGGCTCCCTTGAGGCGCACCCAGGCGCCCTCGGTCTGGGTGATGGGCACCGCGGACAGGAACTGCACCGGCTCCCGGGGCGGCTCCAGCGCACACTCGGCGATGTCTGAAACCCCCAGCAGCACAGCGGTGAACGGCGCCGCCGACCACAACGGCCCGGACAGGTCGACCAGCGCATCGGGACCCAGCACCACCCCCTCGACAGCGGGTGTGGCGGCCACCACCGCGAGGCTCCGCACCAGCCCGGGGGTGGGCGCACCGCCCCGCAGGCTCAGGACGATCTCCGCCCGCGGGCCGCGAAGCGGATCGCTCACCGGCGCAGCTGGGTCGGCCATCGGGTACCGCGAGCAACCCAGCGACACATGGTGGAAGACGTTCTCCATACCCGGCCGCGGGTCTGGGCCGAAGCGCAGCACGTCGATACGTTCCACGCCGAGGAAGGTCACGCTGGCCACATCGGGCTCGGAAGCCATTCCCAGCGCAGCGAAGTGGCTGCGCAGGTGGTGGGTCACCGCTGCCGGCGGCTCGCTCACCTCGGGTGAGCGGTGAGGTTCACCCCGGAGTCGGCGTCGAAGAGCTGCAGCCTGGTGGGGTCCAGGGCCAACTCCACGGTCTGGCCGGTCGCGGCGGCGGAATCAGCGGAAACCCTTGCGACATAACGATTCCCGCCGTCGACGGAGTCCGCGGTGAGATCCGTCAGGTGCTCCGAACGCACCCCCGGACCGCCGGCGGTGAAGTAGACGTACTTGTCCGAACCCAGCGACTCGACAAGGTCGGCGGTGACTCCGAAGGTCAAAGACCGCGCCCGTTCGTGCGGCTCGAGCAGGGCGGCATCCTCGAAGTGTTCGGGCCGGGCCCCGACGATCACGTTCTCGGGCAGCCGATAGCCCTCCGGAAGGGCCACCTGACCGAACGGCAGGCGCAACCCGACCTCGGTAGGGGTGGCGGGGAAGAAATTCATCGCCGGCGATCCGATGAAACCGGCGACGAACAGGTTGGCCGGATGGTTGTACAACTCATCGGGCGTGCCGATCTGCTGGGCTTGGCCTGCGCGCAACACCACGACCCGGTCACCGAGGGTCATCGCCTCGGTCTGGTCGTGGGTGACGTAGACGGTGGTGGCGCCCAACCGGTTCTGCAGACGGGCGATCTCGGCGCGCATCTGCACCCGCAGTTTGGCGTCGAGATTGGAGAGCGGCTCATCCATCAGGAACGCCTTGGGTTGGCGCACGATGGCCCGACCCATCGCGACCCGCTGGCGCTGACCGCCGGAGAGTTGGGACGGCTTGCGGTCCAGCAATTCGGTCAGGTCCAGGATGCGGGCGGTCTCGGCGACTTTGGCGTCGATTTCGGACTTGCCCATCTTGGCCAGGGTGAGCGGGAAGGCGATGTTCTGCCGGACCGTCATGTGCGGGTAGAGCGCGTAGGACTGGAACACCATCGCGATGTCGCGGTCCCGGGGCGCCTTCTCGTTGACCCGCTGACCGCCGATGCGTAACTCCCCGGAGGTGATGTCCTCCAGGCCGGCGATCATGTTGAGGGTGGTCGACTTTCCGCATCCCGACGGCCCAACCAGGATCACGAACTCGCCGTCGCGGATGGTCAGCGAGAGGTCCTGCACCGGGGTGGCCCCGTCCGGATAGCGCTTGGTGACACCGTCGAGCACGATTTCGGCCATTGAACCGCTATCCCTTCACCGCGCCGGAGGTCAGTCCGGCGACAATTCGACGTTGGAAGATCAGGACGAAGATGATGATCGGGATGGTGATCACCATCGCACCGGCGGCGATGGATCCCGTCGGCTCCTCGAATTGCGAACTGCCGGTGAAGTTCGCGATCGCGACCGGCGCGGTGATCGCCGCCTTGGTCGCCGTCAGTGACAGCGCCAGCAGTAGGTCGTTCCAGGCGAAGATGAACACCAGGATCGCCGCGGTGACGATTCCGGGCGCGGCCAACGGGGCGATCACCCGGCGGAAGGCCTGCCAGGGTGTGGCGCCGTCCATCTTGGCGGCCTTCTCCAGATCCCAGGGGATCTCCCGGAAGAAGGCCGAGAGGGTGTAGATCGCCAACGGCAGCGCGAAGGTGATGTAAGGGATGATCAGGCCGGGCCAGGTGTCGAACAGCCCGATCCGGCGTTCAATGTTGAACAGAGGTGTCACCAGCGAGATCTGCGGGAACATCGCGATCAGCAGGGCCGCTCCGATCAGCACCCGCTTGCCGCGGAAATCCAGGCGGGCCACCGCGTAGGCGGCCATCCCGCCGATCACCACGGCGATGACGGTGGTGATCAGCCCGATCCCGATCGAGTTCACCAGCGCCGAGGAGAACGCGTCGCCCTTGAAGATGCCCTTGTAGTTCTCCAGCGTGATCGACGACGGAATGAGCTTGCCGTCCTTGACCATTGAGCTCGGTTTAAGCGACAGGCTCAGGATCCACAGCACCGGCAGCAGGGCGTAGATCACCACCAACACGTTGATGACGGTCCAGAAACCGGCGCGGCGGGTCATCGGCGTTCTCCGTCGTCGACGCCGGGTGCGGCGGCACCGAACAGCTTGATGAAGACGAATGCGATCGCCGCGACGCACAGGAACACCAGCACGCTGATCGCCGAGCCCAGGCCGAGGTTGAACGCCTTGAACAGGTTGTCGTAACCCAAGATCGACACCGATCCGGTGTCGTTTGACCCGCCGGTCAGCACGTAGATGTTGTCGAAGATCCGGAAGGCGTCCAGGGTGCGGAACAGCAACGCCACCAGGATCGCCGGTTTGATCAGCGGGATGATCACACGCGTCAACCGGGTCCACGCGCCGGCGCCGTCGACCGCGGCGGCCTTGAGCAGATCGTCGGGAACCAGCGCCAGACCGGCCAGCAACAGCAGTGCCATGAACGGTGTGGTCTTCCAAACCTCGGCGAGGATGATGACGGCCAGCGACGGGATCTGCTGGGTGAGTGGGGCGCTGCCGTCGGGCAGCAGGTTGGCCAGGTACCCGGTTCCCGGTGTCCAGGCGTAGTACCAACTGTAGGACGCCGCGACGGTGACGATGCCGTAGGGAATCAGGATGGCGGTGCGCACCAGACCCTTGCCGAAGATGGTGCGGTGCATCACCAGGGCCAGCGCCAACCCCAGCGCGAACTCGATCGCCACGGAAATGACCGTGATGATCAGCGTGACGAAAAAGGCTGTCCACCAATACTTGTCGGTCAGGATGGTGGCGTAGTTGCCGAGCCCGACGAACGCGGTGTCAGCCGGGCTGGCCAGGTTGTAGCGGTGCAGGCTCAGCCAGACGGCGTAGACGATCGGGTACGCGGTGACGGCCAACATCAGGAACACGGCTGGGGCAATCAGCCAGTAGGCCAGCCTGCGCTGGGACTGGGCATCGCTCGTCAACACTGTGCGCGCGGGACCGGTCACGGGATCAGGCCTTTGCCGTCGATGGCCTTCTGCACCTGGGCCGCCAATTCGTCGGCGGTGCGCTCGGGGTCGATTCCGGTGATCGGCGCCAACGTCGCCGAAATCCTGGTCGACATGGCCTGGTAGTTCGGTGTCGCGGGCCGAACGGCGGCGTTGGTCAACTGATCCCGGATGATCGCGTACTGCGGGTACTTCTTCTGAAACGCCGGATCGTCGTACAGCGAGGCCCGCACCGCCGGCAGACCACCCTCGATCGAGGTGTAGCGCTGGTTGGCTTCGCTGCGGATGCAGCGCACCGCTTCGAACGCCTCGGCGGGTTTACCGGTGGTGGCGGCGACGGCCAGATTCAGCCCACCGAGGGTGACCCGCGCCGGTTGGTCGGGGATCACTCCGGGGTAGGGCGCGAAGGCGAACACCTCCTTGCTGGCGTCGAACGCCACCTGAAACTGCTCGTCGGTGGGCGAGAAGGTGCCGGCGTCGTTGATCGCTCCGGCCAGTTCGGGCTTCTCGTTGAGCGGCAGGAACGGCACCCCGCCCTTGGTCGCGTTCTCCAGCATCGAGGCAAAGACGAACGGCCAGTTGACTTCCAGGGCGGCATTGCCCTGTTCGAGCGCGAGCCGGGCGGTGCCCTCATCGGTCTGGGTGACCGACGGGTCCGCGCCCGGTGCGGTCGCCACCGACTTGATGATCGTCAGCGCCTTGACGGTGGCCGCGCGGTGCTCGGGGGTGTCGACCAGGGTGACGGTCTTGCCGTCCTCGGAGAGCACCCGGCCGCCGGCGCTTTCCAGTAGCGTGTTGAACCACACCACCAGACCCTCGTACTGCTTGGCCTGCACCGCGATCCAACTCGGCTTGCCCTCGGCATGCAGGCGGGTCGCCGCACTGATCATCTGATCCCACGTCGGCGGCGGCGGGGACACCAAATCAGGCCGGTACCAGAGCATCTGGGTGTTGGTGGTGACCGGTGCGGCGAATAGTTTACCCTGCCATTTCGCGGTCTCCAGTGGACCGGGCAGCGTGTCGGCGGCGGCGTCGGCTTCGGCCTGCCCGGCCGGGTCGGCCGACAGCGGCAGCGCCCAACCCGCCTCGGCGAACTCCGCGGTCCACACCACGTCGAGGGCCATGATGTCCAGCGTCCGGTCGTTGCCGGTGAGCCGGCGGGCCAGTTGCAGCCGTTGATCGTCGGCACCCTTGGGAAGGCTGAACTGCTGGATGCGGAAGCGCCCGCCGAACTGCTCGTTGCAGCGGTTGGCCACCGCGGTGAACGTCGCGGTCTCGCTGGCCGGGGTGTAGAGGCTCACCGTCCGACTGTCGAGGGTGGATCCACAGGCTGAGATCGCCGCGGCGGTCAGCACCGCCATCCCGACGGCGGTCGCGCGCCGGGCACCTCTGCTGAACACCGCGTCCGCCCTTTCCTCCCGGGGAGTCCCCCTCCGGTCCGGGGCTACTCTAGCCGCGCACCGGACCTCGGCAGCGCTAGATGGTCAAGCGCGACAGCATGTCCCGCGCCTGCTCGGCGCTCTGCGGGTCGCACAGCACGTCGTAGCGGCCCGCGACCAACTGCATCGTTGAGCTGAAATCCCTGGTGCCCTTGGACATTGCGTACGGGACCGCCGAGGTGATCAGACCGAACATGATGCCGGCCGGAATCGCGGCGACCAGAGCTTGAGCGAGGTTGCCGGTCAGCAAGCCCAGCAACAGACCGATGAAGACACCGAGCCAGGCGCCGGTGAGCACCCCGCCTAGCAGCACCTTGCCCCAACTGAGCCGCCCGATGACCCGTTCGACCTGCATCAGATCCACCCCGACGATGGTCACCTGCTGCACGGGGAACTGGTTGTCGGAGAGGTAGTCGACAGCTTTCTGGGCCTCGGCGTAGGTGGGGTAGGAACCCACCGGCCAGCCTTTCGGCGGTGTCGGCAGGCTCAACGGGCCACGTCGTGACGAGCCCATGGCGCCGCCGCCAGGGACCCCGCCCGGGTTCTGCGTTGGTGGAAAGGGACTGGTCATTGATGTTCCTCACTGGCGATCGAATTGCGGCCCGGTGCGGCCATGTACATACGCTAGGTTGAACAGCATGACAGCCGCCAGCGGCGACCCTGGGCAAAGCCCGCAGAACGAGGGTGAAATTCGCGGCGAGGCGGCCTCCTCTTGTGAGCCGACGTCGGGGTACGACCCGGTGGTGAGCGAGCCGACTCCGACCACCTATCCGGCCTACGAGACACCGATCTATCCGGCGTATCCGGCCTACGGCACCCCGCCGGACCCGGCCTACGGCACCCCGCCCGACCCGGCTTATGGGACCCCGCCGGTGTGGTCAGCGCCTCCCGGCGCCGGCACCGCAGCTGGCTTCCCCCCGCCCGACTATCCCCAGCCCGGTTTCCCCCAGCCCGGTTTCCCCCAGCCCGGTTTCCCCCAGCCCGGTTTCCCCCCGGCCGCGCCCTACGGCGCCGGATATCCACCCGGCCCGATGGGCCCACCCGGCTACCCGGGCTATCCCGGCTACCCCATGCCGGCGCCGATGCCGACCGGCACCAACTCACCGGCCATCACCGCGCTGGTCTGCTCGATCCTCGGCCTGGCGCCGTTCTGCGGATTCCTGTTCTCGATCGTCGGCATCGTCGCCGGGGCGGTGGGGATCGGCCAGATCAGGCGCACCGGCCAGTCCGGGTACGGGCTGGCGATCACCGGCATCGTCATCGGCGTGGTCACCCTTTTGGTCTGGATGGTCGGGCTGACCTTCGCCTGGGCTTAACAGCTGCCCCTGGGGTCAACCGGGATGGGTCAGTCCCCCGGCGCGACGAACCGCGGCCCGGTCCGGGTCATCCCGGCCGCCCGCCCCTTGGCCGCGACCACCAACGCCATTTTCCGACTGGCCTCGTCGATCATCTCCTCGCCGAGCATCACCGCCCCGCGAACCCCGCCGGCCCCGGAAGTGTGCCACTGGTAGGCCTCCAGGATCAGTTCGGCCCGGTCGTACTCGTCCTGGCGGGGACTGAAAATCTCGTTGCCCGCGGCGATCTGGTCCGGGTGCAGCACCCACTTGCCGTCATAGCCCAGCGCCGCCGAACGCCCCGCCACCCGCCGGAACGCCTCGACGTCGCGCACCTTCAGATAGGGCCCGTCGACTGCGGCCAGGCCGTGGGCGCGGGCGGCGATCAGGATCGTCATCAACACGTGGTGGTAGGCGTCCCCGACGTCGTAGCCGTCGGGTTGCTCGCCGACGACCAGGGTGCGGGTGTTGAGGCTGGCCATCAGGTCGGCAGGCCCGAGGACCAACGCCGCCACCCGCGGCGCCGCGGCGATCGCGTTGATGTTCATCAGTCCGGCCGCACTCTCGATCTGCGCGTCGATCTGAATCCGGCCCACCGGCAGAGCGTGAGTGCGCTCGAGTTGGGTCAGCAGCAGATCCAGCGCGTGAATGTGGGAGACGTCGGCGACTTTCGGCAGCACGATGACGTCGAGGTGCGCGCCGGCGGCCGACACCACGTCGATCACGTCGCAGTGGGTCCAGGGCGTCGTCCAGTCGTTGACCCGCACACCCCGCAACTGCCCCGCCCAACCCGGCCCGGCCAGGGCGGCGGCGACCTGGGTGCGGGCGCCGGCTTTGGCGTCCGCGGCGACGGCGTCCTCCAGATCCAGGAAAACCTGATCGGCGGCAAGGCCCTTGGCCTTCTCGATCATCCTGGGGTTGCTGCCGGGAACCGACAGGCAGGTGCGGCGGGGACGGTAGTCGGCGCGATGGGCGGGGCGATCAGCGTGTGGCACCCGCAGACTCCTACCCTTTGAGTTATGGCGTCGGTGAACAGGGTATATGCGGCGCGACTGGCGGGAATGGTCGTGCTGGGACCCGACGGCGAGTCCCTCGGCCGGGTGCGTGACGTCGTCATCAGCATCGGCTTCGTTCGCCAGCAGCCCCGGGTGCTGGGCCTGGTTGTCGAATTGCCCACCCGCCGAAGAATTTTCGTTCCGATCCTGCGGGTGACCGCCATCGAGCCCGACGCCGTGACGCTGACGACCGGAAACATGTCACTGCGCAGGTTCGTGCAGCGACCCGGCGAGGTGCTGGTGCTCGGCCAGGTGCTCGACACCCGGGTGCAGGTCAACGACCCCGAACAGGCAAAGCTGGCCGGCGTCGACGTCGTCGTCGTCGACTTGGGCATCGAGCAGACCCGCACCCGTGACTGGGTGGTCACCCGGGTGGCGGTGCGCACCCAGCGGCGCCTGGGCCGGCGCGGGGCGGTCGTGGTGGTCGACTGGCAGACGGTGCAGGGTCTTACCCCGTCCGGGTTGGCCATGCCCGACCAGGGCGTGACCCAGTTGCTGCACCAGTTCGAGGGGCAACGCCCGATCGTGGTGGCCGACGCGCTGCGCGACCTGCCCGCTAAACGGCGGACTGAGTTGGTCAACGCCCTCGACGACGAACGGCTGGCCGACGTCCTGCAGGAGCTCTCCGAGGACGACCAGAGCGAGTTGCTCCGCCAACTCGACACCGAACGGGCCGCTGACGTCCTCGAGGCGATGGACCCCGACGACGCCGCCGACCTGCTCGGGGTGATGAACCCGACCGAGGCCGAGGTACTGCTGCGCCGGATGGATCCCGAAGACTCTGAATCGGTGCGCCGGTTGCTGAGCCACTCCCCCGACACCGCCGGCGGTCTGATGACCTCCGACCCGGTGGTCCTCGCGCCGGACACCACCGTCGCCGAGGCGCTGGCCCGGGTGCGCGACCCCGACCTGACGCCGGCGTTGGCGTCGCTGGTGTTCGTGGTGCGTCCCCCGACGGCCACCCCGACCGGCCGCTATCTGGGGTGTGTGCACCTGCAGGCGCTGCTGCGCGAACCGCCGGCCAACCTGGTCAGCGGCATCGTCGACGCCGATCTGCCGCACCTGGATCCGGACACCACGCTGGGTGCGGTGACCCGGTATTTCGCCGCTTACAACCTGGTCTGCGGTCCGGTGCTCGACGATGAGGGCCACCTGCTGGGTGCGGTGACCGTCGACGACGTCCTGGACCATCTGCTGCCTGACGACTGGCGGGAGAGCTTCGAAGAAGCCGGCGCCTCGGTGGCGGGGAATCCGACATGAGCGATCCACGCCGCCTCGACACCCCGCTGACCTCGCGGCGGCCCTCGCTCAACCTCGACGCCGAGGCCGTCGGCCGGGTCAGCGAGTCGGTCGCCCGTTTCCTGGGCACCGGCCGTTACCTGCTGTGGCAGACCGTCGCCGTGATCGTCTGGATCTGCCTGAACCTGTTCGCGGTGACCCTGCGCTGGGACCCCTACCCGTTCATCCTGCTCAACCTGGCGTTTTCCACCCAGGCCGCCTACGCCGCACCCCTGATCCTGCTCGCCCAGAACCGGCAGGAGAACCGCGACAAGGTGGCCCTCGAAGAGGACCGGCGACGCGCCCAGCAAACCAAGGCCGACACCGAGTTCCTGGCCCGCGAACTCGCCGCGCTGCGCCTCGCGGTCGGGGAGGTCGCCACCCGCGACTATCTGCGCCGTGAACTCGATGAACTCCGCGAGTTGGTGGAGCAACTACAACCGGCCAAGCCCGGGTCGGGCAAGAAGGACGGTCGCGACCGGCGCGGCAAGAAGGGCAAGGCACCGCGGGACGATTCCGGCGAGTGGCCTTCGCCCGACTAGCGAACACGGGTACGGTGAGGTGGGTCACAGCCGAACGGGCTGTGCGAAGACAACCGAAACCAAGCGAGGGGCGACCAGTGGGACGACGCAAAGACAGCCGCAACGAGAGCGGAGCAAAGCGGGCGCCCGGGTTCGGAGTGGCGGTCTTGACACCGGTCCTGCTGGCCGGGGTGGTCGCGGGAGCCCCGGACCGCCCGGCGACCTCCACTCCGGTTGCCTCAGCGCCCGCGGCCGCACCGGCGCCGCAGGCCGCACCGCCGGACGTCGCCCCCCGTCCGCTCGCCGCCCCCCCGGCCGGCCTGCACATCCCGGCAAAGGCCATGGCGGCCTACCGCAAAGCCCAGCAGATCATGGCCACCGCCGACCCCGACTGCGGGGTGACCTGGAACCTGCTGGCCGGCATCGGCCGTATCGAGTCCGCGGCGGTCGGCGGGACCACTGCGGTGCGCGCGGTGCACAGCCGATCGACCGCGCCCACCAATTTCGCGACGGCGACCTGGTCGCGTTTCGCCTCCGACGGCGACGGCGACGGGGCCTTCGATGCCAAGAACCCGTTCGACGCGACGCTGGCGACCGCCCGGCACCTGTGCAGCGGCGGGACGGACTTTCGTAACCAGTCCAAGACGCTGAAGGCGCTGCTGCGCTACAACGACTCAATGGCCTTCGCCGCCAACGTGCTGGGCTGGGCGGCGGCCTATGCGACCGGCACCGCTCCGCTGAACCTCCCGCCGATCTACGGAGCGGTCCCTGTGCTGGGGCCCTACCTGCCCGGGGTGTGGGGTCTGTCCCAGGCGACGCTGGTGCTGGGCATCGGCACGCAGGCCGGGTATCTGCTGCCCAAGCCGGCCGCTGGTCTGGCCGACACCGCACTGCTGTCGGAATCTGAGATAACCACGCTGGTCGCCGCGGTACCGGAGCCGGCAGCGGCGGTGGAGATCCCGGACACCCTCGTCAGCGCTGACCCCATGCCGGCGGCAGCGCTCGCCGCGCGATCGGTCGCACCGCAGATGGCGCTGCAGGGCGACGGCCCGCGCGCGGAGCCGGCGGCAGCGTTTGACGCGCCGACACCGGCAGCTGTCGCACCCCAGCCGGTGGCACCCCAGCCGGTCGACCTGCAGCCTGCCGCGCCGCAGTCGGCCCCGCCGGTCGCCCCGGAACCGGTCGCCCCGGCACCGGTAGCACCGGCGCCGGTCGCCCCCGAACCCGTCGCCCCGGAACCGGTCGCCTTCGAACTCCCCGCGCCGGAGCCGGTCGTGCAGGCATCCGTGGGCCGAGCAGCGGGCCGCGGCGCAGCCGTCGACCCCGTCGTCGCAGCACCGTCCGCCCCCGCGGTGTCGGCGGGCGATGACAGCGGCGGCAGTACCCGATCGGGCAGTGCCCGTCGGGGCGGTCGGGGTGACGGCTGACCCCTGACAGGTAATGCGCCTTACAGGTGACTAGTGGAGGAATACGTTTCATCGCGGTCACTGCCTTATGTATGGTGACTGCGGTTACAGGTTTAGACCGGGAATGGTGAGGACGGGCGAGTGGGGCTAAGGCGCGGGGTCAGCCGAGTCGTGCGATCTCCTGCGTTCGGAATCGTCGTACTGACGCCGGTGGTGCTGGCCGGCGCGGTCGCCGCTGCCCCGACCGGCCTTGACGTCGCAGTCCAGGCCGACGACCCCAGCCTGGCGGACCCCGCCCTGACGGAGCGCTCCGAGGGTGTCTCGGTGGTCGCGATGGCCAAGCCGCCCGCCGATGTCCGGTTCGGGTCGGCGACCCTGGGCCCGCCCCCGCCGGCCGCCGTCCTGGGCACCGGCAGCGTCGGTGTCACCGGCCTGCGGATCCCGGCGATGGCGCTGTCCGCGTACCGCAAAGCGGAGCAGACCATGGCCGTGGCCGCACCGGGTTGCGGGGTGAGCTGGAACCTGTTGGCCGGCATCGGCCGCATCGAGTCCTCCCACGCCAACGGCGGGGCCACCGACGACCGCGGCACCGCGGTGCGGCCGATCTACGGGCCGGTGCTGGACGGAAGCCTGCCCGGCAACGAGATCATCGTGCAGAGCAACCTGGGTGGGCGCGCGGTCTACGCCCGCGCCATGGGTCCGATGCAGTTCCTGCCGGGGACGTGGTCACGGTTCGCCTCCGACGGCGACGGCGACGGAAAGTCCGATCCGCAGAACCTGTTCGACGCCAGTCTGTCCGCGGCCCGCTACCTGTGCAGTGGCGGGTTGAACCTCCGCAACCAGGCCCAGGTGCTGACGGCGATCCTGCGCTACAACAACTCGATGGCCTACGCCGAGAACGTGTTGGGGTGGGCGGCGGCCTACGCCACCGGTGTCGCCCCGCTGAACCTGCCGCCGATCACCGGGCCCGTCCCGGCTCTGGGCGACACCCACTTGGAGCGCCCAGGCGGCCTCGGCCCCGGAATCACCGGCCACACCAGCGGAGACCCGCTGGCCCAGCTTGCCTTGGGCAACAGCGCCGAAGCCGGTCAGTTGCGGGCCGGCCACACCCCCGGCCCGATCAACGCCATGGCACCCGAACACGGCTGCGAGGTGATCTGTATGGCCTCCCAGCTGGCGCCGACGCAGACCCCCACCTCCAACCTTCCGCCGTGGCTGGCGCCGCCCCCGTGGATGCCGCAACCGCTGGGCGCACCGATGCCCGGTATGGCCCCGCTGCCCGGTGCACCGCTGCCCGGTCCCGCCCCGGCCGGTGGCCCGTTGCCCGGTCCGGCGCCCGCTGGCGCCCTGCCGGGTATGCCGGCGCCAACCGGCCCGCTGCCCGGCATGCCCGGGGCGCCGACCGCCCCGCTGCCCGGCATGCCGCCCGCGCCGACCGCCCCGCTGCCCGGCATGCCCGGGGCGCCGGCCGCACCGCTGCCGGGTATGCCCGCGGCGCCGGCCGCAGAGGTCCCGCCCGCGCCCGGGCCGCAGTCCCCGCCGCCGCTGCTGCCGCCCCCGCCGCCTGGTCCCCCAGCGCTGGGGACGCCGCCCGGACCGCCCGCCTAACACCGACTCAGGGCGGCGTCGACCCCGGGTTACCCCCGGGCCACCCGCCGCACGGCGGCACCGTCGCGGCGACTTAGACTCGGCTGCGATGAGCACCGAACTGGAAAACGCCGTCCGCGCAGCCCTGGCGAAGGTCATCGACCCCGAACTGAGGCGGCCGATCACCGAGTTGAACATGGTCAAGAGCGTCACGGTCGACCCCGACGGCGCCACCCATGTCGGGATCTACCTGACCACCGCGGCCTGCCCCAAGAAGTCCGAGATCACCGACCGGGTGCGCGCCGTGGTGACCGACGTTCCCGGCACCGGTGCGGTGACCGTCGACTTGGACGTGATGACCGATGAACAGCGCACCGAACTGCGCAAGCAACTGCGCGGCGAGCAGGGGCTGTCCGGTGAGCCGGTCATACCCTTCGCCCAGCCCGGTTCGCTGACCCGGGTCTACGCGGTGGCCTCCGGCAAGGGCGGGGTTGGAAAGTCCAGTGTCACCGTCAATCTCGCTGCCGCGTTGGCCGCGCGCGGGTTGTCGGTCGGCCTGCTCGACGCCGACATCTACGGCCATTCAGTACCCCGGATGATGGGCACCACCGATCGCCCGACCCAGGTTGAGTCGATGATCCTTCCGCCCATCGCCCACGAGGTGAAGGTCATCTCGATCGCCCAGTTCACCCAGGGCAACGTGCCGGTGGTGTGGCGCGGGCCGATGCTGCACCGGGCGCTGCAGCAGTTCCTGGCCGACGTGTACTGGGGTGACCTCGACGTGCTGTTGTTGGACCTACCGCCCGGCACCGGCGATGTGGCGATCTCGGTGGCCCAACTGCTGCCCAGCGCCGAGATTCTGGTGGTGACCACCCCGCAGAACGCCGCCGCCGAAGTCGCTGAGCGTGCCGGGGCCATCGCCCTGCAGACCCGTCAGCGCATCGTGGGGGTGGTGGAGAACATGTCCGGTCTGGTGCTGCCGGACGGGTCGACCATGCAGATATTCGGGGAGGGCGGAGGCCGCCAGGTGGCGGACAGCCTCACCCGCGCGGTGGGGGCCGACGTACCCCTGCTCGGTCAGATCCCGCTGGATCCAGCGTTGGTCTCCGCCGGGGATTCCGGTGTGCCGCTGGTTCTTTCAGCGCCGGACTCAGCGGCCGCGCAGGCTCTGAGCGGCGTCGCCGACAAGCTGGCCTCGCGTCGCCGCGGATTGGCCGGCATGTCCCTCGGGCTGGACCCCGCGGGCCGCTAGGAGCCTCAGGTGGCGTCGGCGTCGAACGGCGCCGGACCGGGCGGGGGCACCGGTGCGCTCTGCGGCTTCACCTGGGTGGGCGCGCTGTCGAATTCGCCGGTGATCCAGGAGTCGTCGCCGTCGAGCAGGTGTTTGGTGATCGCCGCCTTGGGTGTCATCCCGCGCAGCTTCTGCAGTTCGTCGATCGGCTGGCGCAGATCGTCGAATTCCGAACCGAACTCCTCCCGCAGTTCTCGAGACGCCCCGCTGAGGTACTCGCGGACTTTGCGGATCGTGGCGGAGCTCCAGCGGATGGCCTCCGGAAGCCGCTCCGGCCCGAGCACCACCAGACCGACCACGACAAGCAGGAACATCTCGCCCCACCCGATGTTGGCGAACACGATCGGCTAGCTGACTGAAGGCTTGTCCGGCGCCGGGTTCACCGTCACCGTGACCTTGCGACCCTCCCGGATGACCTCGATCGGGGCGTCCTGGCCGATGGCCAACTGGCGGACCGCCACAACGAATTCGTCGGCGTCGGCGACAGTGCGGTCCCCGACCTTGACGACCACGTCGTTCTCCTTGATGCCGGCCTTGTCCGCCGGCCCGCCGACGGTCACGTTGCGAACCTGGGCACCGGAGGCCAGGTCATTGCTCACCGACGAGGCGGTCAGGCCCAGGGTCGGATGGGCGATCTTGCCGTCCTTGATCAGAGCCTCGGCGGTGGCCTTGACTTCGTTGACCGGGATGGCGAAGCCCAGGCCACTGGCGCTGTCGGACAACGACTTTCCGGCGGTGTTGATCCCGATGACCTCCGAGTTCATGTTGATCAGCGGTCCGCCGGAGTTGCCGTGGTTGATCGAGGCGTCGGTCTGCACACCGTCGATGACGGTGTCGGTGTCCGACCCGTCGCCGGACAGCGGCACCGGACGGTCCAACGCGCTGATGATGCCGTGCGTGACGGTGCTGCGCAGACCCAGTGGCGCCCCCACCGCGACCACTTCCTCGCCCACCGTCAGCTTCTCCGAGTCACCCAGGCGGGCCACGGTGAGGTTGTCGACGTTGTCGACCTTCAGGACGGCCAGGTCGGTCTTGGGGTCGCGGCCGACCAGGTTCGCCGGGACCTCTTTGCCGTCGTTGAAGACGACGGTCATCTTGAACTTGCCGGGGGTGGCGGCCGCTTCGGAGATGACGTGGTTGTTGGTGACGATGTAGCCGCGGCCGTCGATGACGACGCCGGAGCCCTGCGAGCCGGTCTCCTCGCTCTCGGTTTCGATGGTGACCACCGAATCGGCCACCGAAGCAGCAACCTGGGTGAACCGGCCGGGCGGCACCTCACCGCTGTCGGAGGTGGACAGTGTCACCTTGGACGTGGTGAACGCTTCAACCACCTCGGCGGTCTTGCGTCCGACCCAGCCGCCGACCATGCCGATCAGCAGGGCGCTGATCCCGAGAACGGCCAGCGCCACATAGGACACCCGCCCGCCGAAGAGCACATCGCGAACCCCGAGCTTTCCGGGCGGGGGTCCCACCACGACCGGGGCCGGCCGCTCCAGCGCCGGGGTGCCCAAGGCCACACCGGCGGCCGGGTCGCGCCATGGATCAGCCGTCTGCTCGGCCTCCAGATCGCGGGCATCGAGCGCACCGGCGTCGGCCGGGTGGCGTTGCAGCGACTCCGCGCCGGTGTACGGGCGGCTGAAGGCCTCCTGCAGCACCGGATCGGCCTGCTTGGGCCGTGGCGTGTAGTCCTCGGCGCCACGGAAACGTGCGGGGCGCAACTCCTCGGCGACGAACGAACCGTCCACTCCGTCTGGGCGGCCGAACACGCGGACCGACTGCGGATCAACCGGTGGCCGTGAGACGGGCCTGGGCGCCAGTCGGGGCGCCGCGCCGTAGTTGTCTTCTGCGCCGTAGTTGTTTTCTTCGGGGCTCACATCAACCTCTATCCGAACGCTGGACGGCGGGGCGTGGTCCTACAGCCCGCACTGCTCAGCACCGTTTCGTCGCCGATTCTTCGCGTTGGCCTTCACCCTACCGGCGTTTACGCCAGCCACGGGCCGGGCCGGGCCGGGCCGGGCCGTCATTCGGCCCGGCGGGTGGAACCGGGCCGTCGGGGCTGGACTGGCCCTCGGGGGTGGATTGGGGGCTGGACTGGGGGATCTGGGACAACAGGCCCATCAGGGTGCTGGGCATCGTCACCGGCCGGCAGTCTCGCAGCGCGGCGCGGGCCTGTCCTTGGGCCTCTACTTCGGTACGACACTGCGCGCACGCCGACAGGTGGCTGCTGGCCCGCAGATGGGCCTTCATCGGCAGTTCACCGTCGACGTAGGCCGCGATCGCTTCCGCGGAGAGGTGGTCGACGGAACTGAACTGCCGCGGGGCCTGCAGGGCGGCTTCATCGACCGCGACGAAATGGGGCGGTAACCACGACAGCGCGCGTCGGAACACATGCCCCGGGTCGACCATCGCGTGCACTCCTCTCCGACTCTTCCGGACGCCGGCCGGGTGACGGCCGGACTCACCTAGCTCGAATGTAGCGCGAAGACGCCGTAAAGACACTGCATGACGGCGTTTGCCAGGGCGCGTCAGGCGCGCGTCAGGCCATCTGGGAATCAGTGCGGCCGTGGGCGGCGAGGTAGTCCCGCAGGGCCTGACGCCCGCGGTGTATGCGGCTGCGGACAGTCCCCAGTTTGACTCCGAGCGTGGCGCCGATCTCCTCGTAGGACAGACCTTCGATGTCGCACAGAACCACCGCAGCGCGGAATTCCGGCGGCAGCGAGTCCAGAGCGGCCTGCAGGTCGGCACCCAGTCGGGAGTCGTGGTAAATCTGCTCGGGGTTGGGCTCGCCGGCAGGCACCCGGTCGTAATCCTCCGGTAGCGCCTCCATGCGAATCCGGCCGCGACGACGCACCATGTCGAGGAACAGGTTCGTGGTGATGCGGTGCAGCCAGCCTTCGAAGGTGCCGGGCTGATAGTTCTGCACAGACCGGAACACCCGGATGAAGGTCTCCTGGGTCAGGTCCTCGGCGTCGTGCTGATTGCCGGACAGCCGGTAGGCCAGTCGATAGACCCGGTCGGCGTGCTGGCGCACCAGCTCGTCCCAGGACGGCATGGTGCCGCGGTCACCGGTGGCGTCGAACACCGCGGTGCCCTGCATCTCATCGGACGGCTCCACCCAGTCGGCGTCACCCTCAGAGGTGACGTGCGACATGCTGACCGGGGCCGCCAAGGTGGTGTTCGTCGGATCCTCCTGGATGTCGTGCGTCCCCGGCACGGTGCCGACGAACGCCTCACCGGTCACAACATCCACCCCCTCGGGGCTATTCCCCACCCAGCCGTCGCGGCTCCTCATGGGCGGTAGCTTTCCGCACCGCTGTGTGCGAGCTATGTGAGCAAAGTAAGCGATCACTGAGAAACCTGCGGACAATTGGCTTTTAACAGGGGCGATGTCAGCAATCGGTCATTTCTTAGCAATTTCATTAGGTTGGCTCATCGGCGTGTCGGGAGACCGGGGCGACAACGGGCGCGTCGGCCCATTCGGCGGGGTCGGGTCATCTACGCTGCTGGAATGTCCGCTACCGACGAACCGGCGAAGAGCCCGGAAGGGGCGCCGGCTGCGAGCCGGGCCGAGCGGCTCCTCTCCCATGCCGAAGGTTCCATCTCGGAGGACGAGATCGTCGCCGCCGCGCGCGATCGCGCGATGGATGCCGGCGCCGGGGCCGTCACCCCTGCAGCGGGCGCGTTGCTGGGCCTGCTGACCCGACTCTCCGGCGGCCGTGCCGTCGTGGAGGTCGGCACCGGGGCGGGGGTGAGCGGTCTGTGGCTGCTGTCCGGGATGCGTGAGGACGGCGTGCTGACCACCATCGACGTCGAGCCGGAGTACCAACGGCTGGCCAAGCAGGCGTTCAGCGAAGCCGGTATCGGGCCGGGCCGGACGCGGCTGATCTCCGGGCGCGCCCAGGAGGTGCTGACCCGACTGGCTGACGCCTCCTATGACCTGGTGTTCATCGACGCAGCCCCGGTCGACCAGTCGCACTTCGTGGCCGAAGCGGTGCGGCTCCTGCGGCCAGGGGGCCTGATCGTGCTGCACCATGCTGCGCTGGACGGCCGGGCGGGCGATCCGGACGACCACGCCGGAGACGTCGTTGCGGTGCGGGAGGCCGCCCGGATGATCGCCGAGGATGATCGCTTCACCCCGGTACTGGTCCCACTGGCCGACGGCATCCTGATCGCGGTACGGGACTGATGGAACTGCTGACCGGATTCGGCCTGGCCACCGCGGCGGGGCTCAACGCCTACATCCCCATGCTGCTGATGGGCCTGCTGGGCCGGTTCACCGGGCTGGTCAACCTGCCGCCGGGCTGGTCCTGGCTGGAGAACGGCTGGGTGCTGACGATCGTCGCGGTGTTGCTGGCGGTGGAGATCGTCGCCGACAAGGTTCCCGCCCTGGACTCGGTGAACGACACGGTGCAGACCCTGGTGCGGCCCACCGCGGGCGGCATCGTGTTCGGGTCGGGCACCGCCGCTCAGACTGCGGCCGTCACCGACCCCGGTGAATTCGCCAGTTCCGGCCAGTGGGTGCCGGTGGTGATCGGGGTGATCACCGCTCTGGTGGTGCACCTGACCAAGACCGCGGTGCGCCCTGCGGCCAACGTGGCCACCGCCGGTGTGGCCGCGCCGGTGCTCAGCACCGTTGAAGACCTCACCAGTGTGAGCCTGACATTCATAGCGATCCTGATTCCCGCGCTCGTGCTGATCGTGGTTATCGGCTTGGTCTGGGCGGCGGTCTGGCTGCTGCGCCGCCGCCGCAAACGGACGACCGCAACACAGAGGAGCGATCTGTGATCAGAGCAGTGTGGAACGGTGCGGTGCTGGCCGAGGCAGCGGAGACCGTGCGACTGGAGGGTAACCACTATTTCCCGGTGAGTTCCCTTCGCCGCGAGTACTTTTCGGACAGCCAGACGACGACGGTGTGCCCCTGGAAGGGCACCGCGCACTACTACAGCGTGACCGTCGACGGTCAGGTCAACGCCGATGCAGCGTGGTACTACCCGGAGCCGAGCGCCAAGGCCGGCAATATCAAAGACCACGTCGCGTTCTGGAAGGGCGTGCGGGTCGAGACCGGCTAGTTCACCCGGCTGCCGGACCCGCTTCGGGAGATCCCAGCGGGATGTCGTCGCCCGCGCGTGAAGTTACCTTCACGGTGGCAGGCGAGTGTGACGACAGCTTCACCCGGCGCGCATCGGGGATGCGGTCAGATCCAGACGCCCTTTCCGACGGCGACAACGCCGCCGGCGCTGATAGCGAACCGTTCGCGGTCCTTCTCCAAGTCCACACCGACCGTCTCGCCGGGGCCGACGACGGCGTTCTTGTCCAGGATCGCCCGCCGCACCACCGCCCCGCGGCCCACCCGCACGCCCGGCATCAAGACGCTGCCTTCGACGATCGCGCCGTCGTCGATGACGACGTTGCTCGACAGCACCGAGTTGCGCACCGAGGCCGCCGAGATGATGCTGCCCGCACCCACCACCGACTCCTGGGCGGAGCCACCATTGACGAATTTCGCCGGGGCGAGGTTCTCCGACTCACCGCGGATCGGCCAACGCTTGTTGTAGAGGTTGAACACCGGATGCACCGACACCAGATCCATGTGAGCGTCGTAGAAGGCGTCCAGGGTTCCCACATCGCGCCAGTAGCCGTGGTCGCGTTCGGTGGCGCCCGGCACCTCGTTGTCGTTGAAGTCGTAGACCGCAGCCATCCCGTCGGCGACGAGTCGCGGAATGATGTTGCCGCCCATGTCGTGATCGGAGGTGTCGTCGTCGGCGTCGTCGCGGATGGCGTCGATGAGGACCTTGGTGGTGAAGATGTAGTTGCCCATCGAAACGAAGGTCTGATCCGGGTTGTCCGGTGTGCCCGGCGGGTCGGCGGGCTTCTCCACGAATTCCCGGATCCGCCCGGACTCGTCGGCGTCGATGCACCCGAACGCACTGGCCTCGGCGCGCGGCACCCGGATGCCGGCGACCGTTGCCCCAGCACCGCTTTCGATGTGGAACTTCACCATCTGCTCGGGGTCCATCCGGTACACGTGGTCGGCGCCGAACACCACGATGTAATCCGGATCCTCGTCATAGATCAGGTTCAGCGACTGATAGATCGCATCCGCCGAACCGGTGTACCACCGGGGCCCGAGCCGCTGCTGGGCCGGGACCGGGGTGATGTACTCCCCCGCCAGACCGGACAGCCGCCAGTTCTGGGAGATGTGCCGGTCCAGGGAATGCGACTTGTATTGGGTCAGAACGCAAATGCGCAAATACCGGGCGTTGACGAGATTGGACAGGACGAAGTCGATGAGCCGGTATGCACCCCCGAACGGCACGGCGGGCTTGGCGCGGTCCGCGGTCAACGGATAAAGCCGTTTGCCCTCGCCCCCGGCCAGGACAATGCCCAGCACGTGCGGCAACTCCCTCATGGGGTAAACCTAACCACCCGCTTGCAAAGACGGCTAGAGCAACGGCGAAAGCCGACCTCACGGCACGCCCTGGTGCATTACGGTCAGCGGTATGCGGGTCGCGATGATGACCAGGGAGTATCCCCCCGAGGTCTACGGCGGGGCAGGTGTGCACGTCACCGAGCTCGTGGCTCAGCTCCGGCACCTGTGCGAGGTCGACGTGCATTGCATGGGGGTGCCGCGCGAGACCGCGTTCGCCCATCAGCCCGATCCGGCGCTGGCACTTGCCGATCCCCCGGCCAACCCGGCGCTGTCGACGTTGTCGACGGACCTGCGGATGGCCCACGCGGCGGCGGGGGCCTCGGTGGTGCATTCGCACACCTGGTACACCGGCATGGCCGGCCACTTGGCTGCCATGCTGCACGGCGTTCCGCATGTGCTGACCGCACACTCCCTCGAGCCGATGCGGCCGTGGAAGGCCGAGCAACTCGGCGGCGGCTACCAGGTCTCGCTGTGGGTGGAGCGGACCGCCGTCCAAGCCGCCGACGCGGTGATCGCGGTCAGCGCCGGAATGCGTGAGGACGTGCTGGCGACCTACCCCGCACTGGATCCGAGCCGGGTGCACGTGGTCAAGAACGGTATCGACACCGCCGTGTGGTATCCGGCGGCGCCGGATCCCGAGGAGTCGGTGCTCGACGAACTCGGTGTCGACCCATCCCGGCCGATGGTGGCCTTCGTCGGGCGGATCACCCGGCAGAAAGGCGTTCCGCACCTGATCGCCGCCGCGCACCGCTTCCATCCGGACGTCCAACTGGTGCTGTGTGCCGGTGCACCGGACACCCCGGAGATCGGCGCCGAGGTCAAGACCGCCGTGGACGAACTCGCCGCGCAACGCAGCGGGGTGTTCTGGGTGAGAGACTTCTTACCGGTCAATGAGATACGAGAAATACTTTCTGCGGCAACAGCTTTCGTCTGCCCCTCGGTGTATGAACCACTCGGGATCGTCAATCTGGAGGCGATGGCGTGCGGCACCGCGGTGGTGGCCTCTGACGTCGGCGGCATTCCGGAGGTGGTCGACGACGGCGTCACCGGGACGCTGGTCCACTACGACGCAGACGACGCCCGTGGGTTCGAGGCCGGTCTGGCCGCCGCGGTCAACGCTCTCGTCGATGACCCGGCCCTGGCTGCCCGCTTCGGACAAGCCGGCCGGCAACGCTGCATCGACGAGTTTTCCTGGGCTCGGATCGCCGAACAAACCCTGGATATCTACCGGAAAGTCTGCGGGTAGGCCACCGAGCCGGACACCCACCGGCAGCAGGAAACCCCGTGCGCCAGGCACGGGGTTTCCACAAGCCGGCGGTTTAGCTGGTCACACCTTTGAGTTCAGCACCGAGAGCGGCAGCCTCTTCCGGAGTCAACTCGACGACCAGTCGGCCGCCGCCCTCCAGTGGTACCCGCATCACGATGCCCCGCCCCTCTTTGGTCGCTTCCAGCGGACCGTCACCGGTCCGGGGCTTCATCGCCGCCATCGAGTGCTCCCTCCAGATCGAGCAATCCCGCCGGCGCCGTCACCGGTGCCGGGTCAGTTAATTCTAGTTGTCTACATTGTTCCCTATCGCAGCGCGTGCGGGAAAACGCCCGGCGATCAACGACTCGACGGTTGCGAGGGCACCCAGCAATCGCGCAGGTGATCGTCGACCATTCCGGTGGCCTGCATCAACGCATAAGCAGTGGTCGGACCGACAAAACGGAAACCCCGACGTTTCAGTTCGCGGGCCAGCGCCACCGACTCCGGCGACTGAGCCGGCACGTCAGCGCCGGTAGCGGGCCTGGGCCTCGGCGGGGGCGCGTAGGACCACAGCAGGTCGGACAGGTCGTCGTCAAGATCAGCGGCCACCCGGGCGTTGGCGATCGTGGCCTCGATCTTGGCCCGGTTGCGGACGATCCCGGGGTCGGCGAGCAACCGATCCACCTCTCGGCTGGTGAACCCGGCCACGGTTTCGATGTCGAACCCGGCGAAGGCGCGCCGGAAGGCTTCCCGTTTCCGCAGGATGATGAGCCAGGACAGGCCGCTCTGGAAGGCCTCCAGCGTCATCCGCTCGAACAGTGCGGTGCGGCCGCGCAGGGGGCGGCCCCACTCGGCGTCGTGATAGTCCGCAAGAAGCCCGGGCGTCGCCCACGGGCAGCGAATTCTGGTGCCGGTGGGGATCACCGGTCGTAGGGTCCGGCGCTTTCGGTCCATCCGGCCGCAGCCCGGGCAACGGCCAGTTCGGCGCGCAAGTAGTCCAGCTCAGATCCCAGCCGGTCGAGCACCCAGTCGACTTCGCTGGTCTTGTATCCGCGGAAAACCTGCGCGAACTTCACCGCCTCGACGTCGCGGCCGGTCACTCCCGACGCCGGCAGCACAGTCGCCGTGGTCGCCCGCGGCAGCGGCGGCAGTGCCTCACCGCGGCCGAACAGGAAACTGGCGATGCCGAACAAGACGGTGGCCACCAAGATCAGCACCACGAGGTACATCAGGATCAGCGTCACACGCCAGATGATGCCTCAGCCGGGGCGGGAAAGTCAGCCCAGGGTGTTCAGCCCAGGGTGTTCAGCCCAGGGTGTTCAGCCCAGGTGTTCAGCCCAGGGTGTTCATCGGCGGCCGGTCGGTCATCGAGACCACCGACGTGCGGGCGGCCAGTACCGGGCCGTCGTGGTTGCCCTCGGCGGGAAAGAACTGGGTCAGCCCCACCCCGGAGTCGTCGATCCCGCACCGGGCGAGCAGTGTGGCGATGATCTGTCGGCTCATCGGCCCCAGTTCGCTCAGCGGACGGTTGCGGTGGGTGCGGACCCCCAGGTTCACCTGGGCGATGGCGCCCAGCCCGTAGCGGTCGTAGGTGTCGATCAGGATGCCGATCTCCACCCCGTAGCCCGGCGCGAACGGCACCGAGGTCAGCAGCTCCCGGGTGCCGGCGTACTCCCCGCCCAGCGGTTGCAGCACCCAACCGAGTTCGGGCCGCAGCGCCGCCAGCAGCGGCCGCGCCACCAGTTCGGTGACCCGCCCACCGCCGGTGGCCTCCTCGGCGGCGCCGAGCTTGAGCGGACGACGGTAGAAGCCGCGGACCAGGTGGATACCGTCCCGGGTCAGCAGCGGGCCGACAAGTCGCGGGACGAACATCGGGTCGGGGTCGATCAGGTCGGAGTCGATGAACACGATGATGTCGCCGGTGGTCGCCGCCAACGAGCGCCACAACACCTCACCCTTGCCCGGCTGCGGCGGGATCTGGGGCAACACCTCCTCGCGGTGCACGACCCGCGCGCCGGCGGCAACCGCCCGGGCCTCGGTGTCGTCGGTGGACCCGGAGTCGAGCACGATCAACTCGTCGACCAGTCCGCCCAGCATCGGGGTGATCGTCTCGATGACCGAGCCGACGGTCTCGGCCTCGTTCAGCGCCGGCAGCACCACGGAGATGGTGCGGCCCCGTTTGGCGGCTTCCAGTTCGGTCACCGTCCACGGTGGTCGCTGCCAACTGTGGTCGGCCAGCCACTCCTCGGGGGTGACGATCCCGGTCACGCCAGGCCCCGTACGGTCCGCGCCGGCGGACGTTCACCTTTGATCGAGGCGACCATCTCCAGCACCCGACGGGTCGGTCCCACCTCGTGCACACGGAACATCCGCGCTCCGTCGGCCGCGGCCAAGGCGGTCGCCGCCAAGGTGCCCTCCAGACGCTCGGTCAAACCCACCCCGAGAGTCTCGCCGATGAAGTCCTTGTTGCTCAGCGCCATCAGGACCGGCCACCCGGTGTTAACGAGATCTTTCACGTGCCGCAACAGTGCGAGTCCGTGGAAGGTGTTCTTGCCGAAGTCATGCGTCGGGTCGATCAGGATCCCGTCGCGGCGCACTCCGACCGCGGCAGCATGCTCGGCCGCGGCGGTGACTTCGGCGATGACCGCGTCGACCACCCCGGTCACCGAAGTGCCGTAGTTGACCCGGAACGGACGGGTGCGGGGCATCGCTCCGCCGGTGTGCGAACAGACCAGTCCCGCGCCGAATTCGGCGGCCACCTCCGGCAGTTGGGGATCGTGGCCGGCCCAGGTGTCGTTGATGATGTCCGCCCCGGCGGCGCAGGCCTGCTTGGCCACCGACGCCCGCCAGGTGTCGACGCTGATGCACTGCTCGGGGTAGGCCGCGCGGACCCACTCGATGAACGGCACCACCCGCCGGGTCTCCTCGTCGGCGTCGACTGTCGCGCCGGGGCCGGCCTTGACCCCGCCGATGTCGATGACGTCGGCGCCCTCGGCGACGACCCGGTGCACCGCGTCCATGGCCGCCTCGTCGGTGAAGGTGGCGCCTCGGTCGTAGAAGGAGTCGGGGGTGCGGTTGACGATCGCCATGATCAGCGCGCGGTCACCGGCCACCGGCCGACCGCAGAACGTCGCACCCACGCCGACAGTATCCATCACCGCCCGTGCGGGCTGATGCCGCAAATCCACCCGCGCAAGTACAGCAGGTACAGCGGCCGCACGCTGGGCGTCAGGCCCCCGGCCGCTGTCCGGCGGCGACCTCGCCCGGGTAGTCGTCGTAGAACGGGACGTAGCCCTCGGTGGGGCCGCTCAACACGTACAGGGGATCGGCGACCTCGGCTGAGTAGGCCTGATTGCGCAGTTCGACCTTGCGGCTTTTGAACGTGCTGGTGGTCTCCAGGGACTTCACGATCCGCACGAACAGGGGCACGGCGTAGGACGGCAGGTGACGGTAGAGGGTGCCGGCCAGCGCCGTCCCGTCGAACTGCGCCCCGTCGCGCAACTTGACCGCGGCCATCCCGGCCCGACCGTCGGTGCCGGGCACCTCGACGCCGAACACCGCGCACTCGGCGATGCGGCGGTCGGCGGTCAGCGCCGCCTCGACTTCGGTGGTGGCCACGTTCTCGCCCTTCCACCGGAAGGTGTCGCCGAGCCGGTCGGTGAACGCGGCGTGCCCCATGCCCTGCGGGTTCATCACATCGCCGGTGTTGAACCAGACGTCGCCGTCCTTGAAAGCGTTGCGCACCAACTTCTTTTCACTCGCCGCGGCGTCGGTGTAGCCGTCGAACGGCGCCAGCCGGGTCACCGGGCTGAGCAGCAAACCGGGCTGCCCGGACGGCACCCGGCGCACCCGGCCGGCGTCGTCGCGCACCGGATCGCCGGTCTCGGGGTCGTATTCGACATAGGCCAGCGGCATCGGGTTGACGCCCGTCGACTTCGGGATGTTGAAGATGTTGATGAACGCGGTGTTGCCCTCGCTGGCGCCGTAGAACTCCACCACCCGCTTGATGCCGAACCGTTTGGTGAATTCCTCCCAGATGTCGGGGCGCAGCCCGTTGCCGACGATCACCCGGACCTGGTGGGCGCGGTCGGTGGGCTTGGGCGGCTGGTTGAGCAGATACCGGCAGACCTCGCCGATGTAGATGAACGAGGTCGCCCCCGCCGCGATGACCTCATCCCAGAACCGGGACACCGAGAACGACTTGCCCAGCGCCAGCGTCGCACCCGCGTCGATCACTGACGACAGCGCCACCGTCAGCGCGTTGTTGTGGTAGAGCGGCAGGGCGCAGTACAGCGTGTCACTGCCGCGCAGGCGCAGCCCCAATCCACTGAAACCGGCCAGCGCCCGCAGCCACCGTTGGTGGGTCATCACACTGGCCTTGGGGTGCCCGGTGGTCCCGGAGGTGAAGATGTAGAACGCCGGGTCCTTGGCCTGAACCTGCGACACCGAGGGCGGATTGCCGACCGGCTTGCCCTCGGACAGTTGCGCCAGGGTGTCGATGGTGAGCAGATCGGCGATGTCTGCGCCACTGTCGATGATCGGGTCCACCAGGTCGCTTTCGGCGACCACCACGGTGGCGTTGAGCAGGCTGAGGCTGTGCGCCAGAACCTCGTCGCGCTGGTTGTAGTTGAGCATCCCGGCCACCGCACCGCACTTGACCGCCGCCAGCATGGTCAGGACGGCCTGCGGGGAGTTGCGCATCATGATGCCGACCACCTGCCCGGGGCGCGCACCGCGGTCGGCCAGGACGGCGGCGTAGCGGTTGACGGTCTCGTTGGCCTGACGGTAGCTGATCTGCTGGTCGCCGAATCGAAGGAAGACCCGGTCGCCATGGCGGGCGGCGCGGTCTTGGAACACCTTGCCGATGGAGGCCCTCGACGTCGGCAGCGCCAACAGCCCGGTCCGGACGCCGCGCAGGATCACCGGGGCGTCGAGCACCAGCGCCGGCAGCCGGGTGGCCAGATCCAGCAGCCCGACCGAAGTGGTGGTCATGGTGTGTCGCTCCTCTCAGCGCAGGTGTTCAGCGCGACGTCGACGTCGGTGGTGATCACCAGCCGGTCCAGCGCTGCTTGGGCTACGTAGCCGGAGGTGACCAGCGACTGCAGCCAGCCGAAGAGGCCGTCGTAGTGGCCGTGCGGATCCAGCAGCACCAGCGGCTTGTCGTGCATCCCGAGATACCCGGCGGTCCAACTCTCGAAAAACTCCTCGAGGGTGCCGATTCCGCCGGGCAGCGCCAGGAAGGCGTCGCTGCGGTCCTCCATCACCTGTTTGCGCTGCCGCATGGTGTCGGTGACCACCAGTTCGTCGGCCTCGACGTCGGCCATCTCCCGGTGCACCAGCGCTTTGGGGATGACCCCGACGGTGCGGCCGCCGCGGGCCCGCGCCCCGGCGGCCACCGCGCCCATCGCCGAGACGTTGCCGCCCCCGGAGACCAGGGTCCAGCCGCGCTCGGCGATGCCCTCCCCGACCCGACGCGCCAACTCCAGCAGTTCGGGATGGTGCGGGCTGGCCGCGCAGTACACGCACACCGCCCACGGGACGTCTTTCGCCAGCGAGGAATCCGGACTTGGCAGCGCCACACTCGAAACCTAGACCAGAGCTTCGGCGGGCAACCTAAAGTCGGTGGCTATGCCGGTTCCCACGCCGTGGCCACTCGTCGCGCGAAGCGCCCTGGATCCCCTCGTCGACACCCTCAACGCCAACCCCGCCGGTGTTGCGTTGGTCGGCAACGAAGGCGTCGGCAAGACTTCACTGGCCGCCCAGGCCGCCGAGCGACTCGGCCGGGGTGAGCCGCTGTGGGTGGCCGGAACCCTCGCGCAGTCCTCGGTTCCATTCGGTGCTTTCGGGCCATTGCTGGACGTCCACGATGCCGGCAAACCTGCCGCGCTGATCCAGGCAGCCGCCGATTCGATTCGCGCACAGGCTGATTCGCGGCCGATCATCATCGACAATGCCCGCCTGCTTGATCCGCTGTCAGCGAGCTTGGTCTACCACCTCGCACAAGACGCGACCAGTCCGCTGATCGTGACGGTGCGCTCGGTGCTGCGGATCCCCCAGGTGGTCGGTGCGCTGTGGGGCGACGGGCTGCTGCAACGACTGGAGGTCATCCCGCTCGACGGCCAGGAGGCCGCAGCAGTCGTCACCGCCGCCGGCGGGACGGATGCCGAAATGCTGTACCGACGCAGCGCCGGTAATCCGCTGCATCTGCGAATGCTGCTGACCACCGGCGGCACCGAGGAGACCTTGGCCGCCGCCATCGATCACTACCTGGGAACGCTGCGCCCGCCGGTGCGCCGCCTGCTGGCCCTGCTGTGTGTGTTCGAACCGCTGTCCCGGACCGATCTGGTCGCGCTGTCCGACGCGGCGACCCTCGATGAGGCGATCGCCGGCGAAGCGGTCCTGGTCCGTCGGATCTGCGGCGCAGAGTTCGTCTACGCCAGCCACCCGCTGTTCCTGGAACGGCTGGCCACCATGCTCGACCGGGCCGAGGTGCAACACCTGCGCACCGCGGTGGCCGCCCAACTGGCCACCAGCCCGAGTCGTACCCCGGCCGACCGGTTGGGCCGGACGTTGATCGCGTTGCAGGGCGACGGCCCGGTGGACTGCGACGCGGTGGTCGGCGCCGCCCAGGAGGCGCTGCAACTGGGCGACATCGCACTGGCCGAACGGCTGGCCCGGGGGGTGCTCGAGCGCGGCGAACACTTCGACGCCCGCCTCGCGCTGAGTTCGGCGCTGGCCTGGCAGGGCCGTGGCTGGGAGGCCGAGTCGGTGCTCGCGGCCGTGGACCCGGCCACGATGAGCGAGGACCAGATGATGGCCTGGGCGCTGCCGCGGGCGGCCAACCAGTTCTGGATGCTCTCCGAACCCGAGCGTGCCACCACCTTCCTGCAGAACGTGCGCCGCAAGGTCGGGGAAGCCTCCTCCCACATCACCCTGGACGCCCTCTCGGCCACCTTCGCCATGAACGCCGGCAACGTCCGGCGCGCCGTCGAGGTCGCCGACGAGGTCCTCGGCCACGCCGACGCCCCGAGTATGGCGGTGGCGTGGGCGGCCAGTGCCGCAGCGCTGTCCTCGGCCCGAATCGGCCGGTTCGACGCCGTCGGCCCGGCGATTGCGCGGGCCATGGCTGCGGAATACCCGGGCCTATTGCGGTTCACCATCGGCCTGGCCGAAACCAGCACCCTGCTGATGCAGGGCCAGGTGGACGCCGCCCAGGACGCTGCACGCCGGTTCACCGATTTCGCCGAACTGGCTCAACCCGGCCGAGCAATCGGCGAGGTGTTGTTGGCCCAGGTGCTGCTGGCGCGGGGCGACGCGGCCGCGGCGGCCGACCTGCTGCGCCCGGCGGCGGACACCCTGGCCCGCACTGGATACTCCTGGGGTCCGCTGGCACTGATGTACCTGACCACTGCGCTGGGCTACCAGGGTGAGATCGCCGAGTCGGGAAAAGCGCTGGCCCGCGCCCAATCCCGGCACGGCACCAAATCGGCGATGTTCGCCCCCGAGTTGGGTATCGCCCGGGCCTGGCGGCTGGCCACCATCGGCGATCGGCATGCGGCCATCACCGCCGCGCGGGACGCCGCGCGCACCGCCAAACGCAGTGGACAGCTCGCCGTCGCGGTGCGGGCCTGGCATGAGGCCACCCGACTGGGCGATCGGCGGGCCGCCGACGCCCTGTCCGGAATCGCCGGTCTGGTGGTCTGCGAGTACACCGATCTGGCACTGGCTCATGCCCGGGCATTGGCCGCGGCCGACCCGGCGGCGCTGACCGCCGCGGCAGAGCGACTCACCGCCGCCGGGTTCAACGGCGCCGCCACCGACGCGCGCCGGCAGGCGCAGGAACTCTCACACTGAAACGAAACTCAAAACGCGAAGTTCTTTACACGTATCAAGAATCGTTTTAATCTGATGGTGTCTCTTCCGTCTAACGAAAGGCCACCCTCGATGACCATCCATGCCGACCACCAGGTTGTCTCCGGCGCCCGTTCCGGCCGTGACAGTGCCCTGACCTCGGTCCCGGTCACCGTCGCCCGCGGCGACGGCATCGGACCGGAGATCATGGACGCCACCCTGGACATCCTTGAGGCGGCCGGGGCACGGTTGGCCGTCGAAGAGGTCGAAATCGGCGAGGCCGTCTACAGCCGCGGCCACACGGCCGGCATCGAACCGCAGGCCTGGGACTCGCTGCGCCGCACCAAGGTGTTCCTCAAGGCCCCCATCACCACCCCGCAGGGCGGCGGGTTCAAATCGCTCAACGTGACCGTGCGCAAGAGCCTCGGCCTGTACGCCAACGTGCGGCCCTGCGTGGCCTACGCCCCGTTCGTGCCGACCAAGCACCCGAACATGAACCTGGTGATCATCCGGGAGAACGAGGAGGATCTCTACGCCGGCATCGAGCACCGCCAGACCCACGACGTCACCCAGTGCCTCAAGCTGATCACCCGGCCGGGCTGCGAGCGGATCAACCGGTACGCCTTCGAGTACGCCCGCCGCAACGGCCGCAAGAAGGTCACCTGCTTCACCAAGGACAACATCATGAAGGCCACCGACGGCCTGTTCCACCAGATCTTCGACGAGGTGGCCGCCGAATACCCCGAGATCGAGTCCGAGCACTGGATCGTCGACATCGGCGCCGCCAAACTGGCCGACTCCCCGGAGAACTTCGACGTGGTGGTGCTGCCGAACCTCTACGGCGACATCCTCTCCGACGTCGCCGCCCAGATCGCCGGGTCGGTGGGCCTGGCCGGGTCGTCCAACATCGGCGACGGGGTGGCCATGTTCGAGGCCATCCACGGGTCCGCGCCGCGCCGGGCCGGTCAGAATCTAGCCAACCCGTCGGGTCTGCTGCTGGGCGCGGTGATGATGCTGGTGCACATCGGTCAGGGCGACGTCGCCACCCGGGTGCACAACGGCTGGCTGGCGGCCATCGAGTCCGGTGCGGCGACCTACGACATCGCCCAGCCGGGTCAGAAGTCGCTGTCCACAACGGAGTTCACCCGAGCAGTGATCCACCACCTCGGGCAGCGGCCGAAGAAGCTGACCCCGGTGGACTACCCGGTGGTCGAGTCCGAGACCGCGGTGACGCTGACGCCGCGCAGGCGCGAGGAGAAGACCTGCGACGGGGTGGACGTGTTCCTGCACGCCGCCGACATCAGTCCCGACGACCTGGCCGGGAAGATCAAGGCGGTCACCCACGACAGTTGGCTGCAACTGAAGATGATCACCAACCGCGGGGTCAAGGTGTGGCCGGACGGACTTCCGGAGACCTTCTGCGTCGACCACTGGCGGGCCCGGTTCCACTCCCCCGAACCCGGTCACGCCTCCGGTGCCGACATCGTCAACCTGCTCAACCGCCTGGCCGAGGCCGGACTGGACTTCGTCAAGACCGAGGGCCTCTACCGGTTCGACGGGGTGCCGGGCTACTCCCTGGGCCAGGGGCAGTAGCCCTGGCCGGCCGACACCGGCGCCGAGGTGGTGGCTAACCGGACAGGTACCGGCGCAGGGCGGCGGTGACCGCCCCGATCTGTGCCACCGACACCCACTCGTCGCGTCGGTGCGCCAGATTGGGGTCACCGGGGCCGTAGTTGACCGCCGGAATCCCCAGCGCGGCAAAGCGCGCCACATCGGTCCAGCCGAACTTGGCCCGCACCATCCCAGCGGCGGCATCCACCAGAGCCGCGGCGGGCGGATGGTGTAGGCCGGGTAACGCCCCGGCGGCCACGTCGGTCTGCTGCACCTGCACCGGCAAGCCGTCGAAGACCTCATGGACGTGAGCCAGGGCGGCCTCGGGACTGCGGTCGGGGGCGAACCGGAAGTTGACCGTGACCGACGCCGCGTCGGGGATCACGTTGCCGGCCACCCCGCCGTCGACCCGCACCGCCGACAGGCCTTCCCGGTAGGTGCAGCCGTCGATGTCGACCACCCGTCCCTGGTAGTCGGCCAGCCGGTCCAGGACCGGCCCGAGTTTGTGAATGGCGTTGTCGCCCAACCAGGACCGCGCCGAGTGCGCCCGGGTTCCGGACATCGACAGCACGGCCCGCAGGGTGCCCTGGCAACCGGCTTCGATGTAGCCGCCGGAAGGCTCACCGAGGATCGCGACGTCGGCGCGCAGCCAGTCGGGCAGTTCGCGCTGGATGCGGCCCAGACCGTTGGCGCTGGCCTCGATCTCCTCGCAGTCGTAGAGGATCAGCGTGACGTCGCGGACCGGGTCGGTGACGGTAGCGGCCAAGTGCAGGAACACCGCGTCGCCGGACTTCATGTCCGAGGCGCCGCAGCCGTAGATGTGGTCGGCGTCGCGGCGCGACGGCACGTTGTCGGCGATCGGCACGGTGTCCAGATGCCCGGCCAGAATCACCCGCGACGGACGGCCCAGATTCGTGCGGGCCAGCACCGCGTCGCCGTTGCGGATCACTTCGTAGCCGGTCTGCTCGCGCAGGGCGGCCTCGACCTCGTCGGCGATCCGGCGTTCCTCGCGCGACACGCTGGGGATGTCGATCAGTGCCGCGGTCAGCAGGTCGGGGTCGGAGCGCAGATCCAGCACGACTCCCCAGGCTAGCCGGTCACCCTCCCCCCGCGAGCAGACACAAAAGACCCCCTACACCCGGCGTGTCGGCGCACTTTGCGTCTGCTCGGCGCGGAAGTACGGTGTGCACCGTGACTTCTGCTGCGGGCTTCGGACTGGCCACCATCACCGAGGACGGCACCGTGCTCGACGCCTGGTTCCCCGAACCGGAACTCGGCGCCTACAGCCCGCCGGGCACCACCCGGATCGGCCCGGACGACGTCGCGGACAATCTCGCCGCGCTGTCCGGCCCGGACCCCGACCGGGGTGTCGAAATCGTGCCGATCCGCACCGTCACCGTGCTCGCGGACAAACCGGTCGACACCTACGACGCCTATCTTCGGCTGCACCTGATCTCCCACCGTCTCGTCGAACCGCACGGACTGAACCTCGACGGGGTGTTCGGGGCACTGACCAACGTGGTGTGGACCAATTACGGGCCGTGCCGCATCGAGGGGTTCGAAGAGGTCCGCCTTCGACTGCGCCGGCGCGGCCCGGTCACGGTGTACGGGGTGGACAAGTTCCCGCGGATGGTCGACTACGTGGTGCCGACCGGAGTGCGGATCGCCGACGCCGACCGGGTGCGCCTGGGCGCGCACCTGGCGCCGGGCACCACCGTCATGCACGAAGGTTTCGTCAACTTCAACGCCGGCACGCTGGGCAACTCGATGGTCGAGGGACGGATCTCTGCGGGCGTGGTTGTCGGCGACGGCTCCGACATCGGCGGCGGTGCGTCCATCATGGGCACACTGTCCGGCGGGGGCACCGAGGTGATCTCGGTCGGCAAGCGCTGTCTGCTGGGCGCCAACTCCGGCTTGGGTATCTCCCTGGGTGACGACTGCGTGATCGAGGCCGGGTTGTACGTCACCGCTGGGACGAAGGTCACCCTGGCCGACGGAGCCACGGTCAAGGCCCGGGAACTATCCGGCGGCAATAACCTTCTCTTCCGCCGCAATTCGGTGACGGGCGCGGTGGAGGTGGTGTCCCGCGACGGTTCCGGGATCACCCTCAATGAGGCCCTGCACGCCAACTAGGAATTCGGCGAGCAGTGCTGCCGGCCACCCTGCTGAGAACTCGGCTGACATTCGGAGAACCGTCGGGAAGTCGACCATCACTGCTCCACGAACGCCGCGGTGCGGTCACACTGTGTCCTCAGGAGACGTCCGTAAGACCGGAGGTTGGCAGCCGTGCTGGAGCAGTTCGACGATGTGGTGTTGGGTGGCGGAAAGGGCGGCAAGTCGCTGGCCATGGCGTTGGCCAATGCCGGTCACTCCGTTGCTCTGATCGAGAGGGGCCAAATCGGCGGAAGCTGCATCAACGTGGCCTGTATACCGACCAAGACGATGGTCGCCAGCGCCAAACTGGTCGAGTTGGCCAGGCGCGCCGGTGATTTCGGTGTGATCCTCGACCCTCCGCCGTCGGCGCTGGCGCCGGTGGTCGAACGAAAGCGCCGAGTGGTCTCGGGGATGGTGGATGCCCACTGGACGCTGTTCACCACCACCCCGAATATGACGTTCCTGTTGGGTTCCGGTGTGTTCGTCGGTGACCGAACGATCGCTGTCACGATGGCGGACGGTTCCACCCGGGAGGTGCGTGGCGACCGCGTCTACATCAACACCGGAAGTGACACCACGATCCCCGAGATTCCCGGCTTGGCCACCGTCGACTACCTCACCAGCACTTCGGTGATGGAACTCGAGGAGTTGCCCGCACGGTTGGCCATCATCGGTGCGGGCTACATCGCTCTTGAGTTCGCCCAGGTTTTCCGGCGTCTGGGCAGTGATGTCGTCGTGATCCAACGGGGCGACCGGTTCCTGCCCAACGAGGATCGCGACATCGCCGCCGCGGTCCGGACAGTCTTGGAAGAGGACGGAATCGAATTCCTCGACGACGCCGACACCGAGTCCGTCCGGGCCGGCGGTCGAGGAGTCGAACTGATCTACTCCCGCAACGGCATCCAGGACACAGTGGACTGCACTCATCTGATGGTCGCGATCGGCCGCACACCCAGTACCGCCGGACTGGGCCTGGAGGCGGCCGGCGTGCAGGTGAGCCCGAAAGGGGCGATCACCGTCAACGATCGACTGGAGACCACCGCCCACAACGTCTACGCTGTGGGTGACTGCAACGGTGGACCACTGTTCACCCACGCCTCCTGGGACGACTACCGCATTCTGCTGGCCAACGTGCTGCACAACGCCGGACGCAGCACCGCCGGTCGCCTGGTGCCGTACACGTTGTTCATCGACCCGGAGTTGGGCCGGGTCGGATTGACCGAGGAACAGGCGCTTGCGCAGGGATTCGACATTGCAGTCGCCACACTGCCGGCCAACAAGGTGCCCCGAGCCAATACCGCCGGGGAGACCGCGGGTGTACTCAAGGCCGTGGTCGACCGGAACACCAACCAGATTCTGGGTTGCTCGCTGTTCTGCCACTCAGCCGGTGAGGTGATGTCGGTGGTGCAGATGGCCATGCTCGGCAAGGTTCCCTACCAACAGGTTCGCGACACGATCTTCACCCACCCCACCATGGCGGAGTCGCTGAATCTGCTGTTCGGTGGGCTCTAGCCCGCGGGGCCGTTAGCCGCCGCCGATCAGTTCCTTTTTCATCACCTTGCCCATCGCGTTGCGGGGCAAAGCCTCCACCAGTCGAACTTCCCGGGGCCGCTTGTGCACCGAAAGTTGTTGGGCGACAAAATTGATGAGTTCACCAGAGGTCGCCTCACCGACGACGAACGCCACAATCCGCTGGCCAAGATCCTCATCGGGGAGGCCGACCACGGCCACCTCGGCGACGCCAGGATGCCCGAGCAATGCGGTCTCAATCTCGCCGGCCCCAACCCGATATCCGCCGGATTTGATCAGGTCCACCGATTCGCGGCCGACGATCCGGTGCATCCCGTCGGTTCCGATGACAGCGGCGTCGCCGGTGCGGTACCAACCGTCCGCGGTGAACGACTCCGCGGTGGCGTCGGGGCGGTTCAGGTAGCCGTCGAAGATCGTCGGCGTCCGGACCTGAAGGCTGCCGATGGTCTCCCCGTCATGGGGCACCGCGGCGCCGTCGTCTGCCGCCAACCGGGTCTGCATGCCGGCCAGGGGAAGACCCACCCAACCAGGCCGGCGTTCACCATCGGCCCGGGTGCTGACCGTGATCAGGGTTTCGGTGCAGCCGTAGCGTTCCACCGGGGCATGCCCGGTGAGTTCGGCCAACCCGGTGAATACCGGCACCGGCAGCGCCGCGCTACCCGAGACCAGCAGTCGGGCCGAGGCCAGCGCCCGCGCCGACGCGGTGTCGGCGACCACCCGGGACCACACCGTGGGGACGCCGAAATACAGCGTGCCCCGCGCCTGCGCGTAGGCCTGCGGGGTGGGCTTGCCGGTGTGGACGAACCGGTTTCCCACCCGCAGCGAGCCGAGCAGACCCAGCACCAGGCCGTGCACATGGAACAGCGGCAGTCCGTGCACCAGGGTGTCCTCGGGGGTCCACTGCCAGGCTTGCGCCAGAGCGTCGAGATCAGCGGCCACCGTGGCGCGACTGAGCACCGCACCCTTGGGCGGCCCGGTGGTCCCCGAGGTGTAGATCACCATGGCGGTACTGCGCGGGTCGGGCTCGGGATAGCGGTGCCAGGAACGGGCGTGCAGGCGCACCGGGACGTGCGGCAGGCCGGCCGGGTCGCCGGGCATCTCGCCGAGCCAGGCCTGGGCGCCGGAGTCGGTGAGGATGTGGGCCTGCTCGGCGGTCCCGACGTCGGCCGGAACCGGGACGAACGGCACCCCGGCGATCAGGCACCCGGTGACGGCCAGCACGGTCGCCGCGGTCGGGGTGGCCAGCACCGCGATACGCCGCGCCCCTGCGACCCGTTCGGCGACCGAGGTCCCCGCCCCCACCAGATCACTACGCGACAGGGTGGCCCCGTCGATGCGGACTGCATCGCCGATATCGGCTCCGGCAGCCACCGCGGCGGGATTCAGCGAGGCCAGCAGCACCCACAGAGGTTATCCGACACATGTTGCCGATGCGGCAGGTGTGGTTTGGCTGCGATTAGGCTCACGGTATGTGGACTGGCCAGAGGCCATGACCGGCAAGCGATTCCGCGCTGTCACCGCGGCTGCGGCGCTGGCCGCGCTCGGCTGCCCGCCAGCCGCCCACGCGGCACCCACGCTATGGAACGGGACCTACCAGATGCTGACCTATGCCTCCCAAAAGGCCGGCACCAGCGCGGCCACCCGCCAGCCGGAGAAGGACTTCGGTGCGACGTTCACTGTCGCCACGCAGTGCTCGGTGCGCGACTGCGTGGCCACCGTGGTGGCCGGCCCCCGCCCCGGGAACCCGACGGTGCCCTGGCCCGCCCGGTTCGCCTGGAACGGCTCGGAGTGGGCCACCAGCTATGAGTGGATGTGGGATTGCCTGGTGGGCACCGGCGGCCAGAAGAGCTGGGCCCGCGCCAGGTCGTGGACCTACTACCAGCCCCAACCCAACGGCTCCCTGCAGGGCACGTGGCACACCGACATCACCGAGGGACCCTGTCGTGGCAGCGTCGTGATGCCCGTCGCCGCCGTCGCGGCGTGACCACCGTCGGCCGACCCGCACCCGAAAAATTGTGGCCCCCGAACGTTGTAACACTGTGACCTGTGTTACCGATGAGCTAGCTGTTATGCCCATCTCGGCGGTTAGGGGCCACCATGAGGAGTGTCGGTCGTGTTCTGGGGGCGCTGGTCGTCGCGGCGGCGGGGTTCTTCGCCTTGCCGGGTACCGCTCAGGCGGGGATGGACAACCAGATGAGCCTGGTCGATGGGGGTGGTCGCACGATGACCATCCAGCAGTGGGACACCTACCTCGACGGGGTCTACCCGTTGGACCGCAACCGGCTGACCCGGGAGTGGTTCCACTCCGGCAAGGCGATGTACAACGTGGTCGGCGAGGGTGCTGATGAGTTCGCCGGGACCTTGGAGTTGGGGTACCAGGTCGGCTTCCCCTGGTCGCTGGGCGTGGGCATCAACTTCAGCTACACCACCCCCAACATCCTGCTCGACGACGTGTCGCTCTCCCCGCTGGGGTTTGACCCGCTGGCCTCGGTGATCACCCCGAACCTGTTCCCGGGCGCCTCGATCAGCTCCGACCTGGGCAACGGCCCGGGTATCCAGGAGGTGGCGACGTTCTCCGTCGACGTCGAGGGTCCGGAGGGGTCGGTGGCGGTGGCCAACGCGCACGGCACGGTCACCGGCGCGGCCGGCGGGGTGCTACTGCGCCCGTTCGCCCGGCTGATCTCCAAGACCGGCGACAGCGTCACCACCTACGGCGAACCCTGGAACATGAACTAGACCCTCAACCAGGCAGGGCGCGGTGTCCCTGGGTTCTCACCGATATCGGGGCCGCGCTCAGGCGCTAAGGCGCTCGGCGGCGGCAGCCACGCGTTCGTCGGTTGCAGTCATTGCGACTCGCACGTAGCGGGACCCGGCGGCCCCATAGAAATCGCCCGGAGCCACCAGGATTCCGCGTTGCGCCAACCAGTCGACAGTGTCCCGGCAGGGCTCGCCGCGAGTGGCCCACAGATACAGCCCTGCCTGTGAGTGCTCGATGGAGAACCCGGCTGATCTGAACGCCTCCACCAGCACCGCACGCCGGCGTTCGTACCGCTCTCGTTGGGCGCGTTGGTGTTCGTCGTCATCGAGGGCGGCGCGCATCGCAGCCTGCACGGGACCGGGCACCATCATCCCGGCGTGCTTGCGAACCGCCAGCAACTCAGCGACCACCCTCTCATCCCCGGCGACGAACCCGGCCCGGTACCCCGCCAGCGAGGAGGTCTTGGACAGTGAATGCACCGCCAGCAAGCCGGTGTGGTCCCCCTCGCACACGTCGGGGTGCAGCACCGACATGGGCTGTTCGGACCACCCCAGCCCGAGGTAGCACTCATCGGAGGCGATCAGTGTGCCGCGTTCGCGCGCCCACGCCACCACCTTGCGGAGATGGTCGACGCCCAGCACCCGCCCAGTCGGATTGCTCGGCGAGTTGAGGTAGATCAGCGCCGGGTTCCGCGGACCCAACTGGGTCAGCGAATCGGCCGCGATCACCGTCGCACCGGCCAGTCGGGCGCCCACCTCGTAGGTCGGGTAGGCCAGTTCGGGGACGACGACGATGTCCGCCTCGCGCAGTCCCAGCAGGGTCGGCAGCCAGGCGATCAGTTCCTTGGTGCCGATCACCGGCAGGACGGCGTCGGGGTCCAGTGAGGTGATGCCGTAACGCCGACGCAGAGCCGCCACGACGGACTCCCGCAACTCCGGAGTTCCCGCGGTGGTCGGGTAGCCGGGCACCGCCGAGGCCTCGGCGAGGGCCGCCCGGATGACGGGGGCTACCGGGTCGACCGGAGTGCCCACCGACAGGTCGACGATCCCGCCCGGATGCGCGCGGGCCAGCGCGGAGGCCTGCGCGAGGGTGTCCCAGGGGAACACCGGCAGCGACGCCGATACCGGCGCCGCTGAGCGACCGCCGTGCGCCGTCAGTCCTCGCCCTTGGGCGGGAGGTCCTTGACGACCTGCGGGTCGTTCTCGGTCATCCCCACCTTCGAGGCGCCACCCGGCGACCCCAATTCGGCGAAGAAATCAACATTGATCTGGGTGTACTGCGACCACTGCTCGGGCACGTCGTCCTCGTAGTAGATCGCCTCCACCGGGCAGACCGGCTCACAGGCGCCGCAGTCCACACACTCGTCGGGGTGGATGAAGAGCATCCGGGCACCCTCGTAGATGCAGTCGACCGGGCATTCCTCGATGCAGGCCTTGTCCTTGATGTCGACGCACGCTTCGGTGATCACGTAGGTCACGAAGGTTCTCCTCCATCTGCTCTCGTATCGGTCTGACGTCGTGCTGGGTCGCCGGGCATCTTCGGCGGGCAGGGCCACAGTAAACCCTGCGAGACGATCGCGTTGCTGATACTAGGCGGTGCTCCTACGGCGCCGTGAACTGGTCGGGCGCTGAGGCGGCCTCCTGGTCGCTGGGTCGTTCGTCGGGCAGTCCCACGGCCAGGCCGAGAGCAAAGAAGAAGACACCGAACAGCACACCCCCACCGAAGATCACCAGCGGTCCGCCCGGGGCGATGAAGCTGCCGACCGGGCCGATGATGGTCAGCACCGCCACCACTTGCTCGACGAGGAACACCGCGGCGATCAGCGCCATCCAGCGCGGGAAGCGACCCAGCCGCGCGGCCCATACCACCGGGCCGGCCATCATGATCGCCGGGACGGTCAGCAATGGACCCCACATCGCGGCGATGTCGGCCAGGGTGCGGGCGGTGGCCGGATCCAGCGACCCGGGGTGCAGCGCCATCCCAGCGTTGATCCACATCTGAATCCCGACCTGGGCGATCAGCACCGCCGCCCCGATGGTGAAGATATAGCCGGCCGGACCGTCCAAGCGGTCCCGGACAAAACCGATCACCACCACGGCCGCCAGCAGCGCCAGTGCGGTCAACAACGCTTGCAGTCTGATCTGGCCAGAGTGGGCGGTGAAATGGTCGACGACCTCCGATCCGGGACGGTCGACTCCCGGGCCAAGCGGAACCACGACGACGGCGAACACCGACAGGACCGCAAATGCCACAGCGGCGACCAGTGGCACGCGCCTATTCATGGGTGGCAGTATGCCGCCCGGCCGGCCCGGCGGCCGAGAGGTCGGCAAATTGGGGTGGGCTCCGGGGCGGGCTCCGGAGCGGTTTACCGGCGGGACACGGGTTGGCCGGTCGGTTCAACCGCCAGCGTTGAGTACGTCGTGGTGCGCTGCCGCGCGGGCCGGCCGATTCCCTCGGCGATGGCCACCAGTTCGGCGACGGTCTTGGCCGAGCCGTGCGGCGAACCCGCCATCCGCGAGATGGTCTCCTCCATGAGGGTTCCGCCGAGATCGTTGGCGCCCCCGTTGAGCATCACCTGACTGCGCTCCACACCGAGCTTGACCCAGCTGGTCTGGATCTGAGCGATCCGCCCGTGCAGCATGATGCGGGCCAGGGCATGCACCGCGCGGTTGTCGCGGTGGGTCGGGCCGGGACGAGCGGCGCCGGCCAGATACAACGGCGAGGACTGATGCACGAACGGCAGCGGGACGAACTCGGTGAAACCGCCTGTGCTGTCCTGGATTCCGCGCAGCACGTTCAGGTGAGCCACCCAGTGCGCCGGGGTGTCCACGTGTCCGTACATCATCGTCGAACTCGACCGTAGCCCGACTTCGTGTGCGGTGCTGACGATCTCGATCCACAGCGACGTCGGCAACTTGCCCTTCGTCAGCACCCAGCGCACGTCATCGTCGAGGATCTCGGCGGCCGTCCCGGGGATCGTTCCCAGCCCTGCTTCGCGCAGATTGATCAGCCAGTCCCGAATGCTGCTGCCACTCTTGGCGACCCCGTTGGCGATCTCCATCGGCGAGAAGGCATGGACGTGCATCGAGGGGACGGCCTCTTTGACCGCCCGCACCAGATCGGCATAGGCGGTCACCGGAAGATCGGGGTCGATTCCGCCCTGCATGCACACCTCGGTCGCCCCGGCCACGTGCGCTTCCCACGCCCGGTCGGCCACCTCGCGGGTGGACAGCGAGAACGCGTCAGCATCCCCCTTGCGCTGAGCGAAGGCGCAGAATCGGCACCCCGTGTAGCAGATGTTGGTGAAGTTGATGTTCCGGTTCACCACGAACGAGACGTCGTCGCCAACCACATCACGGCGAAGTGAATCCGCGAGTGCGGCAACGGCTTCCAGTGCTGGACCGTCGGCGGTGGCCAGCGCCAGGTACTCGGCGTCGCTGCAGCCCGCGGGGTCGCGTTCGGCTGACCGCAGCGCAGCGGCGGCGTCGGCGTCGAGGCGTTCGGGTGCACGTGCGGACAGTTCGCCGACGCGGTCGCGGATGGACTCCCAGTCTCCGAATGCGCTGGCCAGATCGCTGCGGGCGGCGTCGTGACGGCCCTCGGTGTCGATCGCGGTGCCGAGGTCGGCGCGGCCCAACGATTCGGTGGCCTCATCGGGTTCCTGCCAGGGCCGGCCGACCGGATTGACGTCGCGGGCGAAACCGGTGCGCGGATCTGCCAGCGCCGCCACATGCCCGGCCACCCGGGGGTCGAGCCAACCCGCTGGGGAATGAACGTATTTGGGTTGCGCGGTCAGTCGTTGCACCAGATCGAAACCGGCCTCGGCGGTCACCGCGGCCAGATCGTCCAGCGCGGGCCAGGGCCGCTCCGGGTTGACGTGGTCGGGAGTCAACGGCGAGACGCCGCCCCAGTCGTCGACACCGGCACCTAGCAGCGCCAGACATTCGGCGGGCGAGACGAGATTGGGCGGAGCCTGAACGCGCATATCGGGGCCGAGTACCAGTCGGGCGACCGCGACGCAGGCCAGGAAATCATCGAAGTCGGCGTCCGGCGCCGATGCCATCGCGGTGCGATCCTTGGCCCGGAAGTTCTGCACGATGACTTCTTGGACATGGCCGAACTCCTTGTGCACCTTGCGAATCGCGTGCAGGGTCTCGGCCCGCTCCACCAGCGTCTCCCCGATCCCCACCAGCAGTCCGGTAGTGAACGGGATGGCCAGTCGGCCGGCGTCGGTCAGGGTGCGCAACCGCACCGCCGGATCCTTGTCGGGGCTGCCGTAATGGGCCAGTCCGCGGGTTTCGAACAATCGCCGCGAGGTGGTCTCCAGCATCATGCCCATCGACGGCGCCACCGGCCGCAGCCGCGACATCTCCGTCCAACTCATCACCCCCGGATTCAGGTGCGGCAGCAGGCCGGTCTCCTCGAGGACCCGGATCGCGGCGGCCCGTACGTAATCGAGGGTGGAGTCGTAGCCGCGTTCGTCGAGCCACTGGCGGGCCTCGGGCCAACGGGCCTCCGGCCGATCACCGAGGGTAAACAGCGCTTCCTTGCAACCGAGTTCCGCACCCCGGCGGGCGATGGCCAGGATCTCGTCGGTCTCCAGGTACATGCCCTGGCCCGCGGCGCGCAGCTTGCCCGGCACCGTCACGAAGGTGCAGTAGTGGCAGGTGTCCCGACACAACCGGGTGAGCGGGATGAACACCTTGCGGGAATAGGAGACCGCCGGCCGTCCGGTGGGTCCGAACCGGGCGGCCGAGCCCAGGCCGGCGTCGCGCACCCGTGCCGCGCTGGAACACAGGTCGTCCAGATCGTCGCCGCGGGCGGTCATCGCCAGGGCGGCCTCGTCGACGTTGAGGGCTACCCCGTCCCGGGCACGGCGCAGCACCCGGCGCAGTGCCGCCTCGCTCACCGGCGTCGACCCCGGTCTGCAGCGACGCCGGTGGACCCTGCGGCGCCAGTGGACATGGCACCACCCTAGTACCGGCGCGGCCGCCGGTCGCGGGGGCCGAAGCGGCCCAGCACGACGAGCCACTCTGTGAAACTCACAGGTTCGCTGCTACGCTCTCTCAGCGAACTGTCAGCAAACCTGTGAGGTGTGTGATGACCCAGTCCGTGTCTGCCGGACTCTCCCCCCGCTCCTTCCTGATCGCCGGCGTCAGCGCCGCGATGGTCGGCGCCGCCGCAGTGATGCCGGTCGGGGCGACCGGCTCGTCCCCCGCGACGGTTCTGTCGGACGTTCGGATGACATCGATCACCACTCCCCTCGAGGTGGCGATCAAGAACACCTACAACTTCGTCGAACCGTGGGCCGCCTACGGCGCCGCCTGGGGCGAGTACATCCTCGGCCTCATTCCGGGTCTGTGGTGGGTTGCCCCCGGTGTCCCGTTCGCCTACTACACCACTGAACCGCTGGTTCAAGCCGGCGTGTACAGCTTCGCCGATGTGGTCGGCCTGAACTTTGCTCAGATCGGCCCCGACATCAACGCTGGGATCACCAGCTCGCTGAACAACGCGGCCACCTACGGCCTCGCGTGGCTCAACAGCCTGGTGCCCTTCCCGCCGTTGCCGCCGATCCCGCCGCTGCCGGGCGCTGCGGTGGCTCCCAGCGCAGCTGCGCTGGCCGCCGCCACCGGCCTTGCGGCCACCCCGGAGGCCGCTGCGGTCACCACGACGATCGAAGACGCGATCAAGAACACCTACAACGCGGTCGAACCGTGGGTGGCCTACGGTTTTGAGCTCACCGAGTACGTCCTGGGCTTCATTCCGGGTCTGTGGTTGATCGCCCCCGGCGTCGATTTGGCTTACTTCACCATTGAGCCGCTGGTCCAAGCCGGGGTGTACACCTTCGCCGATGTGCTCGGCCTGGACTTTGCTCAGATCGGACCCGACATCAACGCCGGGATCCAGACTTCGATCAACAACGCCATCACCTACGGACTTGCCTGGCTCAACAGCCTGGTGCCCTTCCCGCCGCTGCCGCCGTTCCCGCCGTTCCCGGGCGCCGCAGTGGACGCCCCGGCTCTGAGCGCGCCGGCCGCAGCGGCGGTGCAGACCGCCGCACTCGAGGCTGACGCCGGTAACGCGGAGAACTCTGCTGACGCGCCGGTGGACGCATTACCGGCACCCTCGACCAAGGCTCCGGTTGCTCCGACTCCGGCCGCCCCGGCCGAGGATGCCCCGGCCGCCGAGGACGCCGACCCGGTTGACGCCCCGGTTGACGCCCCGCCGGGCGAGGCTGCCGAGGCCGAGTCCGACGAGGTTAACGCTGCCGAGGTCGAGGCCGCCGAGGTTGACGCCGCCGAGATTGCGGCTGAGGTGTCCGCCTCAACCGAAGCGTCCGGCGTGGATGCTCCGGCCGACACCGCTGCTACGGCGCAGGACGCCGCCGCGTCAGCCGCCGACGCTGCGAACTCCGACACCAACACCGAGCGACCCAGCCGCGCCGCCCGGTCGGCATCCCGCGGCTGACCTCAGGGGGTCCCGCGAATCCGGCGCAGCAGCAGTGCCGCCGGCAGGGCGCCGAGGACCATGAGCAGGATCAGCGAGAAGCCCATGATCCCCGACCCGCCGAAGATGATGTCGTTGCCGGGACCGCCGAAGGTGAGCACCGCCACCGTCGCCATCCAGGTCCACAGCGGAAGCGCGGCCAGCCTGCCGCCGCCGGTCCAGTAGCCGGCCGCCCAGACCAGCGCCATGTTCAGCAGACCGCTGAGCAGGGCGCTGACCGGGAATGGGATCGAGCCCAGGTGCGCGGGCAGCAGGAACGCTCCCATGACTGCCGAGAGCACGCCGTCGACAGCGAGCAGGCCCAGCACCACGCGGGGCCACCGGGACTGCACCGGTGATTCGGCCGTCACAGGTCCAGGCCCGCCAGCAGGTCGTCCTCCCGGTCCGCAGTCCCGCCGAACTGTCCCGACACCAGCACGTAATGCTCCTCGGTCAGCACCGGCAGCACGATGTTGTTGGACAGCGCGAAGGCCCGCCCGGTCGGACCCAGTGTCACCTGGGTGGCGTGCGCAGCGATCGCGGCGACCTTGGCGGCTCGGTGCTCGGGTGCGTCGATGACGGTGGTGATCTGGTCTTCGTCGACGGTGAACGAGGACTCGTCCTCCGGCCAAATCCATTCCGGCAGCGCATCGGCGGACTCAAGTTGCGCGATCCCCCGCCGGAAGGCGTTGCCGGACACCACTGTCCAGTAGAACTTGGGCACCCGCCAGCGGTCGGCGACGGCGGCGACCGCTGCCGTGGTGACCCGGTGCGCCTGGATGTGATCGGGGTGGCCGTACCCGCCGTTGGCGTCGTAGGTCACCACCACGTGCGGGCGAAGTTCGGCGATGACGTCTGCCACCTGATCGCCCACCCATCCCGGGTCGGCGTCGGCGAACCGAGTCCGGCGGCGCCTCGGCGTGCCGGCCATCCCGGAGTCGCGCCAGCATCCGGCCCCACCCAGGAACCGGGGTCCCGGCACCCCCAGGTGACCCAGCGCAGCAGTCAGTTCCCCGATCCGGTAGCCACCCAGCTGATCGGCGTGATCCACCCCGAGTTGGGCCCAGCGGTCACCGATGATCTCGCCCTCCTCCCCGAGCGTGCAGGTCAGGACGGTGACCTCGGCTCCTTCGGCGGTGTAGCGGGCAATGGTGGCACCGTTGTTGAGGGTCTCGTCGTCGGGGTGGGCGTGGACGAACAACAGCCGCGGGACAGTCGGCATGAACCCTCCTCAGTGCAACGCTCAGGGCGCGGTCTTAACCCACCGGCCGGCGTCCCCGACGATGCCCACCGGCACGGCGCCGGTGAGGCTGACGTTCCGGACCGTTGGTCCGGCGGCGACGATCGTGGAGTCCTGCATGATCGGCAACACCGTAGCCATCGCCCACAGCTTCGGTTCCACCGCGGTGATGACGTCGTTGATGTTCAGGGTTCCGGCCAACGCGCCGTCGATGCGGGACTGGATGGACCGGTCGCAGATTCCGGTGAGGTTGGACGGGGCCAGCACCAACGGCGGCGGGTCGGTGGGTTTGGCGGAGGTGGTAGGAGGCGAGGTGCCCGGCCGCGGACCGGGCCGGGCCGCCGGAGTGGTCACCGCCGGGCGTGCCTCCAGTGCCGGACAGCCGAACCGCGACGCCAATCGGGTGGCCAGATCTCCCCCGGCTGCCCGCCAGCCGACGATGGCGTCGACCCGGTTTTCGACCAGGGCGGGGCCGTACAGCTCGGGGGGGTCCAGGGCGAGCACCGAGGCGGCGATCCCGACGCTGCGCAGTTGGTCGGCGGCGGTGTTGGCCACCGCGACGGAGGTGGGGTCGTTGGCCGCCGCGCCGATGACCAAGGTCAACGTCTGGCCGCCGCGGCTGATGCGGCCGCGGGTGGACTCGGGTTTGACGGTGCCGACCGCGGCACCGGGCGGCGGGACCGGCGCGGTGGTGCCGCTGCGGGCGACCTGGAAACCAGCCTGGGCGAACAGTTCCAGCGCGCGATCCCGACCGAGCGGTTCCGGTCCGGTGGCCACATAGCCTGGATCGCTCGGGGCGCGGACCAGCGACCGGTCCAGGGTCAGCGAGTTGTCGCTGCCGGTCCCGACGGCGGCCAGCAGTTCCACGTCGAGCAGACCCAGGATCGCCTGCCGCACAAGGGGATCCGCCAGCTTGGGCAGCTGGCCCCGCAATGTCATCTGCATCACCCGCGGGGTGATGACCCGGGCGGTGCGAACATCGGGGATGGCCGAGAGTTGCGCGAAGGCCGCCGCCCCACCGTGCACCTGCGCCACCTGCGTGTCACCGTTGCGGATCGAGTCGGCCAGCGCGGCGGGTACACCGGCCCGACGGAACAGGATCTGGTCCGGTTTGGCCGGCGTTCCCCAGAACCGGTCGTTGCGCGCCAGCAGGATCTCGTCGCGCTGCGGATCGATGGTGTCCACCCGGAACTGCCCGCCGGTCACCGGCAGTGCCCGGTTCAGCCCGGCCAGGAACCCTCCCGGCACGTCCTTGACGATGTGCGCGGGCAGCAGGTTGTTGAACAACTCCCGCCACGCCGGATAGGGCTGGGAGAAGGTGACGACGGCCCGCTTGCCGCCGTCGAGGGATTGCACCCCGGTGATCAGGTCGTAGCCGGCCGGATCGACGACACCGGGTTGGCTGACGATCTGGCGCCACTGATACCAGAAGTCGTCGGCGGCGATCGGCGCATTGTCCGTCCACGCCGCCTCCGGCCGGATCTTGTAGGTCACGGTGAACGGGTTGGTGGCGGTCACCCGCGCCGAGACCAACAGGTTGGTGTCCATCTGCCAACGCGAACCGCTCGGTTCGGCCGGGTCGGGGACCGGCCGGAACGCGCTGGGCAGAACCAGGGCGCTGATCGAGGCGTTCACCGGCGACTGGTCGGACAGCAGGTGTGGGTTGAATCCGGCCCCGATCGAGTCGATCGCCATGATGATCTGGGTGGCTTGCGGCGCCGGAGCGGCCGCCTGCGAGGTTTCGGTGCTCTGCGGCGCCGGCGGCGGGTCGACGGCGCAGCCCGCCAGAACGGCTACGGACATGGCCCACGCAGCAACCTGCTGTCTGCGTCGGGTCGGCACGACTCTCAGGGTATCGACCGGTCGGCGCCGCCCCCGCTAACGACGGGCCCCGTCACGCCTTCTGCGCCTTGGCCCTGGAGCGGGTGCGGGCCCGCATGGTGGCATCCAGCTCGACCTTGCGCACCCGGACGATCTCCGGGGTGACTTCGACGCATTCGTCGGCGGCACAGAATTCCATCGCCTGCTCGAGGTCGAGTTCCATCGGCCGGGCCAGGGTCTCCATCACATCGGCGGTGGAGGAGCGCATGTTGGTGAGTTTCTTCTCCCGGGTGACGTTGACGTCGAGATCCTCAGCCCGTGGGTTGATGCCGACGACGTGGCCCTCGTAGGTCTCGTCGCCGGGCTCGACGAAGAATGTGCCACGGTCGGCCAGTTGGATCATCGCGAACGGCGTCACCGAGCCGGCGCGGTCGCTGACCAGCGATCCGGTGTGCCGCGCCCGGATCTCCCCGGCCCACGGCCGGTACCCGTCGAACACCGCGTTGGCGATCCCGGTGCCGCGGGTCAGGGTCAGGAAGTCGGTGCGGAAGCCGATCAGACCGCGGCTGGGCACCACGAAGTCCATCCGCACCCACCCGGCGGCGTGGTTGGTCATCTGCTCCATCCGGCCCTTGCGGTTGGCCATCAACTGGGTGATGGCGCCGACGAACTCCTCGGGGCAGTCGATGGTCATCGCCTCGAACGGTTCGTGCAGCTTGCCTTCGATGGTCCGGGTGACCACCTGAGGTTTGCCCACCGTCAGTTCGAAGCCCTCCCGGCGCATCTGCTCGACCAGAACGGCCAGCGCCAACTCGCCGCGGCCCTGCACCTCCCAGGCGTCCGGCCGGCCGATGTCGACCACCCGGATCGAGACGTTGCCGACCAGTTCGGAGTCCAACCGGGACTTGACCATGCGCGCGGTGAGCTTGTGACCGGAGACCTTGCCGGCCAACGGAGAGGTGTTCGTCCCGATGGTCACCGAGATGGCCGGTTCGTCGACGGTGATACGCGGAAGCGCGTGCGCGTGGTCCGGGTCGGCCAGGGTGTCACCGATCATGATCTCGGGCATGCCCGCGACGGCGACGATGTCTCCGGCGACGGCCTCCTCGGTCGGATTGCGTTCCACCCCAACGGTACTGAGCAGTTCGGTGATCTTGCCGTTCGCGATAACCGGCACTCCGTCCACCTCGCGCATCCAGGCCACCTGCTGGCCTTTGCGCAGCTTGCCGTTGTAGATCCGGATCAGGGCCAGCCGGCCCAGGAACGCCGAGGCGTCGAGGTTGGTGACCAGCGCCTGCAACGGCGCCTCCGGGTCCCCCTGGGGCGGCGGAATGTGCTCGAGCAGGACGTCGAACAGCGGGTCGAGGTTGTCACCCTGGGGGTTCTCGCCGTTGGCGGGTTCGACGGTGCTGGCCACCCCGGCCCGGCCGGAGGCGAACAGGGTCGGCAGACCCAGTGCACGTTCGGCGGCCTCCTGGGCCTCGGCGTCCAGATCGGAGGCGACGTCGAGCAGCAGATCGTGGCTCTCCTCGACCACCTCGGCGATGCGGGCGTCGGGCCGGTCGGTCTTGTTGACCACCAGGATCACCGGCAGGTGCGCGGTCAGCGCCTTGCGCAACACGAACCGGGTCTGCGGCAGCGGGCCTTCGGAGGCGTCGACGAGCAGTAGCACACCGTCGACCATGGACAACCCGCGCTCCACCTCGCCGCCGAAGTCGGCGTGACCGGGGGTGTCGATGACGTTGATCACCGTTTTCGAGCCGTCCGGGTGCTGACGGTGCACCGCGGTGTTCTTGGCCAGGATGGTGATGCCCTTTTCCTTCTCCAGGTCACCGGAGTCCATAAGGCGCTCGACGGCGTCGTCGCCGCGGTGGCTCAGGGCGCCGGATTGCCGCAGCATCGCGTCCACCAAGGTGGTCTTGCCGTGATCGACGTGCGCGACGATGGCGACATTGCGAAAGTTCACGCCGCAGATTGTCGCAGTGCGCCACCCTGATCGCGAAAACGCGGCAGCGCGGCCAGGGCGGCGACGGCAAAGCACAGCGCTCCGATGAATGTGCCCAGATTGGCCAGCCACTGATCCTCGGTGACTCCGCTGCGCCTGATGAAGCCGGCCACCGCCGAGACCGCGAAGGCCACGCACCCGGCCATGTTCAGCCAGGCGATCCGGCGGTCCCGGGCGGCCGCAGCAGCGCCGACTGCGATGATCGCGAGTGCTCCGCCGACCAGGAAGGCCAGTGACCCGACCGCGTCGGGGGTCCAGATCAGGTGCCGCCGCGACTCCGCCGACTGCAGCCACGGGACCCCGATCCACGGGGCTGAACTGCGCAGGGCCGAACTCCACGGTCCCGCACTCCCCGGCCCCGAGCTCCAGGAGGCCGCCCCGGTACTGATGTTAAACAGCACGGTGCCCGCGAATTGCACTGCTGCGGAATACCATTCGAGTTCAGTGCGGCTGAGCTTCAGCTGTATCCAGGCAGCCGTGGTGAAGAACCAGGAGCCCAGGAAGCTCAGCAGGTTGGTGGTTCCCGAACCGGCGAACACGGCGAAGTAAGGCGCACTGGCGATGGCGAACAGGGTCGACCCCGCGGCAAACAGCCAGCACTGCCGGGACAGGCTCGCCTCCAGACTCACTCCCGTTACCGAGATTCGTCGAGACGTTCACGCAGAGCAGGCAGCCAGGCCCGGTCGGCGGGGACCCAGGGCAGGTCCTCCAATTCGGCGGCCGAGACCCAGCGCAGCGCAGCGTGGTCGTGGGGTTGCAACTCTCCCCCGATCAGGGTGACCAGGTAGGCCCGCAGGATCACCGAACCCGAGGGAACGTCGGCGCCAAGACGGTCGCCGACCTCGACCTGCACCCCGAGTTCCTCCCGAAGCTCACGGGACAGCGCCTGATTTTCGGTCTCGCCGTGCACCACCTTGCCGCCCGGCAGTTCCCACAGCCCGGCCAGTTCGGGCGGGCGATGGCGCTGTGCGACCAGCAGGGCGCCGTCGGCGATCAACGCCCCGGCGACCACGATCTGCATGGCCTGTGACGGTATACGCAGAACATCTGCGTGACTGCGCGTTGACCGGGTAAGCATGAACTCATGGCCGTTTTGAGCAATGACGAAGTGGACGCCGCAGCAGCGGACCTGGACGGGTGGCAGCGCACCGACGGTGCGCTGCGCCGGTCGGTGACATTCCCCTCGTTCCTGGACGGGATCGAGGCCGTCCGGCGGGTGGCCCAACACGCCGAACGCGCCGACCATCACCCCGACATCGACATCCGTTGGCGGACGGTCAGTTTCGCGCTGGTGACCCATTCGGAGGGTGGGATCACCGATAAGGACGTGCAGATGGCAGCCGAGATCGACGGGATTCTGTCAGGCCCGTAGCGGCGATCCAGCCCAGCGTCGCGAGCGTGGCGACGATGTAGACCAACCCGGCCCAGGCCAGGTACCACGGTCGGCTGATCTCCCAGATCGTCGGCTGGGCGAAGCTGAGCAGCCACGGCACCCCGACCAGGCTCAACGCCAGCCACCCCCAGGCCAGGGCGCGCGCGCCGGGGCGGTCCCGCCACGGCCCGCCGAACAGCCAGATCATCAACGGCAGCAACCAAACCCAGTGGTGGGTCCAGGAGATCGGCGAGATCAGCAACCCGAACAGTTCGACCACCAGCAGCGATCCCAACCGGTCGCGACCCCCCTCGGCGGCGCCGCCCAGGGCCTGCCAGGCCAGCACCGCCAATGCGGCGGTCACCGCGATCGCGGCCAGCACCGCCGCCCCGTAGCCGGCGTCGTAGCCAAGAATCCGGGAGATGCCCCCGCGCCAGGATTGGTTGAACGACGTTCCGATCGGGCCCACCCGGCTGGCATCGCCGAGCAGGTCGGTGAAGTAGTACCGGGCCTGCTGGCCGATCACGGCCACCGACACCGCGACCGTGGCGGCGAAGACAACCGCCGAGAACACCGCCGCCGACCACCGTCGCATCCCGGCGAGGTACACCCCGGCGATGGCCGGGGTCAGCTTGATCCCGGCGGCCAGGCCGACCAGCAGACCCGACACCCACCACCGGGTGCTGTAGGCCGCCCCCAACACGGCTAGTACCAGGATGACGTTGATCTGCCCGTAGTCGAATGTGCTGCGCAGCGGTTCGGTCCAGATCCCGACGGCGGTCCACAGCATCGCGGCGGCGCGGCCTGCTGTGGCGGGCACGCCGATGAGTCGCTGGCTGATCCGAACGACGCCGTAAAGGGCGGCGATGACGCCGAGTTGCCAGCACAGCGCCACCAGCCCGAACGGCAGCTTGGCCAGCGGGTAGAGCAGCAGCGCCGCGAACGGCGGGTAGGTGAACGGCAGCGGGAAGTCCGGGGTCTGGTCGGCATAGACGTAGGAGTAAAGGGTTCCGGGTTCGTCGAGGGTCCCCGCGCCGCCGAGGTAGACGTGCAGGTCGACGAAGTTGGCGCCGTTGGGCACCAGGTAGGTCCAGGCCAGCCGGGCGATGACACTGAGCGCCAGAACCAGGGCGGCGGTCCGGGTGCTGATCACCACCCGACTCTAGGCATGAACGCTGTTCCCCCAGCTCCGCGACCGGACTAGTGGTGCCCGGATGGGCTGGGCCGATGGCCGCGCGGTCACCGATGTCCATCGCTCCCGTAACGGTTGAATAACCGCCACACGTGTCACTTGAGTAACTTCCGCAACGGAATACCGTCGGGGGCACAGACCTGCAATCGAGGGAGTGGATCCATATGTCACGTTTCGCAAAGCTGTTCGCCGCCAACGCGATTGCAGCCGCCGGGCTGTGCTCGGCCGCCGTCGCGCTGAGCGCCTCCGCAGGGGCCGACCCGATGGTCCCGCCGGCGGTGCCCGGTGTACCGGCACTGAACATGATTCAACAGTTCGCTACCAACCCGGCCAGTGTGGGCGCGGTGCTGCAGACCGCAGCTACCGCTCTCAACGGGGCATCGACTCTCGTCGGCGCGCCGCCGCCGAACACCCTGCCGGTGTCGCCCATCCAGGGCGCTCCCGGGGTGCCGGCCGCGCCTGCGCCCGCTCCGGTGAACGCTCCGCTCGGCACCACGCCGACCATCGGCCCGCTGCTCAACCAACTCGGGGTGCCCGCCAATCTGGTCGGTCTGGCCCCGGCGGGTCTTGGCATCCTCGGCAGTCAGCCCGCGACCTACCCGGTGGACCCGATGGCCCCGATGGCCCCGGTGGCCCCGGTGGCTCCGGTGGCCGCTCCGGTGCCCGTCGCCCCCGCCGGTGGCGTCGCCAACCCGCTGCTGTTGCTCAACGCGCTTCCCTGATCTCAGAACCGCTGACCACGAACCGACGGGAGCACGTCGTGCACAACATCGCCAAACTGGCCGCCGGCCTGACCACCTTCGCCCTGACCCTGGCGCTGAGCCCGATCGCGGCAGCGGACCCGACCGTCCCGCTGGATCCGGTTCAGTTGCCCGGGCTGGAGGCGGTGCAAAGTCTCAGTCCGGTGGTCCAGCAGGCGGCGGCCGACCCCGGTTCGGCGCAGGAACTGCTCCTGGCGGCGGCCTCGCAATTGGCCGGCAACGCCACCACGCCGGAGGGCTCGCTGTCGCTGGCCCAGGCCGTCACGAGGTTCGTCCAGCAGGGCGGGGCGGCCGGGCTGGCGCCGGCGGCGCAGGTGAACGATTCCGCGGTGACTGGTCTGGCCCACGGCACCGCACCCTTGCTCACCCCCGGCCCGGGCAACGGCCCGATCCCGTTGGAACCGCATGTGCCCGCCGCCGGGGTGGTGCCCGGTAGCGAGGCGCATCTGCCGACGGGGGTGAATCCGCAGCACGTCGCCGGTCCGGTCGCCGCACCGGCCCCGGAGGTTCCGGTGGTGGTTCCGGCCGGCGGGGCGGCCGCCGTCCCGGTCGCGCTGAGCCAGCCCGGCACCCCGCCGGCGCCCGCCGCGGCGGCGACGCCGTATGACCCGAACACCCCGCCGACCCAAGACTTCATGTACCCCTCGATCAGCAACGGCTGCCTCAAGGACGGCGGAAACGTCATCGCCACCGCGATCTCGGTGGCCGGGCCGGCCAAGATCCCTGCCCCGGGGCCGGGTGCGGGCCAGACCGCCTACGTGTTCACCGCGGTGGGCACCCCGGCGCCGGCGGCGGAGCAGAAGTTGCCGCTCAACGTCACCTGGGTGAACCTGACCACCGGCAAGTCCGGCAGCGCCACCCTCAAGCCGAACCCGGAGATCAATCCGCAGGGCCCGACCACGCTGACCGCCATTGTCGACACCGGCGCCGGCAGCATCATGTCGACGATCTTCGGCCAGGTGACCACCGCCGACAAGCAATGCACCTTCATGCCGACGATCGGGTCCTCCGTCGTCCCCTGAGCGGTCGTTGACTAGTCTGGTTTTCCCAGGCCAACACGAGGATCGGAACACCGACGGTGGACTCGCTGGAAACGCTCGACTCGTTGATGCTCGCCGGTGAAAAACTCGGCAGCGCAATGCATGTTGGCGTGGTACTGATCCTGTCCCCACCGGCCGACGTGGACCCGACGCTCTATGTCGACAGGCTCTACCAGGACGGGCTGATCACCGATCGCAAGGTCGACGCCCGACTTCGCCGGCATCCCCACCGCGGCGCCGACACCGGCGGGGTCTGGGCCTGGCGCGAGGTTCCCGAGATCGACCTGCGGGCCCACGTGCACCGCAGAACGCTCACTCCGGGTTCCGGACCGGCGGACCTGTGGGAACTGGTCTCGGAGTTGCACGGCGGCCGCCTCGACATGTCGGTGCCGATGTGGGACAGCTACCTCATCGACGGGCTTCCCGACGGTCGTTTCGCGTTGTACATCAAGATTCACCACACCGTGATCGACGGGGTGGCCGGCCTGCGGATGATCAACGACTCGTTGACCACCGATCCGGACCGGCGCTCGATGCCCCCGTTCTACGCCGAGAAGCGACCGGTGTCAGGCAAGAAGCGGGCCGACAGAACCGCGGACGGAGCGACCCGCAGGCGGCCCTCGCTGCCCAGTCCCTTCGCCGCCGCACGGGCCGTCGCCGATGCTGCCGCGGCCGGGCTGGATCTCACCCGCCGGGTGGCAGCCGCCGAGCTTGCCAACATCATCGGCAGCATGGTGACCGACTCCGTCGTCGCCCCGTTCGAGGCACCGCAGACCCGGTTCAACGCCAAACTCGGGCCGCGCCGGGCCGCGGCGGGCGTCAGCCTGGATCGCAGTCGGATCGACGCCATCCGCACGGTGGCCGGCGTCACCGGCAATGACGTGACCACCACGCTGATCGCCGGTGCGCTGCGCACCTGGCTGCTCGAACGCGGCCAGTTGCCCGACCGGACCTTGGTGGCGATGTGTCCGGTGTCGGTGCGCGACCGGGACGGATCCGCGAAGTCGGCGTCGAGCCGGGCCGAGTCGGATGCGGGCAACAAATTCGGCTTGGGGCTGTGCCCGCTGGGCACCGACATCGCCGATCCGGCCGAGCGGTTGGCCTTCATCAGCCTGGCGATGCGCAACGTCAAAAAACAGGTCGACACCAAAGGATCGGACGCCATGCTTGCGGTGATGGGACCGGCGATCGGCTCCACCGTGGTGATCCCCCTGCTGCCCTTCGGCACCCTGCTGCCACCGAGCTGCAACATGGCGATCTCCAACGTCCCCGGGCCGCGCCAGGAGATGTACTACAACGGTGCCCATCTCGATGAGATTTACCCGGTCTCATCGGTGTTCGACGGGATGGGACTGAATGTGACGGTGTGCAGCTACGCCGGACTCATCGGGATCGGGTATGTCACCGACGCCGACGTGATGCCACGCCTGGCCGAACTCATCCCGCTCACTGAGCAGGCCCTCGACGAGTTGGAAGCCGCGGTTTCGGTGCGCTAGCCAGCACGGCGCGCACGAAAATACACCCGAGTGGCCCCGGCGATGGCTAGTAGGCCATGAACAGGATGTGCTCACGCTCGTAATGCATGTCCGGATGCGCCTCGGCGAGGTGCGCCTGGGCGAGTTCGACGAGTTCGTCCTCGTCCTTGCCCCTGATCGCTTCGCCGCACGGACAGTTGAGATGGGTTTTCATTGCCACTCCTATGCCTTGGCCCTGGCCGAGCCTGCTCGCGCGGGCTTCGCCTTCGCCGTTTCCGACTGCTTGGCTGCGCCAGACTGCTCCGGCTTCGCCTTCGCTGTTTCCGACTGCTCCGGCTTCGCCCTCGCTGCCGCCTTCATCTTCTTTTTGTACGCCCGAACCTGGTCCAGTGAGCCCTTATCCACCACATCGGCGACGGACATGTGGACTCCGGGCCTGCCGTAGTCGCCGGCCGCCGCCTGCCAACCCCGCGGCATCACCCCGTACTGCTTGCCCAGCAGGGCCAGGAAAATCTTCGCCTTCTGCTCGCCGAACCCGGGGAGCGCTTTCAGCCTGCGCAGCACCTCGGGGCCGTCGGGGTTGCCGGACATCCACAGTCCGGGGGCATCACCGTCGTAACGGTCAACGATCTCCCGCGCAAGATCCTGCAGCCGCTTGGCCATCGACCCCGGAAAACGATGCACCGCAGGGGTTTCGGCGCACAACGCGGCAAACCGGTCGGGGTCGCAGTCGGCGATCAGCCGAGGGTCGATGCCGCCGAGCCGGTCAGCGATCTTGCGTGGCCCGGCGAAAGCGACCTCCATCGGGATCTGCTGGTCCAGGAGCATCCCGGCCAGCAGGGCAAAAGGGTCCTCAGCCAGCAGTTGATCGGCCTTGGGGTCCTGAGCCAGGCACAGTCTCGTCACGCTCCGATTTAACCCCGTTGCGGCACCGCTGGTCCACCGCTTGCGGTCAAGCTCAAGAAGCGGCCCGGCACGCGAGTCCGAGCCGAAGCGACCGAACGCCCGGGGAATAGTCTCAAGTGGCGCGGGAGGAGGCAGATGTCCGGTGCGGTGACGGTCCTGATTGCGGTTGCGGTCCTCGCGGTCATGGCGGGTCTCGCCGCGGCTGTGCTGAGGACCCGGCGAGTCGTGATCACCCCGGGGGAACGCACCGTGCACGCCACCCTGCACACCGCCGCGTTGGCCGCCCGGCCGTTGCGCCGAGGGCTGGACACCGAGTCCGCACGCTCCGCCGCGCCGCACCTGCGGGTGCTCACCGGTTCCGACGGCCTGGCGCTGTTCGGCCCCGACGCCGCACCGCTGTGCCTGGACCCGCCCGGTGACCCGTTGTGGACCGAACCGACCCTGGCATCGTGCCGGAAGTGCGCCGAGGACTCGATCACCGACCGCCGCCGGGTCCTGCGGCGCGAACAGACCCCAGCGGTGGTGGCTCAACCGCTGCTCGACGAAGACGGGGCCGTGCTGGGTGCCCTGATCGTCGTCACCGCCGATGAGCCGGCCCCCGGCATGCTCGGCGCGATCGCCGAGGTCGCCCGGTACGCGGCAGCCCAGTTGCAACTTGCCGAGCTCGACGCGTCCCGGGCGCGACTGGACCGCGCCGAGGTGCTGGCACTGCGGGCCCAGATCAGCCCGCACTTCATCTACAACGCCCTCACGACGATCGCCTCGTTCGTGCGCACCGACCCCGACCGCGCCCGTGAACTCATCCTCGAGTTCGCCGACTTCACCCGCTACTCCTTTCGATCCGCCGGGCAGTACACCGTGCTGGCCGACGAGTTACGCAACATCGACCGTTATCTGACCCTCGAGCGGGCCCGGTTCGGCACCGCCCTGTCGGTGACGCTCCAGGTGGCCCCCGAGGTCCTCAACGTGGTTGTCCCGTTTCTGGCGTTGCAACCTCTGGTCGAGAACGCGGTGCGGCACGGAATGGCCGGCCGACAGGGTGGTTCGGTGGCGATCGTGGCCCGCGACGAAGGCTCGGACTGCGTCATCACCGTCGAGGACGACGGTGTCGGAATGGATCCGGAGAAGCTGCGGTCCGGATCTGGTGATCTGCTGGCCGACGGCGACGGCGGGGCGCACGTCGGGCTGACCAATGTCGATCATCGGCTGCGCTCAGCGTTCGGAAACGACTACGGTCTGGTGGTCGAAACCGCCCCGGGGGCGGGGACGAAGGTGATCGTGCGGGTGCCCAAGTTCCGCTCCGGTGTCCGCGCCCGGTGACGCAGGCGGAGGGGTCATGACGGCGCTACTGCGGGTGCTGGCGGTCGACGATGAGAGACCCGCTCTCGATGAGCTGACCTACCTGCTGCGACGGCACAGCGACGTCGGAGAGGTGCTGGGCGCCTCCGATGCCACCTCGGCGTTGCGGCTCATCAACGACCATCCACTGGACGCGGTCTTCCTGGACATCAACATGCCAGGACTGTCCGGCCTGGAACTGGCCGGGGTTCTCACCAATTTCACCAACCCGCCCGCGGTGGTCTTCGTGACCGCCCATGACGACAAGGCCGTGGCCGCCTTCGATGTCGGGGCCACCGACTATCTGCTCAAACCGATTCGCGAGGAGCGCCTTGACGAGGCGTTGCGACGGGTGCGGGCTGCCCGGGCAGGTCCGGTCCGGCGGGCCGACTCCGAGGTCGACGCCATCCCGGTGGAACTCGGGGGCGTGACACGAATGGTGCGCTGCGACACCATCGGCTGGGTCGAGGCCGACGGCGACTACGCACGGCTGCACTCCTCCTCGGGCTCCCATCTGGTGCGGATTCCGTTGAGCGCGTTGGAGGACCGCTGGCGCGACCGCGGATTCGTGCGCGTTCACCGCTCCTACTTGGTGGCCCTGGCCATGGTCACCGGGCTTCGCGTCGCCAACGCGACGACACTGGTCCGTCTTCGCCCCAACGGCGCATCACCGGCGGTGGAGTTACCGGTCAGTCGCCGGCAGAGCCGTGAGCTCCGGGACCTGTTGATCCGTAACCCGATGCGCAGTTTCCGGTCCGGCCGGGACGACCGCCATGACTAGGCCGGAGCCCGGTCGGCCGGCACGGCAACGGGTGGTGCTCGCCCACCGGCGCGGCACCCGGATGGTGCACACCCGGGTGGAGGTGGCCGAGCAGACTCCGGTGGGTGACGCCCTGGTCCGCGGACTGGTGCGGGCGCAGTTCGGACTCGCCCTGCGACTGGGGCTGATGACCCTGGGATTCCTGGCTGTGGTCGCCGTTGCGACCGCCCTGTTTCCGGCGGCGACCGCCATCACGGTCGGCGGAGTCCGACTGCACTGGCTGGTCCTGTGCCTGCTGGTCTATCCCGCGCTGTATGCGGTGGGATGGGTCTATGTCCGCCTCTCCGAACAGGGTGAGCGCGACTTCGTCGCGTTGATCGACCAGGGCGACGATCTGTGACATCCCCGGCCGAGACCGCCCTGACCGCCGCCGGTCTGGTGACCGCGGCTCTGGCGACCATCGCCGTGGGGGCCTACGGACTCCGGATCTCCCGAACAACGTCGGACTTCCTGGTCGCCTCCCGCACCGTTCCCCCGCACCTCAACGCGGCGGCGATTTCGGGGGAATACCTCTCGGCCGCATCCTTTCTCGGCGTCGCCGGACTGATCGCCAAATACGGCGCCGACGCCCTCTGGTACCCGGTGGGTTTCACCGCGGGCTATCTCGGCCTGCTGCTGTTCGTGGCCGCGCCCCTGCGTCGCTCCGGGGCCTACACGGTGCCCGATTTCGCCGAGTTCCGCCTCGATTCCCGGCCGGTGCGCGTGACTGCCATGGTCGTCGTGATCGTCATCTGCGTTCTCTATCTGGTGCCGCAGTATCAGGGTGCCGGGCTGGCACTGAAAACGCTTCTGGGGCTTCCGGTCTGGATCGGACCCTTGGTTGTCGGCGGGATCGTGATCGTCAACGTCGTCGGCGGCGGCATGCGTTCGATCACCTTCGTCCAGGCCTTCCAATACTGGCTGAAGCTGACCGCGATCGCGGTGCCGACCGTGGCGATTCTCCTGCTGGCCAACTCCGAGCGCGGCGCCCTCGGAGGGCCGTTGCCTCCGGTGGTCTCCCAGCAGACCACCGTCACGATCGACACCGACGTCGTCGTCGACGTCGTCGATCCCACCGGTGTCACCGTCTCCGGCACCCTCGACGGCCTGCCTGCCACGGGTTCGACGATCGGGCCGGGCCGGCATGCCCTGGCCGCCGGGAGTGTGGTCACACTCGCGCCGGGCGCGCGCACTCCGGTCGTGGCGGGGGCCCCCACCGCCGGGGACGACTGGCTCGACGGAGACGGCCTGGGCGGGGAACACCGCCTCTATCAGGTGATCTCGATCATGGTGGCGACGTTTCTGGGTGCGATGGGACTGCCGCACGTGCTGGTCCGGTTCTACACCAACCCCGACGGCCGGGCCGCCCGGCGAACCGCGTTGGCAGTGATCGCACTGCTGGGTGTGTTCTATCTGTTCCCGGCCCTGCTGGGGGTACTTGCCCGATTGCACGTACCCCAGTTGCTGGTCACCGGCAATGCCGACGCTGCCGTACTGCTGCTGCCCTCCTCGGCTATCGGGGGCACGCCCGGCGCGCTGCTTGTCGCATTGGTGGCCGCCGGGGCGATCGCGGCGTTTCTGGCCACGTCGTCGGGCCTTCTGGTCGGCCTGGCCGGCGCCGCGGCCACCGACCTGCTGCGGGGCCGGGTCCGCGACTTCCGGTTGGCCGCGCTGATCGGCGGCCTCATCCCGATCCCGTTGGCCCTTGCAGCCGCATCTTTCGAACTGTCCCGCGGGGTCGGCCTGGTTTTCGCGATGGCCGCCTCGACGCTGTGTCCGCTGCTGCTGCTGGGCATCTGGTGGCGCGGCCTCACGGCCACCGGCGCCATCGCCGGCTTGATCGTCGGCGCGGTGTCGTCGATCGCCGCCACGCTGTTGGCCGTCTCCGGAGCGGTGGACTCTTCGACACTCGGCGGCTGGCCGGCAGCGATTGCGGGGTATCCGGCCGCGGTCACCGTGCCCCTGGGGTTCGCGGCGATGGTTCTCGGCAGTCGCCTGACCCGTTCGGCCGTCCCGGCCGACGTCTCACGTATCTTCGCGCGGATGCATCTGCCGGAACGCCTCGGCATGGGAGTCGAACGAGTGCCGCGCGACTGACCGTTCGGCGCAGCGGGTCTACCGCTCGGCGCAGCCTTCGACTGTTCGGACTTCGGATGCAGAACTGGTGACGGCGGTCACAATAGGGTCGGCGTGATCGGTCCATGGACATCATCAGCAGGCAGGAGACCGTCGTGCCGGACACCGACGTCCCATCCATCCAGAGTCGACCTCCCACCGGAGCCGAATACCTTGCGGTGCAGGCGAGCCCGGAGTTCCAGGAGTTGCGCAGTCGGCTGCGCCGGTTCGTCTTCCCGACGACGATCTTTTTCCTGGTCTGGTACGCCACCTACGTCCTGCTCGGCGTGTTCTCCCACGACTTCATGGCTACCAAGGTGTGGGGCAACATCAACGTCGGCCTGCTGCTCGGGCTGGGTCAGTTCCTGACGACGTTCCTCATCACCGGACTCTACGTGCGCTTCGCCAGCCGGGAACTTGATCCGCGGGCAGAGGCGCTGCGCAAGGAAATGCATTGGAGCGCACAATGACCGACGTCAGTTACCTCGCAGCCGCCGCCACAACCGGCAATCCGATCGTCAACATCGCGATCTTCGCGCTGTTCGTCGTCGTCACGTTGGTGATCGTCATCCGGGTCAGCCGCCGCAACACCAACGCCACCGAGTACTTCACCGCCGGCCACGCCTTTTCCGGCCGGCAGAACGGCATTGCGATCGCCGGCGACTATCTGTCGGCCGCCAGCTTCCTCGGTATCGCCGGCGCCATCGCGGTGTACGGCTACGACGGCTTCCTGTACTCGATCGGCTTCCTGGTGGCCTGGCTGGTGGCGCTGCTGCTGGTCGCCGAACTGCTGCGCAACACCGGCAAATTCACCATGGCCGACGTCCTGAGCTTCCGGCTCAAGCAGAAGCCGGTCCGGTTGGCCGCCGCCAGTTCGACGCTGACGGTGTCGCTGTTCTACCTGCTGGCCCAGATGGCGGGCGCGGGCGGTCTGGTGGCGCTGCTGCTCGACGTGCAGAGTCGCTTCGCCCAGTCGGTGGTGATCGCCGTCGTCGGCGTGCTGATGATGGTGTACGTCCTCATCGGCGGGATGGCCGGCACCACCTGGGTGCAGATCATCAAGGCTGTGCTCCTGATCACCGGCGCGGGGGTGATGACGTTCTTGGTGCTGGCCAAGTTCGGCTTCAACTTCTCCGAACTGCTGGGCTCGGCGCAGACGATGGTCAGCCAGGCCGCCACCGCCGGTGTCGCCGACCGCGACGTGCTGGCGCCGGGGGCGCAGTACGGCGGGTCGCTGACGTCGAAGATCAACCTGATCTCGCTGGGTCTGGCCCTGGTCCTGGGTACCGCCGGCCTGCCGCATGTGCTGATGCGGTTCTACACGGTGCCGACGGCCAAGGAGGCCCGCCGGTCGGTGGTGTGGGCGATCGCGTTGATCGGGGCGTTCTACCTGTTCACCCTGGCGCTGGGCTACGGCGCAGCCGCCATCGTCGGTCCGGACCGCATTCTCAGCGCGCCCGGCGGCCAGAACTCCGCCGCACCGCTGCTGGCGTTCGAACTCGGCGGGGTGGTCCTGCTGGGCGTCATCTCCGCGGTGGCCTTCGCCACCATCCTGGCGGTGGTGGCCGGTCTGACCATCACCGCCTCGGCGTCGTTCGCCCACGACATCTACGCCAGTGTCCTCAAGAACCACAAGGTCACTGAGGACGAGCAGATGCGGGTGTCGCGGATCACCGCGGTGGTGCTGGGCGTGCTGGCGATCGCACTGGGCATCCTGGCGCTGGGCCAGAATGTGGCGTTCCTGGTCGCACTGGCCTTCGCGGTCGCAGCGTCGGCGAACCTGCCGACCATCCTCTACTCGCTGTACTGGCGCCGGTTCAACACCCGCGGCGCGTTGTGGAGCATCTATGGCGGGCTGATCTCCTGCATTCTGCTGATCATCTTCTCCCCCGCGGTGTCGGGGTCCAAGACCTCGATGATCCCCGGCGCAGACTTCGCCTGGTTCCCGCTGTCCAATCCGGGCATCGTGTCGATTCCGCTGGCATTCCTGCTCGGCATCATCGGCACGCTGACCTCCCGCGACACCGGCGACCCGGAGCTCAACGCCGAGATGGAGGTGCGGTCGCTGACCGGTGTGGGCGCCGAGAAGGCCACCCACCACTGACCCGGTGGCGCTGGGGCGGCTTCCTAGCCGCCGCTCTTGCGGCGGAAGGTTCGGCGCTGTTCGGCCGGGCCGTGGGCGTGGGACTGCTTGTTGGCGGCGCCACTGCGGTTAGCGCCGCTGGCCGAGTTGGCCTGCTTACGTTCCAGCGCCTCGCGGAACTTGCGCTTGGTCTCGTCGGCGGGGTCGGATCCAGCAGGGTCGGACTGAGTGCGGGCCATGCTCGCAGGTTAGACCACGCACGACTCGGCACCGAACTAACGCAGGCCCGGCGGCATCCCGTAGAGGTGGGTGATCGGCAACCGCAGCAGCACCCGCCGGTCGACGACCATCGCTTGGCGGTACTCGTCCCAGTCCGGATGCTCACCGGCGACGTTGCGGTAGAGGCTGATCAGTGACTCGACGGTGTCGTCGTCGGGCGACGCGGCGGGCGCGCTGAGCACCGCATCGCCCTCGGCGACTGCGTAGGACCAGCCGTCCTCGGAGCTGACCAGCAGCGACGCCCGCGGGTCGCGGCGCAGGTTTCGGGTCTTGGCCCGGGGTTCGGTGACGGAGACCTCGATCGTCAACGCCCGGGTGTCGAAGTGGTAGGTGACGTTGGACAGTTGCGGTCGGCCATCGCGCTTGATGGTGGCCAGCACGCCGAGCGAGTTGTCGGCGATCAACGCCAGCAGTTTGTCGTCGAAGACCTGGCGCGCCATGGGTCGAGCCTAATGCGCCGGGCACCGGTATGTTGGCCTCGATGGACAAGCCCAGAGTGGACGCCGCCGAACTCACCGGCGTATCCGAAACCGCGCTGCTCACGCTCAACGGCCGCGCCCATCAGGCCTCGCTGCCTGACGCCATCCTGCATGACCCGATGGCCATCGAATTGCGGGACTCGTTCAACGTCGACTTCGACAAGTTCGGCCGCAAGGGCCAGGAGATGGCGTTGCGCTCGCTGGCCGCCGACGCTTGCACCGTCGACTACCTGCGCACCCACCCCAAAGCCACCATCGTGGCACTGGCGGAGGGGTTCCAGACCAGCTTCTGGCGACTGGACAAGACCGTCCCGGATCCGCAGTTCCGCTGGGTCTCCGTCGATTTGCCGCCGGTGATCGAACTGCGCCAGAAGTTGCTGCCCGCATCACCGCGGATCACCAACCTCGCCCAGTCGGCCCTGGACTACACCTGGATGGACCGCGTCGACACCGCCGACGGTGTGTTCATCACCGCCGAGGGCCTGCTGATGTACTTGCAACCCGATCAGGCGATGGAGCTGATCACCCAGTGCGCCAAGCGCTTTCCGGGGGGTCAGATGTTCTTCGATCTCCCCCCCACGATCGTCAAGAAGGTCGCACCGAAGGGCATTCGTGCCTCTCGCCACTACCGGGTCCCTCCGATGCCGTTCAGCCTGTCGATCAACCAACTGCAGGACCTGGTCGGCACCGTCCCTGGGCTCAAGGCTGTTCGCGACGTACCCATGCCCGCGGGCCGCGGATTCGTCTTCAAGACGGTCTTCCCGGCGTTCTGGCAGTTCGGGCCTGCCAAGCCGTTCCGGGGCGCCTACGCGTTACTCGAATTCGGCTGAGCCGAAAGCGGACTCGAGGTAGCGCCGCGCCTCGACGGTCCCCACCCCCAATGCGCGGGCCTTCTCGGCGAACACCCGGGCAGCCTCCGCCATCGCCGCATCGGTGGGGTCGCGGCGGGCCACGAAAGTGCCCTGCCGGCCGCGGGTTTCCACGATCCCGGCGGTCTCCAGTTCCCGGTAGGTGCGAGCCACCGTGTTGACCGCCAGACCCAGTTCGGCGGCCAGTTCACGAACGGTCGGCATCCTGGCCCCGGCGGGCAACCGCCCGTCGCGGACCGCGGCGATGACCCCGACCCGCAACTGCTCGAAGATCGGCGTGCTGGACCGCCCGTCCACAGCAAGCCATCCGGCCACCTCCGACACCTGCCCAGTATGGCTCACCACCGGCGCCGACACCGGCGCTGACACAAGCCCCGCCGTCGGGTTGCAGCGTGCAAAACCGCAGCTTAAGGGTTAGAGTCTGGCAATTGTCATCGACGTGGAAGGCTGCCCGTTTGACCGACTCCGCCGCCGTGCCCGGGTCCCCGCGGATCCGGATCGCCGTCTTCAGCGGTGCCGGGATCTCCGCCGAGAGTGGGGTGCCGACGTTCCGCGACGACGAGACCGGCTTGTGGTCGAAGTACGACCCCTACGAGATCTCGAGCACCGACGGGTGGCAGAAACACCCCGAGCGGGTGTGGGCCTGGTACCTGTGGCGCCACCATCTGGTCAAGGAAGTGCAGCCCAACGACGGACATCGGGCCGTGGCGGGCTGGCAGGACTTCGCTGATGTCACCGTCATCACCCAGAACGTCGATGATCTGCACGAGCGGGCCGGCAGTCGGACTGTGCATCACCTGCATGGCAGCCTGGCCGAGTTCTGGTGCGACACATGCGGTTCGCGTTACCACGGCCCGCTGCCCGAGATGCCCGAGCCACGACTGGAGCAGGCACCACCGCACTGCGAATGCGGTGGTCTGATCCGGCCGGGGATCGTCTGGTTCGGCGAGCAACTTCCCGACGAGCCGTGGCAGGCCTCCGTGGAGGCGGTCGCGACCGCCGAACTGGTGGTGGTTGTCGGCACGTCGGGGATCGTCTACCCGGCGGCCGCCTTGCCGGAGATGGCATTGGCCCGCGGTGCGGCGGTGATCGAGGTCAATCCCGAACCCACCCCGCTGACCTCGTCGGTGACGGCAAGCCTGCGGGAGTCCGCCGGTAGCGCCTTGCCGACGCTTTTTCAGCGACTACCGGAACTGCTCGGATCAGACTGACCCGCGCCGTTCAGGCGGCTTTCACCGCCCGTCCGACGGCCACCTCCGAAACCGGCAGCGGCACCCAGGCCGGCAAGGTCCACTGATGTCGTGCGACGTCGAGGCTGAACCCGGCTCCGATGATGGCACGTTCGGTGTCCCGGTGGGTGTGGCAGTTGCCGGCGATCCGCGGCCACAGCGTCGAATCGGCAACCCGCTGCAGCGACCCGCGCCACCCCGAGCTTGCGACATGTTCGAAGTACCGGAGTTCGCCGCCCGGCTTCAGCACCGAATTCAGTTGCCGCAGAACCCTCTCCGGATCTGCCACCGAGCACAGCACCAGCGAGCACACCACCACGTCGAACGGCTCGGTGACGGGCATGCCCTCGATGGTGGACTCGATCACGGTCACCGGGACCGGCGAATCGGCGGCGGCGTGGCGGGCTTTGGGCGCGAGATCGACCTCGGGTTCCAGCGCGACCACCTCGTCCACAGTCTGCGGGTAGTAGGCGAAGTTGGTGCCGGTACCCGCCCCCACCTCCAACACTCGTCCGGACAGCCCGGCGAGGTTCTCGGCGCGCAACCGTTTCATCAGCGGGCTCTCGTGTGCGGACATCACCGACCACAGCCGGGCGAAGAACGGGTGGTGCAGCCGATTGGCGGGGGAAGTGTCGGTCACTTCCCCACTGTAGCCAGCGGCTCGGGCTGCCGAATCCGGCGTTCGGGCGGCTCCTCGGAGATCCCGATGCGTTCATGCAACCGGGCCAGCGGCCGGGGTGCCCACCAGTTGCGCTTGCCCATGATCTGCATGAACGCAGGCAGCAGCGCCATTCGGACCAGGGTGGCGTCGACGATGACCGCCAGGGTCAGGCCCAGGCCGAAGATGCGCATGAAGGACACCTGCGCGGCGATCAGCGCGGCGAAGGCGATCGCCATGATCAGCGCGGCCGCGGTGACCACCCGTCCGGTCCGGGCCAGACCCAGTGCCACGCTCTCTTCGGCGTCTGCCCGGGTACCCCCGGAGTCCACCCAGAACTCGCGGATGCGGGCGAGCAGGAACACCTCGTAATCCATCGACAACCCGAAGGCGACGCAGAACATCAGCACCGGGATGTTGGCCTCGAGGGTGCCGGTGGGGGTGGTGCCCAGCGCGCCGAGGTGGCCTTCCTGGAAGACCCACACCAGCGCACCGAACGCCGCCGACAAGGACAGCACGTTGAGCACGATCGCCTTCAACGGCAGCACCAGGCTGCCGGTCAGCAAGAACAGCAGCAGGAACGTGATGACGCCGATCAGGATGAGCACCAACGGCATCCGTGAGGTGACCGCCTCGACGATGTCCCGGTTCATCTGGGCCCCACCGCCGATCAGCACCTCCCGACCGGCGGGTTCGGCGACCGCGTGCAACCGGTCGAGCTGGAGTTTGGATGCCTCTGAGTACAGCGGTGCCGTGCTGCGCACGGACAGGTACGCGCTGCCGTCGGCGACGGCGGCAGGGGCCGACGCCGGGCCGACCCGGTTGCCGTTGACGAACGTGGCATCCGGGGTGGACACCAGGGTGACATCGGGAACCCGGGACAGTTCGGCGGCGTACCGGTCCAACTCCGCGGCCGTCGCGCCGCCGGCATCGGGGATCACCAGGGTCAAGCCGTTGTTGAGGTCGCTGCCGAAACCTTCCCGCAGCTGGTCGCCCACCTGGTGGGCTGAGGCGCTCTTGGGTAGCACCCGGTCATCGGGGCTGCCGAACTGGATGCGCAGGAAGGGCGTTCCCAACAGCACCAGCAGGGCGACGACCGCCGCTCCGATGGCAACTGAGCGTCGCATCACCGCCTTGGTCGAGCGGTACCAGAACATCTGCTCGACAGGAGGCTGCACGGGCTCGGGCCGGCCCAGCACGCGGCGCAGCCACCGGCGCAGATCCAACGCGCCGAGCCGATCGCCGAGCAGCACGATCAGCGCCGGGGTCACAACCACCGCCGCCGTCGCCGCGAATGCCACGGTCGCGACGCCGGCGTAGGCGAATGACTTCAGGAAGTACATCGGGAACAGCATCAGCGCCGACAGCGACAGCGCCACAGTCACCGCGGAGAACAGCACGGTGCGGCCTGCTGTGGACATCGTGCGCAGCAGGGCCGCCTCCGGCGTCGCCCCGCCGGCGATTTCATCGCGGTAGCGGCTGACGATCAGCAGTGTGTAGTCGATGGCCAGAGCCAGACCCAGCGAGGCCGCGATGTTCAGCGCGAAGATCGACACGTCGGTGAACACGGTGAGCAGTCGCAGCACGGCCATGGCACCCAGGACCGCCATCATGCCGACCACCATGGGCAGCAGCGAAGCCACGACCCCCCCGAAGACCCACACCAGCACCAGGAAACTCAGCGGGACTGCAATTGCTTCCATCCGCACCAGGTCGTGCTTGGTCTGGTCGTTGATCTGCTTCATGATCATCGCGCTGCCGCCGGCCTGGACGGTCACACCGTCGCGGTCGCCGACCACCTGACCGGCCAGATCCGCGGCGTACTCCTGGGCTTTGTTCTCCCCGCCGTCCAGGGTGGCGATGATCAACCCGGTCTGGCCGTTGGTGCTGAGCAGTTCGGCGGCCGCCGCCGGTGGCGACGTCCACGGAGAGGTCACGCCCAGCACGTTGGGCGAGTTGTCCAGTCGGGCCACGATGTCGGTCCCCACGGCCCGCGCCGACGGAGACTCAGCGCCGGCGGGATGAGTGACCGTGAGGAGCAGTTGCTGGTCGCTCTGGCCGAATTTCTCGCTGAGCACCTGGGCGGCCCGGGCGGATTCCGAGCCGGGGTCCTGGAAGCCCCCGGCGGACAGATGGTTGGCCACCGGAATCCCGAAGACCGCCGTGATCAGCGTCAGCAGCGCCGCAACGGCGATGACGTGCCGGGGCGAGCGAAGGGCCAGCCGTGCGATTCCCTGCAGCACAGGCCTAACCCTTTCCGATGACCAGCAACTTTTGCCCCTGTCGAGTGTGTGCGGGCCGGATGGGATGGGTCAAACCGGGGCGGGGTGCCGTTACCCGCCGGTAAGAATTGCCACCATTTTCCGAAACGTGACTCAAAGATTCCTTAATGGTTACTAATACGCTCGCCTGCATGTGGATCGACGACACCAGTGCCGATGTCATCAAAGTTGACTTCGATGCGCTCTACCACGGCGACCTTCTCGTCGAGGGTGACACCTCGGAGCAGTTCGAGGATCTGCCGCCGCTGGCAAACGCCAGCTGACCGGCGCACCAGCGACGTCGTCATGACGTCGCGTCGTTAAACCGCGTCCCGTTCATCACTGCAGTGCCCGCCTGGCTTCCAGGCGGGCACTCGTCGTCTGCGCGCCGACACCCAGCCACCACGCCGACACTGCACAGACGCAGAACAAACTGCGCCTCCGTCGCTGCAGTGTCGGTGCGCCGGACCCGGCTGATTAGACGGTCGCGGCGGCTTTGGTCATCCCGACCAACCGGCCGGTGATGATCTCCTCGGCCTCGGTCACCATCCTGCCGACCAATTCCGCGCAGGTAGGGATGTCATCGATCAGGCCCATCACGGTGCCCACGGACCAAATGCCGGCATCGGGATCGCCGTCCTCGAATACCTTGCGACCCCGGGAACCGGCCACCAATTCCATGACGTCGCCGAACTGGCCGCCGTTGTTGAGGATCTCCACCACCTCCCGCGACACCGCGTTGCTGGCCACCCGGGCGGTGTTGTGCAGGGTGCGGAAGATCAGGTCGGTGCCCAGTTCGTTGCCGTCGACGATGGCCTGCTTGATGTTCTGGTGGATGGGTGACTCCACGGTGCACATAAACCGGGTGCCCATGTTGACCCCGTCAGCACCCAGAGCCAGCGCGGCGACCAGACCGCGGGCATCGCCGAAGCCACCGGAGGCGATCATCGGGATCTCGATCTCCTTGGCGGCCGCCGGGATCAGCACCAGGCCGGGCACGTCATCCTCACCGGGGTGACCCGCACACTCGAAACCGTCGATGCTGATGCCATCCACGCCCAGACCCTGGGCCTTGATGGCGTGCCGCACCGAGGTGCACTTGTGCAGCACCTTGATCCCGTTGTCGTGGAACATCGGCAGGTGTGGCGCCGGGTTGGAGCCCGCGGTTTCGACGATCTTGATGCCGGCGTCGACGATCACCTGGCGGTACTCGTCATAGGGCGGCGGGTTGATCGCGGGCAGGATGGTCAGGTTGACACCGAACGGCTTGTCGGTCATCTCGCGAGTCCGGTCGATCTCGCAGGCCAGATCCGCCGGAGTCGGCTGGGTGAGCGCGGTCAAAAAGCCCAGCGCGCCCGCATTGGCAACGGCCGCAACGAGTTCCGCGCGGCCGACCCACTGCATGCCGCCCTGGGCGATCGGGTGTTGCACACCAAAGGTTTCGGTGAACTTTGTGGTCAGTGTCATCTGGGTTCCTCCTGAACCTCGCGGGGGTGCGGATTAGCGGGGTGCCATGCGGATGGCGCCGTCGAGGCGGATCACCTCGCCGTTGAGCATGGGGTTTTGCACGATGTGCACGGCCAGGGCGCCGTACTCGCTGGGGCTGCCCAGTCGCGAGGGGTGCGGCACCTGCGCGCCGAGGGAGGCCTTGGCCGGTTCGGGCAGTCCGGCCAGCAACGGGGTGTCGAACAGGCCGGGCGCGATGGTCATCACCCGGATCTGCTTGTCGGCGAGGTCGCGGGCGATCGGCAAAGTCATGCCCACCACGCCGCCCTTGGACGCCGAGTAGGCGGCCTGCCCGATCTGGCCGTCGAAGGCGGCGACGGAGGCGGTGTTGATGATGACGCCACGCTCACCGGCGACGGGTTCGGTCTTGACCATCCGTTCGGCCCCCAGGCGAAGGACGTTGAAGGTGCCGACCAGGTTGATGTTGACGATGCGGGCGAACTTGTCCAGCGGGTAGACCCCGGCTTTGCCCAGCACCCGGATGGCATCGCCGGTGCCGGCGCAGTTGACCACGATGCGCACCGGACCCATCGACTCAGCCACGTCGAACGCCGCGGCCACGGCCTGTTCGTCGGTCACGTCGGCCGGGGCGAACGCCACCCGGTCCCCCAGTTCGCCGGCGACATCCTGCCCCTTGGAGGTGGGCAGATCGACGATGACGACCTTGGCACCCTGCTCGAGCAGGGCCTGGGTCGTGGCCAGGCCCAGCCCGGAGGCCCCACCGGTGACGACGGCTACCGCGTCCCTGATCTCCACGGGCGTGTTCCTTTCCGGAGGTCAACCTACTGGTTGGTTGGCGCGTTGGCTGGACTATAGCTCAGGCCGTCAGACCCAGTCGGTGAGGACGGCGTCGGTGTCCTCCCCCGGCGTGCGGGGAGGGGTGGGTGTGCCGGGCGGAGTCCGGGAGAACCGCGGGGCGGGCATCGGGAAGACCGAATCGCCGACCTTATAGAAACTGCCGCGCTCCACATTGTGTGGCTCTTTCTCGATCTCGCCGAAGGACAGGATCGGGGTGACGCACGCGTCGCTGCCGGCGAACACCTGCGCCCAGTGGTCGCGGTCGTGCTTGGCGAAGGTCTCGGCGAGGACGGCCCGCAACTCCGGGAAACGGCTGATGTCCTGCTGGTGCGGAAGGGTGGCCGGGTCGAGTTCGAGTTTGTCGATCATCTCCGCATAGAACTGCGGTTCGATACAGCCGACCGCGACGTGGCGTCCGTCGGCGCACTCGTAGACGTCGTACCAGGGCGCGCCAGTATCGAGCATGTTGGTCCCGCGCACGTCGTTCCACATGCCGGTGTGCCGGAAGGCGAACATCATCTGGGCCAGCACCGCCGAGCCGTCCACCATCGCGGCGTCGATCACCTGGCCCGTACCGGAGCGCTCCCGCTCGTAGAGCGCGGCCAGGATGCCCACGAGCAGGAACATCGAGCCGCCGCCGAAGTCGCCGACCAGATTCAGCGGCGGGACGGGTGCCTGGCCGGCCCGGCCAATGGCGTGCAGCACCCCGTTGAGGGAGATGTAGTTCATGTCGTGGCCGGACTGCTGGCTGCGCGGACCCGTCTGCCCCCAACCTGTCATCCGGGCGTAGATCAGCCGCTCGTTGACCTTGGCGCAGTCCTGCGGCCCCAGACCCAGGCGTTCGGTGACGCCGGGGCGGAATCCCTCGATCAGCACGTCGGCCTTGGCGATGAGCCTGAGAACCAGGTCGCGGTCGGTCTCGCTCTTGAGGTCGGCGGTCACCGAACGGCGACTGCGCAGCAGGAAATCGTTGCCCGGTGCGGCTCCCAGGCCGGGCTTGGGCCGCTCGATCCGGACCACGTCGGCACCCAGGTCACCCAGGATCATCGCCGCATGCGGACCGGGTCCGATGCCGGCCAGTTCGACAACACGCAAGCCTGTGAGGGGTCCCGACATAGCTCTACCGCCCTTCGTGGAGTCAAGAACCCTCTTTGTACCGTGTCTAACTGTGCAGACGTACACCGGTATCGACGACCTGACCGTCGCCCTCGACGACACCGTGCTGTCGGTGACCCTCAACCGCCCCGACAGCCTCAACTCGCTGACCACGGCCATGCTGACCACGCTGGCCGACAGCTTGGACCGTGCCGCCACGGACCCGCAGGTGAAGGTGGTCAGGCTCAGCGGCGCTGGGCGCGGGTTCTGTTCCGGAGCCGGGATCAGCGCCGAAGATCAAGCCGCACAGGCGGCTTCGGTGTCCATCGATGATCTGCTGGTGGCCGCCAACCGGGCCGTGCAGAGCATTGCCGCGCTGCCCAAACCGGTGGTCGCCGTCGTCCACGGGCCCGCCGCGGGCGTCGGGGTCTCGCTGGCCTTGGTCAGCGACGTCGTGCTGGCGTCGGACAAGGCGTTCTTCATGCTGGCGTTCACCAGGATCGGTCTGATGCCCGACGGCGGCGCCACCGCCCTGGTGGCCGCGGCGGTGGGCCGGATCCGGGCGATGCGGATGGCGCTGCTGGCCGAGCGCATCCCGGCCGCTGAAGCGCTGGACTACGGTCTGGTCAGCGCCGTCTACCCGCACGACGAACTGGAAGCCGGCGTCGCGTCGGTCATCGGCAAGCTCGCCTCCGGCCCGGCAGTGTCGTTGCGGCTGACCAAGCAGGCGATCAATGCGGCGACGCTGACCGAACTCGACGGCGCGATCGCCCGCGAGTGCGAGGGCCAGATGGTGCTGCTGAAATCGCGGGATTTCATCGAGGGCACCAAGGCCTTTCAGCAGCGCCGCGCGCCGACGTTCACCGACCAATAGAGCGGCGGCGACCCAGGACTACGGTTCGCCTCGGTGCCGTTCAGAGCCCGAAGATGGGCGGCAGGGCTACAACCATGATCAGCCCCCACACCATATGGGTGATTACCGGGGCGAGCACTCCGCCGGTTGCGCGCCGCTGCAGCCCGCACACCGTGCCCAGGATCAGCCCGGCGAAGCCGAGCATCAGGTTGCCGGTGGCCAAGGTGGCGGCGGCATACAAGGCCGTGGAAATCGCCACCGGATAGAACCGGCCGAGCGCGGTGTAGAGCGCGCCGCGGAAGAACAGTTCCTCAGCGAATCCGTTGACCAGAGCGATGAGCACGATCAGCAGCAGCGAACCGGCAGTGGTGTACTGCAGTACCCGGGTGATCGGCTCGGCGATCGGCGCGATGTTGCGGACCACCAGACCACCGAGCAGAAACACCCCGCCCAGCACCAGGCCCGTCGCCGCCGCGCTGACGACCGGTCGGGTGGCCCGGTCCTGCCAGGTGATCCGCCCGAGGTGCAGCGGGCCCGAGAGCAGCGCGCCGACCGTCCACACCGCCGCCAGGGCCAGCGTCAGCCAGTAGAACGACGTCGCGCCCGGCGGCTGGTGCAGTGAGTACGCCATCAACAACGCACCCGCCACCAGCACAACCCACACGACCAACCGCCGACGGCGCACCACGGACTGCCGCTCCGCGTGCGGAACGGCCTCGCCAATGGCGGCCGCACTGAAGTCGCCGATACGCATCCGCTCCACGGTACGAAAAAACCGTGCCCGAAACGATGACACAATCCTGACCTTCGGGGCTGACCTTGGGGGCTGACTTTGGGGCGGGGCCCTCAGGTGGCGTCGCGGTGCAACTCGACCAGCCCGACGTAGACGTCCGCGTTGTGCCGGTTGTGGGCCACCTCGACGTCGCTGAGTTCCCGCCGGACCTTGCCCGGTACCCCGGCGACCAGGGAGCGCGGCGGGATGACGACGCCCTGCGGGATCAGCGCGCCAGCGGCCACCAGGGAGCCGGCCCCGATCACGGCACCGTTGAGGACTACCGCACCCATCCCGATCAGCGCCCCGTCCTCCACGGTGCAACCGTGCAGCACCGCGTTGTGCCCCACGCTGACCCCGGCGCCGACCCGGACCGGGTATTCGGGGTCGACGTGGATCGTGACGCCGTCTTGGATGTTGGTCCCGGCGCCGATGTCGATCGGTTCGGCCTCGGCCCGCAACGTCGCCGAGTACCAGACACTGGCCCCCGCGGCGAGCCGAACCTGCCCGATGAGGCTGGCGTTGGGGGCCACCCACGCCTCAGGATCCACCTGAGGGGAGCGACCGCGGATGGGCACGATTAACGGCTCGACCATGGCGGCCATGGTAGGCAGTCGGCCGTCGCTCGCGCGGCCCGGGCGGGTTTGCCGGTCGGGCCTGCCGGACCGGGCGAACGCACCGACTCCGGGGGGTTGTGGCCCAGGTCACGCCGTTTTGGGTAACGGATCAGACCGCCATTACGATCCCACAGTCGTTGCGGTCGTTTTTCAACGGACGGTCCGCGTGACGAGAACCAGGAGAATTCCCCGTGAGCACTCGCACCAAGTCCCTCGGCGTTGCCGCGGCGTTCGCCGCCATGGTCGTCGCCGTGCCGACCGCCTTCCAGGCCTACGCCGATCCGACACCGTCGCCCTCGCCGTCGCCGTCCGCCGAGGCACCGGCGTCGGCGTCCGCCGAGGCGCCGGCATCACCGCCCGCCGAGCAGTCTCCGGCCCCCGCGCCCGCCAGCACCACGGTGCCGGTGCCGACGTCGACCAAGGTCCCCGACCCGCAGGGTCCCGGCTGCGACGCCTACCGCAACGCCCATCCGGCCGGCAGCCCGGGCTCGATCGAGTCGATGGCGCTGCAGGTCGGCTCTCAGGCGCTGGCCTCCAACCCGGAACTGAGCACCTTCAGCGACGCGATCTCGGGCAAGCTCAACCCCGCCATCAACATCGTCAACGTGCTCGACGGCGGGCCCTACGTCGTGTTCGCCCCGACCAACGCGGCCTTCGCCAAACTGGACGCCGCCACGCTGAACACCCTCAAGACCGACCCGGTGGTGCTGCTGCCGACGCTCTTCTATCACATGGTGCTGGGCTACCTGGGCCCCAATGACGTCAAGGGCACCATGCCGACCCAGGACGGCCGCTCGGTGACCGTCGCGGGCAAGGGCGGCGAGATCACCGTCAACGACGTCCGGGTGACCTGCGCCTACACCGCGCGCGGTGCCTACATCTACATGATCGACGAGGTGCTGACGCCGCCGGCGCCGGCCGCCGAGGCGACCACGACGGCTCCGACGACGACTCCGACCACGACGGCCAGCCCGACCACCTCGGCGACTCCGTCAACGGCCACCGAGACCGCGACTGCGACGACCACCGCAACACCGTCCTCGGCTGCCGAGACGCCGTCGTCCAGCGCCGCCTCGGCGACGACGACGACCACGAAAGCGGCCGCCTAGCCTGACGGCAGGTGTCCGGGGAGAAGGCGCGCGGCTCAGCGCGCCTTCCACACCGGGGCACGTTTCTGGGCGAACGCCATGGGCCCCTCCATGGCGTCCTCGGAACTGAACACCACCCGCATCTCGCGGTTGGACCTTTTCCAGGCCTCCGCCTCACCGGCGAGTGTTCCGTCGTCGGCCCCTGCCGCGACGCGCTTGCTGGCCTGCACCGCCAGTGGTGCGTTGACGGTGATCCGGTCGGCCAACGCCAGCGCCGCCTCGAGCGCGGTCCCGTCCGGCACGACCTCGTTGATCAGGCCCCAGCGGGCGGCTTCCTCGGCGCTGATCGGGTCCCCGGTGACCAGCAGTTGCATGGCCACCTTGCGGGGTAGTTGGTCGACGATGCGGAACACCCCGCCGGCGGCGGCGATCAGGCCCCGTTTGACCTCGGGCAGGCCGAACTGCGCACTGGCCTGCGCGACGACGAGGTCGCTGGCCAGGGCCAGTTCGGTGCCGCCGCCCAGGGCGGTGCCGTTGACCGCGGCGATGACCGGCTTGTCGATGAAGTGCTGGACGAAGCCGGCGAACCCCCACTCCGGGTGGTCGGGGTGAAAGATGTTCTCCCCGCGGGAGATCGCCTTGAGGTCGGCGCCGGCGCAGAACGACTTGTCGCCCGCGCCGGTGATGACGACCGCCCAGATCTCCGGGTCCTGCTGAGCCTGCTGTAGCGCATCGCCGACACCGACACTAACGGCTTGGTTGACGGCGTTGCGCGCCTCCGGACGATTGATCGTGACGATCAGGGTGTTGCCCCGGCGCTCGGTGAGGGCGCCGGGGGCCGTCGGACCACCTGTCGCAGCCACGGCTAGAGCAGCTCGAGGATCGTCGCGTTGGCCTGTCCGCCACCCTCGCACATCGTCTGCAGGCCGTACCGAATGTTGTTGTCCCGCATGTGGTAGAGCATGGTGGTCATGATCCGGGCGCCGGAGCCGCCGAGTGGGTGACCCAGTGCGATCGCACCTCCGTTGGGGTTGAGCTTCTTCTCGTCGGCGCCGATCTCCTTGAGCCAGGCCATCGGGACGGGGGCGAAGGCCTCGTTGACCTCGAACACGCCGATGTCGGAAAGGCTCAGCCCGGAGCGCTTCAGTGCCTTCTGGGTCGCCGGGATGGGCGCTGAGAGCATCATCACCGGATCCGCGCCGGCCAGCACGGCGGTGTGCACCTTGGCGATCGGCTTGAGTCCCAACGACTTCGCCTTCTCGTCGGACATGAACAGCAGCGCCGCCGAACCATCGGAGATCTGCGAGGAGTTACCCGCGTGGATGACCCCGTCCTCCTTGAATGCGGGCTTGAGTTGAGCCATCTTTTCCAGCGTGGTGCCCAACCGGATGCCCTCGTCCTTGGTGACCACGGTGCCGTCAGGATCCTTGACGGCGACGATCTGGTCATCGAATGCCCCGGAAGCCTGTGCCGCCCCTGCTTTCTCGTGCGAGTCCAGGGAGAATCGGTCCAGCATGGTGCGGCTCAATTCCCACTTGGTGGCCATCATCTCCGCGCCGAGGCCTTGATTGGGGGTGCGGTCGTAGCGGGCCTTGAACCGGGCCGAGTAGGGGTTTCCGCCGTTGGCCAGCGAGGCTCCCATCGGGGTGCGCGACATGGATTCGACACCGCCGGCGATCACGGCGTCGTAGTGGCCGGCCACCACACCGGCGGCGGCGAAGTGCACCGACTGCTGGCTGGATCCACACTGACGATCGACCGTCACACCGGGGATCGTCTCGGGCCAACCCGCGGTGAGCACCGCGGTGCGGGCGATGTCGAGGGCCTGCTCACCGGCCTGCATGACGCACCCCCAGATCACGTCGTCGATGATCTCGGGGTCGAATCCGGCCCGGTCGGCCAGACCGGCCAGCACCTGTGCCGACAGTTCCGCCGGATGAACATTGGACAGTCCGCCGTTGCGCTTACCGACCGCCGAGCGCACAGCCTCGACGATTACCGCTTCCGCCATCGACTTCTCCTTCAGGGTTCTAGGGGTTCAGCGACGATTCTGCCCACCAACCAACCGTTTGGTCAAAGGTGTCGGCGGGTTCGGCGGGTCAGGTCGCCCCGGTCTGTACGTGGACCGGCACATCGTCGTCCCAGGGTTGGCGGACCACCATGTCGGCGACCTCGACATAGCCGCGTTCGAACTCCCCGGTGGCGGCGTCGACGAGGCGGTAGCGCTGGGTCTGCCGGTGGATGGGCTGGGCGTCGAGGATCACCACCCGCACCTCCCCCGGCTCGAACCGGCAGCGCCGCTGCAACGCCGCAATCAGCTGCTCGTTGTGCAAGTGACCGTCGCCGAAATTCCAGCCGATGGCCATGCTGCAGATGCGTTCGCCGTCGGTCACCGAGTAGGCATCTTCGTGCGTGTCGTCGTTGCGGTAGGCCATCGCCCGGTGCGCCAGGGTGAACAGCGCCTTGCCGTGGGTGTTGAATCCGCGGAAGGCATACCCCATGTAAATCGGGATCTGGGCGGCCTCCCTGCTGCCGTAGAACTTCTCCAGTTGCGCGGCGGGCATGTTGGCGATCGACACGATTCCGGAGGCGATCTTGGCTTCCGCGGACGGAGTGACGCAACACAGGCTGGTGTCCCAGTTCCCGGCGTCGTAGCGCATGCCGGGAAGGAAGGAGATCCTGTGCGGCAACAGGTTTCCGGCGATGACGGTGCCGGCCATCACCGCGAACAGGATCACCGGCCACGGGTTGGTCATATCCGACAGGCCGATGTCGGGGTGGGCGGCAGCCGAATAGTGTTGGGCCGCAACCAGTACAGGATCGACCCCATCGGCGGGTAGAACCGGTTGTTCAGCGGCCCGAACCCACAGCCCAGGCCCACCACCTCGAACAGGATGGTGAACAGCACCACCTTCTGGAAGACGATCGGTTCGGTCCACCAGGACCCGATGTTGCTCCACCCGTCGATGCCCTTGGTGGCCAGGGCGAACAGCATCCCGGCGAGGACGTAGCAGACGGAAACGTCCCCGACACGCCGCAGGAAAGTAGTCGTTTACGTCTGCTCGCGGGAGGGGGATGGGGCGTCAGGGCCGGGTCGGCGGCCGGAAACCCAGGGCGTGGGCCAACCGGTCCAGGTAGTCATCGACGTCGATGGCCGCCGAAGCGGCGTGCACGCTGAGTGCCACGGTCTCCCCGATTCCGTGCACGCCGTGGGTCAGGCCCATCATCGGCGAGAGCGCGGGAAATCCGGCGGTCAGCACCACCCGGCGGCCGGCGAAGACCACATCGGCGGGACCGCGGTAGACGCTGGAGACCACGGTGTGGCCACCGACCTGCGCGCAGCGCACAGTCGGATCGAACCGGGCCGTGCCCCAGCGCAGCAAGGCCGCCGGCACCGCCGCAAAGGCCGCCGCGGAGGCCGCCGCGGCCGGATGCTGCATGCGCTTGCGCTGCGCCTCCAGGTCCGCGGCGATCCGCCGGGCGCGCTGCGTGCGGTCGCACCGGGGGTACAGTCCGACACCGACGTTGCGGAAGTTGTTGTGCGCCCGAAGTTCTGATGGCAACACCACGGCCATCGGTACCTCCGCCCCGAGTTGGTCGATGTCCTCGCCGCGTTCACCGAGGTAGCCGCCCAGTGCCTCACCGACGGCAGCCAGGGCACCGACCGTGACCGTTGGCTGCCGCAACCGGTCGCGCTTGACGACGAGGGTCCGCAGGTTCGCCACACCGGCGCCGGTGTTGATGCTAAGTACGGGTCTGGTTCCCGGTTGTGCCGGTAGCCGGCCGGCGTCGGTGTCGGCGACGAGGCGCCGGTGGGCGCGGGCCGCGGCCACCGCCCGCCAGGGCAGCAGGCCGCGGTCGGGCTCCCGGACCGGCCGCAGCGCCGTGCTCCGGGCCAGCAGCACCGCCGCCAGATCCGCCGAGCGGGTGCCGTCACCGAGGGCGTGGGCGATCTGCACCACCACGACCGAACCGTTCCCTGCGCCTGGGACGGCGGCGACCCCGGGGAAAACGTGGATCCGCCAACACATCCGGGTGGGGTCGAGTTGGGCCAGCCCGGCCACCGCGTCAAGGCAGGACTGCCAGTTCCGCTCGTCGTGCACTAGGAACTGCCCTGGCTGAACCTCCCCGGGCTCCCAGCGGGGGTATCGCCACCCACGGTCGGTGACCACCCGCATCCGCAGTTCCGGGAAAGCGCTCGCGCGCCGGGCGATTTCGGCCGTCCCGAGGCCCGGGTCGGCGGGACCATCGAAGGCGTAGAGCAGGAACTGGTCGTTGGGCACCTTCTCCGACAACCACAACAGTTGGGCGTCGGCGGCGGCCATCTGCCTCACGGTGACCACGTTAGGATTCGGCGATGCAGCCCGCCGCACTGGTGACCGGCGCGTCCTCGGGCATCGGCGCCCAGATCGCCCGGCAGTTGCACCGGCGTGGCCATCACGTGGTGCTCACGGCCCGGCGTGCCGAACTGCTCGACGCGCTGGCCGCCGAACTGGGCGGGCGCACCTCGGTGGTGCCGGCTGACCTGTCCGCCCGTGCCGACCGCGCCGCGTTGCCGGATCGGATCAGCGCCCTCGGTCTGCAGATCGACGTTCTGGTGAACAATGCGGGCCTGGCCACCATGGGCCCGCAGCACCGTGCCGAACCGGACGCCGAACTCAATGTCATCGAGGTGGACGTCGCCGCAGTGGTCGATCTGTGCACCCGATTCACCCCCGGCATGGTCGCTCGCGGGCGCGGATCCGTGCTGAACGTGGCCTCGGTGGGTGCGTTCGGCCCGCTGCCCGGCCAAGCCGTGTACGGCGCCAGCAAGGCGTTCGTGCTGTCCTACACCCATGCCCTGCGCGCCGAACTGCGCGGCACCGGGGTCACCGCCGCAACGCTGTGCCCGGGCCCGGTGCGCACCGGGTTCGGCGAACGGGCGGGATTCTCCGACGCCGAGGCCGAGGCCCTCTTGCCGGCCCCGCTGTGGGTGCCGGCGGCTGAGGTGGCCCGCGCCGGGATCGACGGCTTGGCCGCGGGATCGGCCGTGATCGTGCCGGGCCGACTCAACCGCGCCGCGTCGGCGCTGTATCACTTGGCGCCGCGCCGGTTGCTGGTGCCTCTGCTGGCTCGCAGCCATCCCGGGCTCAAGCGCTGAGGAAGTCCACGATCCGCCGGCCGACCTCCCCCGGTTGCTCAAGTTGCAGAAAGTGACCGGCCTGGGCGATGACGGCGGCGTCACTGCCGGCCGGTAATCCGGGGCGGACGTAGCGGGTGAATTCCGCAGTCATGCAACCGTCGTCGGCGCCGTGCAGGTACAGCGTCGGCAGCCGGGGCGGTTGGGTCCACCAGCGGTGCAGGTCGGCGTAGCGCTCCGGTGGCTGCGATTTGCGGATGGTCGCCCGGTAGAGGGCCAAGGCCGCCCGCCACCGGTCCGGGGCGCCGATCGCGGCGTCGACGTGTCGGAGATCCTCGGCCGCACTGTAGCCCGGTGACCACCGGCGCCACAGCAGTGGAACGATCCAGGCGCCGGAACGCTCCGGCGCGAGCGGAAGCTGGAAATAGCTGATGTACCAACTGCGTACCAGTTGCGCCGGCAGCAGTCGCAACACCCCGGCGCTCGGTTTGAGCAGCGTCGCCGCCGGCGGCACCGACATCACCACCGCCTTGACGAACGGACTGTCCGGCATGGCCGCCAGGCCAGCCGCTGTCACTGCGCCCCAGTCATGACCGATCACCACGTCGGCGTCGGTCGGATTGCTCGCCGCCCGCACCCGAAGGGCGTCATCGATCAGCGCACCAATGTGATACGAGCCGTCGGAGGACAGTGACGAGGGCACATAGCCACGCATGAACGGTGCGATCACGCGGTAGCCGGCCTCGACCAGTTTCGGCGCCAGCTTGCGGAAACTGTAGGCGGTGTCGGGAAAACCGTGCAGGCACAATGCAATCGGGGAATCCGGGTGCCCCCACGTCAGTGCACGCAGTTGCACAGTGGGCGCGCTGACGTCAATCCAGCCCGGCTCCGTCATCCCCATAATCGCGGCCTCCTAGATCGGTTCGAAGCCGGAGATCAACCACCGGCCGTCGACGTTGTCCATGGTGACCCGCACGCTGGAGTTGGTTTCGGTGGGGGTCTGATCACCGACCGTGATGCTCTGGTTGACGTAGGCCAGGACGACCGCGCGTCTCGTGTCGGCTGAGACGGCCGCGGCCGCCGGAACCGTCGCCGAGGCCGAGATCCGCTTCTGTTTGGCCTCGGGCACCACCACGGTGGTGATCAACTGGGTGTAATCGGCGAGGAAAGTGCCGGTCAACCGATCCTGGGCGGCGGCAGGCAGATCCTTCTCCGCGGTCGCGGGTTGGTAGCTGAGGATGGCCGGGATCGCCTCGCGCGCGGCTTGGGCGGCGTGCACCCCGGCGTGCTGGGCGCCGCGTCGGCCTGCGGCGTCCCAGAACAGCCAACCGGTCGCCAGGACTGCCAGCACCGCCAAAGTCGTGATGGCCCGGGTTGGCAGACCTGCGTTGCCGGTCACGCGACGAACTCCACCGCGGCGAGTCGGAAGCCGTCGCCGGTCCGGGAGACCGTCACCCGGGTGCGCCATGACTTGGGCTGCCGTTCGGGAACCCCACGGTTGGAGGTCATGACGGTCAGCACCACCAGCACCCGGCCCTGGTCACCGTCGACGGATTCGACGGCTGACTCGTCGACGGTGCCCACCGATGTGGATTCGGCTTTGCGGGCAGCGTCTTTGAACCCGGCGGCACGTTGTTCGAAATCGTCGCGGAAACTACCGGTCGAAGCGTCCAGGATGCGCTGCACATCCCGGTCGGCGTATTGATGGTCGATGCTCGTCAGAGCGATCAGTCCGCTGCGGGCGGCCTGCAGCATCTGCTCACGGATGTCGGATTCGCGACGGATCCGCACGTCGAGCCATCCGGCGACGGCCAGCACGACGACCAGACCAGCGGCGAGCGCACGGACCCAGGTGGCGGGCTTGGGCGATGAGCGCCCCGAGGGTTGCGCGACGGCGGCGCCGACGTCGGCGTTTTGCCCGTCGACCTCTTCAGTCATGTTGACGGCCTTCTCGGGCCATGCACCGCTCCTCTGCGTCGCGGCGGCAGTTACCCCGCACAGGCCGAAAGGCTACCGACGGCCACCGGTAACGTCCGATGGGAACCGCTGAGAGGAGTCCGCTGTGGGGCCACGGATGCAGACCGCGCGGTTCGGTGGCCTCGATGGCCTGACATTGGTGGGCGACGAGTGGACCCCCGGTGCGGACGCGGCCGCCGACCGGCCGACGATCCTGATGCTGCACGGCGGCGGCCAGAATCGGTTCTCCTGGAAGAACACCGGGCAGATCCTGGCCGACCGCGGTTTCCACGTCATCGCTGTGGACGCCCGCGGCCACGGCGACAGCGACCGCGCGCCCACCGGTCAGTACACCGTCCACGCTCTGGCCGCCGACATCATGGCGGTGCTCGACCAGATCGGCCGTCCGGTGGTGATCATCGGCGCCAGCATGGGCGGGCTGACCGGGATTCTCGCCGCATTCCAGGCCGGCCCGAACCAGGTGCGCGGACTCGTTCTCGTCGACGTCGTGCCCCGTTTCGAGCATGAGGGCACCGCCCGGATCCGCGATTTCATGATGCGCCACGTCAACGGTTTCCACACCCTCGACCAGGCCGCCGAGGCGATCGCCGCATACCTGCCGCACCGCCGCCGGCCGCGCAACCTCGATGGGTTGACCAAGAACCTCCGGCATCGGGACGGCCGCTGGTACTGGCATTGGGATCCGGCGTTCGTGACCTCGGTGCGTGAGGATCCGTTCGCCGACATCGAGGAACTCGAGAACGCAGCCCAGCAGTTGCGAATCCCGATCCTGCTGATCCGCGGAAAGCTCTCCGACGTGGTCAGCCCCGAGGGTGTCGAGGATTTCCTCGCCAAGGTTCCGCACGCGACGTTCGTCGAACTGTCCGATGCCGGGCACACCGCGGCCGGCGACGACAACGACGCGTTCAGTGCGGCCGTGGTGGACTTCGTCACCCAGGCCTGAACTCGCCTGGGGGAGAATCTCACCGACCCCCAAGGTCGACTCAGGGGTTTGATCGGGGGGGTCTGATCGCGGGTCAGGCGCTGTGGCAGTTGTTGACTGCGCGGCCGATCGGGCCGTTCGCGGAGTCCATGATGTCGGCGCTGACGCCCGCCCACTGCGAGTAGCCGAGGGTCTGCTCCAGCGAGGTCACCTTGGGATCACGACTGATCTTCCCCCAGATGATGGGGTCGTTCTGCTGCAGCGAGGTCATGATCTGCTGTTCAGAGCAGGTCATGGTGTTCAAGTCATCGGCATGGGCCGGTCCGGCCAGCGCGACCGCCAGACAGGCCAGACCCGCCACCGTGCCGAACTGCGCAAGCCCCCGACTGCTCTTGTGTGCCCGATTCGTGCCCGCGAGCCTACCGCGAGTTTTGTTTCAAGCCCTTGAGTAGAGATAGAGGGTTGAGGCAAGCAATCGTGTGCATGTTCGTCACGCTCGATGGCCGAACCACGACACGTTGAACCGGATCCCGTTACCCCGTCGCGGCGGTGCGCGCCGCGGATGAACTCCCAGCACGCAACAGCAATCGGCTCGGGAAGGCCATGGGTCAGCGCGTTCTTTGCAGCGCGCGTCAACTCGATGCGATAGGTCACCGCGCGAGCCGCCCGACGGCGCGCATCTCCTCTGCCACCTCGTCGAGGCTGTAGACCCGCCCGCTGAGGATCGCAAGGGTTTCCATGATCGAGTCGTAGTCTTCCGCGCTGAGAATCACCGCGGCGCGGCGCCCCTGGCGGGTGACCACGATGGGCTCATGAGTACGGACCGCCTCGTCGACCAGCTTGGAGAGATTAGCCCGCACCTGAGCCAGCGTTAATGTCATTATGTACAAAGATCTAGCGAGATTGAGGTTCGGGTCACACGTTGAACCGGAACTCCACCACGTCGCCGTCGGCCATCACGTAGTCCTTGCCCTCCATACGCACTTTGCCCGCCGCCTTGGCTGCCGCCATCGACCCCGCCGCCACCAGGTCGTCGAAGGACACCACTTCGGCCTTGATGAAGCCCTTCTCGAAGTCGGAGTGGATCACCCCCGCCGCTTTGGGCGCGGTGTCGCCCCGGTGGATCACCCAGGCGCGGGCCTCCTTGGGCCCGGCGGTCAGATAGGTCTGCAGTTGCAGGGTGTGGAATCCGGCGCGGGCCAGGGCATCCAGGCCGCGTTCGTGCTGACCGATGGATTCCAGCAACTCCGCGGCGGATTCGTCGTCGAGTTCCTGCAGTTCTGCCTCGATCTTCGCGTCGAGGAATACCGCATCGGCCGGGGCCACCATCGCACGCAACTCGGCGATCCTGGCTTCATCGCCGAGCACCGACTCGTCGGCGTTGAACACGTAGAGAAAAGGCTTGGTCGTCAACAGGTTCAATTCACGCAGCAGCGTCGAGTCCACCTTCGGGCCGGCGGCGAACAGCGTCGTTCCCGCGTTGAGCACCGTCTGGGCCGCCACGGCCGCGTCATAGACGGGTTTGCGCTCCTTGTTGGTGCGGGCCTCCTTCTCCAACCGGACCAGCGCCTTCTCCAGCGTCTGCAGATCGGCCAGGATCAACTCGGTCTCGATGACCTCGATGTCCGAGCGCGGGTCGACCTTGCCGTCGACGTGCACGACGTCGTCGTCGGCGAAAACGCGAACCACCTGGCAGATGGCATCGCATTCGCGAATGTTGGCCAGGAATTTGTTGCCCAGGCCCGCACCCTCGGAGGCGCCTTTGACGATTCCGGCGATGTCGACGAAGGTCACCGGGGCGGGGAGGATCCGTTCCGAGGAGAACATCTTCGCCAGTTTCGCCAATCGCGGGTCGGGCAGGGGGACGACACCCTCGTTGGGCTCGATGGTGGCGAACGGATAGTTGGCCGCCAGCACGTTGTTTCGGGTCAGTGCGTTGAACAACGTCGACTTTCCGACGTTGGGCAGACCGACGATTCCCAGACTCAGGCTCACCCGCTGAAGTGTAGGAGGACGGGCAAATGGCCTCGACGGGATTGGGGGCCGGGCGCAGCCACGCCCGGGCACGCTGCCAGCCGGAAAACGGGTGAACCGGTACGGTCTAGGGGTGCCAGATCAGCGTGCGGTCGGAGCCGAGGAGCGCTCCGGAATCGTCGCTGCCACAGGGGTGCCGTGGTGGGGTGCGGTGCTGATCGCGCTGTCGGCAACCCTGGTGGGAATCGCGATCGAAGCCGGTTCGGGACGTCAGGAACTCGGCGGCATCTTCGCTGCTCTCTACGCCCTGGGTTGTGTCGCGGCGGTCCTGGCGGTGCGGCGGTCCGGACTGTTCACCGCGGTGATCCAGCCGCCGCTGTTGTTGTTCGTCGGCGTCCCACTGGCCTATTACCTTCTGCACGAGTCGACGTTCAACGGGCTCAAGGACATCCTGATCACCTGCGGCTACCCGCTGATCGAGCGGTTTCCGCTGATGTTGTTCACCTCCTCGGCGGTTCTGGTGATCGGGTTGGTGCGCTGGTATCTGGTGATGTCCGCACCGGGCCGGCCGCACGCCGCACCGGCAGCCACCGCTGACCGTCCCGGGCTGTTGGCGGCGCTGTCGACCAAGTTGGCTTCGGCGTTCGCCGGCAACGGCTCGGTGGACGAGGACCGCGGTGCTCGCCCGGCCCGGCCCCGCCATGTGGTCGACCGCGCGGGCACCAACCGTGCGCCCAGGGCCAAAGAACCCCGGGCGAAGAAGCCCCGCACTACCCGGACGAAGCCGCACACGGCAGGCGGCCGGGGCCCCCGACGGCCGATCGAGGAGTTCGCCCAGTTCGCAGAACAGCCGCGGCGCCGCCAGACCGGCCGCCGTCCGGCCCGCGAGGACCAGTGGGCGCCAGATCCGCGGGGCCGGTCGGGCGAACCGCGCGACGCGCGGCGCACTCCCCCGCCGCCGCGGCGGGAACGCCCTGATTACCGGGATTATCCGCCCCGTCCGACCCGCGGCGGTCGGAGGGACCCCTACGAGGCCGGCCGTGCCGTCCCCTCTTATCCGCAGTACGGTCCCTATCCCCCGCCACGACGCCGGCCGGTCCCCAACGGCGCGGAGAACTCCCACCATCCGGTCTCCCGGGTGCGCTACCGTGGCGACGGTCCCCCCGACACGCCTTTCGACCGTCCCGTCCGCGGCTCCTACGGCGGCGACCGGGACCGGCCGCCCCGTCGTTAGGACCGGGCTGGCCGGATTTCCCGGGGCAGGGCGAAGACCAGCGTCTCATTGGCCGTGGTGACGGTTTGCACTGTGCCGTAACCCAATTCGGCAAGACGCTCGAGCACCCCCTGGACCAGGATCTCGGGCACCGAGGCGCCGGAGGTGACGCCGACGGTGCCCACGCCGTCAAGCCAGGCGGGGTCGATGTCGGCGGCGTAGTCCACCAGGTGAGCCGCGCCCGCACCCGCGCCGAGGGCCACCTCGACCAGACGCACCGAGTTCGACGAATTGCGGGAGCCGACCACGACGACCAGGTCGCACTCGGGTGCCATCGCCTTGACCGCCGTCTGCCGGTTCTGGGTGGCGTAGCAGATGTCGTCGCTGGGCGGGTCCTGCAAGGTGGGGAAACGCTCCCGCAATCGCGCGACGGTCTCCATGGTCTCGTCGACGCTCAGTGTGGTCTGGGACAGCCACACCACCTTGTCGGGATCCCGGATGGTGACGCGGTCGACGCTATCGGGTCCGTCGACCAACTGGACGTGATCGGGTGCCTCCCCGGCGGTGCCGATCACCTCCTCATGCCCCTCGTGCCCGATGAGCAGGATGTCGTAGTCGTCGCGGGCGAACCGCTTGGCCTCGTTGTGCACCTTGGTGACCAGCGGGCAGGTCGCGTCGATGACCTGCAGACTGCGGGCGGCGGCGGTCTCATGCACGGTCGGGGCCACCCCGTGCGCGGAGAACACCACGATGGCGCCCTCGGGCACCTCGTCGGCCTCGTCGACGAACACCGCCCCGCGCTGGGCCAAGGTCTCGACCACGTGCCGGTTGTGCACGATCTCGTGGCGCACATAAACCGGCGCGCCGTGCTTCTCCAACGCACGTTCGACGGTCTCGACGGCGCGGTCCACCCCGGCGCAATAACCGCGCGGTTCGGCGAGCAGTACCCGCTTCTCGTCGCGACGCGCGCTGGGGCCGGTCGAGCCGGGAATACCCATGTTCACCGTTGGCGGCATGGATTCAGCCTACGTTCTCCCCCGCCGGCGCGGGCCAGCCGTACGCTGTGCGCATGGCTACCGCACCGTACGGGATCCGGCTGTTGGTCGGCGCCGCTGTGACCGCACTGGAGGAGACCCGAAAGCTGCCGCAGACCATCGTCATGTACCCGATGACGGTGGCCAGCACCGTCGCGCAGATCGTGATGAAGGTCCAGCAGGACCTTGCCGGCCTGGCGATCAAGGGCGACGCTGCGTTGGAGAGCGTGTTCCCACCCAAGGATGAGAAACCGGAGTGGGCCACCTTCGACGAGGACCTTCCCGCCGAGCCGCAGCGGCCCTCGGCCAACGGCGAACGCAAGACCGAAGGCCGTTTCGCGCTGTACTCGGTCACCGAGGAGGCTTCCGGGTCCGCACGCACCCGCACCGGCAAGCCCAAACCCGCCACCGCGAAGAAGGCGGCTGCCAAGCCGACTCCGTCAACGGCCGCCGCGCCGGCGGTGCACCCGCCGCCGATTGCCGTGGAACTGGACTACGAATCGCTGACCCTGGCCCAGCTGCGGGCGCGGATCCAGTCGTTGAGCGTGGCCGATTTGCAGGCGTTGCTGGCCTACGAGGAAGCCGCCAGGGCGCGGGCTCCATACCAGACTCTGCTGGCCAACAGGATCACCCGCGCGACTGCGAAGTGAACGCCGCGCCGGGCAGTTCGGCCGAAAACCCGTTTCCGGTTCGGGCCGTCGCCATCCGGGTGGCGAGCTGGATCGAGAAGCTCGGCGTCGTCTGGGTGGAAGGCCAACTGACGGAGATCCGGGGTCGGGGCGCCACGACCTACATGGTGCTGCGGGACCCCGCCGCCGATATGTCGCTGCGGGTTACCGCCAGCAGCGATCTGGTTCGCAACGCACCGGTGACGTTGTCCGAAGGCACTCAGGTCGTGGTGTGCGGCAAACCCCAATTCGACCCGCGACGCGGAGCGTTCTCCTTGCGGCTCAGCGAGATTCGGGCGGTGGGCCTCGGCGAACTACTGGCCCGCATCGAACGGCTGCGTCGCCTCCTGGATGCCGAGGGGTTGTTCGACCCGCGCCTGAAGAGGCCGCTGCCCTTTTTGCCCAACCTGGTCGGGCTGATCACCGGCCGGGGTGGGGCGGCCGAGCACGACGTGACGACGGTGGCCGCCGGCCGGTGGCCGGCGGTGCGGTTCGCCATCCGCAACACCGCCGTGCAGGGTCCGAATGCGGTGGCCCAGATCGTCGAGGCGCTGCGCGAACTCGATACTCATCCCAAGGTCGACGTCATCGTGATCGCCCGCGGCGGCGGCAGCGTGGAGGATCTGCTGCCGTTCTCCGATGAGACGTTGTGCCGGGCGATCGCGGCCTGCCGCACACCGGTGGTCAGCGCGGTCGGACACGAGCCGGACAATCCGCTGTGCGATCTGGTCGCCGACGTGCGGGCGGCCACGCCGACTGACGCCGCGAAGAAGGTGGTGCCCGACACCGCCGCGGAATCGGCGCGGGTCGCGGAGTTGCGGCACCGCAGCGCGCGGGCACTGCGCAACTGGGTGGGCCGCGAGCAGCACACGTTGGCCGCGCTGCACAGCAGGCCCGTGCTGGCCGACCCGTTCCGACTGATCACCGAACGCACCGTCGACGTCGACCGGGCCCGCGCCGCCGCACGGCGCGACGTCACCCGCCTGGTGGGGGCCGAGTCCGAACGGGTCGCCCACTTGAGTGCCCGGCTGACCACGCTGGGGCCGGCCGCCACGCTGGCGCGCGGGTACGCGGTCGTGCAACGGGTGGACGGGGCGGCGTCGGTGTTGCGCTCGACTGCCGACGCCCCGGCCGGCACGACGCTGCGGATCAGGCTGTCCGACGGCGCAGTCGGCGCTGTCAGTACCGGGCGGGAGGATGGGGCCGCATGAGTCAGACACCGGAGCCGACGCCGGTCGCCGATTTGGGTTATGAACAGTGCCGCGACGAGTTGATCGAGGTCGTGCGGTTGCTCGAGCAGGGCGGGCTGGACCTGGACGCCTCACTGACGCTGTGGGAGCGCGGTGAGGCGTTGGCCCGCCGCTGCGAGGAACACCTGGCCGGAGCGCGGGCCCGCATCGCAGCGGCGCTGGCCGCCTCAGAGGCCGACGCCGACTGTCGCGAGGACTAGGTTTGCCCGGTGCGACCGGCGTTAGACCGGCTGGCCACCCGAGGGAATGCCGCACACCTGGTTGAGGCGACGAAGCGCAGTGTCCACCGCTGCGCCGACCTCCGGGGTGTAACTGCGATCGCGTAGCGTCTCGATCTGGTGCCGCCGGGCCGCCACGTACTGTTGCGCAGCCTGGGCGACGTCGGCGGGTTCGGCGGCGATCTTGGGTTCGAACAGATCCAGCGCCTTGGCGACAGGCGCGTTCTGATTGGCGATGAGGGTGGTGATGTTCGGGGTCTTCCAGGTCCAACCCTTGGGCAGCGCGGGGATCGACCGCAGGGTCAGCCGGGTCTCCGCCCAGGCCTGGCAGGTGCCGGGGCCACCGTTGGTGACCTCGCTTCGTTTGAGGATCACCGCCCCGGCGATCACGCCGGCGGCAACGATGATCGCCGAACCGATGATCACGGCGGGCAGCCACGGCCGGGAGGCCCTGGTGGCAGGCGGCGGCGGCAGTGGCGGGGGTCCCAGCAGCGGCGGTGGCATCGGCGGCTGTGCTGGCGGCTGCCATCGCGCATTCGGATCCACGTCTTGCCATGTTAGTCCCGTCGCCCTCCGCAGGCGGCGGGCCGTGCACCGCCATGGGCAAGATGCCCCGATAACACCGCGATGGGAATCCGACGTCTGAAGCCGTACTGGCCCCTGGCACGGCAGTATCTGAACGACGCACGTGAGGCGCACTGCAAGCCGATCGGAGGACACCGTGAATACAGGCCGGAAGACAGCAAAAACAGACCAGCGCACCGCCGTGGTCGTCGGCGGCGCATCGGGCATCGGCTGGGCCAGCGCCACAGCGTTGGCCGCCGACGGCTTCCGGGTGACGATCGCCGACCGCAACACCGACCTTGCGCGGCGACGCGCCGCAGAACTCGGTGAGCCACACAACTGGGCGGCCGTCGAGGTCACTGACGAAGCCAGTGTGGCGGCGCTGTTCGATCAGGTCGGCGACCTCGACGCGGTGGTCAACTGCGCCGGTTTCAGCGGCTTCGGGATGATCGTCGACCTGGAGGCCGACCAGTTCCGCTCCGTGGTCGACGTGTGCCTGACCGGCGCTTTCCTGGTCATCAAGCACGCCGGCCGGCACCTGCGCGACGGTGCGACGGTGGTCTCGCTGACCTCGCTGAACGCCCGCCAGCCCGCGATCGGGATGAGCGCCTACTGCGCGGCCAAGGCGGGGCTGTCGATGCTCACCGAAGTCGCCGCCCTGGAACTGGGGCCGCGCGGTATCCGGGTCAACGCCGTCGCCCCCGGATTCGTCCACACCCCGCTGACCGAGGGCGCGGCCGCCATCCCCGGCGTCGTCGAGGAGTACGTCGAGAACACCGCCCTGGGCCGGGCCGGCACCCCGGAAGACGTCGCCGCGGCGGTGGCGTTTCTCTGTTCGCCGCAGTCGGCGTGGATGACCGGGGAGGTCGTCGACCTCAACGGCGGCGCGCACCTCAAGCGCTATCCCAACATTCACCAGCATCTGGCCAAACTCATGGGAGAGTAGGCCGGTGAAGACCGAATTCACGCTCACCCAGAAGCGTGCGCTGGCCGTCATCACCGGCATCGCCCTGCTCTTCGGCGCCTATTTCCTGCGCCGCTACTTCATGCTGATCGTGATCGCCGCCATCGTGGCCTACCTGTTCGCACCGCTGTACAACCGGCTCAAGGAACGCTTCAACGGCGGCCTGGCAACTGCGGTGACCGTGCTGGCCGCGCTGGCCACCGTCGTCATCCCCATCTCCACCGTCGTCTCGATCGCCACCGTGCAGGTCTCCCGGATGCTGATCGCGGCGGCCGACTGGGCCAGGACCGCCGATCTCAATGCCCTCGGGGAAAGAGCCATCGGCACGGTCAACGGACTGCTGGGCAAATTGCCGGTCCCGGTGCCGCTGATCAGCGTGGAGTCGCTGCGCAACAACCTCGGGACGTTGGCCCAGACCGTCGGCGAATGGCTCCTGCGCACACTCACCGGTGTCGCCGGCGGCGCCATCGGCTTCATCACCTCGGCGATCATCTTCCTCTACGTGCTGGTCTCGCTGCTGGTCCACAAGACCGAACTGATCACGTTGATCCGTCGGCTCAATCCCCTCGGCGAAGAGGTCACCGACCTGTACCTGACCAAGATGGGGGCAATGGTCAAGGGAACAGTCAAGGGCCAGTTCATCATTGCGGTCATTCAGGGCACCCTCGGGGCGGTGTCGATCTACATCGCCGGGTTCCACGACGCGTTTTTCATCTTCGCGATCCTGCTGACGGCGTTGTCGGTGATCCCGTTGGGAAGCGGCATCGTGACGATCCCGTTCGGCATCGGGATGATGCTCTTCGGCAATGTCGTCGGCGGGTTGTTCGTGGTGCTTTTCCACATCTTCGCGATCACCAATATCGACAACTTCCTGCGGCCCATCCTGGTGCCGAAGGAGGCTCGGTTGGATTCCGCACTGATGCTGCTGTCGGTGTTCTCCGGCATCGCGATGTTCGGGTTCTTCGGCATCGTGGTGGGTCCGGTGCTGATGATTCTGATCGTCACCACGATCGCGGTGTACCTGGCCGTGTACAAGGGCGTGGAGATGGAGGAGGAAGAAGCCGAGGAGGACGACGACGCCGAGGACGAGCACAAACTGTTCGGCAGGCGACGCAAGAAGGCCGCCGCCGAAAAGGCCGCCGCCAACTCCCCGGCCAAGCCCGTCCTGTCGGCCGACCCGGAACCCGGACCGGCCAGCCCCGGACCGGCTACGCCAAACGTTCTTTGAGGAACTCCACCACCCGCTTGCGGGCTTCGTAGGCGGGTTGTCCGTCGACGTCACGCACTTCCAGGGTGAGCACCGAATGCGCGGCCCGGCCGAACCCCCCGGAATTACCGGGGGCCGAGTCGATTTCGATGACTTCGAAGTTGTCGCCTAGCCGATCCTTGAGTGTTCGGAACCGCTCCGCCGGGGCCATCGGGTCACCACTGAAACGCAGACCCAGTGCACACAGCCCATCCTCGGCGGCTCGCTTTTCGATGACCTTCATCTCGCCCTCGGAGAACCCGGGGTCGCGCCGGTGGGCGGCGGTCAGCCCGATCGGTACCGACGGTTGGCTGAGCACCGAGGCCAGCACGCTGTCATCGACGGCGGCGGCCAGCGCGAAACCACCGGTGAAGCACTGGCCGATCACGCCGACCCCCTTCCCGGGGGTCGTGGCGTTGAGGTCGCGCGCCAGCGCCCGCAGGTAGCGGGTCACTGGGCGTTCCTTGTTGAGGGCGAACGCGGCGAACTCCTTGGCAACGCAACCGCGCGCCAGGGTCGGGACCAGACCCAGCCCGCGGGCCGGCGCGCCGGGTGTACCGAATAGCGACGGGATCGCGACAGTGAAACCGTTGTCCACCAAATGGTTTCCCAAGGCGAGCACGCCGGGGTGCGCGCCCGGCATCTCCGGGATGAGCACCACCCCGGGGCCGGAACCCTTGCGATAGACGTCGTAGGTGAATCCCTCGGCGGTGAACGGTTCGCGAACCCAGCCGGACAGGTCCGCTTCGGGGGCTTTCATGGCTTTCCTATCGGGTGGGCGGCAGCGGCGGTTGGGTCTGGGTCGCCAGCGCCAGGGCCCGGAAATCCTCCGGCTTGCCGGCACCGGTGATCGCCAGTTGAGTCTGACCCTGCGGGCTGTCCAGGCGGGTGGTCCACACCGGTTCGCTACCCTCCCCGCCCTGGTAGACGATCCAGGTCACCTCGCCGACGTCCTCGGTCCCGGTGGGATACACCGATTTCTGGATCGACCGGACCAGCGCGGTCTCGTCGGCGTTGCTCTGGGTGAGGCTGACGTACATCTTCGACGGTGCGATGTAGCCGACTCGACTGGTCACCGCCGACAGCTTGGCACCGGTGGCGGGATCGACCCGTCCGGCCTCGATTCCGCTACGAGTTCCGGAGTTGGCGTGCCACCCTTCCGGCAGCTTGGGCAGCCGCACCGGATAGCCGACGGCGCCGGCGTCGGCTTTCAGGGCGGCGGCCGCGTCGTAACTGGGCGGCATGCCGTCGGCGGGCCCGGTCGGCCGGAACGAACACATACCGACCATCCCGGCCAACACCATGCAGGCGACCACCAGCGGTGCGAGCGACCAGAACATGTCGCGGCCGTCCTGAAGAACCCGGGGTTTGGGCGGTTTGGGGGCCGGAGTCGCCTGATCGCCGGGATCGGGCTGGTATCCGGCCGGGTCCGGTTCAGAGCGGGTCACAGCCGCCAGTATCCCAGGTCTGGACCCGGGCAGCGGTTCTGGGACAATCTTGCCCATGCCTGATGCCCGGCCTGATGCCCGCCGCCGCGAATCCCCCGACCGCAACCTGGCCCTGGAACTCGTCCGGGTGACCGAGGCCGGGGCGATGGCCGCCGGGCGATGGGTGGGCCGCGGCGACAAGGAGGGCGGCGACGGCGCCGCCGTCGACGCGATGCGCGAACTGGTGAACTCGGTGTCGATGCGCGGGGTGGTGGTGATCGGCGAGGGCGAGAAGGACAACGCCCCGATGCTCTACAACGGCG
>CAYXBN010000011.1:93140-95246 GCA_964463215.1 uncultured Mycobacterium sp. | reverse complement strand
CAGTGCCCACCATCTCCAAGGTCCTCGTCGCCAACCGCGGTGAGATCGCGGTTCGTGTGATCCGAGCGGCCAAGGACGCCGGTCTGGCCAGCGTCGCCGTCTACGCCGAACCGGACGCCGACTCCCCGCACGTGCGATTGGCCGACGAAGCCTTCGCCCTCGGCGGGCAAACCTCGGCGGAGTCCTATCTGGACTTCGGCAAGATCCTCGACGCCGCGGCCAAGTCGGGGGCCAACGCCATCCACCCGGGCTACGGATTCCTCAGTGAGAACGCTGATTTCGCGCAGGCCGTCATCGACGCCGGACTGATCTGGATCGGCCCCAGCCCGCAGGCGATCCGCGATCTGGGCGACAAGGTCACTGCGCGCCACATCGCCGCGCGCGCCAACGCCCCACTCGTGCCCGGCACCCCGGACCCGGTGAAGGACGCCGACGAGGTCGTCGCCTTCGCCCGGGAGTACGGCGTCCCGATCGCGATCAAGGCGGCCTTCGGTGGCGGCGGCCGCGGCATGAAGGTGGCGCGCACCATCGAGGAGATTCACGAACTGTTCGACTCAGCCACCCGGGAGGCCATCGCCGCATTCGGCCGCGGCGAATGCTTCGTCGAGCGCTATCTGGACAAGCCGCGGCACGTCGAAGCCCAGGTGATCGCCGACCAGCACGGCAACGTCGTCGTCGCCGGGACCCGGGACTGCTCGCTGCAGCGTCGCTTCCAGAAACTGGTCGAGGAGGCGCCGGCCCCATTCCTCACCGACGCCCAGCGCACCGAGATTCACGAGTCGGCCAAGCGCATCTGCAAGGAGGCCGGTTACTACGGTGCCGGCACCATCGAATACCTGGTGGGCCAGGACGGGCTCATCTCGTTCCTGGAAGTCAACACCCGCCTGCAGGTGGAGCACCCGGTCACCGAGGAGACCTCCGGCCTCGACCTGGTCCGGGAGCAGTTCCGCATCGCCAACGGGGAGCCACTGGAGATCACCAAGGATCCCACCCCGCGCGGCCATTCCATCGAATTCCGGATCAACGGCGAAGATGCCGGACGGGGATTCCTGCCGGCGCCCGGACCGGTCAACCGCTTCGACCCGCCGAGCGGCCCGGGGGTCCGACTGGACTCCGGCGTCGAGACCGGGTCGGTGATCGGTGGCCAGTTCGACTCGATGCTGGCCAAGCTCATCGTCACCGGCGCCGACCGCGCCCAGGCCATCGAACGGGCACGCCGGGCCCTCGACGAATTCCACATCGAAGGTCTGGCGACCGTCGTCCCGTTCCATCGTGCCGTCCTGCGCGACCCCGCTTTCGTCGGTGACGAGAACGGCTTCACCGTGCACACCCGCTGGATCGAGACCGAATGGGACAACACCGTCGAACCCTTCACCGGGGGCGGCGCCGTCGACGAGGAAGAAGCCCAGCCTCGGCAGACGGTGGTCGTCGAGGTCGACGGCCGGCGACTGGAGGTCTCGCTGCCCGGAGACCTGGCATTGGGCAACGGCGGCGTGGCCGCACCGGGGGTCATCCGCAAGAAGCCCAAGCCCCGCAAACGTGGTGCCCAGGCCGGCGCCGCCGCATCCGGTGACGCCGTCACCGCGCCCATGCAGGGCACCGTGGTCAAGGTCGCCGTGGAAGAAGGGCAGACCGTCGCCGTCGGCGAGTTGGTGGTCGTGCTGGAAGCCATGAAGATGGAGAACCCGGTCACCGCCCACAAGGACGGCGTCATCACCGGCCTTGCGGTCGTGGCCGGCGCGGCGATCACCCAGGGCACCGTGCTGGCCGAGATCAAATAGGGCGCAACGGAATCGCGTGAGCCGGCCCGATATCAACTCCGGGGCGTGGTACCTGCGTGGGCGCCTCGACGGATCGTGGGATGTCTGCGAGCCGACGACCGGTGCGGTACTCGCGGAGGTGATCGTCGATCCGGACACTCACGAGGTGACCGTCCGCGGCGATGGGCAGGCCGCGGCGGCCGGAGCCGAAGCCGTCGAACGGTTCCTCAGGGGTGATTCATAGGTCGGCGGTAACGTCTCGCTAGTTCAACTGGTCCCGCAGCCGGGCCAGCGACCTGGCCAGTAACCGGGATACGTGCATCTGGGAGATCCCGACCCGCTCGGC
>CAYXBN010000011.1:52626-93040 GCA_964463215.1 uncultured Mycobacterium sp. | reverse complement strand
GCGACCTGGCCAGTAACCGGGATACGTGCATCTGGGAGATCCCGACCCGCTCGGCAATCTGGGTCTGGGTCATCGACTCGAAAAAGCGCAGCAGCAGCACGGTGCGTTCCCGTTCGGGCAGGGCGGCCAACAGGGGGCGCAGCGCCTCCCGGTTCTCGATCTGATCGAGGCTGGGGTCGACGTCACCCAGGGAGTCGACGATGGCCGGTGCGTCCTCGTCGCCGCCGGACCCGCTGTCGATGGACATGGTGTTGTAGGCACTGCCGGCCACCAGGCCCTCGACCACCTCCTGACGATCCATTCCGAGTTCGGCGGCCAACTCAGTGGCCGTCGGCGCCCGGCCGAGTTTCTGGGACAGCTCCGCGGTCGCCGTGCCGAGCCGCAGGTGCATCTCCTTGAGCCGACGCGGCACCTTCACCGACCAGCTACGGTCGCGGAAGTGCCGACGGACCTCGCCCATGATGGTGGGCACCGCGAACGAGACGAAGTCCGAGCCGGTTTCGACGTCATACCGAATCACAGCGTTGACCAGCCCGACCCGAGCCACCTGGACCAGATCGTCGCGGGACTCACCGCGGCCCTGGAATCGGCGGGCGATGTGGTCGGCGAGCGGTAGACAACGTTCGACGATGCGGTCGCGCTCGCGGCGGAATTCCGCTGAGTCCGGCTCCAGATCCGCCAACACCCGGAACATGCCGGGTACGTCTGCGTACTCGGAATTCGACCTACGCCCCCCCGACCGATCGTGCGGGAGGCTTTCGTCGGCCGCTCGGAACGTCACTGCGAAGCGCCCGCCCGCCTGGTGGTCAGAGTTATCCCAAACACCCGGCCGTCGCCCTCGGGCGAACCATTACGCGACGATTCCTGGAAGGTCTGCACGTCGTCGGTCAGTGAGCTGAGCACATGCCAGCTGAAACTGCCCTCGGTCACCACGTCGTCGGTGTCGCACGTGGTGGAGGCCTCCACGGCGACGACGTCATCGCGCGGATCGACGACGACCACCAGCGTCGCCCCCGGTGTCGACGAACGGATCAGCCGGGTACAGGCCTCGTCGACTGCGAGTCGCAGATCGGCGACCGCATCGAAATCGAGATCGGAGAAGGTGCCGACGGCACCGACGACGGTTCGTAACACCGCCAGGTTCTCCAACTGCGCCGCGATCCTCAGTTCGACGGCAGCGGAGGTGCGTGTCCCCCCACCCCGGCGGCTTGCGCCGTCTGTCATCTGACCTCCCAACCCTGCAGACCCCAATCATGCGGCATACCCACAGTTCGGTGGGTTTCAAACGGTGCGAACGGCGGTATCTCTGGGCTCGTGACACGTTTCCCCGACGAGGTACCGGTTGCCGACGCCGTAGAGCAGATCCGGTCGGGCCTGACAGAGACCGACGAGCAGACAATCGACGACAGCGAAGACTCGGCGGGACCTGCGCCGTTGGAGACCGACGAATTCGACTGGCAGGAACAACACCAGGTGGTCGGCGACTTCGGCGAGGACGAATTCCGGTAGAGGTTTGGCTGAGGTACCGGGCCGGGTACCTCCCCGACATGGTTGAAGATGTCCGATTCTTCCGGCCCAGCCGATCCTGTGCCTATGAGGGCTGGACGGTGGCCGAACTCCGGAAACGAGCACGCCAGCTTGGTATTTCGGGCTACTCCGGGCTGAACAAGGAAAAGCTGATCTCCCTGATCCGCAGCTACTGAACGGCGGTACCGAAGAACTCCCGCACGTCCTCGACGAACAGCGTCGGCTGCTCGAAGGCGGCGAAGTGGCCACCGCGCGGCATCTCGGTCCAACGGGTGATGTTGTACATCGGCTCGCACCAGCTGCGCGGCGGCTTGAAGATCTCCTTGGGGAAGCGCGCCACCCCGGTCGGCACCTTGACCGGGGGCCCGGCCAGTGGGGCGGCGAAGCTCTCCCAGTACAGCCGCGCCGAGGACGCCGCGGAGTTGGTCGTCCAGTAGAGCATCACGTCGTCGAGTATCTCGTCACGGGTCAGCGCGTTCTCCGGATGTCCATCGCAATCGGTCCAGGCCCAGAACTTCTCCACGATCCAGGCGAGTTGACCGGCCGGGGAGTCGGCCAGTCCGTAGCCCAGCGTCTGCGGACGGGTCGACTGCTGTTTGGAATAGCCGGAATCCCAGCGCTCATAGTGCGCGGCGGCTGCCATCGCGGCGGCCTCCTGAGGTCCGGGGTCCTCGATCGAACCCGGCGGCCGGGCCAACGGCATGTTGAGGTGGATCGCCACGCAGTTGCCGCCGTTGCGGCCGATCTGGCTGGTGACCACCGCACCCCAATCCCCGCCCTGGGCGCCGTAGCGGTGGTAGCCCAACCGTCCCATCAGGGTGTCCCAGGCCGCGGCGATACGCTGCACGTTCCACCCGGTCGACGTGGGCTTGCCGGAGAAGCCGTAGCCGGGCAACGTCGGGCACACCACGTGGAAGTCCTGGGTCAGCGGTTCGATCACCTGGGCGAACTCCACAATCGATCCCGGCCAGCCGTGGGTCATCACCAGGGGCAGCGCATCGGGGTTGGCGCTGCGCTGGTGGATGAAATGGATGTCCAGACCGTCGATCTCGGTGACGAACTGATCGAAGGTGTTCAGGCGCGCCTCGCGGGAACGCCAGTCGTAGTCGTCGTCCCAGTAGGCGGCCAGGTCGCGGAGGTAGTCCAGCGGGACACCCTGACTCCAGTCCGGGACGCATTCGCGCTCGGGCCACCGGGTCCGGCGCAGGCGGGCGCGCAGATCATCGAGATCCTCGTCGGGCACGGCGATCTGAAACGCGCAAATCTCTGCCATGGCACTGATTATTCCGATGGGCGCTACTAGTCTGAGAGCCCATGCGACTGGTAGTCGATTTGAACAAGTGCCAGGGCTACGCGCAGTGTGTGCCGTTGGCTCCCGACGTGCTCAAACTCAACGGCGAAGAAGCCCTGATGTATGACCCCAATCCGGACGAATCCCAACGCCGGCAGGTGCTCCGTGCGGTGGCATCCTGCCCGGTGCAGGCGATCATCCTGGAACTGGACCCGCCGGCCGATCGGGACACGAAGTGACCTCCGGAGTAGCGGGCACCTACTCGTTCGACGAGATCGTCAGGAAGTTCCGCGCCGAGGGCCGCATCGTCATCGTCGGGGCCTCACTGGCCGGTCTGCGCGCCGCCGAAGCGTTGCGGGAGAAGGGTTTCGCGGGCTCGCTGACCATTATCGGCGACGAGCCGCACGAACCCTATGACCGCCCGCCGCTGTCCAAGCAGGTCCTCAAGGGCTGGGTGCCCGCCGACCACACCAAGCTGCCCCGGCTGCGCCGGGTCGACGCCGACTGGAAACTGGGTGTCGCGGCAGTGGGGCTGGACCGGATCAACCACATCGTGAAACTGGGCACCGGCGAGGAGGTCGGCTACGACCGCCTGCTGATCGCCACCGGAACCCGGGCGCGGCCGTGGCCCAACCCGGAGGAAGCCGCCCTGCAGGGGGTTTTCACGGTCCGCACGGTGGAGGACGCCGCCGCGCTCTCAGCAGCACTGCACGCCAAGCCCAACCGGGTCCTGATCATCGGATCGGGCTTCGTCGGTTCGGAGATCGCCTCGGTGTGCCGGGACCTGGATCTGCCGGTCACCGTCGCCGAACGGGGCAGCGGTCCGCTCAAGGGCGCTCTCGGCGGAGTGATCAGCGACATCGCCGCGGACATGATGCGCGACGCGGGGGTGGACCTGCGCACCGGCACGTCGGTCAGCGCCCTGCACGGTGATGACTCCGGTCACGTCCGGTCGGCGACGCTGTCCGACGGCACCTCCCTCGACGTCGACGTGGTGATCCCCTCGCTGGGTTCGATCCGCAACGTCGAATGGCTCGACGGCGCGGGTCTGGCGGCCGGCCAGTGGGGCGTCGGCTGCGACGCCGGGTGCCGCGCCTTCGACATCCACGGCGTGGTGACCGACCACATCTTCGTCGCCGGCGACGTCGCCCGCGCCCCGCATGTGCTCTACGGGTATGAGTTCCTGGCCCTCGAGCACTGGGACAACGCGGTTCTCGGCGCCGAGGTGGCCGCCAACAACATGCTCAACCTGGAAGTGGGCCGCCGCCCGCACCTGCCGCTGCCGTCCTTTTGGTCCGGCCAGTTCGGGGTCAACATCAAAAGCGTCGGGGTGTGCTCCTACGGCGACGAGATCGTCTTCACCCAGGGTTCCCCCGAGGACCGCCGGTTCGCCGCCGCCTACGGCCGCAACGGCCGCATCGTCGGCGCGGTCACCTTCAACCACGGCAAGTGGCTGCCGTACTACGCCGAGTTGATCGAACGCTCGGCCCCGTTCCCGCCGCCGCCGCCGGGCTACGACCAACCGTCGAATCACGAGGTGATGCCCGCCCGCTTCCCCGATCCACGGGAGCCGTCCGGAAATCCCGACGTGGTGCTGACCGGACATGACCCGACCGACCGACACGCCGAATTCCGGCCCCGCAGCCACTAGGAGAGTGACGATGGACGCCGCGACCGCCTGGGCCGAGGCAATGAGGTTCGCCAACCGCCCGAATCCGTACCCCTTCTTCGACCAACTGCGCCAGACGCCGGTCGCCAAGGTTTCCGAGAAGACCTACGTGGTGACGGGATACGACGAAGTCGTCCAGCTTCTGCACGACCCGCGGATCAGTTCGGACATGTCCCGCAGCCCGTCGGGGATGTTCGGCGAGAAACCCCAGACGGACGGGGCGGCGCCGAATTCCTACGGTGGGCCCGGCAGTTTCATCGGGATCGACCCCGCCGAACACGACCGGGTGCGCCGCCAGTTCATGCGTCACTTCGGGCCGCCGCACACCCCCGACCTCATCCCGAGCATGGAGCCCTACGTCATCGAGCTTGCCAACGACCTCCTGGATGCGATCAAGGCGCGCGGCCTCACCCGGATGGACGTCGTCGATGAGTTTGCCTACCGCATCCCGATGGCGGTGATCTGCCGGATCATGGGTGTGCCGGTGGCCGACGAACCACAACTTCACGCCTGGATCTTCGATTTCTTCCGGGGTTCTGACCTGGGCCCGGAGGCCGCGACCGAGGAGGGTCGGGCGATGGCGGCCAAAGGCGTCGAGGCCATCGGGGCGCTGGCCGCCTACATGACCGAGCTCGCCGAGGACTACCGCCGCGAACCGGGACCCGGGCTGATTTCGGCCGTCCTGCACGACAAGGACGGCCCCGACGGGCCGCTGTCTGTCGAAGAGGTCGTGCCCAACTCCATCCTGCTGTTCACGGCAGGCCACGACTCGACCGTCAACACGATCAGCCACTGCGTGTTGATGCTGCTACGAAATCCTGGCGCGTGGGATCTGTTGGCGGACAACACTGAACTGATCCCCAGGATGATCGAGGAAGTGCTGCGCCTGCAGTCGGCGGTCCAGTTCTTCCCCGCGTTCAGCGCCACCACGGATGTTGAGATCGCCGGCACGACCATCAAGGCTGGGTCCGCGGTCCACTTGATGTACGGCGCCGCAAACCGGGATCCGCGCCGATTCCCTGATCCGAATCGCTTCGACCTACATCGCGAGAACCGGGAGCACCTCGGCTGGGGCAGCGGAATCCACGTCTGCTTCGGCGGTCCGTTGGCCCGGCTGGAGATCAACAACGCGATGGAGGTGTTCCTCCGCCGTGTCCGCAACCCGCGGCTGGTGGTGGATCCGCCGCCCTACCGGCACAGCCAGGTGTTCCGCGGACCCCTTCACCTGTGGATCGACTTCGCCCAGATCGACTAGGACCCAGATCGACGAGGACCCGCTGGATCCCGGGCTGGCAGGCTGGTGGGGTGACACCGGATCCGCTGGAGCGCTTCTCGCCGTCGACGCGGCGTTGGTTCACCGGCTCCTTCCCGGCACCCACCCCGGCCCAAGCCCAAGCCTGGGAGGCCATCGCCGCCGGTGAGCACACCCTGGTGGTCGCACCGACCGGGTCGGGCAAGACCCTGGCGGCGTTCCTGTGGGCGATCGACCGGCTGGCCCACGAACCGGGTGCCGGCACCCGGGTGCTCTACATCTCCCCGCTGAAATCGCTGGCCATCGACGTCGAGCGCAATCTGCGCACCCCGCTGACCGGGATCGCCCGGATCGCCGAACACGACGGTGTCGTAGGCGGCCAGCCCGCCCCCCAGATCACCGTCGGGGTGCGGTCCGGGGACACCTCCCCGGCTCGACGCCGGGAACTGCTCGCGCGACCGCCGGACATCCTGATCACCACACCGGAATCGCTGTTTCTGATGCTGACCTCGGCCGCCCGGGAGACCCTGGCTGGGGTGCAGACCGTGATCCTCGATGAGGTACACGCGGTCGCGGGCACCAAGCGCGGTGCCCACCTTGCGCTGTCGCTGGAACGGCTCGACGGGCTGCTGGACGAACCGGCCCAGCGCATCGGTTTGTCGGCAACCGTGCGGCCACCGGAGGAGGTGGCGCGCTTCCTCACCGGAGGGCGCGCAGCCCGGGCTCGAATCGTCAACCCGCCGGCCGCCAAAACCTTCGACCTGAGCGTGCAGGTGCCGGTTCCGGACATGGCCAACCTGGAGAACAACACCATCTGGCCGGACGTCGAGGCGCGCATCGTCGACCTGATCGAGGCGCACACCTCCACCATCGTGTTCGCCAACTCGCGCCGCCTCGCCGAACGCCTCACCGCCCGCATCAACGAGATCCACGCCGCCCGCTCCGGCGTCGAACTGCCCACCCCGCCAGCCCAGATCATGGCGTCCAACCAGATTCAGGGCGCCGAACCCCTGCTGGCCCGCGCCCACCACGGCTCGGTGTCCAAGGAGCAGCGTGCCGCGGTCGAGGACGATCTCAAGACCGGGCGACTCAAGGCGGTCGTGGCGACCTCGAGCCTGGAACTCGGCATCGATATGGGGGCGGTGGATCTGGTCATCCAGGTGGAGTCGCCGCCGTCGGTGGCCAGCGGTCTGCAACGGGTCGGCCGGGCCGGTCACCAGGTCGGGGAGATCTCCCGGGGGGTGCTGCTGCCCAAGCACCGCACCGATCTGATCGGCTGTGCGGTCGGTGTGCAACGGATGCTCGACGGCGCGATCGAGACGATGAAAGTCCCGGCCAATCCCCTCGACGTGTTGGCCCAACACACGGTGGCCGCCTGCGCCCTGAACCCGATCAACGCCGACAAGTGGTTCGACACGGTGCGGCGCAGCGCCCCGTTCGCCGCGCTGCCGCGCAGTGCGTTCGAGGCGACGTTGGATCTGCTGTCCGGCAAGTACCCGTCCACCGAGTTCGCCGAACTGCGGCCGCGACTGGTCTACGACCGGGACACCGGGACGCTGACCGCCCGGCCCGGCGCGCAACGGCTGGCGGTGACCTCCGGCGGGGCGATCCCCGACCGGGGTCTGTTCACCGTCTTCCTGGCCAGCGAGGCCGAGAAGCCCTCCCGGGTCGGGGAACTCGACGAGGAGATGGTCTACGAGTCCCGGCCCGGTGATGTCATCTCGCTGGGCGCGACGAGTTGGCGGATCACCGAGATCACCCACGACCGGGTACTGGTCATCCCGGCCCCCGGCCAGCCGGCCCGGTTGCCGTTCTGGCGCGGCGACGACGCCGGCCGCCCCGCTGAACTCGGGGCGGCGATCGGCGCGCTCACCGGCGAACTGGCCGGGCTGGACCGTACCGCGTTCCAAAAGCGTTGCCGTGAGATCGGTTTGGACGACTATGCGATCGACAACCTGTGGCGGCTGCTCGATGACCAGCGCACCGCCACCAACGCGGTACCCAGCGACACAACCCTGCTCGTCGAACGGTTCCGCGACGAACTCGGCGACTGGCGGGTGGTCCTGCACTCCCCCTACGGATTGAAGGTGCACGGCCCGCTGGCCCTGGCGGTCAGCCGCCGACTGCTGGCGCGTTACGGCATCGACGAGAAGCCGACTGCCAGCGACGACGGCATCGTGGTCCGACTGCCCGACACCGACGACACCCCGCCCGGGGCGGAGTTGTTCGTCTTCGAACCCGACGAGATCGAGCCCCTGGTCACCGCCGAGGTCGGCGGTTCGGCGTTGTTCGCCGCCCGATTCCGCGAATGCGCCGCCCGAGCGTTGCTGCTGCCGCGGCGCCACCCCGGCAAACGCTCCCCGCTGTGGCATCAGCGTCAGCGGGCAGCCCAGTTGCTCGACGTGGCGCGCAAGTACCCCGATTTCCCGATCATCCTGGAGACGGTGCGGGAGTGCCTTCAGGACGTCTACGACGTGCCCACCTTGACCGAGCTGATGACGCGGATCGCCCAGCGCCGGGTGCGGCTGCTGGAGGTCGAGACTGCGACCCCCTCCCCGTTCGCCGCCTCCCTGCTGTTCGGCTACGTCGGGGCGTTCATGTACGAGGGCGACAGCCCGTTGGCCGAACGGCGCGCCGCAGCGCTGTCCCTGGACACCGCACTGCTGGCCGAACTGCTCGGCCGAGTGGACATGCACGAGTTGCTCGATCCGGCCGTCGTGATCGCCACTGAGGACCAGTTACAGCATCTGGCCTCGGATCGCCGGGCCCGCGACGCCGAGGGGGTCGCCGACCTGCTGCGACTGCTCGGTCCGATGACCGAGGCCGAAATAGCCGCGCGCGCAACGGCACCCGATGTGGCGGGTTGGTTGGACGGCCTGCGGGCGGCCAAACGTGCCCTCACCGTCCGCTACGCCGGGACCACGTGGTGGGTGGCGGTGGAGGACATCGGCCGGTTGCGGGACGCCATCGGGGTGCCGGTGCCGGTCGGGGTGCCGGCCGAGTTCACCGATTCGGTGCCCGACCCACTCGGTGACCTGCTGGGCCGCTACGCGCGGACCCGCGGCCCGTTCAGCACCGCGGCCGCAGCCGCCCGGTTCGGTCTCGGTATCCGGGTGGCCGCCGATGCGCTGAGCCGGATGGCGTTGGACGGCAACCTGATTCGAGGCGAGTTCAGCCCAACCCTCAGCGATGCCGGGGGCCAGTGGTGCGAGGCGGAGGTGCTGCGAATCCTGCGCCGCCGATCCCTGGCCGCGCTGCGCGCCCAGGTGGAACCGGTCAGTCCGGCGGCCTACGCCCGGTTCCTGCCGGTCTGGCAGCAGGTCGGCACGGCTTCGGGGATCGATGGTCTGGCCGCGGTGATCGAGCAACTGGCCGGTACGCCGGTGCCGGCCTCGGCGGTAGAACCGCTGATCTTCGCTCCGCGGGTCCGCGACTACCAACCGGGGATGCTCGACGAACTGCTGACCTCCGGGGAAGTGGTGTGGTCGGGGGCCGGGGCGATCTCCGGCAGCGACGGCTGGGTGGCATTCCACACCGCCGACACCGCTGCGCTGACCCTGCCCCAACCGGCCACCATCGAACTCGGTGCGGCTCACCGCGCCATCCTGGACCTGCTCGGCGAACCCGGCGATGCCCGCGGCGCCTTCTTCTTCCGCCAGTTCGCCGGTCTGACCGAGGACGCCCTCAAAGCCGCCTTGTGGGAACTGATCTGGGCGGGCTGGGTGAGCGGGGACACCTTCGCTCCGGTGCGGGCGCTGCTGACCGGCGGCCGTCGGCCCGGTACCCGGCGGACGTCGACGGCGGCGCACCGGCACCGCCGAACTCCCCGGCTGAGCCGATACTCGTTGGCCCACGCCCAAGTACGCCCGACCGATCCGACGGTGGCCGGCCGCTGGTCGGCGCTGCCGGCCCGGGAACCGGACTCCACCCTGCGGGCGCACTTCACCGCGGAGTTGCTGATGAACCGCTACGGCGTCCTGACCAAGAACTGCGCGGCAGACACCGTGCCCGGTGGGTTCGCGGTGCTCTACAAGGTGCTGACCGCGTTCGAGGACGCCGGACGTTGTCAACGCGGCTACTTCATCGAGTCCCTCGGCGGAGCCCAGTTCGCCACCGCCTCTACCGTCGACCGGCTGCGCGGGTACGCCGACACCGTCGATCGGCAGCGACCGGACTACCAGGCGGTGGTGCTAGCCGCCGCCGACCCCGCCAACCCCTACGGTGCCGCCCTGCCCTGGCCGGCGGGCCCGGACCGGACGACCGGCCACCGGCCGGGCCGCAAGGCCGGCGCCTTGGTGGTGCTCGTCGACGGCGCCCTGGTGTGGTTTGTCGAACGCGGCGGGCGATCGCTGTTGAACTTCCACGACGACCCCCTGGCCGAGCAGGCCGCCGCCGGGGCGTTGGCCGACCTGGTCGGCACCGGTCGCGTCGGGGGGATCCTCATCGAGAAGATCGACGGCGTCGCAGTCCTGGACGCAGCCGGCACCGACACCGCCGCGGCGCTGCTGACCGCCGGCTTCGCGCGCACTCCGCGCGGGATGCGGATGCGCTGAGACCTATGCCCGAGGGCGACACCGTTTTCCGCACCGCGGCAACCCTGCGCGAGGCGCTGGTCGGTCGGAGGCTGACCGGCTGCGACATCCGGGTTCCGCGCTATGCCACGGTCGACCTGAGCGGCCACCCCGTCGATGAGGTGATCAGCCGGGGCAAGCACCTGTTCATCAGGGTCGGGCCGGCCAGCATCCACTCGCACCTGAAGATGGATGGCAGCTGGCGGATCTCACCACGGCGGGTGCCGGCCCACAAGATCCGGATCCTGTTGCGGGCCGGGGACATCACCGCAGCCGGCATTGATCTGGGGGTGCTGGAAGTCCTTGACCGCGACAGCGATCTGAGCGCTGTCGAGCACCTCGGCCCGGATCTGCTCGGGCCGGACTGGGATGCCGCGCGGGCGGCCGCCAACCTCACCGCCGACCCGGATCGGCCGATCGCCGCCGCCCTACTCGATCAACGGGTGATGGCGGGGGTGGGCAATGTCTATTGCAATGAACTGTGCTTCCTGTCCGGGAGGTTGCCGACCAGCCCGGTCAGCGCGATCGCCGATCCGGTGCGCCTGGTGACGCGGGCGCAGGAGATGCTGTGGGCCAACAGGTTACGGTGGGCCCGGACAACCACCGGCAACACCCGCCCCGGTGCGCAGCTCTGGGTCTACGGCCGAGCCGGACAGCAGTGCCGTCGGTGCACGACACCGATCGCCCGGGCGGGGCAGCCGAACTCCGAACGGGCCTCTGAACGGGTCAGCTACTGGTGTCCGTCGTGTCAGTCTTGATCGTCGTCATCAGCTCGGCGATGGAGCCTTCGATCTGGTTCACCGTGGACTTGTCCAGCCGCAGCTCCCGAAAACCGCGGGCGTTGCGCAGCGTCATCTCCATCGGCTCGCGGCCGTGGGGATAGACCACCGACAGGATGACAGCGGTACCGGCCTCCAGTGCGTCGCCGACCTCGTGTTCGAGCTTGGCCCGCAGTTCGTGCTCGGTGAAGGCCGCGACCAGGCCGCCGGCGGCGGCGCCCACCAGCACCGACAGCGCCAGTGGCGGGGCGAACAAACCGAAGATCGCGCCCAGCCCGGCTCCGACTCCGACAGCCACCCTGCCGTGCCGGTTGGTGGCCTCCAGCACCTCCGGTGCACCGTCGGCGGTACGGCCGACCAGGGCTGCGGAACGCATTTCCAGACCGTGCTTCATCCGGCGTTCCACTTCGTTGAAGTCTTCGTGCGCCGTCTCCAGATCGCGGTAACCCGCGATGACTACCAGCTGATAATCGTCGTCCGTACTCTTCCCCGGCATGCCCCCACGCTACGGCCGGGTCAGGGGCGCATACCAGGGCATAAAGACACCGACTGCAGGCGCTGATTGGACTCCCATTCCCGGACCTGCCCACTGAGCGGATCGGTGAACTCAAGTCGGTGGGCGAGGAGTTGCAGCGGGCGGGAGAAGTCCCGTGGGTCGACGGTCAGAACGTCGGGATACAGCGGGTCGTTGTCGATCGGCAGACCCAGGCCCGCCATGTGCACCCGCAACTGATGGGTGCGCCCGGTCCTCGGGGTCAGCCGGTACCGGCCGGCGCCCAGCGGTTCGATCAACGTCTCGGCGTTGGGCTCACCGGGCTCCACCGCGGCTTGCAGAAGGCCCCGCCGCTTGACGATCCGATTCGAAACAACTTGTGCGGCAACTAGACCGGGCGAGGCGGCGGCGCGCGCCAGATAGGTTTTGGCCACCTGCCCGGTTGCGAACAGGCTCTGGTAGGCGCCGCGGACCTCCCGGCGGACGGTGAACAGCAGCACACCGGCGGTCAGTCGGTCCAGCCGGTGCGCGGGACTGAGTTCGGGGATGTCCAACTCCCGGCGAAGCCGGACCAGGGCCGTCTGGGTGACGTGGCCCCCTCGCGGCATGGTGGCCAGGAAGTGCGGCTTGTCGACCACCACGATGTTGCTGTCGCGGTAGAGCAACGGCATGGGAAACGGCACCTCGACTTCGTCGCGCGCATCGCGGTACAGGTAGACCACCGCACCCGCCGGTCGGACCGCCGCGGCGTCGAGCACCGTGCCGTCCGGGTCCACCACTTCGCCGCCGAGCACCTTTGCCCGACCCTGGCTGCCGAACCGGCGGGCGAACTCCTCGGCGACGTTTCCGCCCTGCAGCCGAAGCCGCGCCGGACCGAGCCCGTCGCGCACCGGCAGTGGGGCGGAGGGTGTCACACGGCCGCTCCTCCTCCTCGCTCCGCTCGGCATCGTCGCCGGCCGCGGGTCAATCCAGCGGAACCGGCTCGAGAATCTCCGCCCGCGCCTCCGGGGCGGCCACCCGCAGCGCGTCCGCCGACTCGTCGTCGGGTTGGGTCTGGGAGCGCACCTCGGCCTCCACCCGGGCGACGTAGGTCGCGACCTCGCGGTCGATGTCGGCCTGCGACCAGCCCAGGATCGGGGCGACGATCTCGGCGACCTCGCGGGCGCAGTCCACCCCGCGGTGCGGGTATTCGATGGAGACCCGCATCCGGCGGGTGAGGATGTCCTCCAGGTGCAGCGCACCTTCGGCAGCGGCGGCGTAGGCGGCTTCGACCCGCAGATAGATCGGGGCCTCGGCGATCGGCTCGAGCAGATCGGGGCGGCCGTCGGCCAGTCCGAGCACCTCACCGATGAGTGAGCCGTACCGGTCCAGCAGGTGACGCACCCGGTAGGGGTGCAGGTTGTACTGCTCCCCCACACTGTCGGTCTGGTTGATCAGGGCGAAGTACCCGTCCGCACCCAGCAGGGGCACCTTCTCGGTGATCGACGGCGCGACCCGCGACGGCACGAACTCCGCGGCAGCCTCGACGGCGTCGGCGCCCATCACCCGGTAGGTGGTGTACTTGCCGCCCGCGATCGCCACCAGGCCGGGGGTCGGTGAGGCCACAGCGTGCTCGCGGGACAGCTTGGAGGTCTCCTCGCTCTCCCCGGCCAGCAGGGGACGCAGGCCGGCGTACACCCCGTCGATGTCGTTGTGGGTCAACGGGGTAGCCAACACGGTGTTGACGTGATCGAGGATGTAGTCGATGTCGGCCTTGGTGGCCGCGGGGTGGGCCAGATCGAGATTCCAGTCGGTGTCGGTGGTGCCGATGATCCAGTGCGTGCCCCACGGGATGATGAACAGCACCGACTTCTCGGTGCGCAGGATGATCGCCACCTCACTGACAATGCGGTCGCGGGGTACCACGATGTGCACCCCCTTGGAGGCGCGCACCCGGAACCTGCCGCGCTGTTTGGACAACGCCTGAATCTCGTCGGTCCACACCCCGGTGGCGTTGATGACGACGTGGCCGCGCACATCGGTGAGTTGCCCGTTCTCCGAGTCGCGCACCGTCACCCCGACGACGCGGTCACCCTCGGTCAAAAGTGCGGTCACCTGAGTCGAGTTACGCACCACGGCGCCGTAGTGCGCGGCGGTGCGGGCCACCATCATGGTGTGCCGGGCGTCGTCGACGACGGTGTCGTAGTAGCGGATCCCACCGACCAGGGATCTGCGTTTGAGCCCGGGAGCCAACCGCAGCGCGGCCGATCGCGTCAGATGCTTCTGGGCCGGAACGGATTTCGCCCCGCCGAGTTGGTCGTAGAGGAAGATCCCGGCCGCGATGTAGGGCCGTTCCCACACCCGGTGGGTCAGCGGGAACAGGAACGGCAGTGGCTTGACCAGGTGCGGCGCTAGGGTGCTCAGCGACAGTTCACGCTCGTGCAGGGCTTCCCGGACCAGCCCGAACTCCAACTGCTCCAGATAGCGCAGGCCGCCGTGGAACATCTTGGAACTGCGGCTTGAGGTGCCGGAGGCGAAGTCGCGGGCCTCGACGAGTGCGACGCTCAAACCGCGGGTGGCGGCGTCCAGTGCCGCACCGGCGCCGACCACGCCGCCGCCGATGACCACGACGTCGAACTGCTCGCTGCCTAGTCGCTGCCAGGCCTCCTCGCGTTGCGCGGGGCCGAGAAAAGTCTGACCGCTGCCCGGCCGCAGGATCGGGTCGTTCATGTCTGCTCCCAGGTGAAGTTACTGACGGGTATCGGTCAGGCTAGTCCAGATCGTCGCGGGCCATCAGCCTTCTGGCGGCTTCGACGATCGAACCCGACAGCGACGGATACACCGACAGCGTCTGGGCCAGGTCGGTCACCGAGATGCGGTTTTGCACGGCCAGGGCGATAGGCAGGATCAACTCCGAGGCGATCGGGGCCACGATCACCCCGCCGATCACCACTCCGGTGGCCGGCCGGCAGAAGATCTTCACGAATCCGCGCCGCAGCAGCGACATCTTCGCCCGGGCGTTGGTGGTCAGCGGCAGCATCAGGGTGCGGGCCGGGACGGCCCCGCTGTCGATGGCGGTCTGCGGAACCCCGACCGCGGCGATCTCCGGCCGGGTGAAGGTCGCCGAGGCGACGGTGCGCAACCGGATCGGCGCCACCCCCTCGCCGAGTGCGTGGTACATCGCGATCCGGCCCTGCATGGCCGCCACCGACGCCAGCGGCAGCAGGCCGGTGCAGTCCCCGGCGGCATAGATGCCGGGGGCGGGCGTTCGCGAGACCCGGTCGACGGGAATGTATCCGCCGGGGGACAGTTCGATGCCGACCCGCTCCAAACCCAGCCCCGTGGTGTTGGGTACCGAGCCGACGGTCATCAGCGCGTGGCTGCCCGTTACGGTGCGTCCATCGGCCATTGTGACCTCCACGCCGTCCCCGGTGCGCCGCACCGATTCGGCGCGGGCGTTCTTCACCAGCGTCACCCCCCGTTCGGCGAACACTTCTTCGAGCACCGCGGCGGCGTCGCTGTCCTCATGCGGCAGGATCTGGTCGCGGCTGGCCACCACCGTGACCGGGACCCCGAGTTCGGTGTAGGCGTTGCAGAACTCCGCACCCGTCACCCCGGATCCGACGATGACCAGGTGTTCGGGAAGGTCGGGCAGGTCGTAGAGCTGCCGCCAGGTCAGGATCCGCTCGCCGTCGGGCACCGCCGCGGGCAGCACCCGCGGGGTGGCGCCGGTCGCGATGAGCACCACATCGGCCTTGAGCACCCCGGTCTTACCGTCGGTGGTGATGACCTGAACCCGATGGTGGGCCAAGCCGGTGACGTCGTCGATCAGTTCGCCGCGACCGGCCACCACCGAGACCTTCTCCCGCAGCAGTTGGGCGCCGATGTCGGCGGATTGGGAGCGGGCCAGGGTCTTGACCCGGTTGTTGATCTGCGGCAGCGAGATCTTGGCGTCCTCGATGCCGATGTCGAATCCCAGACCGGAGGCGCGTCGAAGTTCGGTGCGCACCCCGGTGGAGGCGATGAAGGTTTTGGACGGCACACAGTCGTAGAGCACACAAGCCCCGCCGATCCCGTCGGAGTCGACCACGGTGACCGCGGCGTCGCGGGCCGCGGCGACCAGCGCCGCCTCATATCCGGCCGGCCCGCCGCCGATGATGACGATCCGCGTGGGGGTGGGGGGAGTCACCAGGAAAACGTAGCCCTTACGCTTCTGTCGTGCCTCTCTACGCCGCCTACGGATCCAACATGGATCCCGAGCAGATGCTGCAACGGGCGCCGCATTCCCCGATGGCCGGGACGGGGTGGCTGCATGGCTGGCGATTGACCTTCGCCGGGGAGGACATCGGCTGGGAGGGGGCGCTGGCCACCCTGGTCGAGGACGTCGCCTCCAGTGTGTTCGTCGTGCTCTACGACGTGACCCAGGCCGACGAGCTGAATATGGATCGCTGGGAGGGCACGGAGTTGGCCCTGCACAAGAAGATCCGCTGCCGAATCGACCGCGAGTCCTCAGACACCACCACCGACCCGGTGCTGGCGTGGCTGTACGTGGTGGACGCCTGGGAGGGCGGCCTTCCGTCGGCCCGTTACTTGGGGGTGATGGCCGACGCCGCCGAAGTGGCCGGCGCACCGGCGGAGTACGTGCACGACATCCGCACCCGGCCAGCCCGCAACGTCGGACCCGGCTAGATCAGCGCTAGCGGGCGAACTCCCAAGCGTCGGAGACGATCTCGTCGATTCCGGGGTACTTGGGCCGCCACCCCAATTCGGTCATGGCGCGCTCACTGGAGGCGATCAGGACGGCCGGGTCGCCAGGCCGCCGATCCACATCCCGGGCCGGGATGTCCCGGCCGGTGACCCGGCGGCAGGAGTCGATGACCTCGCGGACGCTGAACCCGGTGCCGTTGCCCAGGTTGTAGATGCGGTGTCGGCCGGGCTGGGAATGCGTCAGGGCCAGCAGATGGGCGTCGGCGAGGTCGCGGATGTGGATGTAATCGCGGACGGCGGTGCCGTCTGGGGTGGGCCAGTCGTTGCCGAAGACCAGGATCTCGGTGCGCCGACCCGCGGCCACCTGAAGGACCAGGGGAATCAGGTGCGTCTCGGTGGCGTGCCGTTCGCCCAAACCGGCGTAGGCACCGGCGACGTTGAAGTAGCGCAGACTGGTCGCGGCCAGGCCGTGGGCGGCGGCGTAGGACGTGATCGCGTGGTCGATGGCCAGTTTGGTGGCCCCGTAGGGGCTGGTCGGCCGGGTGGGGGCGTCCTCGGTGATCGGCATCGACTCCGGTTCGCCGTAGGTGGCGGCGGTGGAGGAGAACACCAGACGGGCGGTGCCGGTGGTCCGCATCACCTCCAACAGGTCCAGGGTCGCCACCACGTTGCCGTACCAGTACCTCTCCGGAACCTCGACGGACTCGCCGACCAGAGATTTGGCCGCGAAGTGCAGCACCCCGTCGAAGTCCCCGCCCGCCAGCATGTCGGCGGCGACGGCCACCATGTCGCCCTCGACGAACTCCGCCCCCGCCGGGACCGCGTCGGCGTTGCCGGTGGACAGGTCGTCGACGATGACGACCCGATGCCCCTGTTCGAGAAGAACTTTCGCGCACACACTGCCCACGTAGCCGGCGCCGCCGGTCACCAGCAGCTTCACTCGAAAGCCGCCGACTGCTCGATGATGTTGACCAACACCCGCACCCCGACGGCAAGGGCGCGTTCGTCGATGTCGAAGTTCGGTTGGTGCAGGTCCAATTGCGCGCCCTCGCCACTCCAGACGCCGAGGCGGGCCATCGCACCGGGAACCTGTTCGAGGTACCAGGAGAAGTCCTCGCCGCCGCCGGACTGGCGGGTGTCGGCCAGTGCGTCCGGGCCGACCGCTTCGATGGCGTGGGTCATGATCTGGGTGCTGCGCTCCTCGTTGACCACCGGCGGAACGCCGCGACGGTACTGCAGCGAATGCTCGATTCCCAGCGGGGCGAGTAGCCCGGTAACCGTCTCCTGGACAAGGGCTTCCATTTCCAGCCAGGTCTCGCGACTGGCGGTGCGGACGGTGCCGGCCAGGGTGCCGATCTGTGGGATGGCGTTGGCCGCCACCCCGGCGTTGGCCGCACCCCACACCATCACGGTGCCGTGCCGCGGGTCGATCCGACGGGACAGCACCCCTGGCAGGCCGGTGATGACGGTGCCCATCCCGTAGACGAGGTCCGAAGTCAGGTGCGGCCGGGAGGTGTGCCCGCCCGGGGAGTGCAGGGTGATCTCGACAGAGTCCGCGGCCGAGGTGATCGGCCCGGCGGTGATCGCGACCCGGCCCACCGCAAGTCGGGGATCGCAGTGCAGCGCGAAGATCCGCCACACCCCGGCCAGTGCGCCCGCGGCGATGGCGTCCAGCGCGCCGCCGGGCATCAACTCCTCGGCGGGCTGGAAGATCAACCGCACGCCCATCGGCAGTTCCGGCGCGGCGGCCAGTGCGGTGGCCGCTCCGAGCAGCATCGCGGTGTGCGCGTCGTGGCCACAGGCGTGTGCGACACCGGGCACCGTCGAGGCGTAGTCGGCGTCGGTACGCTCGGCCATCGGCAGCGCGTCCATATCCGCCCGCAGGGCGATCCGGGGTGCGTGGTCGGGGCCGAGGTCGCAGATCAGCCCGGTCCCGCCGGGCAGCGCCTTGGGGTTGAGGCCGGCATCGACGAGGCGGTCGGCGACGAACTGGGTGGTGGCGAATTCCTGTCGGCCGAGTTCGGGGTGGCGGTGGATGTGGCGGCGCCACGCGACCAGATCGTCGTAGTGCGCAGCCAGCCACGACTCCGCGGTGTCGGCCAGGGACATCGGGCCAGTATCTCAGGCCGCACTAGGCTGCGGTGCTGTGAGTCCAGACGCCGCCCGGGCCGCCGAGTCGCTGGCCGAGCGCACCGGTGTGGACCGCCACGACGTGGCCGTCGTCCTCGGGTCCGGTTGGGCAAGCGCGGCCGAGGCGCTGGGGACCCCCGCCGCGCAGATCGCGATGGCCGAGGTACCCGGGTTTCGCCCACCCAGTGCCGAAGGTCACCGCGGCCAGGTGGTGTCCGTGGCGGCCGGCGATCGACGGGTGCTGGTCTTCGTCGGCCGAATCCACGCCTACGAGGGCCACGATCTGGCGCAGGTGGTGCATCCGGTGCGCACGGCCTGTGCCGCCGGCGCCGGCGTGGTGGTGCTCACCAACGCCGCCGGCGGACTGCGACCCGAGTACCGGGTGGGCCAACCGGTGCTGATCAGCGACCACCTCAACCTCACGGCACGTTCCCCGTTGGTCGGCCCCCAGTTCGTCGACCTGGTCGACGCGTACTCGCCGCGGTTGCGGGCGCTGGCCCGCACCGTCGATCCGTCGCTGGCCGAAGGTGTGTACGCCGCGCTGCCCGGGCCGCATTACGAGACCCCGGCTGAGATCAGGATGCTGCGCACGTTAGGCGCCGACCTGGTCGGCATGTCCACCGTGCACGAGACCATCGCCGCCCGCGCCGCCGGCGCTGAGGTGCTCGGGGTGTCACTGGTGACGAACCTGGCCGCCGGGATGACCGGTGCACCACTGTGCCACGACGAGGTGCTGGCCGCCGGCCGGGACTCGGCGCGCGATCTGGGCCAGTTGCTGCAGGCGATCATCGCGGCGCTGTGAGATCGTCGCGCGGCTACCGCGGCCCGAACTGGCGGTCCCCGGCGTCGCCCAGTCCGGGGACGATGTAGGCGGTGTCGTTGAGTCCGTCGTCGATGGCCGCGGTGAACAACCGGACCTGGGGGGCCGCCTTCTCCAGTGCCGCAACGCCTTCCGGGGCGCAGACCACGCAGATCACGGTGATGTCGATGGCCCCACGGGCGGCCAGCAGTTCGAGGGTGTACACCATCGACCCGCCGGTGGCCAGCATCGGGTCGAGCACCATGACGGGCTGGGTGCGCAGGTCGGCGGGCAGCGATTCCAGATACGGCACCGGGTCGTGGGTGGTCTCGTCCCGGGCGATGCCGACGAATCCCACCCCGGCTTCCGGGATCAGAGCGTGTGCCTGATCGACCATGCCCAGTCCGGCGCGCAGGACCGGCACCAGCAACGGCGGGTTGGCCAGCCGGGCGCCGATGGTGTCGGCCAGCGGAGTGCGCACGGCGACCCCTTCGCGCGGTGCGTCGCGGGTGGCCTCGTAGACCAGCATGTGTGTCAGGTCCCGCAGAGCCGCCCGGAACGCGGCGTTGCCGGTGCGTTCATCACGCAGGGTGGTCAGCCGGGCGGCAGCCAGCGGGTGATCGACGACACGCACATCCATGGGGACAAACTGTAGGTCGTTAGGCTGTCCGGCATGGCTGCACAGCTCGTACCGATCCGACTCGGTGTTACCGCCGGTGACCTCTACACGTTGTGGGCGCCCCGTTGGCGCGACGCGGGCGACGAGTGGGAGGGCTTCCTGGGCCGCGGCGACGATCTTTTCGCCTTCGGATCGGTGGCCGACCTCGCCGCGTTCGTCCGGACCGACACCGACAACGACCTCGCCGACCACCCCGGTTGGGAGCGGTTGACCAAAGCCAACGCGCACCGGTTGCTGCCCGCCGAGGACCGGCAGGCCGACCTCATCGGTGCCGCGGAGTTGCTCGCCGGCAAACCCACCGAGGCCGCGGTGGACTCGCTGGCGAACACGTTGGCCGTAGTCTCCTCGATCGGCTCGGTGTGCGAGTTGCCGACGGTGACCCGGTTCTTCAACGGCAACCCGACCCTCGGCTTGGTCACCGGCGGGATCGACCAGTTCACCGGCCGGGCCGGGCGCAAGCGCTGGAGCGCCATCGGGGAGATCTTCAGCCGCAGTTGGGACGGCGTGGTGGCAGCGATCGACGAGATCGTCACCACACCGGGGGTAGATACGCAGGCCGCCGCGGATGCCGCCGCCGAGTTGGAGCAGCCCTACGAGGAGACCGCCGAGGACCTCGCCGAGGACTTCGCCGATGAGTTCGCCGAGGACTTGGGCGAGGAGTCCGGCGGGGACTCAGCGATGGGGATCATGCCGCGCGGCGGCACGGTGGTCCTCGGCGGTGACGCCAAGTTCTGGGAGCAGGTCGGCATCGACCCGGTCCGGGTGATGACCAGCAACGGCACCCTCTACACGCTGCGGTGCTACTTCGACGACAAGCCGATCTTCCTGGGCCGCAACGGAAGAATCAGTGTCTTTGGGTCCGAGCGCGCGCTGGCCCGGTACCTGGCCGACGAGCACGATCACGACCTGTCCAATCTGAGCACCTACGACGACATCCGCACCGCCGCGACCGACGGGTCACTGCGCGTCGACGTCACCGACGACAACGTCTACGTGCTCAGCGGGCTGGTCGACGACATCGCCGACGGACCGGAGGCCCTCGACCGCGATCAACTGGCGTTGGCGGTGGAGTTCATCCGCGACGTCGGTGACTACTCCGAGGACGACACCATCGACCGACTGCTGGCCCCGGACACCGCGCTGGGCCAGTTTGTGAACTACACCCTCGATCCTGACTCGCACCCCCGGCCGAGCGGATCGCCCGCCCAGGCGGTGGCGCAGTGGGAGGAGCTCGAAAGCTTCACCGAGTCCCGGTTGCGGCGGGAGTGACCCGCCCCGGCTGACAATCAGGACATCTTGGCGATCTCAGCGAGCGCGGCCGCGGCGCCGACGAACTCCGCTGACCCGCCCTTGCCGATGATGGCGCCCAGTTCGTAGGCCGTGGGGTCAGAGCCGGCCGAGTCGTCCTGATGGCGGTAGCCGAAATTGTATTTGCGCACGACCGCCCCCAGGAAGCTGAACCGCGCGCCCGCCAGGGGAATCGAGCCGTGGCTGGAACGGATGTGGTCGACCCGGGCGTCGTAATAGATGCCGTCCTGGCTCAGCCGGGTGTGGTAGTGCCACAACCGCCCATCGGGCAGCAACAGCAGGGGGGTGCTGGGCTCCAGGACGAAGCCTTTCGGGGAGCGGCGTTTGATCATGCCGGCGCCGCGCCCGTAGGACACCCGCTTGGGCCGCATTCCGCGGGCGACGAGGTTGTCGGCGACCTCTTTCAGCAACGCCGCCAACGCATCGGCGGCAGCCTGCCGAGCCGGGTGCTCGAAGGGAGCCCGGACCACCGAGTCAGCCACCACAACCACCTGACGAACGAAGGGAAACTAACAGCAATTTATGCTTACCGACCGACCGTCGGCAAATCTCCAGGGTCTGCGCCCGTTAGCCGATCAGTACCGCGTAACGGGGTTTGATCACCTCGTCGATGAGAGCCAGTCGCTCATCGAAATGGATGAACGCCGATTTCATCGCATTGATGGTGAACCGCGCCAGATCACTCCAGCCGTAGCCGAAGGTCTCGACAAGGCGGAACATCTCCCGGCTCATGGAGGTGTCGCTCATCAACCGGTTGTCGGTGTTGACCGTGACGCGAAAGCGCAGCCGGGCCAGCAGGTCGAACGGGTGTTTGTCGATGCTGGGCACCGCGCCGGTCTGCACATTGCTGCTCGGGCACATCTCCAGGGGGATGCGCTTGTCTCGGACCAGCGCGGCCAACCGGCCCAGACTCGCGGTGCCGTCGGGGAACTCCTCGATGTCGTCGACCAGGCGCACCCCGTGGCCCAACCGGTCGGCACCGCAGAACGCCAGCGCCTCGTGGATGGACGGGATACCGAAGGCCTCCCCGGCGTGGATCGTGAAACGCGCGTTGTGAGCCCGCATGTATTCGAAGGCGTCGAGGTGGCGCGAGGGCGGATAACCCGCCTCGGCCCCGGCGATGTCGAAGCCGACCACGCCCTTGTCGCGGAAGCGGATCGCCAGTTCGGCGATGTCCCGTGACCGCGCGGCGTGCCGCATGGCGGTCACCAGGGTGCGCACCACGATGCTACGCCCGCTGTCCGCGGCGGCCTGCTCCCCCGCGGCGAACCCGGCCAGCACGGCGTCGACCACGTCGTCAAGCGACAACCCGCCGTCCAGGTGCAACTCCGGGGCGAACCGGACTTCGGCGTACACCACGTTGTCGGCGGCCAGGTCCTCCACGCATTCGGCTGCGACCCGGTGCAACGCGTCGGGGGTCTGCATCACGGCCACGGTGTGGGCGAAGGGTTCCAGGTAGCGGACCAGCGAACCGCTGTGCGCCGCGGTCCGAAACCAGTCCGCCAACTCCGCTTCCTGGGTGCTGGGCAGGCCGTCGTAGCCCACCTGTCCGGCCAGGTCGATCACCGTTGCCGGCCGCAGACCGCCGTCGAGGTGATCGTGCAGCAGTGCCTTAGGCGCGTGCCCGATGTTCTCCAACGTCAACGGAGTGGTCATCAACCCCATTGTGCCCCTCCATTGTGCCCCCCCATTGTGCCCTATGTCACGGCGTTGCTCACCGACCTGTATTGCCTTGTCATGCAGCGTTTCTCTATTCACCATGACGAACCGGCCCCGGCACCGGGGCGGCCGTAATCTCCACGTCACCCCCTTCGCAGTGGAAACAGAGTTAGAGTCCACCTGAATCGAGTGCTGGAGGGCCAGATGACCACAACCCTGAACCGGACGCGACGACGGACTCTCTACCGAGGCGACCCGGGCATGTGGTCCTGGGTACTGCACCGCATCACCGGGGCGACGGTGTTCTTCTTCCTGTTCGTGCACGTGTTGGACACCGCCCTGGTTCGGGTCAGCCCGCAGGCCTACAACGAGGTCGTGGAGACCTACAAGACCCCGATCATCGGCCTGATGGAACTCGGCCTAGTGGCCTGTGTGCTCTTTCACGCCCTCAACGGACTACGGGTGATCCTGGTCGACTTCTGGTGGCAGGGACCGCGATACCAACGCCAGATGCTGTGGGCCGTCGCCGGAATCTGGTTGGTGGCGATGACCGCGGCCACCGTGGTGATCGGGTCGCACATGGCGGAGCGGTTCCTGTGACCGCCGCACCGGTCCGGGAACGCGACCACGACCGCCCGGCCAGCCTGGACAACCCGCGTTCGCCCCGGCAGCGGTCCGGGATGCCGAATTTCGAGAAATACGCCTGGTTGTTCATGCGGTTCTCCGGAATCGTGTTGACATTCCTGGTGATCGGGCACCTCTACATAGGCCTGATCATGGAGAACGGCGTCTACCGGATCGACTTCAACTACGTCGCCCAACGGTGGGCGTCGCCGTTCTGGCAGATCTGGGATCTGGTGATGCTCTGGCTGGCCCAACTGCACGGCGGCAACGGGATGCGCACGATCATCGCCGACTATGCCCGCAAAGACTCGACCCGGTTCTGGCTCAACACCACCTTGGCGGTGTCGATGCTGCTCATTCTGGTGGTCGGAACCTACACACTGTTGACCTTCGACCCCAACATCGCCTAGGACGCCAATGATTCACGAGCACAAGTACGACGTCGTCATCGTCGGCGCCGGCGGTGCCGGTATGCGCGCCGCCGTGGAGGCCGGGCAACGCTGCCGCACCGCGGTGCTGACCAAGCTCTACCCGACCCGCAGCCACACCGGGGCGGCCCAGGGCGGCATGTGCGCGGCACTGGCCAACGTCGAAGAGGACAACTGGGAGTGGCACACCTTCGACACCGTCAAGGGCGGCGACTATCTCGCCGACCAGGACGCCGTGGAGATCATGTGCAAAGAGGCCATCGACGCGGTCCTGGACCTGGAGAAGATGGGGATGCCGTTCAACCGCACCCCCGAGGGCCGCATCGACCAACGCCGGTTCGGCGGACACACCCGCGACCACGGCAAGGCGCCGGTGCGTCGGGCGTGCTACGCCGCCGACCGCACCGGGCACATGATCCTGCAGACGCTGTACCAAAACTGCGTCAAACACGACGTGCAGTTCTTCAACGAGTTCTACGCCCTGGACCTGGTGCTCACCGAGACCTCCCGCGGACCGGTGGCCTCCGGGGTGGTGGCCTACGAACTGGCCACCGGGGACATCCACGTCTTCCGCGCCAAGGCGATCGTGCTCGCCACCGGCGGCTCGGGACGCATGTACAAGACCACATCGAACGCCCACACCCTGACCGGAGACGGGCTGGGCATCGTCTTCCGCAAGGGACTTCCGTTGGAGGACATGGAGTTCCACCAGTTCCACCCGACCGGACTGGCGGGCTTGGGAATCCTGATCTCCGAGGCGGTGCGCGGCGAGGGCGGTCGACTGCTCAACGGCGAGGGCGAGCGGTTCATGGAGCGCTACGCGCCCACGATCGTCGACCTGGCGCCACGCGACATCGTCGCCCGGTCCATGGTGCTGGAGGTGTTGGAGGGCCGCGGGGCCGGCCCGCACAAGGATTACGTCTACATCGACGTCCGCCATCTCGGCGAGGACGTGCTGGAGGCCAAGCTGCCCGACATCACCGAGTTCTCCCGCACCTACCTCGGCGTCGACCCGGTCAAGGAACTGGTTCCGGTCTACCCGACCTGCCACTACGTCATGGGCGGCATCCCGACCACGGTGATCGGCGAGGTCCTGCGCGACAACACCCACGTGGTGCCGGGCCTGTATGCCGCCGGCGAGTGCGCGTGCGTCTCCGTGCACGGCGCCAACCGGTTGGGCACCAACTCGCTGCTGGACATCAACGTCTTCGGTCGGCGGGCCGGACTGGCCGCCTCCTATTACGCGATGGGCAATCCGCACGTCGAACTGCCCCCGGAACCGGCCGCGATGGTGGTCGACTGGGTGGCCGGCATCCTCTCCGACCACGGCGAGGAACGGGTGGCTGACATCCGCAGCGAATTGCAGCAGTCCATGGACAACAACGCCGCTGTCTTCCGCACCGAGGAAACCCTCAAGCAGGCGCTGACCGATATCCACACCCTCAAGGAGCGCTACGCCCACATTTCGGTGCACGACAAGGGCAAGCGCTACAACAGCGACCTGCTCGAGGCCATCGAACTCGGCTTCCTGCTGGAATTGGCGGAGGTCACCGTGGCCAGTGCGCTCAACCGCAAGGAGTCCCGCGGCGGCCATGCCCGCGAGGACTACCCCAACCGCGACGACACCAACTACATGCGGCACACCATGGCCTACAAAGAAGGCAAGGATCTGCTTTCCGACATCCGGCTGGACTACAAGCCGGTGGTGCAGACCCGTTATGAACCGATGGAGCGGAAGTACTGATATGACCATCGCGCCCTCCCCCGCTTCGCCGCCGCTCCCCCCGGTACCCGACGGCGCGGTGATGGTCACCCTGAAGATCGCCCGCTTCGATCCGGAGAACCCCGACCGATTCGCCGACTCCGGTGGCTGGCAGAGCTTCCGGGTGCCGTGCCTGCCCAGTGACCGTCTGCTCAATCTGCTGATGTACGTCAAGAACTATCTCGACGGGACGCTGACCTTCCGCCGGTCGTGCGCGCATGGCGTGTGCGGGTCGGATGCGATGCGTATCAACGGGGTCAATCGGCTGGCCTGCAAGGTGCTCATGCGCGACCTTCTGCCCAAGAACGGCAAGCCACTGACGATCGCCATCGAACCGATCCGCGGCTTGCCGGTGGAGAAGGACCTCGTCGTCGACATGGAGCCGTTCTTCGACGCCTACCGGGCAGTCAAGCCGTACCTGATCACCAGCGGCAACCCGCCGGATCGGGAGCGCATTCAGAGCCAGACCGACCGGGCCCGGTACGACGACACCACCAAGTGCATCCTGTGCGCCTGCTGCACCACCAGTTGCCCGGTGTTCTGGACTGAGGGCAGCTACTTCGGGCCGGCCGCGATCGTCAACGCGCACCGCTTCATCTTCGACAGCCGCGACGAGGGGGCGGCGGAGCGGTTGGAGATCCTCAACGACAAGGAGGGTGTCTGGCGGTGCCGGACGACCTTCAACTGCACCGACGCCTGCCCGCGCGGCATCGAGGTGACCAAGGCCATCCAGGAAGTCAAGCGCGCGCTGATGTTCTCCTGATTCTTTGCGCGCCGAGCGTTACCCCCGCAGGGCTAACGCAGCGTGAAGATCGTTCGGTGCCAAGCCTTTTCGGCGACCCCGGTGATGTCGCTCATGACGTGCTTGATGGTCAGATACTCCTCGAATGAGTAGTCCGACATGTCCTTTCCGAAGCCGGACGCGCCCACTCCGCCGTGCGGCATCTCGCTGATGATCGGGATGTGGTCGTTGATCCACACACAGCCGGCCTTGATCTCCCGGGACGCCCGTTGGGCGCGGTAGACGTCGCGGGTCCAGGCCGAGGCGGCCAACCCGTAGTCGGTGTCGTTGGCCTGCCGCAGCGCGTCGTCGTCGCCGTCGTGGCGGCGCACGGTGAGCACCGGACCGAAGATCTCCTCGCGGTAGACCTCGGACTCCTCGGCGACGTCGGCCAGCAGGGTGGGCAGGTAGTAGGCCCCGGGTAGGTCGGGGGCCTTCCCGCCGGTGACCACCCGGGCACCCTGGGCCGGGGCGCGATCCACCATCCCGGCGACTTTGGCGCGGTGGGCGAAGGAGATCAGCGGGCCCTGGTCGGTGTCGGGGTCCTGCGGGTCACCGACGACCACCTTGCCCATCAACTCGGCCACCCCGGCGACGAAGTCGTCGTAGAGATTGCCGGCGACGATGGCGCGGGTGGCGGCGGTGCAGTCCTGACCGGAGTTGATCAGCGCCCCGGCCACCGCGCCGTGCACGGCGGCGTCGAGGTCGGCGTCGTCGAACACCACGAACGGCGCCTTGCCGCCGAGTTCGAGTTGGGTGCGGTGCCCGTGGACGGCGGCGGCGGCCATCACCTTGCGGCCGACCGCGGTGGACCCGGTGAAGGTGACCACGTCGAGGTCCGGATGCCCGGCCAGCGCTTGGCCGGCCTCGCCGCCGACCCCGGTGACCACATTGAGCACGCCGGGCGGCAGGCCGGCCTCAACGGCCAACCGGGCCAGGGTCAGGGTGGTCAGCGGGGTGAGTTCGGCGGGCTTGATGACCACCGAGCATCCGGCGGCCAGCGCGGGGATCACCTTCCAGACCGCCATCTGCAGCGGGTAGTTCCAGGGCGTGATGGTGCCGACCACCCCGACGGCCTCGCGCCGGATCGCCGACGTGTGGTCGGCGGAGTACTCGGCGGCAGCCTTGCCCTCCAGATGGCGGGCCGCCCCGGCGAAGAACGCGATGTTGTCGATGCTGCCCGGCACGTCGAACTCGGTTGCCAGGCGCACCGGCTTACCGGTCTGGCTGACCTCCTCGGCGACGATGTCGGCGGCGTGGGTTCCCAGCAGATCGGCCAGGGCGAACAGCACGGCCGAGCGTTCGGCCGGGGTCGCGGTCGCCCAGGCAGGCTGGGCGGCCCGCGCCGAGGCCACCGCGGCGTCCACATCGGCCGGGGTCGCCAACGCGAGTTCGGCGACGACGGCACCGGTGGCGGGGTTGATGACCTGATGGGCGCCGCCGGCGGTGGCGACCGGAGCGCCGTCGATGAAGCTGCTGGCAATCACGCCCCGAATGCTACGCATTTCGTCGCTTCGATTGCCTCGAACAACGGATTCCGTGCACAATCATGAAATGCGGGACGTGCGCGCCGTCGGCCCCGGTTCGGGTGGACCGGTGCACCTCGACGAGATGTCCAAAGCCATCGTCGAGAAGCTGCAGCAGGACGGCCGGCGGTCCTACGCCGGTATCGGCAAGGCCGTCGGGTTGTCCGAGGCCGCCGTGCGACAGCGGGTGCAGCGGCTGATCGACGCCGGGGTCATGCAGATCGTCGCGGTCACCGATCCGATGCAGATGGGCTTCTCCCGCCAGGCCATGATCGGCATCCGCTGCCAGGGCGATGCCACCAAGGTCGCCGACCGGCTCGCCGAACTGGATTCGGTGGACTACGTGGTACTGACCGCGGGAACCTTCGACGCGATCGCCGAAGTGGTGTGCGCCGACGACGCCGAGCTGCTGCACCTGCTCAACACCGAGATCCGGGCAGTCCCCGGAGTGATGTCCACCGAGACCTTGGTGTACTTGAAACTCGTTAAGCAACAATACAATTGGGGTACACGATGACGCTCTCCAAAGAGCATCAGCTGACTGTCGAACTGGGCGCCAAGGCCGATCGGCATCTGTGGGGCCATTTCGCCCGGCACGGCAAGGGCATGACCCCGCCGATCATCACCCGCGGCGAGGGCGTCCACATCTGGGACAGCTACGGCAAGCGCTACTTCGACGGGCTGTCCGGTTTGTTCGTCGTGCAAGTCGGCCACGGCCGTGCCGAGATCGCCCAGGCGGCGGCCAAACAAGCCGAGACGCTGGAGTTCTTCCCGCTGTGGTCCTACGCCACCCCGCCGGCGATCGAACTGGCTGAGCGACTGGCCGGCTACGCACCGGGTGACCTCAATCGGGTGTTCTTCACCACCGGCGGCGGGGAGGCTGTGGAGAGCGCCTGGAAGCTGGCCAAGCAGTACTTCAAGCTGACCGGCAAGCCCGGCAAATTCAAGGTGATCTCCCGGGCCATCGCTTATCACGGCACCCCGCAGGGTGCCCTGGCGATCACCGGCCTGCCGGACTTCAAGAAACCGTTCGAACCATTGACCCCGGGCGGATTCCGGGTGCCCAACACCAACTTCTACCGGGCACCCGAGCAATACCGTGGCGACATCAAGGCGTGGGGCCGCTACTGCGCGGACCGGATCGCCGAGGCCATCGAATTCGAGGGTCCGGACACCGTCGCCGCGGTGTTCTTAGAACCGGTGCAGAACGCCGGCGGCTGCTTCCCCCCGCCGCCCGGGTACTTCGAGCGGGTCCGGGAGATCTGCGACGAGTATGACGTGCTGCTGGTCTCCGACGAGACGATCTGCGCCTTTGGCCGCATCGGTTCAATGTTCGCCTGCTCCAGCGAATTAGGGGATTTCGGCTACGTGCCGGACATAATCACCTGCGCCAAGGGCATGAGTTCGGGCTACTCCCCGATCGGTGCGATGATCGCCAGTGACCGGCTGTTCGAGCCGTTCAACGACGGTAAGACGACCTTCGGTCACGGCTACACCTTCGGCGGACATCCGGTGTCGGCGGCGGCCTCGCTGGCCAACCTCGACATTTTCGAACGCGAGAAGATCAACGAGCACGTCAGGACCAACGCGCCGATCTTCCGGTCCACCCTGGAGCGGCTGCTGGAACTGCCGATCGTCGGCGATGTCCGCGGCGAGGGCTACTTCTACGGCATCGAACTGGTCAAGGACAAGGACACCCGGGAGACCTTCGACGTCGACGAGAGCGAACGACTGCTGCGCGGGTTCCTCTCCGCGGCGCTGTTCGAGGCCGGGTTGTACTGCCGCGCCGACGACCGCGGCGACCCCGTCGTGCAACTCGCGCCGCCGCTGATCAGCGGGCCCGACGAGTTCGACGAGATCTACGAGACCCTGCATCGGGTGCTCACCGAGGCCACCCGGCTGCTGTGAACACCGTCGGCAAACCCCCCGTCGACCCGGTGCGGTGGCAGCCACCGCCGGTGCGGCCGCTGCCCGAGTTCGGCCCGGCCGACCTCGCTGTCGTCCCGATGCCCGGCGAGGCCCCGGAGGACATCGTCGTCGACGAGGACGGGATGCTCTGGTCCGGGCTGATCGACGGCCGCATCGTGCGGATCGATCCGGCCGGTCCGGTGCAGGTGGTCGGGACCGTCACCGCCGGGCGGCCGCTCGGGATGACGGTGGCCCGGGACGGCCGGTTGCTGATCTGCGCGAGCCCCGGTGGCCTGCTGGCGATGGACCGCTCCACCGGCGCCACCGAGGTGCTCGTCGAACAGGTGAACTTCACCCCGCTGACATTCTGTTCCAATGTCGTCGAACTCGCCGACGGCACAATCTATTTCACCCAGTCCACCGCCAAGTTCACCTTCGCCCACTTCAAGGGCGCGATCTTCGAGGCTCGCGGCGACGGCGGCTTGTTCCGCCGGGACCCGGACGGGAACGTCACTCAGGTGCTGGGAGGTCTGTACTTCGCCAACGGCGTGACCGCCACCGCGGACGGTTCGGCACTGGTGTTCGCCGAGACGCAGGCCCGCCGGCTGTCGAAGTACTGGCTGAGTGGGCCGCGGGCGGGGACCGTGACGCCCCTGGCGCAGCATCTGGCGGCGATGCCCGACAACATCTCCACCGGCGCCGATGGCCGGATCTGGTGCGCCATGGTCAGTCCGGTGAATGCGGCCGCGGATTTCCTGGCGCCCCGACCGCCGTGGCTGCGCAAACTGATCTGGCGACTGCCCGATCGGTTGCAGCCGCAGATCGAGCCGACGGTGTGGGCGGTGGCGTTCGACCCGGACACCGGCGAGGCGATCGCCGGGGTGCACATGGACCGGCCCGACTTCGGCGTGGTCACCGGACTCGTCGAGCATCGGGACCGACTGTGGATGGGCAGTATCGGTTTCCCGGCCGTGGCGCACTGCGCACTCCCGTAGCGCAGGTAACAATCACTCCGTTAGTCCCATTCGTCACAGCGCGGCTTCCCGGATTCAGGTCGGGCATCGCTTAATCTGCACTCCCATGGCGACGTTGACCAGGGTGCGGCGCGCTGCCGCGATCGCGGTGACGCTGCTGATGACGGGCGCACCGGTGGCATGGGCCGATCCGGCCCCGGCCCAGGATCCCAACAGCTGCCCGTACCGGGTGACCACCCCACCGGCGGTGGACTCCTCGGAGGTGCCCAAAGCAGGTCCCCCGCCCGAGCCGCTGCCGGTGCCGGCCACCCCGGTGGGCGGCGAGGCGCTCAGCGGATGCGGCGTGATCGTCGCCGCCGGGACCCCGCCGCTACCCGCCGATGTCTCGGCTGAGGCCTGGCTGGTCGCCGATCTGGACAGCGGTGACGTCATCGCCGCCCGCGACCCGCACGGCAGGCACCGGCCGGCCAGTGTGATCAAGATCCTGACGGCGATGGCCGCCATCAACGAGCTTCCGCTCAACCAGGTGATCGACGGAACCCAGGAGGCCGCCGACGCCGAGGGCACCAAGGTCGGCATCAAGGCCGGCGGCCGCTACACCGTCAACGATCTGCTGCACGGCCTGCTGATGCACTCCGGCAACGATGCCGCCAACGCGCTGGCCGGGGCACTGGGTGGGATGGACGCGGCCCTGGGCAAGCTCAACACCCTCGCCGCCAAGTTGGGAGCCCGGGACACCCGGGTGGCCACGCCGTCCGGGTTGGATGGGCCGGGAATGAGTACCTCGGCCTACGACGTCGGCCTGTTCTCCCGCTATGCATTCAACAACCCCGTCTTCGCCGACGTCGCCGCCACCCGCGAGTACCAGTTCCCCGACTTCGCGGGGAATCCCTACCCGGTGGAGAACGACGTCAAGTTGCTCTACAACTACCCGGGGGCCATCGGCGGGAAGACCGGCTACACCGATGACGCCCGGCAGACCTTCGTCGGTGCGGCCAACCGGGATGGCCGCCGGTTGGTCGCGGTACTGCTGCGCGGCACCCGCGAGCCCATCGCTCCCTGGGAGCAGACGGCGCGACTGCTCGACTACGGCTTCGCCACCGCCCCCGGCACCAAGATCGGCACCTTGATCGAACCGGACCCATCGCTGTCACCGCCGAAACCGGATGTGGCTGCGGCCGCTGTGCCCCTTCTGTCGGCCGACGCACTCCCGGTGCGAGTCGGCGTCTCGGTGGTCGGCACCGTCATCGTGTTCAGCCTGATCATGGCCGCGCGGTCACTGAATCAGCGGATCGGGGCCCGGCCCTAGCCCTAGTTGGGCAGTACTTGAGCCCCGGCTGTTCTCAGCCGCTGAGGCCATCTTTTGTCAGAGTATCGAACTAATGTTCGATACATGGAGATGCGGGGCCCCGACGCCGAGGCGGTGATGGCCGCCCTGGATGCGGTCGAGGCGGCGTGGGACAAGCTTGCCTCGCTGCCGGTCCACGCCTTGGGGGCCGGGCAGGTGCTTGCGGTGCTGAGCCGCCTCGAGATTCACCGCCGCCGCCAGCCCACCACCGAGCACGCACTGCTGACTCACTTGCAGTCCCAGGCCACCCCGAAGGAGATGGGCGCCAAGTCCTGGCGGGCCGTGCTCTCAAACCGGCTGGGCATCAGCGGGTTCGACGCCAGCCGCCGCATCGCCGAGGCCGCCCAACTCGGACCACGCCGGGCGGTGAGCGGGGAGCGCCTGGAGCCGGCGCTGCCGGGCACCGCGGCGGCGCAGGCCCGTGGCGAGATCGGGACCGAGCACGTCAGCGTGATCCGGACCTTTATGGACCAACTGCCGGCGAATATCGACCCCGGCACCCGCGCGGCCGCCGAATCCCAGTTGGGTGGGCTCGCCGGCGGGCTCACCCCGGAAGGACTGCGGGATGTCGCCCGCCAACTGATGGGTTACCTCGACCAAGACGGCACGCTCGATGACGAGCGCGAGCACGCCCACAAACGCGGTGTGAACCTCGGCCGCCAGGAACTCAACGGGATGAGCCGCATCTCGGGATGGATCGATCCCGAACTACGGGCGGCCCTCGACGCCATCCTGGCCAAACTCGCCGCCCCCGGTGCCCCGTCCCAGGACCAGATCGCCGCCGACACCCGCAGCGCCGCACAACGTACCCACGACGCCCTGAAGGCCGTGTGCCGGGCAGTGCTGGCCTCCGGAGAATTAGGGCAGCACAACGGACTTCCGGTCACGATTGTGGCAACCACGACGCTGGCAGAGCTGACCGCGGCGACTGGATCAGCCCACACCGGTGGCGGCACCCGCGTGCCGATCCCGACCCTGTTCGGGATGGCCGCTGACGTCCACCCCTACCTGGTGCTGCTGCGCAACCCGCGGGAGATCCAGCTCTACTACGGGCGCACCCGACGCACTGCCAGCGCCGGGCAGCGCCTCGTCCTGCACGCACTGGAGCGAGGATGCTCCAAGCCCGGCTGCGCGGCGCCGGCCTATCACAGTCAGGTCCACCACGCCGAGCGCGACTGGCAACACGGCGGCAACACCGACATCAATGAGCTCACCCTCGCCTGCGGATGCGACAACCGGCTCGTCGATGGGACCCCGAATGGATGGGAAACCCGAAAGCGCAAGAGCGACAACCGAACCGAGTGGATACCGCCACCGCATCTCGACCGCGGCCAAAGCCGGGTCAACGACTATCACCACCCGGAAGAGGTATTGCTGCGCGGTCAGACCGGCGCGGAGGACGATCCCGGGTAGCGTTCGGCTGCCCACGCCGCAGCGAACAAAATCAGCCGCGCGGTCATGTAGGCGAACACCATCAGGCCCAGCACCGGACCGAAGGTGACTCCGGCCGGGCCGTGCAGCACCACCCGCAGGTAGATCGACGCACCCTGCTTGAGTACCTCGAATCCGACCGCCGCCAGCAGACCTGCGCGGGCGCACCGGCGGAGCGCGATCGGGTCGTGGGGCAACCGGGCGATCACCGCGGTGAACAACAGCCACGCCACCAGGATCGACAACACCAGCGAGCCCGTCCGGGCGAATCCGGTCAGCGCCAGCGCCGAGGTGGCCAGCGCGCTGAGACCGATGGTCAGCAGGCTGGCCAGGAGCGCCACCACCAGGGCGGCCAGATCGGAGGCCTTGGTGCTGAGAAAGCCCGGCGAGGGAAAGTCCTGACCCCACATCTGGCTGAGCGCGGCGCGCAGTCGCTGAATCCACAGCAACCCGACGTAGAGTGCGGTGGCCAAACCGATGACGCCCACCGAGGTGCGGGAGGCGATCGCGGCGTCCATCAGACTCAGAATCTGCTCGCCGAATTCCCCGGGCACCGCAGCCTTGACCCGACTATCGATCTCGGCCAGTTGCTGCGGCCGGCTGGCCAGGACGAACCCGACGACAGCGAAGCCGACCATCAGCAGCGGAAAGATCGCAAACAGGGTGAAGTAGCTGATCCCGGCGGCGTAGAAGTCGCCCTGAGAATTGTCGTAGCGCTGTTGGGCACGCACCACATGGTCCAGCCAGGGGTACCGGCTCCGCAGCCGCGCCAGAAGGCCCATCAGCCGGCGGGGAGCCATCAGCCGATGGGGAGAAAGCCAAGCCGGTCATACACCCGGGCCAGCGTCGCCCCCGCGACCTCGCGGGCCCGGTCGGCGCCCTTGGCCAGGGTGGCCTGCAGTTCGGCAGGGTCGTCGAGCAGTTCGGCGACCCGCTGCCGGATCGGGGTGACGTAGGCGGCCACCGCTTCGGCGGTCTCCGACTTCAGGTCGCCGTAACCGCGTCCGGCGTAGCTGTCGACGAGGGCTTCGATCGAGGCGCCGGTGACCGCCGCCTGGATGGACAGCAGATTGGACACCCCCGGCTTGGCCTCGACATCGAACCGGATCTCACGGTCGGAGTCGGTGACCGCCGAGCGGATCTTCTTGGCCGAGACCTTCGGATCGTCGAGCAGATTGATCAGCCCGGCGTCGGTGGCCGCGGACTTGCTCATCTTCGCGGTGGGGTCGGCCAGGTCGTAGATCTTGGCGGTCTGTTTGGCGATCATCACCTCGGGCACCACGAAGGTGTCCGGGAACCGGGCGTTGAACCGGCCGGCGATGTCTCGGGCCAACTCCAGGTGCTGGCGCTGGTCCTCACCGACCGGCACCAGATTGGTGTCGTAGAGCAGAACGTCGGCGGCCTGCAGCACCGGGTAGGTGAACAAGCCGACCGTCGTCGAGTCAGCACCCTGCTTCTGCGACTTGTCCTTGAACTGGGTCATCCGCGAAGCCTGGCCGAAGCCGGTGAAACAGCCCAGCACCCAGGACAATTCGGCGTGGGCGGGTACATGGCTCTGCACGAAGATGGTGGACCGGGCCGGGTCGATGCCCAGTGCAAGATACTGCGCGGCAGTGATCATGGTGCGGCGCCGCAGCACCGCAGGATCCTGCGGGACGGTGATGGCATGCAGGTCGACGACACAGAAGTAGGTCTCGTAGTCATCCTGCAGACCGACCCACTGTTTGACCGCTCCGAGGGCGTTGCCCAGATGCAGGGAGTCGGAGGTGGGCTGCACACCGGAGAAAACAACGCGGGACTGCTGGCTCATGGTGCGACAATCCTGTCATGCGGAAGTTCCTTGCGGCGATTGCTGCTGCTGTGGCGACAGTGACCTTGGTGGCTGGGTGTACCGGATCCCCGGGTTCGGGCGAGAAACGTCCGCCAGGCGCGGCGGTGGTGGTCGTCTCCGGCGGAAATGCCGTCAGCCCGTTCACCACCCCGGATCAGGCCTGCGCCACCGGCCTGGCGGCCGGCAACACCAACACGGCAATCCGCGAATTTCTCCTGGGCAAGGGCTACACGGTCTACACCTCCCCGGCGATGAACGGCCGCGGACAGGTCGTCGACCAGCAGGGTTTCGGCGCGTTCGGGGTATGCCCGGTGACCCTGCCGGAGAACATGACGGTCAATTCCACCGGCAGCATCGACACCGCCGGGGAGCACCTGGCCCGATTCGTCAACTGGCTGCACGACGACAAGGGTGTGACCGAGGTGGACTTCGTGACGCACTCGATGGGCGGTCTGTACTCGCGTGCGGCGATCAGGGTGCTGGCAACCACGAACTCCCCGGTCAAGACACGGTCGCTGACCACGATCGGGACCCCGTGGCAGGGTTCCTACATCGGGGACTTCGCCAATGACGCTGCGGCCCTGACCGATTGCCTCGGCGACAAGGTGTGCGAGGCGGCGATGAAGGACGGCAAGGCCGAGGTGCTGCGCAGTGTGTCGGGGTCCGGCCGCGAGGTCAGCCAGCCGTTCCTGATGGGCAAGAACGGCTGGAATGAGTTCCAGGCCGGGGTGCTGGACAACATTCCGGTGGTGCTGATCGCAGGCGACAAGTTCACCAAGGACGGCCAGGTGAATCCGGCGGTATGGCCCAATGACGGGATCGTGGCGTCGCGCAGTGCGCTGGCCAAGGATGTCGGCGACCCCGTTCTGCCGCACCGGCGCTGCTACACCTTTCCCGACACTCACAGCATTTTCGTGTCCAACCTGACCGAACTCGACTGGAAGACCGCACTGACCTGGGATCCCCAGGTGTTCGAGGTGCTGCACCAGGCTCTGCAGAACGCGCCGACGGCGTTGCAGGGACCCAATCGGGAGGGCTGCCCCGCCGCCTAGCCGAACTCCGCGGTCACCGGGGCGTGGTCGGACCAGCGCAGCGCGTACGCCTCGGGTTTCTCCACCCGGGCTGATCGGGCCCGGGCGGCCAGCGGCTCGGTGGCCAGGTGGTAGTCGATGCGCCACCCGGCGTCGTTGTCGAAGGCCTTACCGCGCCACGACCACCAGCTGTACGGCCCGGGCTGGTCGGGGTGAAGGCGGCGCACGACGTCCACCCAGCCGGCGTCCATCAGATCGGTGAGCCACTGCCGCTCGCCCGGCAGGAAGCCGGCCTTTTTGAGGTTGCCCTTCCAGTTCTTGATGTCGTTTTCGGTGTGCGCGATGTTCCAGTCGCCGCACAACACGGCCTCGCGGCCGGCCGCGGCCAACTCCGCCATCCGCGTGGCCAGCGCGGCCATGAACCGCTCCTTCTCCACCTGACGGTCGGTGCCTGCCTCCCCGGAGTGGACGTAGAGGCTGCCGACCGTGGTGCCGGATACATCGACCTCCAGGTAGCGGCCGTGGTTTTCAAATTCGGTTGCGGTCAAACCGATCCGGACGTCATCGAAGGGGACGCGACTGAGGATCGCCACCCCGCTTCGGCCCCGCAGATGCGGCTCTGCGGAGGCCAGGTGCCAGCCGCCCGACCCGCCGGCATCCAGCACCGGTGCCAGCGCGTCGGCGAGCTGAGCGTCGTCGGCGCGGGTCTCCTGCAGGCAAACCACGTCGGCGCCGGTCCGCGACAGCCAGTCCAGCAGGCCGCGGTTGTCCTCGGACCGTTGCCGCACCGCCGCACGGACTCCGTTGACGTTGATGGTGGTCACGATCACGGCGGGAACCTACCGTGCGACAACGTCGGTATCGTGAGCGTCCCCGAACCCATCCAGCACTTCATCGCGTGGGTGGACGACGCGTGGGTGGACGACCGCACGCCGCGGCTCAGGTCAGCGACTTCTTGAGGTTGTCGGCCAGCGTGGCGAGGAATTGTTCGCTGGTCTGCCAGGGCTGATCGGGCCCGATCAGCAACGCCAGATCCTTGGTCATCTGCCCACCCTCGACGGTGTGGATCACAACCTCTTCCAGAGTCTCGGCGAACTCGATGACCTCCGGGGTGTTGTCCAGTTTGCCGCGGTGCTGCAGGCCGCGGGTCCAGGCGAAGATCGACGCGATCGGGTTGGTGGAGGTCGCCTTACCCTGCTGGTACTGCCGGTAGTGCCGGGTGACGGTGCCGTGCGCAGCCTCGGCCTCGACGGTCTTGCCATCCGGGGTCATCAGCACCGAGGTCATCAGGCCCAGCGATCCGTAGCCCTGCGCGACGATGTCGGACTCGACGTCGCCGTCGTAGTTCTTGCACGCCCACACGTAGCCGCCCTCCCACTTCAGGCAGGAGGCCACCATGTCGTCGATGAGACGGTGCTCATAGGTCAGGCCGCGCTTGTCGAACTCGGCCTTGTACTCCTCGTCGAAGATGCGCTGGAACTCGTCTTTGAACATGCCGTCGTAGGCCTTGAGAATGGTGTTCTTAGTCGACAGATACACTGGGTAATTCTGTTGCAGCGCATAGGAAAACGACGACCGTGCGAAGTCGATGATGGACTTCTTGAAGTTGTACATTCCCATCACCACGCCGCCGTCTTCGGGGATCCGGACGACCTCGTGCACCATCGGCTCGCTGCCGTCCTCCGGGGTGAAGGTCAGCGTCACGGTGCCGGGACGATCGACCTTGAAGTTGGTGGCCCGATACTGATCACCGAAGGCATGGCGGCCGATGATGATCGGCTTGGTCCATCCCGGGACCAAACGGGGGATGTTCGAGATCACGATCGGCGCGCGGAAGATCGTGCCGCCGAGGATGTTGCGGATGGTGCCGTTGGGCGACAGCCACATCTTCTTGAGGTTGAACTCCTTGACGCGGGCCTCGTCGGGGGTGATGGTGGCACATTTGACGCCGACGTGGTGTTTGAGGATGGCGTTGGCGGAGTCGATGGTCACCTGGTCGTCGGTGGCGTCGCGGTGCTCGATGCCCAGGTCGTAGTACTCGAGGTTGATGTCCAGGTACGGCAGGATCAGGGTGTCCTTGATCAGCTTCCAGATGATGCGTGTCATCTCGTCGCCGTCGAGCTCGACGACGGTGCCCTCGACCTTGATCTTGCGTCCGCTCGACATTGAGTCGCCCATCCTCCTCGGCCCGCGAGCACATACTCGCTGGGGGAAACATTACAAGGGATGACCCGCTCGCGACGGGGCGTACCTGATGCTTCGGTCAAGGCTTCTGTCACACCCGCACCGACTGGCCAGCCGATGCAGGTGTGCGATACCCTCGGAAGCGGTCATGAGTGCCAGCGCAAAGCCCCGGCTTGCTGGCCGGCAACCCTCCAACCGCGGTGGGGTGCCCTGGGTGATGACCAGGTTGAGCAGCTACCACGCGGCTGCACGGCAAGCGCGGGTCCGCCATGACGGGCCCCCCGAGTAGACAGGGAAACCTGATGCGGAGCCCTCATACGTGTCGCTGTTGCTAGATCACGCCCGCGTGTTCCCAGCCCAGCGACCCTAGGAGTTTCACCCCCATGACCATCCGCGATGATTGGTCTTTCGAGACCAAGCAGATCCACGCCGGACAAACCACCGGCAGCACCCGCGCCCGGGCACTGCCGATCTACCAGACCACGTCCTACACTTTCGACAGCACCGACCACGCCGCCGCGCTGTTCGGCCTGGCCGAACCGGGCAACATCTACACCCGGATCATGAACCCGACCACCGACGTCGTCGAGCAGCGCATCGCCGCACTCGAGGGCGGGGTGGCGGGGCTGCTGCTGTCCTCGGGCCAGGCCGCGGAGACCTTCGCGATCCTCAACCTGGCCGGCGCCGGCGACCACATCGTCTCCAGCCCGCGGCTCTACGGCGGCACGTACAACCTGTTCCACTACACACTGCCGAAACTGGGCATCGAGACCACGTTCGTGGCCGACCCCGACGATCTGGATTCCTGGCAGGCGGCGGTACGGCCCAACACCAAGGCCTTCTTCGGGGAGACGATCTCCAACCCGAAGATCGACATCCTGGACACCCCGGGTGTCGCCGGGGTGGCGCACGCCAACGGGGTCCCGTTGATCGTCGACAACACCATCGCCACCCCGTACCTGATCCGGCCCATCGAGCAGGGCGCCGACATCGTCGTGCACTCGGCCACCAAGTATCTGGGCGGGCACGGCACCGCGATCGCCGGGGTGATCGTCGACAGCGGCAACTTCGACTGGGCCGCCTCGGGGCGGTTCCCCGGCTTCACCACCCCCGACCCGAGCTACCACGGCGTGGTGTTCGCCGACCTCGGCGCGCCGGCGTTCGCCCTCAAGGCCCGCGTGCAACTGCTGCGTGACCTCGGCTCGGCCGCGGCTCCGTTCAACGCGTTCCTGATCGCCCAGGGCCTGGAGACGCTGAGCCTGCGGATAGAACGGCATGTGCACAACGCGCAGCGGGTCGCCGAATTCCTCGCCGGACACCCGGACGTGGTCAGCGTGAACTACGCCGGACTGCCCAGCTCACCGTGGTACGAGCGCGGTAAGGCGCTGGCGCCCAAGGGCACCGGGGCGGTGCTGTCGTTCGAACTGGCCGGCGGCGTCGCAGCCGGGCAGGCGTTCGTCAACGCGCTACAACTGCACAGCCACGTGGCCAATATCGGCGACGTGCGGTCCCTGGTGATCCACCCGGCCTCGACCACCCATCAGCAACTCTCCGCCGAGGAGCAGTTGGCCACCGGGGTCACCCCCGGTCTGGTGCGACTGGCGGTTGGGTTGGAGGGCATCGACGACATCCTGGCCGACCTGGAGCGGGGGTTCTCCGCGGCACGGACGGTTCCTAAACCCACTGCCGTGGCGGCCCATTGAGAGATCCAGACATGACTATCTCCGATGAGCGCTTGCGCGA
>CAYXBN010000011.1:0-52526 GCA_964463215.1 uncultured Mycobacterium sp. | reverse complement strand
AGAGGAACGATCCAGCACCGCCGATGAGCGCTTGCGCGAAGAGGAACGATCCAGCACCGCCGATGAGCGCTTGCGCGAAGAGGAACGATCCAGCGAGCGCATCGAAACCCTCCCGGCGGAGGGCGAAGTCGGTGTCGTCGACATCGGCCCGCTGACGCTGGAGAACGGCGCAGTGATCGACGACGTGTCGATCGCGGTGCAGCGCTGGGGGGAGCTTTCGCCGAACCGCGACAACGTCGTCGTCGTCCTGCATGCACTGACCGGCGATTCGCACATCACCGGACCGGCCGGGCCGGGGCACCCCACCCCCGGTTGGTGGGACGGTGTCGCGGGGCCGGGAGCGCCGATCGACACCACCCGCTGGTGTGCGGTGGCCACCAACGTCCTGGGCGGCTGCCGGGGATCGACCGGGCCCAGTTCACTGGCCCGCGACGGCAAACCGTGGGGGTCGCGGTTCCCGTTGATCACGGTGCGCGATCAGGTCAACGCCGACGTCGCCGCACTGGCCGCGCTGGGGATCACCGAGGTCGCGGCGGTGATCGGCGGATCGATGGGCGGGGCGCGCGCCCTGGAGTGGATGATCGGCTACCCCGACCGGGTCCGGGCCGGGCTGGTGCTGGCAGTCGGCGCCCGGGCCACCGCGGATCAGATCGGCACGCAGAGCACCCAGATCGCGGCGATCAAGTCCGACCCGAACTGGCAGGGTGGGGACTACCACGGCACCGGACGCTCCCCCGACACCGGGCTGCAACTGGCCCGCCGGTTTGCCCACCTGACCTACCGCGGGGAAGTGGAACTGGACACCCGGTTCGGCAACGACGGCCAGGGCAGCGGCGAGGACCGGGAGGACCCGCTGAGCGGCGGCCGCTACGCGGTGCAAAGCTATCTGGAACATCAGGGCGCCAAGCTGATTCGACGGTTCGACGCCGGCAGCTATGTGACGCTCACCGAGACGCTGTCCAACCACGACGTGGGCCGCGGACGCGGCGGGGTTACAGCGGCGCTGCAGTCCTGCCCGGTGCCCGCCGTCGTCGGTGGGATCACCTCCGACCGGCTTTACCCGCTGCGACTGCAGCAGGAGTTGGCCGAGCAACTTCCCGGCTGTGCTGGGCTGCAGATCGTGGAGTCCATCTACGGCCACGACGGCTTCCTCATCGAGACCGACGCAGTCGGCCAGTTGATCCGGGAAACCTTGGGGCTGGCCGACGGGCGGCGGCCGTGACAGCCCCCGACGGCGGCCGCAAGCAGCGCTCCCTATCGTTTGGTTCACAGGCTGCCGCCTACGAGCGGGGCCGCCCCTCGTACCCACCGGCGGCTGTCGACTGGCTGCTGTCCCCCACGGCCGGCGCACCCGTACACGACGTACTGGATCTGGGTGCCGGCACCGGCAAGTTGACCAGCCGTCTGGTCGAGCGCGGGCTGCGTGTCGTCGCCGTCGACCCGATTGCCGAGCTGCTCGACGTGCTGCGCACGACGCTGCCGGACACCCCGGCCCTACTGGGTACCGCGGAGCATATTCCGTTGCCGGACAACAGCCTTGACGCCGTGCTGGTTGCCCAGGCCTGGCACTGGTTCGACCCGGACCAGGCGGTCGCCGAGGTGGTGCGGGTGCTGCGCCCCGGCGGGCGGCTGGGTCTGCTGTGGAATGTTCGCGACGAACGACTCGGCTGGGTAAGGGATTTCGGCCGGATCGTGGGCCTGGAGCACGACTGGGCCAATGCCACGGTCGAGCTTCCGGCACCGTTCACCGATCTGGCTACTCATCAGGTGGAGTGGACCAATTACCTGACGCCGCAAGCACTTATCGACTACGTCGCCTCCCGCAGTTACTGCATCACTTCACCGGCCGACGTCCGCACCCGCACCCTCGACGAGGTGCGCACGCTGCTGGCCACCCACCCGGCGCTGGCCAATTCCACCGGTATCGCACTGCCGTACGTCACCGTGTGCATGCGGGCGATGTTGGCCTGACCCGGCGGCTCAACTCGTTCCGAGTGGGTCGATCGTCCACGCCGTGTAGATCATGATGGCGCTGATCGTCGTCATGGTGGCGAAGTCCAGGCCTTTGTCGCGAACCACCAGCAGACCGGCCCGGTCGTCGGGAAGGGCTAACCGCAAGGCCGCGGCCACCCCGACTGCGACGCCGATCAGGAACGCACCGCGACGCCAGAACCCGGCCGCCACCAGGACCAATGCGATCGCGAAGATGGCGGCGACGGTCAGAATCGGCCACTGCGACCGGAGGACCCGGCGAGCCGTCTCGGAGATAGTCACGGCGGTCTTCACGGACCGGATTCGGCACGTTCGACCACGTTGGTCAACAGGAACGCCCGGGTCAGGGGGCCGACGCCGCCCGGGTTGGGCGAGACGGACCCGGCGACGTCCCAGACCGCCGGGGCGACGTCCCCGGTCAGCTTTCCGTCGACCCGGCTGACACCCACGTCGATCACGGCCGCGCCAGGGCGGACCATGTCCGCGGTCACCATATGCGGAACCCCGGCTGCGGCGACGATGATGTCGGCCTGCCTGGTGAACGACGGAAGATCGCGGGTTCCGGTGTGGCACAACGTCACTGTGGCGTTTTCGCTCTTGCGGGTCAGTAGCAGACCCAGCGGGCGGCCGACGGTGACCCCACGACCGAGCACCACCACGTGCGCTCCGTCGATGGGGACGTCGAAGCGGCGCAACAGGTGCACGATCCCGCGCGGCGTGCACGGCAGCGGGGCCGGCTCACCCAGGACCAGCCGGCCCAGGTTGACCGGGTGCAAGCCGTCGGCGTCCTTGCCGGGGTCGATCCGCTCCAGGGCGGCGTTCTCGTCGAGCTGGCGCGGCAGCGGCAGTTGCACGATGTAACCGGTGCACGCCGGGTCGGCATTGAGGTCGTCGATGGCCCGGTTGAGGTCGGCTTCGGTGGCATCGGCCGGCAGATCGCGTCGCAGGGAGGTGATTCCGACCTTCGCGCAGTCGGCGTGCTTGCCGCGGACGTAGGCGTGCGAACCGGGATCATCGCCGACCAGGATGGTGCCCAGGCCGGGCGTCGGGCCGGCGGCGGTGAGAGCGGCGACCCGCGCGGTGAGGTCGGCGAAGATCTCGTCGCGCGTGAGCTTGCCATCCAGCGTAAGTGCGGGCACCGCTACATTTTCCATATGGGTGTTGATCCGGATGTCTTCAGCCCGGCCCAACTGGGTCCGATCAGGCTGCGCAACCGGATCATCAAGGCGGCCACCTTCGAAGCCCGCACCCCCGCCGCGCTGGTCAGCGATGGCCTGATCGACTTCCACCGGACGATGGCCGCCGGCGGAGTCGGCATGACGACCGTGGCCTACTGCGCGGTCAGCCCGGGCGGACGCACGGATTCCTCGGCGTTGTGGATGCGCCCGGAGGCGGTGCCGGGGCTTCGGCGCCTGGCCGAGGCGGTGCATGCCGAGGGCGCGGCGGTCAGCGCCCAGATCGGGCACGCCGGACCGGTGGCCAACGCCCGCTCCAACAGGGCCGCCGCGTTGGCGCCGGTGCGGTTCTTCAATCCGCTGTCGATGCGGTTCGCCCGGCACGCCACCCGCGGCGACATCGACGAGGTGATCGCCGGGCACGCCGCGGCGGCGCGGTACGCCATCGACGCCGGTTTCGACGCGGTGGAAATCCATCTGGGACACAACTATCTGGCCAGTTCTTTTCTCTCGCCGCTGGTCAACCGGCGCTCCGACGAGTTCGGCGGCTCTCTGCAGAACCGGGCCAAAGTGGCCCGCGGGATCGTGCGGGCGGTGCGCGCCGAGGTGGAGCGCGACGGGGCGGCCGCGATCGCGGTGACCGCCAAACTCAATATGGCCGACGGGGTGCGCGGCGGCATCACCCTTGAGGAGTCGTTGCAGACGGCACGCTGGTTGCAGGACGACGGTGGCCTGGACGCGCTGGAACTGACCGCGGGCAGTTCGCTGGTCAACCCGATGTATCTGTTCCGCGGCGACGTGCCGATCAAGGAGTTCGCCGCGGCGTTCCCGGTCCCGTTGCGGTGGGGAATCCGGATGACCGGTCGTAAGTTTCTCCGCGAATACCCCTACCGTGACCTGTTCCTGCTGCGCGACGCCGAGCAGTTCCGCCGCGAACTGACCATGCCGCTGATCCTGCTGGGCGGGATCACCGACCGGGACAGCATGGACCGGGCGATGGCCGCCGGTTTCGACTTCGTGGCGATGGGCCGGGCGCTGCTGGCCGAGCCGGATCTGATCAACCGGATCGAGGCCGACGGACGATCGGTCGCCTCGCTGTGCACGCACTGCAACAAATGCATGCCGACGATCTACTCGCGGACCCGGTGCGTCGTCACCGGAGAACCCGGTCGCCAGCCGGGTTGACGGCGCGGCGCAGGGCCGCGAGCAGCGGCGAAGACCCGGCCTCGGGATAGCATGGGCGCCGATGAGCCGCCCGCCAACTTATTCCGGGCCCGCGCTGACCGTCCGGTTCGACGGGCCGCCGCGGACCTTCGCCGCCGGACATGACGTCGTTATCGGCCGCGATCTGCGTGCCGATGTCCGCATCGCACACCCCCTGGTTTCCCGGGCGCACGTCGTACTGCGGTTCGACCCCGCGGCAGGCCGCTGGATCGCCGTGGACAACGGTTCTCTGAACGGGATCTACGTCAACGGCCGACGGCTGCCGCAGGCCGACGTCACCGACGGTATGACCCTCAACGTGGGCAACCCGGACGGCCCAGCGGTGAGCTTCGAGGTTGGACGCCAGCACGGCTCGGTGGGCCGGCCGCCGCAGATCGCGACCGAGGCCATCACCCAGGCCTACGCGGCACCGTCGACCTACCCGCCGCCGTATCCGGGGTCCCGCCCACAACCTGCCTACGGGCCCTCCTACACCCCGGCTCCCCCGCCACCGCCGGCCCGCCCGCCGAGCCGGCCGGTGACCGTGCCGCCGGCGGTGTCATCCGATGCCGCGCCCACCCAGTTGGGTCCGTCGCCGGCTCGGTCGACGAGCACGTCGAACCTGGCCACCTCGATGCTGCGGATCCTCAAGCCGGGGTCGTCGGCTCCGGCGCCGCCCGGGTCGCTGAAGATCGGTCGGTCCAGCGATAACGACATCGTCATTCCCGACGTGCTGGCCTCACGCCACCACGCCACCCTGATCCCGACCCCGGGCGGGACCGAGATCGTCGACAACCGTTCCATCAACGGCACTTTCGTCAACGGCACCCGGGTCGACACCGCACTGCTCAACGACGGCGACGTCGTCACGATCGGCAACGTCGACCTGGTCTGCACCGACGGGACGCTGGTCCGGCGCACCGAGACGGCGGCGGACACCGGAACCGGCGGGCTCGACGTGCGCGGCGTCACGTGGACCATCGAGAACAACAAGACCCTGCTGGACAACATCTCGCTGACCGCCAGGCCGGGCACCCTGACGGCGATGATCGGGCCGTCGGGCGCGGGAAAGTCCACACTGGCGCGCCTGATCGCCGGCTACACCCACCCCACCAGTGGCACGGTGAGCTTCGAGGGGCACAACATCCACGCCGACTACGCCTCGTTGCGGTCCCGGATCGGGATGGTGCCGCAGGACGACGTGGTGCACGGTCAACTGACCGTCAACCAGGCCCTGATGTACGCCGCGGAGTTGCGGCTGCCGCCGGACACCACCAGGGAGGACCGCCAGCAGGTCGTCGCCCAGGTGCTGGCCGAGTTGGAGATGACCCAGCACGCCGAGACCCGGGTGGACAAACTCTCCGGCGGTCAGCGCAAACGGGCGTCGGTGGCACTGGAGTTGCTGACCGGCCCGTCGCTGCTGATCCTCGACGAACCGACCTCAGGCCTGGACCCGGCGCTGGACCGCCAGGTGATGACGATGCTGCGCCAACTCGCCGACGCCGGTCGGGTGGTGCTGGTGGTCACCCACTCGCTGACGTATCTGGACGTGTGCGATCAGGTGCTGCTGCTGGCCCCCGGCGGCAAGACGGCGTTCTACGGGCCGCCGGCGGAGATCGGCCCGGCGATGGGAACCACCAACTGGGCTGACATTTTCAGCACGGTCGCCGGTGATCCGCAGGGCGCAAACGACCGGTACCTGGCCCGCAGCGGGCCGCAGCCGGCACCGCCGCCGATGGAGGAGCCTTCCGACCTCGGCGAACCCGTGCATACCAGCCTGCGCCGGCAGTTCTCGACCATCGTGCGGCGGCAAGCGCGGCTGATCATCTCCGATCGCGGCTACTTCATCTTCCTGGCCTTGCTGCCGTTCATCATGGGCGTGTTGTCGCTGGCGGTGCCCGGGGACGTCGGGTTCGGCAGACCCGACCCGATGGGCGGCTCGCCGAACGAACCCGGGCAGATCCTGGTGTTCCTCAATGTCGGAGCGGTGTTCATGGGAACCGCGCTGACCATCCGCGACCTGATCGGTGAGCGCGCGATCTTCCGCCGCGAACAGGCCGTCGGGTTGTCCACGACGGCCTACCTGTTGGCCAAGGTCTGCGTCTACACGCTGTTCGCCGTACTGCAGTCGGCGATCATGGTCGCAATTGTGGTGTGGGGCAAGGGCGGTCCCACCCAGGGAGCGGTGGCACTGGGCAACCCGTCATTGGAACTGTTCGCCACGATCGCGGCGACCTGCGTGGCCTCGGCCAATCTCGGCCTGCTGCTCTCGGCGATCGCCAAGTCCAACGAACAGATCATGCCGCTGCTGGTGGTGGCGATCATGAGCCAACTGGTGTTCTCCGGCGGCATGGTCCCGGTGACGAACCGCCTGGTCCTCGATCAGATGTCCTGGTTCACCCCCGCCCGGTGGGGCTTCGCCGCATCGGCCTCGACGGTGGATCTGGTCAATCAGGTGCCTGGACCGCTGACGCCGAAGGACCGCTGGTGGAAGCACACCGGCTCGACGTGGTGGTTCGACATGGCCATGCTGGCCGGCCTGAGCGTGCTCTACCTGGCACTGGTGCGGTGGAAAATCCGACTGAAAGCCGCTTAAGCTGTGCGCCGATGAATTCTCGTTTGCACCGGTGGTGGCTGTGGGGCTGCTTTGGGGCCACGCTGGTGGCGTCGTTGGTCGGCGGCTTCGGAGTGAGTGTCACGGCGGTGTTCATCGGCATCTATCTGACCGGGCTGGTGTTGATCGGGCCGGATGCGCCTGCCGATGCGGCCGCGGTCGACGCAGAGGTCGACCCGGAGAGCGACGACGAGGCCGACGCAGTGAGCGACGAGGAGGCCGACGCGGAGCCGTATCCCGATGACGAGCCGTATCCCGGTGAGCAGGAAGAGTGCGCAGCGGAGCTGGCTGCGCCGAGCGAGCCGGATCCGAGCGAACCGGCGGAATCCGAGATAGGCGAACCGGAATCAGCCCAGCCGACCGAACCCGACGAAAACGAACCAGAATCAGCCGAATCCGTCTCAGGCAATGTGGAATCACCGGAACCGGAATCACCCGAACCGGAGACGGTGACCACGAGCGGGAACACCGACACACCAGTCCGCCGCTAGATCCGCACAAAGAAGCCCAATCCCCCCAGTCACTGCGCTGAGAGCGAACGCAGCGTTCGCCCCGGCGGTAATCTTTTCGCTGTGAGTCGGGACGATCCCAACGACATCCGGCGGCGGCTGCAGGCGGCCGAACAGGACGCCGCGGCAGCCCGAGTGTTGGCCGGCGCGGCCGACCGCGACGTCACCGAGATACGAGGCGAGATCCGCGATTTTCGTGGTGCGACGACGGCGAGCTTCAACGCCCTTCGGCAAGACTTCGTCGATCTGCGGAGTCACGTCGATCGCAAATTCGAGCAGGTTGACCGCGGGTTCGAGCAGGTTGACCGCGGGTTCGCCGAGATGCGCGGCAGACTTGATGCTGCCGCTGGAGGACAGCAGCGGATTGTGGAACTGATCGAGTCGCTGATCGACCAGCAGGACCGCTAGATCCGAGGCCATGTTCCGGGTCCTGTTCTACTCGCCGCGCATCGCCCCCAACACCGGCAATGCGATTCGCATGGTGGCCGCCACCGGCTGCGAACTGCATCTGGTGGAACCATTGGGATTTGACCTCTCCGAGCCGAAACTGCGTCGCGCCGGACTGGATTACCACGATCTGGCCTCGGTCACGGTGCACCCGTCCCTCGACGACGCGTGGGCCACACTCGCCGGAGCGCGGGTCTTCGCGTTCACCGCACACGCCGCGCGATCATTCGCCGAGATCCGTTACGCACCAGGCGATGTGCTGCTGTTCGGACCCGAACCTACCGGGTTGGACGAGGCGACGCTGGCCGACCCGCACATCACCGAGCAGGTGCGCATCCCGATGCTGGCCGGGCGCCGGTCACTGAACCTGTCCAACGCCGCGGCGGTGGCCGCCTACGAAGCGTGGCGCCAGCACGGGTATGCCAACGGCGAATGAATCACCAACTGTCCCAATGGGTCAGCTGATCGGCAGGCAGCCGCTTGGCTGGCTTGAATTCGGTTCCCTTGGTGTAGGCGATCGGGAACAGCCCGACCTGGGTGTAGTCCTCAAACGGGATGCCGAGTAGATCAGCGGCCTGTCTTTCGCCATCGCCCATCAGGTGCAGGGTCGTCCAGGCTGTACCCAGGCCGCGCTCCCGTAAGGCCAGCATGAAACTCCAGACTGCCGGCAGGATCGACCCCCAGTACGACGCCTGCATGACGATCGGCGCATCGTCGGGACGGCCCTCGAGAAGCGGGATGAGCATCACGGGAGCCTTTTCCATGTTCTCGTTGAGGTATTTTGCCGAGTTCATCACGGCGTCCATCTGCTGATCCCGGATGTCACCGCGTTCCGGCTTGGGCAGATCGAGGTAGGGGGTGGCGCCGACCCGGTAGATCTCGGCCAGAGCATTTTTCTTGGCCGGATCCTCAACGAACATCCACTGCCAGCCCTGGGCGTTGGAACCGGTGGGGGCCTGCAGTGCGATCTCCAGGCACTCCATCAGAACTTCACGGGGCACCGGCCGGTCGAAGTCAAGGCGCTTTCGGACAGATCGGGTGGTGGTCAGGACTTCGTCGGCGGTGAGGTTCAGGTTCATGCCCTGAAGACTATCCACCTGCGCGGGGAAAGCCCGGGGTACCGTCGGCGTCCATGCGCCGTTCTCGTCGCGTCGCGTTCACGGTGGCGACAGCGCCCACCCAGGTCGCTGCGGCAGCGCTGGTCGGCCTCGCCTCATCCCAGGCGGGCAGGAATGACCCCTCCGGGTGGGGGGATCTGATAGGGGCGATCGTCGGGGTCATGGTGGGAGCAGGCGTCGGCCTGGGCGTGATCCTGGTCCTGGTGGCCCGGAACCTGCGGCGCCCCTGGCCACACGCCATGGCCCTGGCGCTGCTGTCGGTGCCGAGTGCACTGCTGGTCAGCTTTGCGGCAGCACCGCTGGGCATAGGGTTCCCCCAGGCCTGGGCGCTGTACCTACTCCCCTGCGCCGGATTGGTGTGGTGGTACTCGGGGAGGCCGGAACTATCCGCAGACCGCTAGCGGAAATCGCGGGAGCGCGCCCCTACCGTCATCCGCAGCGGTCCGATCCGATCGGCCACCACCGTGATCGCGCCACTGGCGTTCTGCACCTGACCGCGGATCAGCAGCGCCGACGCCCCCTGAGCCACCCGCCGGTACCGGGCCCACACCCCCGGCGTGCACAGCACGTTGACCATGCCGGTCTCGTCCTCGATGTTGACAAACGTCACGCCCCGCGCGGTGGCCGGACGCTGCCGATGGGTGACCGCGCCGGCGATCAGCACCCGGTCACCGTCCGGTACCGATGCCAACCGCTCGGCTGGGATCACACCGATCGCGTCCAGATCCGAGCGCAGAAACTGCGTCGGAAAACTGTCCGGCGACACCCCGGTGGCCCAGACGTCGGCGGCAGCCAGTTCGGTCTCGCTCATCCCGGGCAGCGTCGGAACGTGGGACGACGAACCCACCCCCGGTAGCCGGTCCGGGCGTTCGGCGGCAGCGGCGCCGGCCGCCCACAGCGCCTCCCGGCGGCTGACTCCGAAGCAGCCCAGCGCACCAGCGGTGGCCAGCGACTCGGTCTGCGGGACCGAAAGTTGAACCCGGCCGGTCAGATCCAGCAGGGACGCGAAAGGTCCGTCCGCCTGCCGTTCATCGACGATACGTTGGGCCAGGTCCGCGCCAATGTGGCGCACCGCGCCCAATCCGAGCCGGACCTCCAGACCGTGGTTCTCACAGGTGGCGTGAGCAAGGCTGGCGTTCACACACGGCCCGTGCACTCTCACCCCGTGTCGGCGGGCGTCAGCGACCAGTGACTGCGGCGAATAGAACCCCATCGGCTGCGCCCGTAACAGTGCCGCGCAGAACGCCGCCGGATGATGCAGCTTGAACCAGGACGAGTAGAACACCAGTGAGGCGAAGGACAGCGAATGGCTCTCCGGGAAACCGAAATTGGCGAATGCCTCGAGCTTCTCGTAGATCCGGTCGGCCACGTCCCCGGTGATGCCGTGTCGCTGCGCCATGCCGGCGTAGAACCGGTCCCGCAGTCGTCGCATCTTGGCGGTGGATCGTTTGGCGCCCATGGCGCGGCGCAATTCGTCGGCCTCGGCAGCCGAAAAGCCGGCGCAGTCCACCGCCACCTGCATCAGCTGTTCCTGAAACAGCGGAACCCCCAATGTCTTCCGCAGTGCCGGTTCCATTGACGGGTGGTCGTAGACGACCGGTTCCAGGCCGTTGCGACGTTTGATGTACGGATGCACCGACCCGCCCTGGATGGGACCGGGCCGGATCAGCGCGACCTCGACCACCAGGTCGTAGAAGACTCTCGGCTTGAGCCGGGGCAGGGTGGCCATCTGGGCCCGGGACTCCACCTGGAACACCCCGACGGAGTCCGCGCGCTGCAGCATCTCGTAAACAGCCGCTTCCGACAGGTCCAGCTTGGCCAGATCCACCTCGATGCCCTTATGTTCGGCGACCAGGTCGATGGCGTAGTGCAACGCCGACAGCATGCCCAGACCAAGCAGGTCGAATTTCACCAAACCGATTGCCGCGCAGTCGTCTTTGTCCCACTGCAGCACACTGCGGCCCGGCATGCGCGCCCATTCCACCGGGCACACGTCGGCGATCGGGCGGTCACAGATCACCATGCCCCCGGAGTGGATGCCCATATGCCGGGGCAGATCGGAGATCTGCACCGCCAGATCCAGCACCTGCTCGGGGATGCCCTCGAGGCCAGAGGCATCCACGGCTCCGTCCGATCGCTGCTCTCGCAGCGAACCCCATCGGCCCAATTGCTTGCCCCAGGCGTCCTGCTGACCCTGGGAGAACCCCAGCGCGCGGGCCATATCGCGCACTGCGCTGCGGCCGCGGTAGGTGATCACATTGGCCACCTGGGCGGCGTAGTCGCGACCGTAGCGCTGATAGACGTACTGGATGACCTGCTCGCGCAGGTCGGACTCGATGTCGATGTCGATGTCGGGAGGTCCGTCGCGGGCCGGGGACAGAAACCGTTCGAAGAGCAGGCCGTTGGCGACCGGGTCCACCGCGGTGACCCCCAGGGCGTAACAGACCGCGGAGTTGGCCGCCGAACCGCGGCCCTGGCACAGGATGTTGTTGCGGCGGCAGAACCCGGTGATGTCGTGCACCACCAGGAAGTAGCCCGGGAACTTCAACTCGGCGATGACGGCCAGTTCCCGTTCGATCTGCGCGTAGGCGCGCGCCGCGGACGCCCTCGGTCCGTACCGCCGCGCGGCACCGATCATGACCAGTTCACGCAGCCAACTGTCTTCGGTGTGCCCCGCCGGGACGTCGAATGGGGGAAGTTGCGGTGCGATCAACGCCAGTTCGAAGGCGCACTGCTCGCCGAGGTCGGCGGCGGCGACAACGGCGTGCGGGTGCTGGGTGAACAGCCGGGCCATCTCCGCACCGGAGCGCAGATGCGCCCCTCCCATCGGGGCCAGCCAGCCGGCCGCCTCATCGAGGGATTGCCGGGCCCGGATCGCCGCCATGGCCGCCGCCAGCCGACCCCGGCCGGGTTCGGCGAAATGCGCCCCGGTGGTGGCCACCACGCCCACCCCGAACCGCGAGGCCAACTCGGCCAGCACCACGTTGCGCTCATCGTCGAGGGGGTCGCCGTGATGGGTGAGTTCCACACCGACCCGGTCAGCGCCGAACCGGTCCACCAGATCGGCCAATGCCGTAGCGGCCGCATCCGGGCCGCCAGCCGACAGCGCCTGGCGCACAGAGCCTTTGCGACATCCGGTCAGGATGTGCCAGTGACCGCCGGCGGCGTCGGTGAGCGTGTCGTAGTCATAATGCGGTTTGCCCTTCTGTCCGCCCGCCAGGTGGGCCGCGGCCAGTTGGCGGGACAGTCGCCGGTATCCCTCCGGACCGCGGGCCAGGACCAGCAGATGCGAGCCGGGCGGGTCGGGGTCCTCGGTGCGGGCGGCGTCGCCCAGGGAGAGTTCGGCGCCGAACACGGTGGGCACGCCCAGTTCCCGGGCCGCTTCGGCGAACCGCACCACCCCGTACAGGCCGTCGTGGTCGGTGAGGGCGATCGCCCGCAGGTCCAGCCGGGCCGCCTCCTCGACGAGATCCTCCGGGGCGCTGGCGCCGTCGAGGAAGCTGAAGGCCGAGTGGGCGTGCAACTCGGCATAGGGCACCGCCGGTCGCGGCGGATCCCCGAGGTGGCGCTGCGGACCGGGTGCGGTGTAACGGGCGCGTTTGCGCGACCAGGCGGGGGCGTCGCTGCCGTCGGCGGGCGGCTCAGCCAGGGGCGAGGCCGGGGGGAAGAACAAGGGCGAGTCCGCTTGCCCGGCGCCATCCGATGGGGGCCGGCTGTTGAGTACCCGCTCCATCTCGGCCCAGGTCGGCGGGCCGTCGCTCCAGTCCACCCGCACCAGTGTATCGAACATGCGTTCGATAGAACAGGGGTTGGGGTTGCCCTACGCTCAACCGGTGAGCACAGCGAGTCATCCCGCCGAACCACACGTCGGCGCCATCAACACCAAGCTGAACTGGCTGCGCGCCGGGGTGCTCGGGGCCAATGACGGGATCGTCTCCGTGGCCGGCATCGTCATCGGCGTGGCAGCGGCCACCACCGACCGCGGACACATCCTGGCCGCCGGTGTGGCCGGTCTGGTGGCCGGAGCACTCTCGATGGCGCTCGGCGAGTACGTGTCGGTGAGCACCCAACGCGACACCGAGAAGGCGCTACTGGCCAAGGAGCGCTGGGAACTCGCCGAGAAACCGGCCGAGGAGTTCGAGGAACTCGTCGGGCTGTACCAGGCCAAGGGGCTCTCCCGGGCGACCGCGCAATCCGTCGCCCGCGAACTGACCGACCACGACGCCTTTGCCGCGCACATCGACATCGAATTGGGAATCGACCCCGACGACCTGACCAATCCGTGGCAGGCCGCGATCTCCTCGGCGATCTCATTCACCATCGGGGCACTGCTGCCGATGCTGGCGATTCTGCTGACACCGCCGCCGGCCCGGATTCCGGTGACCTTCGTGGCGGTGTTGATCGCGCTGGGGATCACCGGATGGATCAGTGCGCGACTGGGCGGCGCCGATCCGGTCCGGGCCACCAAGCGGGTGGTGATCGGTGGCGCCTTGGCGATGGCGATCACCTACGCCATCGGCCGCATGATCGGCGGAGTGGTCTAGGAGCGCGACCAGGCCATCTCATTCGGCGTATTCGGCCACCCCATCGTCCAGGACGACGCGGGCGTTGGATCCGTCCGGCGCGCTGGCCTCGGTGCGGTAGACCGCCCGGCCCGCCCCGGTCCGCCAGATCGAGGTCGTCAGCGTCTCGCCGGGGAAGACCGGGGAGGAGAAGCGCGCCGCCATCGCGGTGAGTCTGGCGGCCTGACCCCCGGCCAGTTCGGCCAGCAGAGCACGGCCGGCGAACCCATAGGTGCACAATCCGTGCAGGATCGGCGTGGGGAAGCCGGCCAACTCCCGGGCGAACCACGGATCGCTGTGCAGGGGGTTGCGGTCACCGGAGAGCCGGTAGATCAGCGCCTGATCCTCGCGGGTGGGCAGCGCGATGCGGGCGTCGGGGGCGCGGTCGGGGAACTCCGGGGCGGCCGGACGCTGCCCGGGCTGCCCACCGAAGCCGCCGTCACCGCGGATGACCAGTGTGGTCAGCGTCTCGGCGACCGGCGTGCCGGTCTCAGGGTCGCTGCCCCGCGCGCGCAACATGATGATGGCGTTCTTGCCCTCCCCCTTGTCCTGGATGTCGGCCACTTCGGCGACCACCGACAGCGCCCCGGCCGGCGGCAGCGGGCGGAGGAGCCGGATTTCCTGGGATCCGTGCAGAAGCTTGCCCCAGTTGAAGCTGCCCACCAGTGGGGCCGCGGCGAAGCCCATGCAGCAGATCACCGCGAAGGTGGGCAGCACCTGCTGGGGAACCTCGTGGCTGTTTTCGGTGGTGAAGGCCAGATCGTCGGTGCCCGCTCCGACGCCCAGGGCGTAGAGCAGGGTGTCCCGGTCGGTCCACTCATACAGCGTGGGTTCGGTGACCGCGCCGATTGCCGAGGGGTCGATTGCCATGGCCGCTCCTGATCGCTGACTGTCTTGTGAATGGTCGCACTCGGTCGAATTCTCCGCGCCGGGACGTCAAACAGTGCAGGCTGTATCCATGTACGTTTCGCGCGCTCGGAGACTGTCCTCGGCACTGGCGATGCTGATGTCGGTGATGCTGGTTGCGGCCTGCGGCGGCCAACCCGCCCCGGATGTCCGTGACATCACGCTCACGTTCGTTCGGCATGCCGAGTCGGAAGCCAACGCCGCCGACATCGCCTCCACGGAGGTGCCCGGCCCAGGGTTGACCCCGACCGGCCAGGAGCAGGCGGCGGCGCTGGCGAACACGTTGGCCGGGAACAACTACGACGGTGTGTTCGCCTCCCAACTGCTGCGCACCCAGGAGACCGCGGCGCCGACCGCCAAGTCCCTCGGTGAGCAGGTGACGGTGCTGCCGGGACTCAACGAGATCCCGGCAGGCTGGTTCGAGGGCATGCCGATGGCGGACACGTCGGGAACGTTCCTGCTGGGGCCGGAGGGGTGGCTGAAGGGCGATCGCCGGTTCGGCATCCCGGGCTCGGTGGACGGCGACCAGTTCAACTCGGCGTTCACCGGCGCCGTGCAGACCATTTACGACAGCGGCGACGAGAAGCCGTTGGCGTTCTCCAGTGGGCTGGCGATCATGATCTGGACGTTGATGAACGCCCGCAACGGCAAGCCCAGCCTGCTCAGCGATCATCCGCTGTCCAACACCGGCCGGGTGGTCATCACCGGGAATCCGGTGACCGGGTGGACGTTGATCGACTGGGATGGCATCACCAACTTCGCCATCGACGAAGCTGCGTGACGTCCGGCGCGCACTTCGCGATGCCACTTCGGGTGCGCTACGTCGAGTGCGATATGCAGGGCAGAGTCTTCAACGGCCACTACCTCACCTGGGTGGACATGGCCCATACCGAGGCGCTGCGTGAATTGTTCGGTGGTTACCAGGCTTTGACTCGACGCGGAATCGACTTCGTGGTGGTCGCCGCGGAGTTGCAGTTCCGTCGGCCCGCGCATTTCGACGACGATGTGGTGATCACGGTGGTGGTCGAACCTCCGGGCCGGACGTCGCTGCACAGCAACTACCGGATCGAGCGGGGCGCCGATCTGATCGCCGAGGCCACCCTGACCCACGTTTGCGTCGATGCGGAAACCTTTGACAAGCAGCCGTGGCCGGACTGGTTCCGAAAGCGACTCGCTGCCGCTGAAGCCCGGTGAGACTGCCGGTTTTCGCCGACGTCGACACCGGTGTCGACGATGCGATGGCCCTGGTCTATCTGCTGGCCAGCGACGACGCCGAACTGATTGGGATCGCCTCCACCGCCGGCAACGTCGACGTCGACCAGGTGTGCCGCAACAACCTGGGGCTGCTGAAACTGTGCGGGGTGCCCGACATTCCGGTGTCACGCGGCGCCGGGCAGCCACTGCTCGCCCCGCTGCGCACCGCCGAGGACACCCACGGCCCGGCGGGACTGGGTTATGCCCAACTACCCCCGACGGACCGGCAGCCGACCGAGTACGACGCCGCCGAGGCGTGGATCAGGGCTGCTCGCGCCCATCCCGGCTCTCTGGTCGGTCTGGTGTGCGGACCGCTGACCAACCTGGCACTGGCGTTGCGCGCCGAACCGGGCCTGCCGCGCCTGCTGCGCCGCCTGGTGATCATGGGCGGTTCGTTCGATTACCGAGGCAACACCACCCCGGTTGCCGAGTGGAACACCAGTGTCGATCCGGAGGCGGCCGCCGAGGTGTTCCAGGCCTGGGCGCGGGCTGTGGAGTCAGAAACCGTTGGGCCCGAGTCGCTTCCGATCGTATGCGGCCTTAATCTCACCGAGAATGCGGTACTGACCCCGCAGATCATGCGCCGCCTGAGCGAGGCGGCAGGTTCGGCGCCGACCAACCCGCTGATCGCGGTACTGGAGGACGCGATGCGGTTCTACTTCGAGTTTCATTTCAGCCAGGGCGAAGGCTATTTGGCCCACCTGCATGACCCACTCGCGGCCGCGGTGGCACTGGATCCCGGCGTGATCGAGACACGATCTGCGGCGGTGGCGGTGGAACTGACCGGCACACTGACCCGGGGGATGACCATCGCGGACTGGAGCGGTCGATGGGGCAGGCAACCCAATGCCCGGGTGGGCGTGTACGTCGACCCGGAGGAGTTCTTCACCCGTTTCATCGCGCGGGTGGGGCCGTTCGCCCGGCGGGTGGCCCAGTCATGACCGGGGGCCCAGTCATGACCGGGTGGCCCAGTTTCAACAGGGGGCCATCGACTCATTCATAGACCCCTTCCACATACCAGCGGCGTTGCCGGTAGCACAGCAGCAGAGCGGTGTCGCCCACCAGAACCTGGGCGCGGGCGACACGTCCGGACCGTTCGGGTTCCCACCACCGCTCGTCCACCGGCCACGGCCCGGCCCACCAACTCAGCTCACCTCGATAGGGCGTCTCTCCGCCGTCCAGGCGCACCGGCTCGGCGGTGAACATGCCGCGGGCGGTCACCCGGACAGGATTGCTTTGCGCATCAAGCACTTCCACGGAAGCGTCGCCGCTTTCCCGCAAGTCGCTCCCGCCGGGAACATCCATGGGGGCGTCCAGCAGCACCGCCGGGGCGGGTTGCGGGAGTTGGCCGGGCCAGGGCCGGTCGGGAGTGTCCCTGGGGATCGGTTCATCCCCGAGCGGGATCAGCGTGATCCGTTCGGCGGGCCCCCGGCCGCCGCTGAGCACCGGAACCTGCACCGCTTCAGGACCCAGCAACCCCTGCACCCGAACCAGGGCGCGGCGGGCCCGCAACCGGTCCTCCTCACCCAGGCCACCCCACAGCGGCAGTTGAAGCGCCTCGGCGGAGATCACTTCCACCGGTTGTAGCCGCAGCAGGATCACCGGACCGGTGGGGCCCCGCTGGGATCCCCGGGACGTGAGCCAGCCGTCGAGTTGCCAGCGCACCCGGTCGGCGGTGGCGTCCTCGGTCAGTGGCTCGGCGCACCGCCATACCCGGGTGAGCTCGCCACCGCCGGCGGTGACGGCGTGGATGGCCAGCCGGGTGCAGCCGACCCCGGCCGACTCCAGGCTGCGGTGCAGGGCCGCGGCCAGGGTGCGCCCGGCGAACGCCGCGGCGTCAACCCGGTCGATGGGCGGGTCGCACTGCAGCACGGCGTCGAGTTCCGGCGGAATATCACGGCCACAGGGGGCTCGGCTGGGCTCGCCCCGGGCAAGACGATGCGCGAGCACCGCATCGGCGCCGAACCGGGATGCGACGTCGGCGCGCGGCAGTGCGGCGAACTGGCCCACGGTGCGAATCCCCATCCGCCACAGCAGATCAGCCAGATCGGACCGGCCAGGTCCGGACAGGCTGGGTTCACCGGCCAACTCCCTGATGGACAGGCCTGCCAGGAAGGCCGCATCCTGACTGGGTTGCACCAGTTGACCGGCCTTGGCCGCGAACACCGCGGTGGGCAACTGGTCGGCGACCCCGACCTGACATTCCGCACCGGCGCCGGCGACGGCGTCGACCAAGCGTTCGGCGGCCGCTTGCTCGGAACCGAAATAGCGGGCCGCACCGCGCACCGGCAGCACCACCAGCCCCGGCCGGAGCACCTCGGCCCGGGGCACCACATCGTCCACCGCGGCGATCACAGCTTCGAAGAACCGGGCATCGCGGGTCGGGTCGGCGAGGGCGACATGCACCTGTGGGCAGCGCGCCTGCGCCTCCCGCCGCCGCAGGCCTCGTCGCACCCCGGCCGCGCGGGCCGAGGCCGAGCAGGCGACAACCCGGTTGGCGCAGGTGACAACGATCTGGGCGGTGGGCTCCAACCCGGCGGCGGCCGCTGCGGCCACGGCCGGCCAGTCCATGCACCAGATGGCCAGGACCCGCGTGGTCACGGTCGGCCCCGGGCCCGAACCGACACCCGAACCCGACTGATCCGCCCGCACCCGGGCACCGGAGCGCCCGCCCTGACCCCGCCGGTGATCTCATATCCGCACACCCGGGCGTCCATCCGCATCGACGCACCTTGCCACTGCCCTCCGGTGACCAGCAGGGTGCATCCGCGCTGCCGCGCCCGGGCCACCACCGCCCGTGACCGGGCGGCCGGCACGTGGCGTCCGGCCAGGCCGAGCACCACCAGGTCCATCCCGTCCATCAGGACGGCGGCCACCTCGACCGGGTCAGAACCCGGTTGCGGGATGACCGCCAGCCGGCTCAGGTCCGCGCCCATCTCGGCGGCGGCGAGCAGACCGAAGCCGGGAAGCCCGACCACCGCCACATGGCCACCGGCGGCGGTCACCGCCGCGGCCATGCCGACCGGCAGCGAGCGAGCGCCCGTAAGCACCGCGACCGTCCCCTTCGGCAACCCCGCCGGAAGCGCCTCGGCCAGCGCATCCGGCACTGCCAGCAAAGATTCCGCAATTGGGAGTGGCGCTGCGGCAGGCTCAGCGGGGCACCACCGCGCACCCACCTTCCCGGAGACCGCCGCCATCTGACGGCGAAGTTGTTCTAGCTGTTCAGCGCGGTCGAGTTGCCGCTTCTGCAGCGTGATTGCCGCCGTCACAGCCCACCTCCAGCCAGGGTCTACGCCATCTATTTTCGAATATATGTTCGATAAAGGCAGTAAACACCCGGACTCCGACAGCCGTCAAGGGTTTTCCGGCGGCCGGCCCGACGGTCGCGACTTAGCGGCTCACTCCCACTCGATGGTCCCGGGAGGCTTGCTGGTCACATCCAGCACCACCCGGTTGACCTCCGGCACCTCGTTGGTGATCCGGGTCGAGATGCGTTCCAGCACCTCATAGGGCACCCGGGTCCAGTCGGCGGTCATGGCATCCTCGCTGGAGACCGGACGCAACACGATGGGATGGCCGTAGGTGCGGCCGTCGCCCTGGACGCCGACCGACCGGACGTCGGCCAGTAACACCACCGGGCACTGCCAGATCTGATGGTCAAGGCCCGCCGAGGTGAGTTCCTCACGGGCGATGAGGTCAGCCCGTCGCAGCGTGTCCAGTCGTTCGGCGGTCACCTCGCCGACGATCCTGATTCCCAGACCTGGACCCGGGAACGGTTGGCGCGCAACGATTTCCTCAGGCAGCCCAAGCTCTCGGCCGACTGCACGAACCTCGTCCTTGAACAACAGTCGCAGCGGTTCGACGAGGCCGAACTTCAGATCGGGCGGCAACCCGCCGACGTTGTGGTGGCTCTTGATGTTGGCGGTGCCACTGCCGCCGCCGGACTCCACCACATCGGGGTACAGCGTCCCCTGGACCAGGTATTCGACGTGCTCGGAATCCACCAGGCCGCGCACCGCGCCCTCGAACGCGCGGATGAACTCGCGGCCGATGATCTTGCGCTTGCCTTCGGGGTTGCTGACCCCCGACAGGGCCTCCAAAAACCGGTCCGCGGCGTCGACGGTGACCAGTCGGGCCCCGGTGGCGGCGACGAAGTCGCGCTGCACCTGCTCGCGTTCCCCGGCCCGCAACAGCCCGTGATCAACGAAAACGCAGGTAAGACGATCACCGATGGCGCGCTGTACCAGTGCGGCGGCCACTGCGGAGTCCACTCCCCCGGACAGCCCGCAGATCGCGTGACCGTCGCCGATCTGGTCGCGCACCGACTCCACGAGCGTCTCGGCGATGTTGGCCGGGGTCCAGGTTGCTCCGATGCCGGCGAAGTCGTGCAGGAAACGGCCGAGCACCTGTTGTCCGTGCGGGGTGTGGATGACCTCGGGGTGGTACTGCACCCCGGCCAGTCTGCGGCCGCGATCCTCAAAGGCTGCCACCGGCGCACCGGAACTCACGGCGACCACGTCGAAACCGGCGGGCGCCTCGGTGACCGCGTCACCATGGCTCATCCACACCGGCTGAATGCCGGGCAGCCCCGAATGCAGTTGGCCGCCAAGCACATTGAGGTCGGTGCGACCGTATTCACTGGTTCCGGTGCGCGCGACGGTGCCGCCCAGTGCCTGGGCCATCGCCTGGAAGCCGTAGCAGATGCCGAACACCGGCACGCCCAGATCGAACAGCGCCGGATCCAGTTGCGGCGCCCCCTCGGCGTACACGCTGGCCGGGCCGCCGGAGAGCACGATCGCCTGCGGGTCGCGGGCCTTGATCTCCTCGACGGTGACGGTGTGGGGAACCACTTCGGAGAACACCCGGGACTCCCGCACCCGACGCGCGATCAACTGGGCGTACTGGGCGCCGAAGTCGACCACCAGCACGGGCCGCGGGGCGGCCGAGGGTTCCACCGATTGCACCGGGACAGTCTAAGTCCCTGCTGTGGGGGGCTCCCCCAGTGCCGGAATCCTGGTGCGACGGGCAGGGCTGCCGTCAGCTACCAACAGTCAGGCCCACCTTCTGGAACTCTTTGAGGTCGCAATATCCGGCCTTGGCCATTGAGCGACGCAAGCCCCCGACGAGGTTCAGCGAGCCGAACGGATCGTCGGAGGGTCCGTTGAGCACCCGGTCCAACGACGGACGCTGACCCACTTCAACCTCAAGGACGCCACCGCGCGGCAGTGACGGGTGGGCCGCGGCCGACGGCCAGTACCAGCCCCCGCCGAGCGCTTCGGCGGCCGCTGCCAGCGGTGTGCCGAGCAGCACCGCGTCCGCACCGCAGGCGATCGCCTTGGCCAGTTCTCCGGAGGTGTGGATATCCCCGTCGGCGAGCACGTGCACGTACCGGCCGCCGGTCTCGTCGAGGTACTCACGGCGGGCGGCGGCGGCGTCGGCGATCGCGGTGGCCATCGGGACGCTGATCCCGAGAACCTCGTCGCTGGTGGTCACCCCGGCGGTGGATCCGTAGCCGACGATGACCCCCGCGGCACCCGTCCGCATCAGGTGCAGGGCGGTGCGGTGATCGGCGACGCCGCCGGCGACCACCGGGATGTCCAGTTCGGAGATGAACGTCTTGAGGTTCAGCGGCTCACCGTTGGAGGCGACGCGTTCGGCGGAGATGATCGTGCCCTGGATGACCAGAAGGTCGATCCCGGCGGCGACCAAGGCGGGGGTCAGGGCTTGGGCGTTTTGCGGGCTGACCCGAACCGCCGTGGTGACCCCGGCCTCGCGGACCCGGGACACCGCCTCCCCGAGCAGAGCGGAATCCAGTGGCGCGGCGTGAAGTTGCTGCAACAGCCGGATCGCGGCGGCCGGGTCGTCATCCTGGTCGGCCGCGCGCAGCACTTGGGCGATCTTGTCGCCGACGTCGGCGTGCCGGCCGATCAATCCCTCGCCGTTGATCACCCCCAGTCCGCCGAGTCGGCCGAGTTCGATGGCGAACTCCGGGGACACCAGGGCGTCGGTGGGGTGGGCGATGACGGGGATCTCGAAGCGGTAGGCGTCCAACTGCCAGGCGGTGGAGACGTCCTTGGACGAGCGGGTCCGCCGCGACGGGACGATATTGATGTCGCTGAGTTCATAGGTGCGGCGGGCGGTTCTGCCCATGCCGATTTCAACCATGTCGCGCACGGCTCGTTCGTCTCCTACCGGGAGTAGTAATTCGGCGCTTCGGCGGTCATGGTGATGTCGTGCGGATGGCTTTCCTTGAGCCCGGCCGCGGTGATCTGGACGAACTGCGCCCGCTGCAGGTCGGCGATGGTCGCCGACCCGGTGTAGCCCATCGCCGCGCGCAGACCGCCAGTTAGCTGGTGGATGACGGTGGCCAGCGGGCCTCGGAAGGGCACCCGACCCTCGATGCCCTCCGGTACCAATTTGTCCTCGGAGAGCACGTCATCCTGGAAGTAGCGGTCTTTGGAGTAGGACTTGGCGGCACCGGCTTCCCCCCGGCCCTGCATGGCTCCCAACGATCCCATGCCGCGGTAGCTCTTGAACTGCTTGCCGTTGACGAAGATCAGCTCACCGGGCGCCTCGGCGGTACCGGCCAGCAGCGATCCCAGCATCGCCGCCGACGCCCCGGCGGCCAATGCCTTGGCGATGTCCCCGGAGTACTGCAGTCCGCCGTCGGCGATCACCGGCACCCCGGCGGGTGCGCACACCGCGACCGCCTCGAGGATCGCGGTGATCTGCGGGGCCCCCACTCCAGCGACCACCCGGGTGGTGCAGATCGAGCCGGGGCCGACGCCGACCTTGACCGCGTCCGCACCGGCGTCGACCAGCGCGGCGGCCGCCCCGCGGGTGGCGACGTTGCCGCCGACGACCTCGACTCTGTGGCCCACCTCCGCCTTCACCTTGCCGACCATGTCGAGCACCCGGCGATTGTGGGCGTGGGCGGTGTCGACCACGATCACGTCCACACCCGCATCGACGAGAGCCATCGCCCGGTCCCAGGCGTCATCCCCGACGCCGACGGCAGCCCCGACCAACAGCCGGCCATCGCTGTCCTTGGTGGCATGCGGGTGCTTCTCGGTCTTGACGAAGTCCTTGACGGTGATCAGTCCGGTCAGCCGGCCGTGACCGTCGACGATGGGAAGCTTCTCAATCTTGTTGCGGCGCAACAGACCCAGAGCCGCGTCAGCGGTGACCCCCTGCTGCGCGGTGATCAAGGGCGCCTTGGTCATCACCTCGGCGACCCGCTTGTTCATGTCGACTTCGAAGCGCATGTCCCGGTTGGTGATGATGCCGACCAGTGCGCCGTCGTCGGCAACCACCGGAAGACCGGAGATGTGGAACTTCGCGCACATGGCGTCGACCTCGGCCAGCGTGTTGTCCGGCGAGCAAGTGACCGGGTCGGTGACCATCCCGGCCTCGGAGCGCTTCACCATCTCCACCTGGCCGGCCTGGGCTGCGATGGACAGATTCCGGTGCAGCACCCCGATCCCGCCCGCGCGGGCCATCGCGATCGCCATTCTCGCCTCGGTCACGGTGTCCATGGCCGAACTGACCAGTGGCACCTTCAGACGGATCTTGCGGGTGAGCCGACTGGAGGTGTCGGCCGTCGCCGGGATCACGTCGGAGGCCGCCGGCAGCAGCAGCACGTCGTCGAATGTCAAACCCAGCATGGCGATTTTGGTGGGGTCGTCGCCGCCGGTGCGCAGCGGACCGGGGAACGGCCCGTCCAGCAGGCTGTTGAGACCATCGGCCCGGTCGGTGCTGCCTTCGGCAATAGACATCGGCGCGGCCTCCATCAGCGGGGGAGAAACGGGCCTTCATCCTATCGGCTCGCCGGATGACTACCGGCGCGCTCCCGGGGGTGCTCGCGTAATGTAGAGACGTGCGCGACCACCTGCCACCTGGCCTGCCGCCCGACCCGTTCGCCGACGACCCGTGCGACCCCACCGCAGCACTGGACTCACTGGAGCCGGGCCAGCCACTGGACCCCCAGGAGCGCTCCGCTGTCGAAGCCGACCTCGCCGACCTCGCGGTCTATGAGGCGCTGCTGGCCGGTCGGGGCATCCGCGGTTTGGTGGTCTGCTGCGACGACTGCAACCAGGACCACTACCACGACTGGGACATGTTGCGCGCCAACCTGCTTCAGCTTCTCGTCGACGGAACGGTGCGGCCGCATGAACCGGCCTATGACCCGGAGCCGGACGCCTACGTCACCTGGGATTACTGCCGCGGATACGCCGATGCCTCGCTGAACGAAGCGACCTCGGACTACTACGACGGCTCGCGCTGATTCACCCCACCGACTCCACGTAGAGATCGCCGGAATCGACGTTTTGGCGATCTGGACGCAGTCTCGATGACGCGGGGGCGTTAACCGACCGGCACCGGGACCACGGTGGTGGTGACCGGCGCGTCCGGCAAGGGCGGCGGCGCCGAATCAGACGGCGCGAACTCGGGGGGCGCTGACGCCGGGGGTGCAGATGCGGGCGGCGCTGACGGGGCGGGCGCAGGAGTCGACGCGGCGGGCGGCGGCGACGTCGTCGGCCCGGGAACGGCGGTTGCGCTTGTGCTCGCCGCCGCCGTGGCCTGCTCCTGGGAGGCGGCGGCGGTAGTGGGGGCGGCACTGGTCGGCGTCGTGGTCTGCTGACTCTGCGCGGTGGGCTCTGTCTGCGCCGCCGACGTCGCTGTCGGGGACGGCGTCTCCGACGGCACCGCCGAGGTCGGTGTCGACGGTGCTGCCGACGTCGCGGAGGCAGGGGACGACGACGGGGCACTGCTGTCGGTCGTCGGGGAGGTGCTCGCCGAGGTCGCTGCGCTGGTCGGCGTAGACGATTCACTCAGCGGCGGGGCACTCGGCGTGCTGGTCGGCGCGACGGCCGGAACCAACGCGGCGGACGACGGCGGGACGGTGTAGACGACGCCGGGCGGGGCGGTGGCCGCCGGGTCGCGCTCGACCACTTTCGCCGACAGATCGTTGAACTGTTCCAGCAGGTCCTGCTTCTGCTGCTGGTCACCGATGCTGGCCACCTGGGTGCTCACCTCGACCAGCTTGTCTTGGGCCTGCTGCCAGTCACCGCGGGAGATGAGGTCCTGCACCTGGTTCAGCTGGGTCCGGGCGGCAAGCCCGACCTGATCGTCGCGCACCTGCTTGGACGCTCCGAACAGCATGGTGCGCAACCCGTACAGTCCGTCACCGGGTTCGGATCCGGCCACCACAGCGCCGAAACCACCGATGCACAGCACGGCGGCCGCCGTCGCACCGATCACGCTCAGACCGCGGGGACGGCGGCGCGGTGTCGTGTCGGCGTCGGGATCCCAGCGCTCGCGGCCCGAACGCCGTTGGGTCCGGCCCGCAGCCAAGGCTGCGGCCGCGTCAGACTCGGTGATCAAGCCGGTGGCTGGGGGCCAGCGGGTCTCGTCGCGCCAACGTCCGAGCAGCGCCGCCAACTCGGCGTCGGCCGCATCTTGGGGAGCTACCGGCCGGCCGCCGGCCAGTGCGTCCAAGAAATTGTCGGAGCGCCGGATCTCGTCCAGCGAGGGCTCCGCTGACCTCCCGAAGTCGGGCCTGCCGGAATCGGGCCGTCTGAAATCAGGCATAGTCCAACCCCGCTCCGGCGATCTCTGACTTCAACCGCGCCAAGGCGCGGTGCTGGGCCACCCTGACAGCGCCGGGTGTGCTGCCGACAGCTTCGGCGGTCTCCTCGGCGGACAGCCCGACCACGATGCGCAGCGTGAGGATTTCGCGCTGCTTGTCCGGCAGCAACGCCAGCAGCTTGTCCATCCGGGCAGCGGAGTCGGACCGCATCGCCATCTGCTCGGGTCCTGCGTCCAGCGAGTACCGCTCGGGCACCACGTCGGTGGGGTCGGATTTGTTCCGGGCCGCCGCGCGGTGGGCGTCAGCGACCTTGTGCGATGCGATGCCGTACACGAAGGCCAGGAAGGGGCGTCCTTGATCCTGGTAGCGCGGCAGCGCCTGGATGGCGGCCAAGCAAACCTCCTGTGCAACGTCGTCAGCTGAAAGACCACTGCGCTCCGCGGTCCCGATCCGAGCCCGGACATACCGGACCACGATGGGGCGGATGGTCTCCACTACCTCCCGAAGCGCATCCCGACTACCAGCCACTGCCTCGGCAACGGCGGCGTCGAGACGCTCTCCTGGAATGGTCATCGACGGCGGCATCTCCAACGTTACGTACAGGGGCTTTTCGGTCGGCTTGGCTCAGCTAACGACAATATCGGCCGAGCCTGTTCACTGGCGGTTAGCGGGCGTTCCACTGCCCCCCGTGGCGAACAACGAACTGAGCACTACGGTCGCGGATGTCGGCGATTGCGGCCGGGCTGTGCCGATTGCTGCCGAGATCGGTCAACAAGCAGGCCAGTGCCCATTTCAGTGGCACCAGGCCGTAGGCGTCGGCGGCGTCCAGGGCGGCTTGGGCGCTGACACGTGAGCCCGCCACATCACCGGCGCAGCACAGCGCCGCGGCCAAAACCACGTCGCTTTTGACCCGGTGGCGGCGCAGCAGGGGCAGTCCGGCCTCGGCCAACTCGACGCCGCGGCGAGCGTGGACGACGGCGGCGGGTCCGTCACCGGCGGCCATCGCCAGTTCGGCCCGGACCCAGGCCAGCCGGATCTCCAGCCTCGGCGGCTGCGGGTGCCGGTCGACGAGTCCGGCGGCCCGGCCCAGCAGATCGGCCGACGCCGCCAGCCGACCGACGCCCAGCGCATCGGCCGCCAGCCCGATCAGGGCATCCGCGCCGGCCTCGGTATCCCCGGCGGCTCGCGCCCAGGCCCGGCCGTCCCAGTCGTGGGCCTGCCAGTGCCAGCCCAGCTGACGAAGAAACGAAGCCCTCGTGCTCAGCGCCAGTGAGGCCAACCGGTTCCCGGAATCTCCCTGGAGCAACTCCGCCAGATCGGCTGCGGCACTGCGGTAGCGCCCCTGGCCACCGGCGGCCACCGCGCGCAGCCACGACTGCCGGTGATCGTGCGCGGTGGGCAGCGGCCAGCGGCCGGGATCGCCGCCGAAAGCCACAGCGGCGAGGGGACCGGCCGGGTCAGGCATCGGGAAAGGCATTGCGCCGTGACGCTACAGGTTAAGAGTTTGTGCTCGCCACGTAACGGATGTGTCAACTGGAGCGCTTAGCGGTGAGCGTCCCCGGCCCCGGCTGAACGGTCGCGCTGGGCCGACCGTGCCGCAGCAGACCGCAATATGAACACGACGTAAATTCTTGCCCCGCGGGGCGCAATCGGCGAACTCGGCGCCTATTGACGAGGTTTCATCAACCCTCATAGCGTGAAGGGCGCGAGTGGTCACCGGCGACTGCAATGCACGACCGAATAAAGCTCGTACGTGCCAGTTGTGCACGGGGAGAGAGGTTTTCAGATGCTACAGCCGCAGCAGCTACCCGGTCCTAACACTGACTTCTGGGACTGGCAGATGCACGGAACCTGCCGGGGCGTCGACTCCTCAGTGTTCTTTCATCCCGACGGCGAACGTGGCCGCGCCCGGGCTCAGCGCGAGATGCGGGCCAAGCAGCTCTGCCGGGAATGCCCGGTGATCACCCAGTGCCGGACACATGCGCTGCAAGTCGGTGAGCCCTACGGCATCTGGGGCGGACTGAGCGAGTCCGAACGCGAAGTGTTGCTCAAGGGCGGACTCCGGCGCAGGACAGCCTGACTGGACTTATAGCGCCCCGTCCATAGGCGTCGGGGCGTTGACACCGCAGCGGTTGCGGAGGTCGGCTAGGGGCTGCCGGATCGCTTGGATCTCAGCTCTGGTCTGCGGGTTCGCGTCGAGGTACTGCTGGACCTGACTGAGGACTCGGTCGCGGGGCTGCCCCTTGAGTCCGGTGACGAAAGCGTTGACGTCCGGATGGGTGAACAGGTAGGCCGACGTTGCGGCGGACACCCCGGCAGCGACCGCGGCCATGTCTGCGGCCGTGCAATTCGGCGGGTCAGCCACCGCTGCCGGCGCGGTGGCGAGCAGTGCACCGGCTATCGCGCCGGTGGCGAACAACCCATGGAGAGAACGGATCACGGGCACGGGGGACTCCTTCGGTCAGCGAGGTTGGGGACGATTGCCGAAATTCGGTGAGAGATCGAAAATCAGGCCGGGGTTGTAGTCGTCATAGAAGTCGCATGCCGGGGTTCCAAAGCAGGGATAGGGGTTGTAGGCGGGCACGCTCGTGGGCGCGCCGGCACTGCCGGTGACGGTGCCACTGGCGCACAGCGTGCTCCCCGTCACGGTGTTGCAGTCGGCGGCGGCGGTCGGGGCGATTGCGACAGCGGTCGCGGCCATGGCTACGACAGAAAGCAGGCGCAGTGTCAACCTCACGTCGGCTCTTCTTTCGGTCGGCGAGAAATCTAGCTAATCATGAGAGCCGGCGTGGTGTTCAAGCACCTCGACGCTCCCTACACCGCCGGTAGCCCCGCCAGCGGCGCGCCGCAGCGCAAGTGTCCGTGACGGCTGACGCCGGCACACCCGAGCGCAACCCTCGCGCTGGTACCTAGAGCCCGCGCCAGCCAACCGTCTCACGGTGAGACGCATGGAAGCCACTGGGCTGGGTGGCTGACCGGGCCGGGTGCTGTTCTATGCGGCCCTAGGGTGAGTACCGAAAGCTTTTTTGGCGCGTGAAGCCCGACCGCCTGTTCAGGGATAGAAAGTGAGCCACGATGAAGACCGTCCTGTCCATGCCTGCAGTGATCACCCAGGTGGGGCGGGTGGGCGCACTGGCCGTCGCGCTAGGTGTCGGCGCGGTGATCGCCGCAGTTCCGCCGGCCCACGCCGACCGGTCGACGACCTCCGGCGGTACCGCCGATACCGCCCCGTCGAACTCCGGGCGGCGCGGCGCTTCGCAGAAACCCTCGAACGAACCCCGGCAGGAGTCCGCACCGGCCCAGCGGCGGGGTGCTGAGCGTTCCCTGCGGGACGCTACTCCGAGCATTCCTCACGACGACCCCGTCGAGCTGGACCCGGAACCCGATGCCGCCGCACCGCCCCCGCGGTCCGCGAGTGCGACGGTCGGCGCCCAGACGCGATCGGCCACTGCGCCGGCCACTGCGGCAGGGAGCGTCATTTCCAGCCTGCCGGTGAGTTCCCCGCGGGCAGTGAGCGATCCGCTGGCGGACGTCATCCGGACCTTCAGCGGGGACGGGACCGCGGCCAACCCGAACGCGGGTCTGCTCTTCGGCAACGGCTACAGCTACACCAGCTACGAGGGCGCTTGCACCAGCGGCGCGTGTGACGGCGGCCGCGGCGGACTACTTCTCGGCTCCGGGGGTAACGGTTTCAACGGCGGTAAGGGCGCATCAGCGGGCCTGATCGGTCACGGCGGCACCGGCGGCAACGGTGCGGCGGGCATCAACGCCGGCGCGGGCGGTGCCGGCGGCAACGGCGGACTGTTCTGGGGCAGCGCCGGAAACGGCGGGGCGGGGGCGGGGCTGGCCGGCGTCGGCGGCGCCGGCGGTGCAGGCGGCAACGCCGGGTGGCTGGCGTTGATCGGCAACGCAGGTTCCGGTGGTGAGGGCGGCACGGGATTCATGGCCGGCGGCGCCGGCGGCAACGGCGGCCGCGGACCGTTGCTGCGCGGCGCTCCGGGCGACGGCGGCACCGGCGGCGCGGCCAGCAACGACGGCGGCGTCGGGGGGTCCGGCGGAAACGGCGGCAGCCCCGGACTGCTCAACATCTTCGCCGACGGCGACATCCTCAACATCATCGTCGGAGCCGGCAACGGCGGCAACGGCGGCGCGGCCAGCGGGGTGGCCGGCCGAGGTGGCCGAGGCGGAAACGGCGGCGCTGGCAGCACCCTCTTGCCCTTCAGCCTGGGCGGTCGCGGCGGCAACGGCGGCCAAGCGACCGGCTTCGACGGAACCGGCGGGCAAGGCGGGCGCGGCGGTGACACCGGGATGCTCTCCGGCCTCTCCCTAGCCGGGATCGGCGGTGACGGCGGCCACGCAACGGCGGCCGGCGGCATCGGCGGTGACGGCGGGCAAGGCGGAGACATCAGCTGGCTCTCGCCGCTCGGAGACGGCGGCTTCGGCGGTGACGGCGGCGTCGGCTTCGCCGGGGGCGGCGACGGCGCGACCGGCGGCCGAGGCGGCCTGTTCACCGGGTCCGGCGGCAGCGGCGGCTCCGGCGGTCTCGTGACCGGCCCGGTTCCGGCGGGATGTTGACCTTCATCAACGCCGGGTGGTTGTTTGTCTTTACCGACGGTTCAGGTGGCGACGGCGGCGTCGGCGGTGACGGCGGAAAGGTCTTGGGCACCGGAGGCGCCGGCGGCGACGGCGGAAGTGCCGGCCTGCTCGCCCTCGACAGCAACGGCGGAAACGGGGTCCGGGGCGGCTACGGCGCCACCGGCGGCGGGCCCGGCGGGCACGGCGGTTCAGCGGCGCCACTGTTCGGGCGGGGCGGCGACGGCGGACTCGGCGCCACGGCACGCGTCGCCGGCCCCGGCGGCGACGGCGGTAACGGCGGCACCGGTGGTTTCGCATTCGGAACCGGAGGCGACGGCGGCGACGGCGGCGACCCCGCCGCGACCGGCGGCCAGGGCGGGCAGGGCCGGATTCTGTTCATCATCGAGCGAAACGGAGCGGACGGGTCCGACGGCACAGCAGGGTAAAAGGCCGGCGGCGGCCACCGCCACCAATCACCACGATGGCGCCCACGGTGCTGGGGTGAACGAAGAGGCGCCCTGTCGGGTCCACAGCGTAGGGAACGGCCGGCAATTCCGCTCACTGAGGTAGCACGGCCCAGTCCGATAAACACTCAGTAGAGGCAGGGTGTCCGTAAAGCCCCCCTCCGGACACCCTGCCGCTACTGGGGCAAGTGCCCGCGGATGGGGTGTGAGCAGGCACTTACCGACCTTAAGAGTAAGGACACCGCACAGACGTCGGGAGACTACTGACGATTAGGTAAGACTTGCGTCACCGGGCGGGTAAGGGTGGCATCCGCGTCCGGCGGTCATCCTCTGTCCATGGACCCGAGGTAGTACGTTTCGTTCCCGGTCGGGTATCCGCCGCCGTCGGTGGCGATGTGGATGTGGTCGAAGTGATTCGAGGTGGGGTTGCCGTAGTCGGCGGTCCAACTCGGCGCGCCGATGCCGGGGTAGAACCCTTGCCGCCAAATGACGTGCAGAACTCCCCATCGTTGGGCGTTCGCCAAGGCGTACCCGGCGATCTGGTTGCCCAGTTCGATCCCTTCCGGGGTGTCGTGGTTGGGGATCATCACGTCGATCGCCAGGCCGTTCGGATGCCAGGGCAGGGGATCTTGCCGATAGCCCCCGATGGTCTTGATCTCGAGGAACATCGTGCTGATGGCGCGAGCCGCCCAGATGGTGTGAACCTGCAGACCTTCCTCGGGGGTGGGGCCCGGGGAGAGCGGGAATTGAAAGTCCGGCGCCGCCTGGGGCGCGTTGGCCATCAACAAGTCGACTTCAGCCGCGCTTGCCAAGATGGGGGCGCCGGCGGCGGCCGGCGCCTGGCCGGGGGTGCCGCCGTGTCCGGGCGGGGCGTCGGCCCCAGGCGGAAGGGGACCCGGTTTCGGCAGACCCGCCATCGCCGGTCCGCCGGTTGTCGGGGGCGTCGCGAGGGACTCGCCGCCGGGGTCTTTGCCCTGGGCGTAGAACATGGCGACGGAGACGATGACGGAGGCCGCGGCGGCAAGCCAGCGCCCGCCCATCGATGTCCGTGCCACGTTGACCGATCTTACTTTCGGAATTCCGGGGCTGTGGCAGGCCCCACCGTGGTGGCCGTTCTAACCCGAGCGCAGGGCCTGGGGTGCAGCCCCGAGCACCGTCAGCCTTTCCCGGCAGCCGTGTATCGCATTGAGAGCCTGCTCGACGGATTCCTGATCAGGATGTTCGCGCAGGGCGAGTTCAAGCAGGCGCACGGTCTGCAGAAGTCTGGTTTCGGATAGATGGAGTGCGAACTCCATGTTCATGAGGATCTCCGTTCTACTTCCAGGCTAATCCGTCCTGAAGAACAGGGCCATATTTGGTGAGCAATGTCTCTCTTCTTCCCGGTTTGCAGCAAACATATGCAAGCCCTGTCCCCCGACTTCAGCGACTGGGGTTGCCGGTCTGGTTGTGACGCGGGCATAACGACCGGTGGATCCACCCGATCCGAGCCCACCCACGAACCGAACTACAGTCGGATTTGGCAAACCGGTAAGGAGGATCCGTGGGTAGATCAGCGGTTTTGTCCCGTATGTACGGTGGCATGACCAAGGCGATGGGCAAGCCGGCGATGCGTCCTGTCACTCGGACGTTCAGTGGCCTTCACGCAGCGATGTTCCGGCTCACGAAGGGAAGGGCCAGCAATCCGAAGTGGCCCATGTTGGTGCTCACCGTTACCGGGCGAAAGACTGGCAAGTCACGAGACGTCCCACTGGTGTATGTCGATGACAACGGTCGTTACGCCGTTGCAGCGGCCTATGGCGGCAGCGACGTTAACCCAGCATGGTGGATGAACCTGCAGGCCAACCCCAATGCGACGGCATTGGTGCACAACGTCGAGGTGGCCGTACGGGCGGCGGTGGCCACCGCCGATGAGCGGGCGGAACTCTGGCCCCGCTTGGTTGCGATGTATCCATACTTCGACACCTACCAGCAACGGACCTCACGCGAGATCCCCGTGGTACTGCTCACCCCGACTGGCTGAGACAGGGGCCGGGTTGAGAGGGGACGGCTAGTTCGGCGTGGCCGTTGTGGTGGCCAATTCGCAACCCGCCCCCAGCGCCGATGCCGAGGACTTCAACTCTTCCTGCACTGCCGGATCGTCGGGGCTGGCCGCGATGTCGGTGTAGGCATCCGCCAGGTTCTCGACAAGTTCGGCGTCGGGCGTGGAGATCTTGGTGGCGATCGCCTCGAGCGTGGCCGCCGTGCCGGCGGGATCGGCGTCCGGTTCACCCATCATCACCGAGTCGATCTCACCGCACACAGTTGCCAACGTGCCGTCGGCCGCCGCGGGTTGCGCTACCGCCGACGAGGCGATCGAGGAGGCCGCCGATCCGGCTGAAGACATGGCCGAGGAAGCCGACGACGCGACCGAGGAAGCCGAGGAGGCGACTTCGGAGGTCGTCGAACTGCCGCATGCGGTCACGCTCAGCGCGAAAGCGACGGCCGCACATGCGGTGACGATTGTTTTCTCGCGAGACGCCATGGTCATCCCTTTCCGGCCGGGTTTTGGCGGAATCGTAAACCACAAACGCCAAACAAGAGCACCCCCGGTGATTTCGACCGGGGGTGCCCTCCAAACTCGCACGACCTAGTGGGCATGTCCGTGGTGGCTGTGCGCGCTTTCGTCCACCGCGGCGGGCTTCTCGACGATGGCGGTCTCGGTCGTCAGCACCATCCGGGCCACCGACGCGGCGTTGACCACCGCCGAACGGGTGACCTTCACGGGGTCGATCACGCCGTCGGCCACCAGGTCGCCGTAGGTCAGGGTCGCGGCGTTGAAGCCCTGCCCGGCGGGCAGTTCGGCGACCTTGTTGACCACGACGGACCCATCCATTCCGGCGTTGGTGGCGATCCAGAACAGCGGCGCCGACAACGCGTCGGCGAAGACGTCCACACCCACGGCTTCATCGCCGGAGAGGTTGTCCCGCAACGACTTCAACACGGCGCGGGCCTGCACCAGGGCACTGCCACCGCCGGGCACGATGCCCTCTTCGACAGCCGCTTTGGCCGCCGCAACGGCATCCTCGACGCGGTGCTTGCGTTCTTGCACCGCGGTCTCGGTGGCCGCGCCGACCTTGACGACGGCCACGCCGCCGGCCAGTTTGGCCACCCGCTCCTGCAGTTTCTCCCGGTCCCAGTCGGAGTCGGTGCTCTCGATCTCACCTTTGAGTTGTTTGACCCGGTCGGCGATGGCCTCATGGGTGCCCCCGCCGTCGACGATGATCGTCTCGTCCTTGCTGACGACCACCCGCCGGGCGGTGCCCAGCACATCCAACCCGACCTCCCGCAGCATCAGGCCGACATCGGGGTTGACCACCTGACCGCCGGTGACCACAGCGAGGTCCTCCAGGAAGGCCTTGCGGCGGTCACCGAAGAACGGCGCCTTGACCGCGACTGCCTTGAGGGTTTTGCGGATGGCGTTGACCACCAGGGTGGACAGCGCTTCGCCTTCGACGTCCTCGGCGACGATCAGCAGTGGCTTGCCGGACTCAGCGACCTTCTCCAGCAGTGGCAGCAGGTCCGGGAGCGAACTGATCTTGTCCCGGTGCAATAGCACCAGGGCATCCTCCAAGACGGCTTCCTGGGAGTCGAAGTCGTTGATGAAGTAGGCGGAGATGAAGCCCTTGTCGAAACCGATGCCCTCGGTGATCTCCAGGGAGGTTTCCATGGTGTTGGACTCCTCGACGCTGACGACCCCGTCGGTGCCGACCTTGGTCATCGCCTCGCCCACCATCTCGCCGATCTCCTCGTCGCGGCAGGAGACCGTCGCGACCTGGGCGATACCGGTCTTGCCGGCCACCGGGGTCGCTGCGTCGAGCAGGGCTTGGGAGACGGCGTCGGCGGCCTTGCCGATGCCCAACCCGAGCGCCATGGGGTTGGCGCCGGCCGCGACGTTACGCAGGCCGCTTTTGATCATCGCCTGGGCCAGCACAGTGGCGGTGGTGGTGCCGTCGCCGGCGACGTCGTTGGTCTTGGTCGCCACCGACTTCACCAGTTGGGCGCCGAGGTTCTCGAACGGATCCTCCAGGTCGATCTCCCGGGCGATGGTTACGCCGTCGTTGGTGACGGTCGGGCCGCGCCAGGCCTTGGCCATCACCACGTGCCGGCCGCGCGGGCCGAGGGTGACGCGTACGACGTCAGCCAATTTGTCCGCACCGGCCTCCATGGCGCGCCTGGCGGTCTCGTTGAACTCGATCTGCTTGCTCATACTGTTCTAATCCTTTGGGCCTGTGGGACTTGCGCTGTCCTACAACGTGTTCCGCCCCGGAAACACCCGAGACTGGCAGGGGGTTTTCCGGGGCGGCGCACGTGTTACCTACTTGTTGACGACCGCCAGCACGTCACGGGCCGACAGGATCAGGTACTCCTCGCCGTTGTACTTGATCTCAGTGCCGCCGTACTTGCTGTAGATAACGGTGTCGCCCTCGGCGACGTCCAGCGGAATCCGCTTTTCGCCGTCCTCGTCCCAACGGCCGGGGCCGACGGCGACGACGGTGCCTTCCTGCGGCTTCTCCTTGGCCGTGTCCGGGATGACGAGACCCGACGCGGTGGTCGTTTCGGCCTCGTTGGCCTGGACGAGGATCTTGTCCTCGAGGGGCCGGATGTTCACGCTCGCCACGTGGTCCTCCACTATTCGATGGTCTTGGGCCCGGGTTTTCCCAGGCCGGTTTACCAGGTGTTCGGCATTCGTCCGTGCCCTGACGCCGTCGTCGCGGGAGCCGACACAGGGTTTGTCCGCCTGCCGCCTAGCACTCTATACCCGAGAGTGCTAGCACTCAAGGGGGGGTCCCTGCGATTCGCCGAGGGCGAAGTCACCGGCCCGACGTAGGCCGTGGAGATCGACGAGCAGGTGGTCGGAGACGTCGCCGATCATCTCGACGTCGACGATCCGTTCGGTGAAGTACCAACCGCGGGAGTCTTGGTCCCCAGCGAACGGGTCCCGATCGAAACGGTCGTAGTAGCGGCCGACCACGATCGGCTGCAGTGGCACCAGGTCGGTGGCCTGCACGACGCAGAAGGTGGACCGCGCCGTGGCGGTGTCGCCGTCGATCTCCACGATGGCGTTGAGCACGAGGTGCCGCGTCCGGGGTGTCCCGGGGCCGGCGCGGTGTCTGCCCGCCCCGGGGTCGGCGAACCGGCGGGTGGTTCTGCTGAACATCTCGGCGATGTTGCGCGCGCCGGCGACCTTCGGGGTGCGCGGCCCACCGAAGGTGGCCCGAGCCAATAACTCTCCGATCCCCTCGAAGTCGCCGGCGTCGATCAGTTCGGCGTAGCGGTAGATCAGGTCGGTGATTTCGGTATTCATGATTTCAGGGCTCATCTTTACGGGGCTCATACATTCGGGGCTCTGGGTTCGATGCTCGGACTCAGGAGATCTGACTCGTCAGTACCGGCAGGCCGGGGTCGCTGGTCACATCCAATGCCGAGGGCGCCGCGCCGGCGGCCACCAGATGTGCGGCGAACGAGGCGATCATCGCGCCGTTGTCAGTACAGAGCCGCGGTCGGGGTACCCGAAGAGTCAAACCGGCAGCCGCGCAACGCTCTTCGGCGAGTTCCCGCAACCGGGAATTCGCCGCGACACCACCGGCGATCAACAGTGTGGAGACTCCGATGTCGGTCGCGGCCCGCACCGCCTTGGCGGTCAGGACGTCGGCGACGGCCTCCTGGAAACCAGCGGCGACGTCGGCGGGAGGCGCCTCGGGATGGGACTCGACATACCGGGCGACGGCAGTCTTGAGCCCGGAAAAACTGAACGCATACGGTGCATCCCGGGGCCCGGTCATTCCGCGCGGGAAGGCGATGGCGTCCCGGTCGCCGGTGCGGGCCAGATCGTCGAGGACTCTGCCACCCGGGTAGCCCAGCCCCAGCAGGCGGGCCACCTTGTCGTAGGCCTCCCCGGCGGCGTCGTCGGCGGTGCTGCCGAGTTCGACGATCGGCAGCGCCAGCGACCGCACGTGCAGCAGGTGGGTGTGCCCGCCGGAGACCAGCAGGCCCACGCACTCCGGGAGGGGTCCGTGGTCGTAGACGTCGGCCGCGAGGTGGCCGCCGAGGTGATTCACGGCGTAGAACGGCACTGCCCAGGCTGCCGCGTAGGCCTTGGCGGCGGCGACTCCGACCATCAGCGCTCCGGCGAGGCCGGGGCCGATCGTGGCGGCCACGACATTCGGGCGCTGTATTCCGGCGACCGAGAGGGCACGGCGCATGGTCGGGCCCAGCGCCTCCAGATGTGCGCGGGAGGCCACCTCGGGCACCACACCGCCGAACCGGGCGTGTTCATCCACGCTGGAGGCGACTTCGTCGGCCAGCAACGTCACGGTCCCATCCGGGGACAGCGCCGCGATACCCACTCCTGTTTCGTCGCAGGAGGTTTCGATGGCGAGCACCGTTGTCGCACCGGTGATGGTTGCTGGGTTGATCTTTTCGGGGTTGATTTCTTCGGGGTTGATCTTTTTGGGGGTCATGGCGGGTCCCGTCGCATCGTGAGGGCGTCCGCCCCACTGGCCCGGTAGTAGCGTTTGCGCAACCCGACGGTGACGAATCCGAGGCTGCGATAGAGATTGATCGCCGGGTCGTTGTCGGTGCGCACTTCCAGGTACACCACGGCCTCGGGTTCGGCCCAGGCCAAGAGTCGGTCCATCAGGGCGCGGCCGATACCGTGACGCTGGTAGGCCGGATCCACTCCGATGGTGTGGATTTCATACTCGAACGGCCGAACCCGGCCGAGTCGGGCGATCCCGGCATACCCGACGAGGGTGTCACCCATCCGTGCGGCGAAGTAGCGATTGTGCGCGGCGGCAAGTTCCCGGACAAATGCCGCCTCCGGCCAAGGATCGTCGCCACCGAAGAGCAGTTCCTCCAACTCGGCGCACCGCTCCGCGTCGCGGCGGGTCAATTCGTCGTAGACGACTGTCACCGGGCCAGTCCCCGTTCGGCCAGGGTTTTGGCATCGGGACGACGCAGATACAGCGGTATCGGCGGAGTGGGCTGCGCCCAGTTCTCGACGGCAGCGACAAGACCTGCTGGACCGGGCATTTCGGGAAGCGGGGGTCGCGGCAGGGCGAACAGCGCGCACTGTTCGGGCGATCCGGCGACGGCGTCGATGCCGACGGTTTCGACGTCGGCAGCGGCCGCGACGCCGGGTCCGGCGACCCGCGCCCCGTCGCGGTAGCGGGCCCAGTACACCTCCCGTCGGCGCGCGTCGGTGACCACCAGAACCTCACCGGTTGTCTGAACGCCGATCGCATCCAAGGAGCACACCCCGTAAACCGGCACTCCCAGCGCATGGCCGTAGGCCGCGGCGGTGGCCATGCCGACCCGCAGACCGGTGAACGGGCCCGGACCGCAGCCCACCACCACCGCGTCGACCTGATCGAGTGTCACGCCCGCCTCGGCAACGGCGGCAAGGACGTTCGGGGTGAGCAGTTCGGCGTGGGCGTGCGCCCCGCGGGTGATCTGCTCGGCAAGGGTCTCGATCCGTCCGTCGTCGCCTCGGCGCAGCAGGCCGGCGATGACCGCGGCGGTGGCGGTGTCGATGGCCAGGATGGTGCGGCTCACGGCGTGCTCCACCGCCAGGTCGCGGTGCGGATGTCGCTGTCGGGCAGGCGCTGCACGTCGATGCGCAGATGTCGGTCGGCGAGTCGTTCGACCAGGCCTTCACCCCACTCGACCACGACGACGGCGTCGTCGAGGTCGGTGTCGAGGTCCAGTGAGTCCAGTTCGGCCAACAGGTCAGCGGTCTGGTCGAGCAACCGGTAGACGTCGACGTGGATCATCGCCGCCGCCCCGGCCGTCCGGGGTCGGTGCACCCGAGCCAACACGAAGGTCGGCGAGGTGATCGGACCCGCCACCTCCATGCCCTGCGCGATCCCTTTTGCCAGCACGGTCTTCCCGGCCCCCAGCGGTCCGGAGAGAACGACCACGTCGCCGGCCCGCAACTGCCGCCCGAACTGTGCTCCCAAAGCAATGGTGTCGGCCACGGTCGGCAGCGGCACGGTTGCGTCGTGGTGCACGTCGAACCCGGGATCACTCAATCGCGTCTCGCAGCCGCCGCGCGATGGCCACCAGCCGCGACGGGGTCGCGCGTTCCACCAGCCGCACCAACGCGTCGTTGATGACGTCCGGACGCTCCATCTGCACGACGTGGGCGGCGCCGGGGACGATCACCAGCTCCGAATTGGGCAGTGCGGCGGCCATCTCCTCGGAGTTGCGCACCGGGGTCAGCAGATCGCGGTCGCCGCAGGCGATCAGCGTCGGGATGCGGGCCAGCACCGGGAGGGCCGCGGTCTCGTCGTGAACCTCCAAGGCGTGCAGGAACGCCACCAGGGTGTCGATCTCAGTGTCGTGGATCATCTCCTCGGCGAAGGCCACCACACTGGGGCTGATCGCGTGATCACCGAACGACGCGGTCTTCAGGATCGGCCGCAGCGCCGACCGGGTCGCGCCTCGGGTCCGGTGCACCAGGTTCGGAACGTAGCGGGCTGCGAACCGCACCGCCTCCAACGCCGGGTTGCGCAGGATCTCCCCCAGCGGGGACCGGGCCACCCCCTCGGCGGCCGAGGAGATGATTGCCGCCCCCACGATGCGGCGGCCATAGTGTTGCGGGAACTGGCGGGCATGGGACAGCACCGTCATACCGCCCATCGAGTGGCCCACCAGAACCACCGGACCGCGCGGAACCATCACCTGCAGAACGGTTTCCAGGTCCCGGCCGAGTTGTTCGACGGTGTAGGTATCGATCGGGCCCGCCCCGGACTGGCCGTGGCCGCGCTGGTCATAGAACACCATCCGGACCTGGTCACCCCAGCGTTCGGCCAACGCGGCGCGCTGAAAGTGAAACGACCCCATGCGCATGCAGAATCCGTGTGAGAAGACCACGGTCAGCGGAGCGGTGATCGGCCCCACCTCCCGGACCACCAACGGGATCCCATCGGTGGTGGTGACCACACACCCGCGGTCGGCCTCCAGCAGTGCGAAGTCCTCGCCGTCATAGGCATCCCGGATCGCCTTGCGGAACCGCAGCGCCTTGGCCGCCGACACCCCGGCGGCGGTGCCGACCGCGCCGAGTCCGGCCACTCCGGCCATCAATCCGGCCTTGCGGCCGGCGCTGGACTTGCCGGCAGCGCCGGCGGGGTCGGTGGACGCTGCGGGGCGGCGGCGGCGCAGTCTGGCTCGGCGTGGTTTGTCAGCCATCGCTGTCCCGGTAGGTCCGGACCACCCGGCCGCGGGGGCTGGTGACGACTTCGTAGTGGATGGTGCGCAGCAGGTCCGCCCAGTCTTGCGCGGTGGCCTCCCCGGAAATCCCGGGGCCGAAGAGGATCGCCTCGTCGCCCTCGGCGACGCCGGTGGCGTCCGGACCGAGGTCGACGACGAATTGATCCATGCAGATCCGACCGACGTTGGGCCGTCGCCGCCCGTTGATCAGGATGTCGATCCGCCCACTGAGGGCCCGGCTCACGCCGTCGGCGTAGCCGATGGGAAGCAGCGCCACGGTGGTGTCCCGTTCGGCGATCCAGGTGTGACCGTACGACACGCCCTCCCCCGCCCGCAGTGACTTGACCAGGGAGACCGGACATTTCAGCGTCATCGCCGGACGCAGCCCCATATCGCCGCGCTCCGGGATGGGGCTCAGCCCGTAGATCGCGATACCCGGCCGGACCATGTCGAAGCAGAAGTCGGGACGGGTCATCGCCGCTGGAGAGTTGGCCAGGTGGGACACCTCGAAATCCACACCGCGGTCGCGGGCTTCGGCGATCATCGCGGTGAACCGCTGCGCCTGAAGGTTGTTGACCGGGTTGTGTGGTTCGTCGCCGCTGGCGAGGTGGGACATGATGCCGTGGACGCGGACCGCGCCGTCGGCGGTGGCGCGGCGCAACGCGTCGAGCACATCGGGGAACTCCCGCGCGCCGACCCCGTTGCGGTTCAGGCCGGTGTCGACCTCCACGGTGAGTTCAGCGGTCCTGCCGGTGCGCGCCACCGCGTCGAGGACCTCGGTGAGCTGTCGGGTCGAGGAGATGCCGATTTGGACGTCGGCCTGCAGCGCCGGGGCGAAGTCGGTGCCCGGCGGGTGCAGCCAGGCCAGCACCGGGGCGGTGATTCCATCCCGGCGCAGTTCCAATGCCTCGGTGATGGTGGCGACACCGAGTTCGGCCGCCCCGGCCTGCAACGCCGCCCGGGCCACCCGGGTGGCGCCGTGTCCGTAGCCGTCGGCCTTGACCACCGCCATCACCGCGGCCGTGCCGGCGTGTTCGCGCAGCACCTGCACGTTGTGGGCGACCGCCGTAAGGTCCACCACCGCCTCGCCGCTGACCGCGGTTGCCGCCGGTGGGCCCTGGGGAACCGACGGGTACGGAGGAGTCAGCGGAGTGGTCTGCATGGTCATGTCACCGGCACCGATTCTCCCAGAACCGGCGACATGCCCGCCGACGGACCCCGCACACGGTCAGTGCGCACCGTGTGTGGCCGGCGCGATTGACCGCCTCCCCCCGCCGCGCCGTCCGAGCCACCACGCCGCGATCGCCAGATCTACGCTGATCATCGACAGCGCGGCAAACAGCCACAGAGGCCCTTCCACCGACTGAGTGCGGCCGAAGGACAACCGCGGTTCGACGAATCCAGTCACGTCGCCCTTGGTGATGATCCGGTAGTTGCCCTCGACCTTCACGTTCATAAACCAGACCCGGCGGTGGGCGTCTTCGTTCACCGAGACTGTGGCACCGAGATCCTCGGTGACGGCGGGATCGGGCGCGCCAGGCGGCGGAGTGATGTCGAAATTCAGCCGCGGCACCCGCAGTCCACGACCGCCGTAGTCGCCGACATGGAAGCTGACGATCGCCGCTCCGGCAGGCAGCCGCACCTCCCCGTAGCCGGGGATGGGGACCTCGCCGTAGGAGCCGTACTTGTCGGCCGAGGCGCCGATCACGATCGTCGTGATCAGGCCCCCGAGCGACACCACCGTCATCACACCGAACAGGATCATGAGAATCCTCGACGCACCGCGGCCGCTCACGTGTGCAGTCTGACATGACAAGGGTTGCGCGGCAGCTGTCGTTATCACCAGCGGTTGGCAGCGTCCCGAGGCGGTGACGGCAAGCGTCTGGGAGTGACCCGCGAGCGGCCCGCCTCGCTGTTGCCGTGGCATTGGGCGCCATGACGGGTTGCCGCGGGATTGCTGATCAATGCCGACATCAGCCTCAGTTACCCGCGAGGTGTCTCCCCGTTCACCTCAGTGCGCAAAGTGTTCTTGCGTGAAGTGGCCCTGCGGTTGGATCGCGTCGAGATGCTCGAGGACCTTGCGCAGGTCCTCCCACAGTGAGCGGGCCAGGTCGGCCGAGAATCCCTCCCGCACGACCACCCGCAGCACCGACACGTCGGCGGCCCCGTCGGGCATGGTGTAGGCCGGAACCTGCCAGCCGTAGGAGCGCAGCGCGGCGGAGACGTCGAACTCCGAGTAGCCGAAATCCTTGGAGAGTTTGAAGGCCACCACCGGGATCTTGGAGCCGTCGGCGATCACATCGAAGTGGTGGGAATTCGTCAACTGATCGGAGAACCACCGCGCGGTGGCGGACAGCGTCTGCATGACGTGGGTGTAGCCGGCCCGGCCGAGTCGCAGGAAGTTGTAGTACTGGCCGACCACCTGGTTTCCCGGCCGGGAGAAGTTCAGGGTGAAGGTGGGCATGTCCCCGCCGAGATAGTTGACCCGGAATACGAGGTCCTCGGGAAGGTGATCGGCGTTGCGCCACACAACGAAACCGATACCGGGATAGGTCAGGCCGTACTTGTGGCCGCTGACGTTGATCGACACCACCCGGGGCAGACGGAAGTCCCACTTCAGGTCGGGGTTCAGGAACGGCACGACGAATCCCCCACTGGCGGCATCGACGTGGACGGGGATGTCAAGGCCCGTCTTCTTCTCCAGTTTGTCCAGTGCTGCGCAGATTTCGGCGATCGGCTCGAGTTCGCCGGTATAGGTGGTGCCGACGATCCCGACCACGCCGATGGTGTCCTCGTCGACGGCGTCGACCACCTGCTGCGGGGTGATGACGTAGCGGTCCGGTCCCATCGGCAGGTACCGGGGTTCCACCTCGAAGTAGCGGCAGAACTTCTCCCACACCACCTGAACGTTGGAGCCCATCACCAGATTGGGCGTGCGGGAGCGCCATCCGTTGCCGTCCTTGCCGCCGACGCGTTGCTTCCACCGCCACTTCAGTGCCAGACCGCCCAGCATCACTGCCTCGGAGGAACCGATCGTGGAGGCCCCGATGGCGCTGGCGGCATCGTCGTCCCGCAGGTTCTCCGCATGGAACAGGTCAGCAACCATTGCCACACAACGGGATTCGATGGCTGCCGTGGCCGGGTACTCATCCTTGTCGATCATGTTCTTGTCGAAGGTCTCAGCCATCAGCCGCTCGGCCTCCGGATCCATCCACGTGGTCACGAAGGTGGCCAGATTCAGGCGGGAACTCCCGTCGAGCATCAGTTCGTCGTGAATGAACCGATAGGCAGCCGCGGGTTCCATGGCCTCATCGGGCAGGCGAAGGGAGGGGATCGGGTCGGTGGAGAGCCTGCCGGTGTACGCCGGGGCGATCGACGGTGACCGGTACTTGACGTGCGGCATGAGTGGTGTCCTCCTGGTCGGGTTACAGCGTTGCGAGTGCGGAGCGGATGTGGGACAAGATGCGCGAGGCCGACGTCGGCACCGACGCGGGCCCGGGGTCGGCCGCCGAGGCGTTGGCGGCGCGGGCGTGCACGAAGGCCCCCGCGGCAGCCGCGGCTCCCGGTGCCAGACCCGCGGCGAGCAGCGCGCCGATGATGCCGGAGAGCACGTCACCGGAGCCGGCGGTGGCGGCCCAGGACCCGCCGGCCGGGCTGAGATAGGTGCGGTCTTCGGCCGGGGCGGCGATCACGGTGATGTTGCCCTTGAGCAAGACGGTGGTCCCGAGGGCCTCAGCGAGCCGACGGGCGGCGCCCACCCGGTCCGGGCCGACCGTCGCCGGCAAACCTGCTCCGGCCGCAAGTCGGGCGAACTCCCCGGCGTGCGGGGTCAGGACGGTGGGGGCCTGGCGTCGCCGGGCCAACTGCGGGTGTGCGGCCAGCAGGGTCAGGCCGTCGGCGTCGACGATGACCGGAACGTCGGCCTCCAGCGCGAAGCTCAGGTCGGCCAGCGCCGACTCGTCGGTGCCCAGTCCCGGACCGACGCACCAGGCCTGGACACGTCCGGCGGCGGCAGCGCTGGGTGCGGCGACGACTTCCGGCCAGTGCGACACCACCTCGGCCGCGGCGGCACCGGCGTAGCGCACCATGCCGGAGGTGGCGGCGACCGCGGCTCCGGTGCACAGGATCGCAGCGCCCGGGTAGGTCGCCGAGCCGGCCAGGATCCCGACGACGCCCTGGGTGTATTTGTCATCGCTGGGACCGGGGACCGGCCAGCGGATATCGGCGGCGGTCAGTTCGACGAGGTCGGAATCGGGCAGGTCCAGTCCGATGTCGATGAGTTCGACGCGGCCGCAGTCGGCCAGCGCGAGCACCGGTTTGAGCCCGCCGAAGGTGACGGTCACCGCGGCCCGTACGGCCGGTCCGGTGATCGCGCCGGTGTGGACGTCGATGCCGCTGGGGATGTCGACGGCGACCACCGGGATACGGGCGGCGTCGACGGCGGCGAAAACCGTTGCTGCGGCGGGGCGCAGCGGACCTGTCCCGGAGATGCCGACGACACCGTCGATCACCAGGTCGGTGGTATCGGGCACGCCTGCGACCACCTGGCCGCCGGCCGCGCGGAACGCCGTCAGCGCCGCGGGGTGGGTGTGATCGGGGTTGAGCAGAATCGCGTAGCACCGCGCGCCGCGGCGGCGCAGGAATGTCGCCGCCCACAGTGCGTCGCCGCCGTTGTCGCCGGAACCCACCACGGCGCAGATCACTCGCCCCGCGACGCCGCCGGTTCGGCGGCGCAGTTCGGCTGCGATCGCGTTGGCCAGACCGGTGGCGGCCCGGCGCATCAGCACACCGGCGGGCAGACCTGCCAGCAGAGGGGCTTCGGCGGTGCGGATCTGATCGGCGCTGTAGAACTGCCTCATCGGCTTAGGCGCGGGTCACTCGACGGTGACGGACTTGGCCAGATTGCGCGGTTTGTCGACGTCGTAGCCGCGTGCCAGAGCCACCGACGCGGCAAACATCTGCAGCGGAATGGTGGACAGCAGCGGTTGGAAAAGCGTTGAAACCGAGGGGATCTCGATCATGTGGTCGGCGTAGGGCCGAACCGTCTCGTCACCCTCCTCGGCGATCACTATGGTGATCGCCCCGCGCGCCTGGATCTCCCGGATGTTGGAGAGCAGTTTGGAGTGCAGCATCGCGGCGCCCTTCTGGGACGGCATCACCACGATGACCGGCAGACCGTCTTCGATCAGAGCGATCGGACCGTGTTTGAGTTCGCCGGCAGCGAAGCCTTCGGCGTGCATGTAGGCCAGTTCTTTGAGTTTGAGGGCGCCCTCCAAGGCCACCGGGTAACCCACGTGGCGGCCCAGGAAGAGCACCGCGGAGGAGTCGGCGTACCGGCGGCCCAGGTCGGCCGCGGAATCGAGGTGATCGAGGACCGTGGCCACCAGTTCGGGCATCGCCTCCAGTTCGCGGAACTCCCGTTCTACCTCGTCGGGGTATTTGGTGCCGCGGGCCTGGGCCAGTGCCAAGCCGACGAGGTAGTTGGCGGTGACCTGGGCCAGAAAGGTCTTGGTGGCGGCCACCCCGATCTCCGGTCCGGCGCGGGTGTAAAGCACCGCGTCGGACTCGCGGGGGATTTGGCTGCCGTTGGTGTTGCACACGGCCAGCACCTTGGCCTTCTGGGTTTTGGCGTGCCGCACGGCTTCGAGAGTGTCGGCAGTCTCACCGGACTGCGAGATGGCGATCACCAGGGTGCTGCGATCCAAAACCGGGTCGCGGTAACGGAATTCACTGGCCAGTTCGACCTCGACCGGAATGCGGGTCCAGTGTTCGATGGCGTATTTGGCCACCAGCCCGGAGTGGTAGGCGGTGCCGCAGGCCACGATGAACACCTTGTCGATCTCGCGCAGTTCCTGATCGGAGAGTCGTTGCTCGTCGAGCACGATCCGGCCGGCCTCGAAATGGCCGAGCAGGGTGTCGGAGACCGCGGCGGGTTGCTCGGCGATCTCCTTGAGCATGAAGTAGTCGTAGCCGCCCTTCTCGGCGGCGGACAGGTCCCAGTCGATGTGGAACGTCCTGGCGTTGGCGGCGTCGTCGTTGCCGTGGAAATCGGTGATCCGGTAATCGTCGGCGGTGATCACCACGGCCTGGTCCTGACCGAGTTCGACAGCCTCGCGGGTGAATTCGATGAACGCGGCGACATCGGAGCCCAGGAACATCTCCCCCTCGCCGACTCCGACCACCAGCGGGGTGGACCGGCGGGCCGCGACAATGGTGCCGGGGTCGGCGGCGTGGGCGAACACCAGCGTGAAATGGCCCTCCAGGCGGCGCAGCACCGCCAGCACCGAGCCGACGAAATCACCGGCCGTCGCGCCCTGCCGGTAGGCGCGGGCGACCAGGTGCACCGCCACCTCGGTGTCGGTGTCGCTGGCGAACTCGACCCCATCGGCCTCGAGTTCGGCCCGCAGTGCGGCGAAGTTTTCGATGATGCCGTTGTGCACGACCGCGAAATCGGCGGCCGCGTCGCGGTGCGGATGGGCGTTGCGGTCGGTGGGCCGTCCGTGGGTGGCCCACCGGGTGTGGCCGATACCGGCGGTGCCGGCCAGGGCGGCCGGATCGGTCTCGGCCAGCGCCGCCTCGAGATTGGCCAGTCGGCCGGCCCGGCGGCGCACGGTCAGCCCGCCTTCGCCGTCGAGCAGTGCCAGACCCGCGGAGTCATAACCCCGGTACTCCATCCGGCGCAGCGCGTCGACGACGACGCCCCGGGCGGGGCGGTGCCCGACATAGGCGACAATTCCGCACATGGACTACCAGGGTAGTCCAGCCCGTCAGGCACCGCGGTCGGCTACGGTCGCAGGATGGCCCGGAAGAAGTCGTTGTTCAGCACTTTGACCCGCCGCGGACCGCATCGGGTGCTCCGGGGGGATTTGGCCTTCGCCGGGATTCCCGGGGTGCTGTACACACCCGCGTCGGGGTTTCATCTGCCCGGTGTCGCGTTCGGGCACGACTGGCTGACCGACGCCGACCGTTACTCCGGCTCCCTGGAGCATCTGGCCAGTTGGGGCATCGTCGCCGCCGCCCCCGACACCCAACGCGGTCCGGTGCCGTCGGCGCTGACGCTGGGCCACGACCTGAGCGGCACGCTGGAGGTCATCTCCGGGGTTCGGTTGGGGGTCGGCGAGATCAGCGTGGCCCCGGACAAGCTCGGTTTGGCCGGTCATGGTTTCGGCGCCGCGGCGGCGGTGCTGGCCGCGGCGGCATCGCCGCCCGGTCAGGTTCGGCCGGCCGCGGTGGCGGCGGTGTTTCCCGCGGTGACCAAACCGTCCGCCGAGGCGGCTGCCGCGACGCTGACGGTACCCGGATTGGTGTTGGCCACCCCCGACGACGCGAAGTCGCTGCGAACCGACGCTGCGGAGGTGGCTGCCGACTGGGAGGGTGCGGTGCTGCGGGTGGTCGACAAGGCCGGCGCGGGGGACCTGGCCGAGCGACGGCGCCTTGCCGGCCTGCTCGGGTTCCCCGGGTCCGGGGACGACACCCAGAAGACCGTCCGCGCGCTGCTGACCGGTTTTTTCCTGTTCCACCTCACCGGCGATGAGCGATACCAGGAGTTCGCCGATCCCGAGGCGACTCTGCCGCACACCAGCCGCCCGGATCCCGATGCCGCCGAGGTGACCGCCGAGGACCGGATCGTCGCGCTGTTCCGGTAGCCGCTACCGTCGGCGGGTATGCGCACCGGCATTTTCCTGTCCTACGCGGGCGGGTTCCGCGAATCCGTGCACCACGTCGTCGAGTTGGAGAAGCAGGGCGTCGACATCGTCCTGGTCGCCGAGGCCTACTCCTTCGACGCGATCAGCCAACTGGGGTATCTGGCCGCGGTGACCTCGACCATCGAGTTGGGCTCCGGCGTCGTCCCGATCTACACCCGCACTCCGGCGCTGCTGGCGATGACCGCCGCCGGCCTGGATTTCGTCTCCGACGGCCGGTTCCGGCTCGGTATCGGCACCTCCGGTCCGCAGGTGATGGAGGGCTTCCACGGGGTGCCGTTCGACGCCCCACTGGGCCGCACCCGGGAGGTCGTCGAGATCTGCCGGCAGGTGTGGCGCCGTGAACGGCTGTCCTATCAGGGCCGCAACTACCAGATTCCGTTACCGGCCGACCGCGGAACAGGCCTGGGTAAGGCCCTCAAGATCATCAATCAGCCGGTGCGGGAAAGGATCCCGATCAGCATCGCCGCACTGGGCCCGAAGAACGTCGAGTTGACCGCGGAGATCGCCGAGGGGTGGCAACCCGTGTTCTTCCTCCCCGAACGCGCCGATGAGGTCTGGGGCGAGGCGCTGCGCGCCGGGAAGGCCAAGCGGGACAGCAGTCTTGGTGATCTGGACGTGATGGTCGGGGTGTCGCTGGCGATCGGCGAGGACGTCGAGGACCGCCTGCAGTGGGCCAAACCCCAACTGGCGCTGTACATCGGCGGGATGGGCGCCAAAGGCCGTAACTTCTACCACAATGTGGCCACCCGGTACGGGTTCGGTGACGTGGCCGACCGGATTCAGGAGTTGTACCTGTCCGGCCGTAAGGAAGAAGCGGTCGCGGCGGTGCCCGACGATCTGGTTCGCGGCGTCTCGCTCATCGGCCCACCCGGATACGTCAAGGAGCGCATCGCGGCGTTCGCCGAGGCCGGGGTGACCACGCTGCTGGCCACTCCGGTGACCGCCGACGGCGCCGAGTACGTCCAATTCGTCGAACAGTTCCAGCACCTGCTGCCCTAGGTCTTCGGGCGGCGGGGCCGGGCCTACTGGCCGACCTGGGGCAGTTCGTTGGCGGCGATCTCGCAGGGCGTTGGGGTACTGGTGCCGGGATCGGGGGCGTCCGGGTTCTCGGGGACCGCAACGGCCACCGGGGGCTCCGGGACCGGGTCGACGGGCGGGGGTGGCCGTTCGGCCGCCAGCAGTGGCGGGTCGACCGCCGTTGCCGGGGGTGGCACCGGTGCCGGCGGTGGCACCGGTGGACTGACGGGTTGTGCAGGTGCAACTGAATGCGGAGTGGTGGTGCTGGAGGGATTCGACGGCTCCGCTTGGACCTCCGGGGATTCTTTCCGGACTTCCGGGGGAGCGGGCTTGGCATCGACGACCGGGTCCGAATCCGCCGGGTCCGAATCCCCCGGGACCGAATCCGCCGGGTCCGAATCCCCTGGGAGGACCCCGGCAGGTTCCAGGCTCACCGCATCCGCGATCTGCGCGACGAGGCCCACCAGCGCCCCGCCCAGGTCCGGCAGCGCGGGAGCCGGCAGGGCGGGAGAGGCGACGGGGCCAGGGAACGCTGGGCCAGGTATTGCGGGGCCAGGTATTGCGGGGCCCGGCAGCGCGGATGCCCACGCGGGTGACGGTTGCGGTGTTGGCGCGGCGCCGTACATCGCGGGATCCGGAGTGTTGAACCGTGCGACGGGCCGGTCCTGAAGCCGGCTCCCAGCCTGATCAATGCCCGGATCCGCCGGGTCCGCCGGGCACTCTGCCATATCGCGTAACGCCCGGAACTCCTCGGCGGCGGCGTGCAGGGCGGCGACCAACTCGGTGGCCTCACCACGGTATTGCCGAAGCAATTGGGTTGCCGCCGAGGAGGATTGACTGTTCCACCCGCCCTCGAGCAGCGTGAGTGCCTCGCAGTGCAGCCCGAGGGCCTCCTCGGCCAGCGACCCTGCCGCCGCCAACGCGACGGCGTCGGCGTCAGCCGCCTCGAAGCTCGGCCGTTCCGTCACCGCAACGCCTCCGCGGCCAGTTCGTCGGTGTCGGCGTAGCGATCCGCGGCGGTGCGCAGAGCCACCGCGGTCTCCCGGGCGGCCCGCTGCCACAGGTCCACGTCCGCCACCAGGCGTTGCACTGCGTCGCGAAGACCCGCGGGGGCATCGAGATTCAGCGGCCGCAGGTGCACGGCCAGCGCGGCGTACAGCGAATCGGCGGCGGCGTCCACCCGTTGGGCCGCGGCCCGCAAGGCCTGCGGATCAACGGCGGTTCTGACACCGGCTTCCATACCGGTTATGACGCGGGGCGGCGCCCGGCGGTTCCCTGGGGTTTGCCGCCCTGGGGATTACCCCAGCGATCAGATCTGGGCGCTGACCGACTTCGCGACCCGATCCGCGACCTCGCGGGCGGTGTCCGCGTCAGCGGCCTCCACCATCACCCGGACGATCTGTTCGGTGCCCGAGGGGCGCAACAGGATTCGACCGGTGTCGCCGAGTTCGGCCTCGGCAGCCGCGACGGCGGACTGCACAGCCGGCGCCTGGGCAACAGTGGCTTTGTCGGCGACCTCCACGTTGATCAGCACCTGGGGTACCGACTGCATCGGTGCGGCCAGCGCCGCCAGCGGCGACCCGGTCACCACCATTCGCGCCATCAGTCGCAGGCCGGTGAGAATCCCGTCACCGGTGGTGCCGAACGCCGGTAGGACGATGTGGCCGGACTGTTCGCCACCGAGGCTGTACTCCCCCGCCCGCAACTCCTCGAGCACGTAGCGATCACCAACCGCTGTGGTGCGCACCGCTATTCCCGCTTCGCGCATCGCCAGATGCAGACCCAGGTTGCTCATCACAGTGGCGACCAGGGTGTCGGCGGCCAGTTCCCCGGACTCCTGCATGGCCAGGGCGAGGACCGCCATGATGGCGTCGCCGTCGACCACCTGTCCGGCAGCGTCCACCGCCAGGCAGCGGTCGGCGTCGCCGTCGTGGGCCAACCCCAAATCGGCGCCGTGGGCCAGCACCGCATCCTGCACCGCCGCCAGATGCGTCGAGCCACATCCGTCGTTGATGTTGAGGCCATCGGGCTGATCGTTGATGGCGACGACGCGCGCACCGGCGGCCGCGTAGGCCCGCGGCGCGGCCGTTGAGGCAGCCCCGTTGGCGCAGTCGACGACGACCGTCACACCGTCCAGGCGGGTGCCGGTGGCCCTGATCAAGTGGTCCAGATAACGGTCGAGGGCATCGGGGGCCTGGCGCACCCGGCCGATGCCCGCCCCGACGGGCCGAAGTCCGGGGCCTTGGGCGACGAGTTCCTCGATGCGGTCCTCGGCGTCGTCGTCGAGTTTGTGACCCCCGGGGCCGAAGATCTTGATGCCGTTGTCGGGCATCGGGTTGTGCGACGCCGAGATCATCACCCCGAGGTCGGCGCCGTAGGCCGCCGTCAGATAAGCGACGGCCGGGGTGGGCAGCACGCCCACCAGCAGCGCATCGACACCCTCACTGGTCAGTCCGGCCACCACGGCGGCTTCCAACATTTCGCTGCTGGCGCGCGGATCCCGGCCGACCACCGCGGTGCGGTGCCCGGTGCTCGCCGGCGCGAGTCGGCGGGCGGCGGCGGCGCTGAGCGCCAGCCCCAATTCGGCGGTCAGTTCACGATTGGCGACGCCCCGCACTCCGTCGGTTCCGAACAGTCGGCCCATGGTCACAAACTTCTCATACAACGGGCTGGGGACCCAAAACGCACGAACGCCGGGGGTTCGACCTGCGAACCACCCGGCGATCGTGGGAACGTCAGCGCTGGCTGCCGGTCACCGCTTGCTGTACTGAGGCGCCTTGCGGGCCTTCTTCAGGCCGTACTTCTTGCGCTCAATGGCGCGCGGGTCGCGGGTGAGGAAGCCGGCCTTCTTCAAAGCCGGCCGATCCTCGGGCTGGACCAGGATCAGGGCTCGGGCGATGGCCAGACGCAGCGCCCCGGCCTGCCCGGACGGACCGCCGCCGTCGAGGTGGGCGTGGATGTCGAAGCTGTCCACTCGGTCCACGGTCACCAGCGGTGCCTTGATCAGCTGCTGGTGGACCTTGTTCGGGAAGTAGTCCTCCAGGGAGCGACCGTCGAGGTTGAACTGGCCGGTGCCGGGTACCAGCCGAACCCGCACCACGGCCTCCTTGCGGCGGCCGACGGTCTGGATGGGCCGGTCGAGGATCACCGGTTGGCGCGGGGTGGATTCCACCGCGGCCACAGCCGGCTCCGTCGCATCCGGGGTCTCGACCTCGGCCACCACCTCTACGGCGGTCTCCTCGATCGGCTCGTTGGTCTCGTTGATCTCGGTCACTGCGCCACCTGCTTGATCTCGAAGGGCACCGGCTGCTGGGCGGTGTGCGGATGCTCGGGGCCCGCGTAGACCTTCAGCTTCCGCTGAATCTGTCGGCCCAACTTGTTCTTCGGCAGCATGCCGACGATGGCCTTCTCGACGACCCGGTCGGGCTGCTTCTGCATCAGCTCGCCGATAGTCCGGGACCGCAGACCGCCGGGATACCCGGAGTGCCGGTAGGCCAGTTTGTTGGCGAGTTTGTTGCCTCCGATGGCGACCTTGTCGGCGTTGATGACGATGACGAAGTCACCCCCGTCCACGTTGGGCGTGAATGTCGGCTTGTGCTTACCGCGCAACAGATTTGCTGCCGCGACGGCGAGCCGGCCGAGCACCACGTCGGTGGCGTCGATGACGTACCACGAACGCGTGGTGTCACCGGCCTTCGGCGTGTATGTGGGCACAGCGTGTACCTCTCTTTTCGGTCGTGGATCCCGGGGCACCGGGTGCCGGTCAGGCGTCGACGGTGGGAGATGTTTCCCGGCGACCAACATTGACCCGGGACTCCGGTTTACCCCGCGGTGTCCGAACTGCACGTGGATCCGCGGCGTACCGCACGCCAGCCTGAGACCTTACCGGCGAGGATCGGCGCAGGTCAAAACGCCCCCGCAGGGACGCTGGGGGCGGAGGCCTCTGCGGTCCCGACGGCTCTCCCCCGTCGAAACCGCGGAGACCTCCGCGTACCAGCCCCCTTGGGTCAGACGTTCAGGGACGCGGTTCGGTTCCCATCGCGGGGTCCGACTCCGGGTCCGACTCGGGGTCCGACTCGGAGTCCGACTCGGGGTCCGACTCCCGGGCCGATGCAACGGTCAACTGGCACGTTGGGCGCACCTCCG
>CAYXBN010000010.1:68492-95675 GCA_964463215.1 uncultured Mycobacterium sp. | reverse complement strand
TCACCAACCAGTGGGTGAACTCCTACAAGCGACTGGTGCACGGCGGCGAGGCGCCGACGGCGGCGTCCTGGGGTGCGGCCAACCGTTCGGCGCTGGTGCGGGTTCCGATGTACACCCCGCGCAAGGCCTCCTCGCGGCGGGTCGAGGTGCGCAGCCCGGATTCGGCATGCAACCCCTACCTGGCCTTCGCGGTGCTGCTCGCCGCCGGCCTGCGCGGCATCGAGAAGAACTATCAACTGGGTCCCCAGGCCGAGGACAACGTGTGGATGCTGACGCCGGAGGAGCGCCGCGCGATGGGCTACCGCGAACTACCCTCCAGCCTGGGTGTGGCGCTGGGGGAGATGGAGGGTTCGGAGTTGGTCGCCGAGGCGCTCGGCGAGCACGTTTTCGACTACTTCCTGCGGAACAAACGTGCGGAGTGGGAGCAGTACCGCGCCAACGTCACCCCGTTCGAGCTGAAGCACTACCTCTCGCTCTAGGCCTCAACACTGTGGCAGCCGGGACCGAACCGCTGCGATAACGTTCGTGGCCGTGGCCAAACCCGCGACCAACCGTCCCCGCGTCCCGGGTGTGGGCCGGCTTGGGCTGCTCGAGCCGTCGGCCGCCTCGCAGTTGGCCGGGCTGGGCTGGGACAACGACGTCTACGTCGAACTCTTGTGGTCGCTGTCGCGGGCACCCGACGCCGACATCGCGTTGCATGCCCTGGTCCGCCTGGCCGAAGCGCTCGGGCAGGGCTGGCCTGAGCTGGACGCGGCCCTGCGGGCTGACCGCTCCCTGCGCGGCCGACTCTTCTCGGTGCTGGGCTCGTCCCTGGCACTCGGTGACCACTTGGTGGCCAACCCACAGTCCTGGCGCCGGCTTGCCGGTGAGGTGCACCTGCCGGTACCTGAGCAGATTCGGCGCGAATTCGCTGACTGCATCGCCGAATTCGGCACCTCTCCAACGATTGTCATGCCGAAGCTGCGAACGGTCTACCGGGATCAGCTGATGGTTCTCGCCGCCCTGGATCTGGCGCCGACCGTCGAGAACGAACCTGTCCTGCAGTTCTCCACCGTTGGCGCGCACCTCTCCGACCTCGCCGACGCGGCGCTGGGCGCCGCCCTCGAAGTCGCTGTGGCAGAGGTCTGCAAGACCGAGGAGCCGCCTCGGTTGGCCGTCATTGCGATGGGTAAATGCGGTGCGCGAGAACTCAATTACGTCAGCGACGTGGACATCATCTTCGTCGGTGAGGATGCCGACGCCCGCACCACCCGGGTGGCCGGTGAGATGATGCGGCTGGCCTCGGAGGCCTTCTTCGAGGTGGACGCCGCCTTGCGGCCGGAGGGTAAGGCCGGCGCACTCGTGCGGACCCTGGACTCTCATATCGCCTACTACCAGCGGTGGGCCAAGACTTGGGAGTTTCAGGCGTTGCTCAAGGCCCGGCCGTGCCTCGGTGACGCCGACCTGGGCCGCCGCTACATCGACGCGCTGATGCCGATGGTCTGGACCGCTTGTGAGCGTGAGGATTTCGTCCCCGAAGTCCAGGCCATGCGCCGCCGGGTGGAGTCCCTGGTGCCGGCCGAGGTGCGTGACCGGGAGATCAAGCTCGGCACCGGGGGACTGCGTGATGTCGAGTTCGCCGTGCAACTGCTGCAACTGGTGCACGGGCGCACCGACCGTTCCATGCACGTTGCCTCGACCGTCGACGCCCTGGCCGCTCTCGGCGCCGGCGGCTATGTGGGCCGCGACGACGCGGCGAACCTCACCGCCTCCTACGAGTTCCTCCGGTTGCTCGAGCATCGACTGCAGCTGCAACGGCTCAAGCGAACCCACCTGCTGCCCGCCCCCGACGATGACGAGGCGCTGCGGTGGTTGGCCCGCGCTGCTCACGTCCGCCCGGACGGCACCCACGACGCTCTCGGTGTGCTGCGCGAGGAGCTCAAGCGGCAGAACGTGCGGGTTTCCAAGCTGCACGCCAAGCTGTTTTATCAGCCACTGCTGGAGTCGGTCGGTTCCCCGTTGGGGTTCGCCCACGGGATGTCCGCCGAGGCTGCCGAAAGACAGTTGGCGGCACTGGGATACGAGGGTCCGCAGAGCGCGCTGACGCATCTGGCCGCCCTGGTGAACGCCAGCGGCCGCCGGGGCCGGGTGCAGGCGGTGCTGCTGCCGCGACTGCTGGGCTGGTTGTCCGACACCCCCGACCCGGATGGCGGGCTGCTTGCATACCGCCGGGTCAGTGAGGCCCTGTCCGACCACCGCTGGTATCTGAGCACGCTGCGCGACGAAAGCGCGGTGGCCAAGCGGCTGATGCGGGTGTTGGGCACCTCGGCGTTCGTTCCGGAACTGCTCATGCGGGCACCGGAGGTCATCCAGTCCTACGCCGACGGTCCCACCGGTCCCAAACTGCTCGACGTCGAACCCGATGGGGTGGCGCGGGCGCTGATCGCCTCGGCCGGCCGGCATGCCGACCCCGCGCGCGCCATCGCCGCAGCCCGTACGCTGCGCCGCCGCGAACTCGCCCGGGTGGCCTCGGCGGATCTACTGGGCATGCTGGAGGTCGACCAGGTCTGCACCGCGCTGAGCGCGGTATGGGTGGCGGTGCTGCAGTGCGCGCTAGACACGGTCATCCGGGCCAACACCCCGGAAGACGGCCACCCTCCGGCGTCGATGGCGGTGATCGGCATGGGCCGCCTCGGCGGTGGGGAACTCGGTTACGGTTCCGATGCCGATGTGCTGTTCGTCTGCGATCCGGCGGTCGGCGTCGATGAGACCCGGGCGGTCAAGTGGTCGGTGAGCGTCGCCGAGCAACTCCGGGCGCTGCTTGGCTCACCCAGTGACGATCCGCCACTGGAGGTCGACGCCAACCTGCGGCCGGAGGGCCGCAGCGGCCCGCTGGTCCGGACCCTGGCGTCCTATGCCGCCTACTACGGGCAGTGGGCGCAGCCCTGGGAGGTCCAGGCGCTGCTGCGGGCCCGGCCGGTGGCCGGGGACGCCGGACTGGGTGCCCGGTTCGTCGCGATGGCCGATGCGATCCGCTATCCCGACGGCGGGATCTCCCCGGATGCGGTGCGGGAGATCCGCCGGATCAAAGCGCGGGTGGACGCCGAACGGTTGCCCCGCGGGGCGGACCCGAACACCCACACCAAACTCGGCCGCGGCGGACTCGCCGACGTCGAGTGGACCGTCCAGCTTCTGCAGTTGCGCTACGCCCACGAGGTGCCGGGGTTGCAGGAAACCTCGACGCTGAAGGCCTTGGCGGTGATCGGGGAGGCCGGACTGATCGCCGACGACGCCGTCGCGCAACTCACCGATGCGTGGTTGACGGCGACGCGCGCCCGCAATGCCCTGGTGCTGGTCCGCGGGCGGCCCACCGATCAGCTCCCCGGGCCCGGCCGCCAACTCAACGCAGTCGCTGCCGCGGCGGGGTGGCGCGACGGCGATGGCGGAGAGTTCCTGGACAATTACCTGCGCGTCACCCGGCGCGCGAAAGCGGTTGTGAACAAGGTCTTCGGGAGCTGACGTGGACTTCAAGGTCGAGCGGATCGCCGAGCGGCAGTACCAGGATCTCATCGGCCGCTACGCCCCGTTGGCCGCTGCGATCCGCGACCTGATGCAGGCCGGCCTGCGCACCGCCGTGGACGCGGAGACCGCGCGTTCGGCCACCGCGGCCATCCAAGCGGTGGCCGCCACGCTCAACGGTGAACAGCACACGCGCACAGGGTGGGCGATGCAGCACGAGGCCACCGGTCGCCCGGTCGTGTGGTCGAATCCGGCTGTGGGGCTTCGTAATCCGATCGCTCCGCCGATGCTGGTCCACCACGAGCCCGACGGCAGGGCCTGGAGTGAGTTCACCCTCGGCGGTGTATACGAGGGGCCACCGGGGCTGGTACACGGCGGGATCTGCGCCCTGCTTCTGGATCAGCTGCTCGGGGAGGTGGCGACCAGGCAACTGGCCGAGCCGAGGTTTACCGGAACATTCACGTTGCGCTACCTGCGCGGCACGCCGCTGGGTTCCCTGCGGGCCGAGGCCCACATCGACCGCGTCGAGAACCACAAGACCTACGCCCGCGGGTTCATCCGGGACCTCCGGGACCTCGAGCGCCCGACGGTGGAGGCTGAAGGCGTGTTCATCACCCCGGCGTGGGCGCGGAACGGAGACTAGAGCGTCGATGAAGTTCTATGTCAGCAGCGCCTTCCTGGACACCTCGGAGATCGTCGAGATCGCCAAAGCCGCAGACGATCTCGGTTACGAGGGGATGGCCGTTCCCGACCATGTCGTCAACCTGGAGACGCTGTCCACGCCCTACCCCTACACCCCCGACGGTCAGCGACGCTGGCAACCCTTCACCGACTGGCCCGACCCGTGGGTGCTGGTCGGGGCGCTGTCGGCCGTCACAACGCGACTGAAGTTCGTCACCACGGTCTACATCCCGGCCATGCGGGATCCCTACTCGGCGGCCAAAGCCGTCGGCACCGCGGCTTATCTGGCCGGGGGCCGGGTCGAACTGGGGATCGGGGTGGGCTGGTGCGCGGAAGAGTTCGCCCTGCTGGGCCAGTCCTTCGCCCGCCGGGGCAAGCGCACCGACGAGATGCTGGAGTTGATGAAGGCGCTCTGGCGGCCGGGCTGGACGGAGTTCGACGGCGAGTTCTATCGCACCCCGCGCCTGGAGATGACGCCCACCCCGCCGCGGATCCCGATCTACGCCGGCGGACTTTCCGACGTCGCCCTACGCCGTGCCGCACGCAACGACGGTTGGATCGGCGACCTGATCGGGTTGGACCAGGCGATCGCCTCGGTGCAGCGGATCAGCCAGTTACGCAACCAGGCGGGGTTGGGTATGGATGGCTTCACCGTCATCACCCCGCTCACCGACGCCTTCCTGCCGGAGCACTTCGAACGCGCTGCCGAAGCCGGAATCACCGCCGTGCTGACCATGCCGTGGATGTACTTCGCCGGTCCGTCGGCGTCACTGACCGAGAAGATCGACGGGATGCGTCAGTTCCAGGCGGCCTTCGGCGGCTGACGGGTCAGGGGTTGCAGTAGGCGCACATCGCCGGATCCGCGGCCGAGGAGACCACGCGGGTCAGTTGGTGCGCGCACGACGCGCAGGCGTGAATTTCGGCGCGCACCAAGGCCGTCGGCGCCTCGCACAGCCGGCACGGTAAGCCCGTTTCGGAGTCCACCCTGCCGAATCCCGGGGCCCCGCACGCCGGGCATTCGGTGGCCAGCCGACGGGCCAGGTTCGTGGCCAACCGGCGCAGCACCCGACGGCGACTCGGGTTGTGGTGGGCCCGCAGGTCCGGCTCGACCAACGCCATGCCCGTCGGGGAGGCCGCGACCGCCGCGGTGATCGCCGCGGCCAGGGAGTCGACATCGGTGATCCCCTTGACCGGATCAGCCCCCGCTCCGTCCGGCCGCACCGTCAGCGCCTGCTCCGGTAGGCCGCCGACGAGCAGGTCCGACAGGTCCTCGGGCCGCTTCGCGCGCTGTGTGCAACCCGGCACCTCGGTACTGCGGTGACCTTCGACGACCTCGATTCCCAGCACCGTGTCGCAGAACACCACGACCTCCTCGTGCCCGAACCAGCCGCCCGGCAGAACGCCGTAGCTTGCTTCGCTTGCCAGGCCGTAGGGCAGGTCGGTGACCGCCATGGCGAGCAGGGCCTTGGACCGGGCCGCATCCGTGCCGCCACCTGTGCGCTCGACTTCGCCGGTGAAGGTGCCGAAGCGGTCAGTGTCGAGGTCCGGCGGTGTGGTCAGATCCGCTCCCAGCAGATGCTGGAAAGCCGGCGCGAACTGGTGTTGCTTGCCGTGTCGGGTTCCGACCGCGATCGTCCTCCCGCGGTAGGGGGTGTCAGACGACTGGCTCGCCCTGGGCGCGGTCATCGAGCACCGCCAGGATCTCGCCGATGTGGTGGTGATGTTCGACCGGGTGCCGCAGTGGCCGATCGGCGCGGACCCGGTAGGTGTTGCGCCGGCCTTCCTTCTGCCGGACCAGGTAGCCGGCGTCGACCAGATCGCTGACGATGCGCTGAGCCGCCCGTTCGGTCACCCCCACACGTGCAGCGACATCGCGTAGCCGAAGCTCGGGATCGCGGGCGATGCAGACGAGGGCGTGGGCGTGGTTGGTCAAGAACGTCCACTGGCTCATACCTTAAGTCTACTTCCGGGCCGCCGCTCCAGTGGGCCCGCCCTGGGTCGGCGCGACACGAAATGAGATGAAGCATTCCAGAAGTTTGACATACGTACTTCAACACACGTAATGTGCATCGCATGTGGACTTCCCAGAGCGGCCTACTCGGGGTGATGCTGACCGCCCCGGCGATCGTCGCGACCTTGGCTTTTACCGTCGGTCAGCAGGCACCTCGGCGTTTTGGCCAGGCCGGTGCGATCACCGCCACGGCCGGCTTCGTGGCGGCAGCATTCATGGTCTTCTCCGTCGGAAACGGTCACGACATCTCGGTGGGACTGCTGGGCGGGGAGTTCGCCGTCGACCGGCTGGCCGCGGTGCTGCTGCTGCTGGTGTTCGGCGTCAGCGCCATCGTGCAGGCCTTCGCGGTGCGCTATCTGGCCGGTGACCCGCGGGCCGCCTGGTTCTTCGGCGGCGCGGGCCTGCTGACTGCCGCGTCGGCGGGTCTGACCTCGGCGGCGACGCTGCTGACCCTCGCGGGCTGCTGGACCGCGGCCGGCGCCGCGTTGTGCCTGCTGCTGGCCACCTACTGGCATCTGCCCGCCGCCCGTGACGGGGTTCGCCGCACCGTCATCGCCTTCGTCATCGGCGATCTGGCCCTCTGGGCGGCGGTCATCGCGGCGACAGCCACTTGGGGCCGCATCGACTTGCGGACCGCCGAACTGAGCGGGCCCATCGTCCCGGTCCTCGGGGTGCTGGTGGTGGTAGCCGCGCTGTCACGGTCCGGCCAGATCCCGTTCCACCGCTGGCTGCCCGCCACGCTGGCGGCCCCGACCCCCGTGTCGGCCCTGCTGCACGCCGGGGTGGTCAACGCCGGCGGCATCCTGTTGATCCGGATGGCCGCACTGGCCACCGACGACCTGGCCCGAGCCGTCACCATCATCGCCGGTGCGGCGACCATGGCCTACGGCGCAGCAATCATGCTGGTCAAGCCCGACATCAAAGGGGCGCTGGCGCACTCCACCACGGCCCAGATGGGCTTCATGATCCTTACCTGCGGGCTGGGACTATGGGCGGCCGCGGTCATCCACCTCTTCGCGCACGGCTTCTACAAGGCCACGCTGTTCCTGTCATCGGGGTCGGCTATCGCCGGCCATCGGCGCCACGAGGGGCTGCCGCCGGCTCTCCGGCTGACGCGGGCTCAACTGTTGACCAACGGCGCGGCCGCCCTGGTGCTGCCCGCCGCGGCCCTCGGCGCGGCCTTGGTGCTGGTTCCCCTGGCGCCCGGCGACCACGCCGCCGAACATGCCCTGCTGATCTTCGCCTTCGTGACCGGTGCGGCCCTCACCTGGGGATGGCTCCAGCGCCGCCCCGGCCTGAGCGGAGCGCTGATCGGCGCGGCCTTCCTGGCCCCGGCCGCCATCGCCTACGTGGCGATCATCAACGGCGTCACCGGATTCCTGACGCCGGCGCTGCCGGCCTCGACCATGCCGGTCACCGTGGTTTGGATCATCACCGCCGCCGCCGCGGTCGCACTCGGCGCGTTGGCGCTCACCCGCTGGGCGCCGGGCGCCGAAGGGGTGCGGCGCGCCATCTACACCAGCGCTCTGAGCGCCGGGCACATCCCGGCCCGCCAGTCCCTCGCCACCGCTACGACAGGAGCCCGCTCATGATCAGCAGCCAAGCCGACCTGCACACCCGACGCGCCAGACTGCGGGCCGACGTCAACCTGGCCGCCCGGGTGGTGCCGACGCACTACCCACTGGAAACCTTCATCGCGGTCAATCCGCTTGCCGGACTGGAGGTGATGCCCTTCGAGCAGGCCATCCGGCGGGCCGGTGACCTGTACGGGATGCCGGGAACCCTGGGCGAGGAGGCCTTCCGGCAGATGCACCGGCAGGGTCGGATCACCGACGTGGACATCGACCGGGCCCTGGTGCTGCGCTACCCCACCATCTCCCGCGAGCCGCAACTGCGGGTCGGCGGGCGGCTGATCAGCCCGCTGGAACTGCTCCGCGCCGACATGCTGCACGGCATCAGCGGCCCGCAGGCCAAGCGGCGCTTCACCACTCGCGCCGAGACCCAGGCCCCGGCGGTGGCCGACGCCATCGACACCCAGACCTCGAAATGGTGTGCCGCCTTCTTCGGCCAGGCCGCGTGGCCCATGCCCGGGCGGGAGAACGGGTTCTACGCAGCCTGGCGGGCCCTGGCCCCTAGCGACCGCAGCCTTTCCCGGGATGCCCGCAAAGCACTCCGCCAGGTGGACGAGCGTGCCGATGACGCCGTCCTGTACGCGCTCTCGAGGCTCGGCGTCGCCGCCGAGGACCGGATTGCCTATCTGCAGGCCCACTTGACCCGGATGCCGGGTTGGGCTGCGCACGTGCAATGGTGCGCCGGCCGCCAGGGTGGTGTCGACGTCCTGCAGTACCTGGCGATGCGACTGGCCTACGAAGTGGTGCTGCTGACCGGCAAGCGCCGCACCCCGGACCGGGTGGCCGACCAGGACGCCTCCGGTATGCCGTCTGCGAGTCGGCGAGCGGAGCACCTGGCGGCCGTGCTGGGGGCCGATGAGCCAGGGGAATCAGACTTGACTGCCGTCGCACGGGCGCTCACCGCGCTGCCAGTCACTGCGCGGGAACTGTTGTGGCAGAACGCCTTCGAGTCAAACTACCGCGACGGCCTGCTGGCCGCCCTGAGCGGGCCGGCCGCCCAACCCGCCGTTGCGTCGCACACCCAACTGGTGAGCTGCATCGACACCCGATCGGAGGGTCTGCGCAGGCACCTGGAATCGCTCGGTGGCTACGAGACACTGGGCTTTGCCGGCTTCTTCGCAGTTGCCATCCGTTTCACCAGCATCCTCGGCGGTGCGCCCAACGACCTGTGCCCGGTGCTGATCTCACCGAATCACGACATCACCGAGACCCCGGCGCCGGAGGCTGACCGGGCCGCGGCCCGGCAGCTGGCCGGCGTGACCGGACTGGCCGGTGCCGAGTCGGCATTCCACGCGGCCAAGGAGGCGTTCGCCGCGCCGTTCACCCTGGCCGAGGCGGCCGGATGGGCGGCAGCGCCACTGTCGGCGGCCAAGACGTTGGCCCCGGCCGTCACCGCCGGTATCCGGCGCCGGTTGCGCGACGCGGTGGCGCCCACCGCGCCAACGGTCATCGACCTGGAAGCCATGCCGCAGAACGAGCAGGTGCTCTTCGCCCAGGTGGCGCTGACGACCATGGGGCTGACCCGAGGGTTCGGCCGTGTGGTGGTGCTGTGCTCACACGGCAGCACGACCGAGAACAATCCGTACCAGGCGTCCCTGGACTGCGGCGCCTGCGGCGGCCAGGCCGGAGCCCCCAATGCACGCACCGCGGTGGCCATCCTCAACCGTCCCGAGGTCCGTGCGGGACTGCGCAGTCTGGGCATCGACATTCCGCAAGACACGCTGTTCATCGCCGCCCAGCATGACACCGCTCGAGATCGCGTCACCGTGCTCGATCGGCACCTTATTCCGGCCGAGTACGCCACTGACGTCGAGCGGCTCGACAGCGACCTGGACCGCGCCGGTGCGGCGCTGGCCGCTGAGCGGTGCGCGGTGCTACCCGGCGTCGGCCGGGAACTGGCGCCCGGGCGGGCGGCGCGCCACGTCGCCACCCGGTCGGCGGACTGGGCGCAGGTCTACCCGGAGTGGGGGTTGGCCGGCAACGCCGCCTTCATCGTCGCGCCGCGTGCCGTCACTGCGGGAATTGACCTGCAACGCAGGACATTCCTGCACTCATACGAGGCAGAGGTGGATACCGACGGCTCCGCTTTGGAGACCATCCTGACCGCACCTCTGGTCGTCGCCCAGTGGATCAACTGCCAGTACTACTTCTCCACCGTCGCACCAGGTGTCTTCGGAGCCGGGACCAAGACCATCCACAACGTGGTCGGCACGGTCGGCGTGATCGCCGGGCACACAGGCGATCTGCAGCTCGGCCTGCCCTGGCAATCGGTGAGTGACGGTCAGCGCCTGCTGCACGAGCCGCTTCGGCTGCTCGCGGTTGTCCAGGCCCCGTTGGAGCGGATCGACATGATCGTCGATCGAAACCCCGTGCTGCAGCAGCTTTTCGGCAACGACTGGGTCGCCCTGACGGCCCGGGAGAACCCCGATCAGCCATGGCAGCGCTGGACCCGGGCCGGTTGGCGGCCCTGGACCGAGGCACCCAGCAATGAGAACACCCACCCCAATTACAGCGAGGAGATGGTCCCGTGACGACACCCACATCCCTGCCCACCCTGACCAAGATGACCAAAGTCGAGGTCGTCGTCTCCGGAAGCGACGCACCTGCGGTGCGTGACCTCATCCAGAGCGTCGGCGCCACCGGATACACCAGCCTGTCGGGAGTGTCCGGACTCGGCCATCACGGCTACCACCAGGGCCGACTGCTGTTCAACCAGCAGGCCACCCTGGAGTTGATCATCACCGTCGTCCCGGGGGAGAAGGTCGAGGCCCTGCTGGCCGGCCTGCGGCCGCTGCTCGACGCGTCCTCCGGGGTGATGTTCGTGACCGACACCTACGTCAGCCGTCCCGATTACTTCAGCTGAGCCCAGAACAGACCCGAGAAGAAGAGAGAGAGGAAACACCGATGTCCGACCCACTAGTGTCCTGGCAGCGCCTGCGTTCCGGCAATGAGCGGTTCTTCGTGCCCGTTCGTGCGCACAAGGGCGGGATGATCGACGAAGAACCCGTCGCGGCGGTCTTCCGCTGCGCCGACACCGCGGTGGCCAGCGAGACGGTCTTCGGCCAGGGCTGGGGGTCGCTCATCGACATCAGCACCTGGGGCCACGTCGTCGACACCGGGGTGATCGCCACCCTCGAGTACGCCGTCGAGACACGGGAAGTCCCACTGATCGTCGTGCTGGGTCACCATGACTGCCACGCGATGCGCACTGCGATGCGCGCCTGGACCGACGCCGACATGCCCGAGGGTGCCACCCGTACCGTCGTCGAGCACGCGATCGGCTCGATCGTTCGCCGCGGTTCGGCCGCGGACTCACTGGAGGCGCTGACCTCGGCTCACATCGTTGAGACCGGCTTGGCGCTGCTCGAACGCTCGCCGGTGATAGCGCGTAAGGTTGATGCCGGCCAGTGTGCAATCGTCTGTGCCACAACCAATCCCGCCGACGGAAAGATCGTCGCACACGGGACCGTTGGGGCCGTAGGCGAGGTGGACGGCACCCTGCTGGAATGCGTCTGACGCTGCGGGCGCTGACTCAGCGGGCGTTGAATCCCGGTTGCGCGACCTCAGCCTCGGTGAGCTGATCGGCCGGTGCCGGCACGATCGCCGGTGTGGCCACCTCACCCACCGGTGACTCCGCCGGGAGCGGTCCGGCCTGCGGGCTAGGCGCGGGCGGGGCGAGCTGCGGCGCCGGTTCCGGCTCCAGGGGTTCGACGTCGATCGGCGCGGTCGGATATTGCACCGGGCCCGCGCCGGTCTTGGTGAGGGTGAACGGGATGGAGATGCTGGCCGGTTCGGTACCGCAGGCTCCTCTGCTGAGGATGCTGGCACTCCCGGTCAACGTCGTGGCGTTCCAGGAGTAGGTGTTGACCCCCGCAACGGCGGTTCCGTCTTCGCAGCGAATCGCATCGGGTTGGGGGACGAACATGATCCACGATCCGACGCTCAAGCGGGCGTCTGCACTCCACGGTGCGCGGTTGGAGTTGCCGGTCTCGGACACCCGGATGCAGCCGGGGTTGTTGTCGGCGCAGGGCGTCACAGTCCAGGTCGAGCTCTCGGCGTCCTTGGCTTCAAGGGTGTAGGTGCCCATGGCGTCAGGGTTGGCGGCAGCATTTGGGGTCAGTGTCGCCGGAATCCCGGCGGTGAGACTGCCGAGTACAAGACCGGCCACTGCGGCCACCGCGACCCTGGTGATCTCCATGGTGCATTTCACCACGGGCGGGGCCGTTGCGCGTTCACGCCGGATGATCGTCGTCGCAGGGTCGGCAGGGTCAGCAGCGCACCCGCGGTAGCGCCGAGCGCGTCGGCAATCCAGTCGCTCAACTGCGCACCGGAACGCCCCGGGGTCAGGGTCTGCAGCGCCTCGTCGAGGACACCGAATGCGGCGACAAGGAACACCGCGAGGACCAAAACCGTGGTCGGCTGGGCGTGCGGACGCGACACCCGCAGGGCCGAAGCGGCCAGCCACCCCCCGATGCTGAAGGCGGCGAAATGGTTCAGCTTGTCCCAGAACGCAAAAGCGGCGTCCGGCAGTTCGTCAGGGCGCAGCGAGGAGAACCACAGGATCGCGCAAGCCCAACCCAGCAGTGCCGTCCATAGCGCGATGGCATATCGGCGTCGGCGTGACACCCGGCAACCCAACCACATCCGGCGCAGAAGAACCCACCCGCAGGTGCGGATGGGCCCTGCTGCCTCCGGGCTGCCTCCGGTCAGTAGGCCTTCGTGAGGTCTACAGGCCGTGCGGTCTACACGTCGTAGTAGAGGGCGAACTCGTAGGGGTGCGGCCGGATCTGGATCGGCATGATCTCATTCTCCCGCTTGTAGGAGATCCATGTCTCGATCAGATCGGAGGTGAACACCCCGCCCTCGGTCAGGTAGTCGTGATCGGACTCAAGGCGGTCGATCACCGCCGCCAGCGAGGTGGGCGCCTGCGGGATGTTGGCGGCCTCGTCCGGCGGCAACTCGTAGAGGTCCTTGTCGATCGGCGCCAGCGGCTCGATCTTCTTCTTGATGCCGTCGATGCCGGCCATCAGCATCGCCGCGAACGCCAGGTACGGGTTGCCCGAGCTGTCCGGGCAGCGGAACTCCAGGCGCTTGGCCTTGGGGTTGTTGCCGGTGATCGGGATACGCACGCAGGCCGACCGGTTGCGTTGGCTGTACACCAGGTTGATCGGAGCCTCGTAGCCCGGCACCAGACGCTTGTAGGAGTTCACCGTCGGGTTGGTGAACGCCAGCAGCGACGGGGCGTGGTGCAGGATGCCGCCGATGTAGTGCCGGGCGATGTCGGACAGGCCGGCGTAGCCGGACTCGTCGTGGAACAGCGGCTTGCCGTCCTTCCACAGCGACTGGTGGGCATGCATCCCCGAGCCGTTGTCACCGAACAGCGGCTTGGGCATGAACGTGACGGTCTTGCCGTTCTGCCACGCGGTGTTCTTGATGATGTATTTGAACAGCAGCACGTCGTCGGCGGCGTGCAGCAGGGTGTTGAACTTGTAGTTGATCTCAGCCTGACCGGCGGTGCCGACCTCGTGGTGACCGCGCTCGAGGGTGAAACCGGCGTTGATCAGGTTCGTCGACATCTCGTCGCGCAGGTCGACGTAATGGTCATACGGTGCGACGGGGAAGTAGCCGCCCTTCGGGCGGACCTTGTAGCCGCGGTTTGCGCTGCCGTCGGCTTCGAACGGCTCACCGCTGTTCCACCAGCCCGACTCCGAGTCGACCTCGTAGAACGTGCCGTTCATCTTGGAGTCGAAGGCCACCGAGTCGAAGATGTAGAACTCGGCCTCGGCGCCGAAGTAGCAGGTGTCAGCGATCCCGGTGGATGCCAGGTAGTTCTCCGCCTTGCGGGCCACGTTGCGCGGGTCGCGCGAGTACGGCTCGCGGGTGAACGGATCGTGCACGAAAAAGTTCAGATTCAGCGTCTTGGCGGCCCGGAACGGGTCGATACGCGCCGTCGCGGGGTCCGGCAGCAGCATCATGTCGGACTCGTGGATGGACTGGAACCCGCGGACCGAGGATCCGTCGAAGGCCAGGCCATCCTCGAAGACACTCTCATCGAAGGCCGAAGCCGGGATCGAGAAGTGCTGCACCACACCAGGCAGGTCGCAGAACCGAATGTCGACGTACTCGACCTTCTCGTCCTTGATCTGCTTGATGATGTCGTCGGCTGTCTTTTCTGCCACGTCTTCAAACTCCTTTGTGTCGTAACCCGCGGCTGACGGTAGGGAGGCGATGTTGCCTGTCCGTCAAGCGAATGTTGCGTAGAAGTTACGGGTGACGTGGGCATGGTGCCGACCCACTGGCAGGTCGGGGAATGGCCCCTATTCTGTGGCTATGGCACGTGAGATCGGCTCCTGGTTGTCCGGCCCGCAGTCGCTGGGCTCCCACGACGGATATCCGGGGCAGCGCCTCGGCCTGCCGGAACAGGGGCCCGGCTCGCTCGCCGGGGCGTTCCGCCGACTGGCGGCCCTGCTGGTGGACTGGCTGATCTGCTATGGCCTCGCCGGCCTAGGTCTGACGCTCGGTTTCTTCGGCAACGGATTCCTGGCCACGGCGGTCCTGATCCTCTGGTTCGCGATGGGCGTGGCGTCGGTGCGTCTCTTCGGTTTCACCCCCGGCCAGTTCGCCCTAGGCCTGCGGGTTGCCTCAATCGACAACCGGCAGCACGTCGGCACCGGCCGGGCGGCCGCGCGTGGCCTGCTGATCGCGCTGGTCATTCCCGCACTGTTCACCGACGGCGACGGCCGCGGCATCCAGGATCGGCTCACCGGGACCGCCGTCGTCCGGCGCTGACCTATCCGGCGCTGAGTGAGGAAACCTGCAGACCGTTACTTGCACTTCGTCGGCGTGATTCCTCAGCGGATGTGGCTGTGCATGAGCGACGGGGGAGTGTGGCCGAACCTCGCAGCGGGTTACCCGCTGTTTGTCTACGTAGTTCCGCGCTCGGCGGCAGTGGATCGCGACCGGGTGCGGTCAGCGGCGGCGCACGGTGCGCTGCACGCCGCGCACCTTGGCCTGCGGCGGCAGCGGCCCTTTCGGCATGGCTGCGGCGGGCCCGGTCCGGCTGCCCAGCGCGGTGAGCTTGGATTCCAGGTCGTCCATCTTCTTCGTGGTGATGTTCACCGGCAGTTTGTTCAAGTACCGCTCCAGCTTCGCCAGCGGCACCTCGCCCTCGCCGTCACCGATGACGATGTCGTAGATCGGCACCGCGCCGACGAGACGCGCGGTGCGCTTCTTCTCCTGTGCCAGCAGCGGCTTCACACGAGCCGGGTTTCCCTCGCCGACGAAGATGACACCGGGACGGCCGATCACCCGGTGCACGGCATCGAGGTGTCCGGTCGCGGCCACCCCGGACTTCACCCGCCACTTGCCGCGAATGTTCTCCAGCACCCACGCGCCCGCGCCGGCCTGACCCTCAGCCTTGCGGTACACCGACTTCTGGGTGCGACGGCCGAAGATGATGAAGGCGACGAGAACCCCGAGCACGATGCCCGAGACGATGAAGAAGTACTGGCTGAAGCCGCCCATCCAGAGGCCGAAGGCCACCGAAAGGCCGGTGACCAGCAGGAAAGCGCCGATCATGTAGGGCAGCAGCCGCTTGTCTTCCCTGCGCTGCATCTGGAAGGCCTGCCACAACTGCGTCCGCCGTTGCTTAGAGGCCGCCTTGCGTGCGGCTTTCGCTTCTTCCTTCGCCGCCTTGAGTTGTGCGGGATTGCGGGACTTCGCCATAGCAGTTCAGGATACGGATGGCCGACGGGCCAGCGCAGCCTGCTCGTAAAGCCGACCCGCCCGATACGAGGAACGCACCAGTGGCCCGGCCAGCACCCCGGCGAACAGGCCATCGGCGTAGCCGGCCAGTTCGACGAACTCATCCGGATGCACCCAGCGTTCCACCGGGTGATGCCGCGGCGAAGGCCGCAGATATTGCGTGATGGTGACGATGTCGCACCCGGCGCGGTGCAGGTCGGCCAGCGCGGCCCGCACCTCATCCATCGTCTCGCCCATGCCCAGAATCAGATTGCTCTTCGTGACCAGTCCGAAGTCGCGGGCTGCGGTCAGCACGTCCAGGCTGCGCTGGTAGCGAAACGCCGGCCGGATCCGCTTGAAGATCCTCGGTACCGTCTCGAGATTGTGCGCGAAGACCTCCGGGCGGGACTCGAAGACCTCGCGCAGCAGGTCGGGTTCGCCGTTGAAGTCCGGGGCCAGTAACTCCACCCCGGTGGAGGGGTTGAGTCGCTTGATGGCCCGGACGGTTTCGGCATAGAGCCAGGTGCCGCCGTCGGGCAGGTCGTCGCGCGCCACCCCGGTGACGGTGGCGTACTTCAGGCCCATCGCGGCCACGCTCTCGGCGACCCGGCGTGGTTCGTCGCGATCCAATTGCGCGGGTTTGCCGGTGTCGATCTGGCAGAAGTCGCACCGGCGGGTGCACTGCTCACCGCCGATGAGGAAGGTGGCCTCTCGGTCCTCCCAGCACTCGTAGATGTTGGGGCAGCCTGCCTCCTCGCACACGGTGTGCAGGCCCTCGCGCCGAACCAGGCTCTTCAGTGCGGTGAATTCCGGTCCAATCCGGGCGCGGGTCTTGATCCACGGTGGCTTGCGCTCGATGGGGGTCTCGGCGTTGCGCACTTCCAGGCGCAACAGCTTGCGGCCATTAGGCGCTACTGCGGAATCCCCGTCGGCGCTCATGGCTGCGATGGTACGGGACCTGGGCTAACGGCCACCGGCAGACGGCCGTCAAGGGCAGCGCAGACCGCCTCGGCGACCCGTTGGCGCACCTGCTCAACACCGACCTGCCGGCCCAGTTCGGCGGTCAGCGACGTGACCCCGGCGTCGGCGATCCCGCACGGCACGATCGCCGAGAAGGCGCCCAGGTCGCAGTCGCAGTTCACGGCGAACCCGTGCAGGGTGACCCCGCGTGCGACCCGGATGCCGATGGCACCGATTTTGCGCTCCGGTTTGCTGCCACTGGCGGGCAGCCACACACCGGAGCGGCCGTCCACCCGGCCGGCGTCGAGGCCGAGCTCGGCGCACACCGCGATCAGCGAGTCCTCAAGGCGCCGAACGAATTTGACTACATCGAGCGGCTCTGCGAGTCCGATGATCGGGTATCCGACCAACTGTCCCGGACCGTGCCAGGTGATCTTGCCGCCCCGATCGGTGTCGACGACCGGCGTGCCGTCGACCGGGCGTTCATGGGCTTCGGTGCGCTTGCCGGCGGTGTAGACCGGTGGATGTTCCAGCAGTAGCAGCGTGTCCGGGCCGCCGTCGATCCGGGCCTGAGCGATCTGGCGTTGCAGATCCCAGGCGGCGCGGTAATCCAGCGTCCCGAGTTGTCGCACCTGCATCGGGCCGGCGCTGGCACGGATGGACTGCCGCATTCCCCGACGGTACTCCCGACTAGCCGCGACCCGTCCCGGTCGCATAGGCCAGAGCTTCACCGATGGTGGCGTGGTGGAACACGAAATCGGCGCGTTCCAGAGCCGCGGGTACAGCTCGCTGCCCGCCCAGCAGGCCCTCCTCGGCGAATTCCCCGAGCAGGGTTTTCAACGCGAAGCCCGGCACCAGGAACGGCGCGGGACGCTTGAGTGCCCGCGCCAGTGCCGCGGTGAATTCGGCGTTGGTGACCGGCGCGGGACCGGTGAAGTTCACCGGCCCGGAAAGCTCGGCCGAGCGGATGGCGAACAGCAGCGCCCGAACCTCGTCCTCGAGGCTGATCCACGGCATGTACTGGCCACCGCTGGCCAGTCGGCCACCCAGTCCGAGGGCGAAAAGGGGCTTGAGTTTGCTCAGCAGCCCCCCACTGGGGGAGAGCACCAGTCCGGTGCGGGCCAGCACCACCCGCACCCCGGCTTCTCGGGCCGGCGTGGTGGCGTCCTCCCAGTCCTGGCATAGCTGGGCGAGGAATCCCGTTCCGGCCGAGGCTGTTTCGTCGACGATCCGGCTGCCGGTGTCGCCGTAGTAGCCGACCGCGCTGGCGTTGACCAGGGTCGGCACACCGGCTTGTTGCACGGCGGCCGTGATCACCTCGGTGGGGTCGATGCGGCTGTCGCGCAGGCTCTGCTTGAACGCACCGGACCAGCGTTTGTCGCCGACGCCGACCCCGCAGAGGTTGACCACCGCGTCGACACCGTCCAGGCCGGCCGGGTCGAAGTCACCGCTGTCGGGATTCCAGTACAACTCGTCGCGGTTGGCCGCCGCGCGCCGAACGATCCGCAGCACCCGATGGTCGGCCGAGCGCAGGGCGGCCACCAGCGCCGAGCCGATCAATCCGGATGATCCGGCGACAGCGACTGTCACGGTGTCGGGCTGTTGGGCCACAGATGTCTTCCCGCTGCCGCTAAAGGCCGAGTTCGGCTTCGAAAGCGGCTTCCTCCAGGCGTTTACGGATCGTGGTGACGAACCGGCCAGCGTCGGCGCCGTCGATGAGCCGGTGATCGTAGGTCAGCGGGAGATAACAGATCGACCGGACGCCGATCGACTCGTTGCCGGACCCGTCGACGATCACTCTGGGGCGCTTGACGATCGCCCCGGTGCCCAACATCGCCGCCTGCGGCGGAACCAGAATCGGGGTGTCGAACAACGCACCCTGGCTGCCGATGTTGGTGATGGTGAATGTGCCGCCGGACAGTTCGTCGGGCTTGAGCCCACCGGAGCGGGCCCGGGCGGCGATGTCGTTGATCGCCCGGGCGAGACCGGCCAGCGACAGATCCCCGGCGTTGTGCACGACGGGCGAGAGCAGACCCTGTTCGGTGTCGACCGCGAAGCCCAGATGCTCGGCGTCGTAGTAGGTGATCTCCCCGGTTTCCTCGTTGTAGCTGGCGTTGACGTTGGGATGGGCCTTGAGTGCGTCGATGACCGCCCGGGCGATGAACGGCAGATAGGTCAGGTTGACGCCCTCGCGTTCGGCGAAGTCCTTTTTGGCGCGGGCCCGCAACCCCACGATCTTGGTCATGTCGACTTCGTGGGTCTGGGTGAGCTGGGCGGTGGCCTGCAGCGACTCCCGGGTTTTGCGCGCGGTGATCTGGCGGATCCGGTTGGCCTTCTGGGTCGTCCCGCGCAGGTGGGCCAGCGGCGACGGTGCGGCGGGGGCCGGCGGGGCGGCCGGCGGGGCGGCCGTGGGCGACTTTGGGGCCGCCTCTTTGGGGCTGGCGGCAGCCAGCACGTCCTGCTTGCGGATCCGCCCTCCGACACCGGTGCCCTTCACCGTCGCCAGGTCGACGCCGTTCTCCGCGGCCAGCTTTCGCACCAGGGGCGTGAGGTAGGGGCCGCCGTCGTCGTCGGCCGCCGCGGGAGCCGGAGCCGGGGCAGCTTGCACCGGGGCAGCTTGAACCGGGGGTGGCGGCGGGGCCGCCGGTGCAGGCGCCGGAGCCGGCGGCGGTGCTGCCGGCGGTGCGGGGGCGGCGGGGACAGACCCGGCGGCGCCGATCCTGGCCAGCTCACCGCCGACTTTCACCGTCGCGTCCTCCTCGGCGGTGATGCTGAGCAGGGTGCCGGCGGCCGGGGAGGGGATTTCGGTGTCGACCTTGTCGGTGGAGACCTCGACGAGGGGTTCGTCGACGGCCACCGTGTCGCCGACCTTCTTCAGCCACCGGGTGACGGTGCCCTCGGTGACGGACTCGCCGAGTTCGGGCATCAGCACCGGAGTCGAGCCTGACGCGGCGGCCGGCGCCGCGGCAGGGGCAGCCGGGGGCGGGGGCGCGCTGACTTCGGGGGCCGGTGGGGGCGGTGGGGGTGGTGCCGCCGGTTCGACGGGGGCAGGCGCAGCAGCGGGCGCCGGCGCGGCAGCCGGGGCTTCACCGGCGTCGGAGATGATGGCCAACTCGCCGCCGACGGCCACGGTGTCGTCCTCGCGGGCGACGATCTTGCTCAGCACTCCCGAGGCCGGTGCGGGGATCTCGGTGTCCACCTTGTCGGTGGACACCTCCAGCAAGGGCTCGTCGACCGTGACAGTGTCACCCTCCTGCTTCAACCAGCGGGTGACGGTGCCCTCGGTAACGCTCTCACCGAGTGCGGGCATCTGGACGGAGACGGCCATGTGTGTTGACTCCTAACGTCGACAGCGTAGCGGTCCAATCCTGTCATCTCCGGCCCGTCATCGGCGCGTAAGCGGCAACCTCGATTCGTCTGGCACCATCGAGGTGCACCGTTGAGTAGGCGAACGGTTGGAGAGGAGATCGCGGCGGTGGGCCTGTTCGACAGGATCCGACGAAAGCGGCGCAGCGACTCCGGCGCCGCCCCCGACCTGCGGTATCTGCGGCAATGGGCGGCCTCGCGTTCGGGGGTCGAGGCCTACGTCGAGCCCCAGACGCCCGTCACGCCGATGACCGTGGTCCTGGTGGCCGGTGACGGGGAGTGGACCCGGCGGCCCGCAGGCGGACCTGCGGGGGCGCGGCGCATCGGGCAGAAGTTGGGCATCCCGATCTACGACGTGCACAAGGTCGGCTATCCGCAGCGGATGCGCGACTTCGACGCCCGCCGCCGCATCGCCCGTCGCCGCGCTCTGCGGGCTGAACTCGAGGGGCAATAATCGTCGGATGCCGACGCGCCACATCCCGGCCCACGACGGAACCCGCATCGCGGTCTACGAGGAGGGCAACCCCGCCGGACCGACGGTGGTGCTGGTGCACGGCTGGCCGGACTCCCATGTGCTCTGGGACGGCGTGGTGGCTCTGCTGGGCGGGACCTACCGGATCGTGCGTCACGACGCCCGGGGCGCTGGTGAGTCCGGCGCGCCCACGGAGGTGGCGGCCTACCGGGTGTCGACACTGGCCGACGATTTCGACGCCGTCATCGCTGCGGTCAGCCCCGCAGAGAAGGTCCATGTTGTGGCCCACGACTGGGGCGCGGCGACGATGTGGGAGTACCTCACCCGGCCGGAAGCCGTCGAACGGGTCGCGTCCTACACCTCGATCTCCGGCCCGGATCCCGGCCATCTGAGCCGCTTCATCCGGGAGGGTTTGGCCCGGCCGTACCGGCCGCGCCGCTTCGCCCGCGCGCTGGCCCAGGCGGCGCACTTCAGTTACATGATCGGGTTCTCCATTCCGGTCCTCGCGCCGGCGGCGATGCGGTCGTTCCTGGCGCGCTGGATCAATCGCCACCTGATCACGCCCGGGATCCCGCCGCAGCAGCGTCACCAGGGCAGCACCTTCGTCACCGACGCCACCAACGGACTCAAGATCTACCGAGCCAACTTCCTGCGTGCCCTGCGCACCGCGCCGCGGGACCGTCACGTCGCGGTGCCGGTTCAATTGCTGGTCAACACCAAGGACAAGTTCGTCCGGCCGCATGTCTACGAGGACACCGGGCGCTGGGTGGCGCGACTGTGGCGACGCGACGTCAACGCCGGGCACTGGTCACCCATGTCGCACCCGCACGTGGTGGCCGCCGCCGTCGATGAGTTGATCCGCCATCTCGATGGCGCCGCGCCCAGCAGGACCCTGCTTCGCGCGCAGGTGGGTCGGGCCCGAAAACCCTTCGGCGACATGCTGGTTGCGATCACTGGGGCGGGCAGCGGTATCGGTCGGGCCACCGCACTGGCCTTCGCGGCCGAGGGTGCCGACGTGATCGTCAGCGATATCGACGCCGAGGCGGCCGAACGCACCGCTGCCCACATCCGAGACGGCGGCGGGGTGGCCTACCCCTATGCCCTCGATGTGGCCGACGCCGGCGCCGTCGAACGTTTCGCCGGCCAGGTATGCCAGGCGCACGGGGTTCCCGACATCGTGGTCAACAACGCTGGGATCGGGGTGGCGGGGAACTTCCTGGACATCCCCGCCGAACAGTTCGACCGGGTGCTCGACGTCAATCTGGGTGGCGTGGTCAACGGCTGCCGGTCCTTCGCCCGGCGGCTGGTGGAGCGAGGGACCGGCGGGCACATCGTCAACGTGGCGTCGATGGCGGCCTACGCGCCGCTGAGTTCGTTGAATGCGTACTGCACCTCCAAGGCGGCGGTCTACATGTTCTCCGACTGCCTGCGGGCCGAACTCGACGCCGCCGGGGTGGGCCTGACCACGATCTGCCCGGGGCTGGTCAACACCGACATCATTGCCGCCACCGGGTTCCACGCGCCTGACGGCCGAGCGGTTGAGACCCGGCGGGCGCAACTGGAGCGGATGTTCGAACTGCGCCGCTACGGCCCCGAGAAAGTCGCTGCGGCCATTCTCTCGGCGGTGCGCGAGAACAAGGCCATCCGGCCGGTTACTCCGGAGGCCTACCTGCTCTACGGCACCTCCCGGGTGTTGCCGCAGGCGCTGCGCAGCACCGCCCGCGGCAAAGTGGTCTAGGCGAGATGGTCTAGGCGAGATTGCGCGTACGGCACTTCGGCGAACTGTAAAAAGGCCGCGCTAACACCCCGCGCAGTGGTCTGATACCGCATGTGCACTGGTTCGCCGACAGCCCACTGCTGACCCTGTTCACCTGTATCGGACTCGGCAGCCTTTTCGGCCGAATCCGTTTCGGCCCGGTGTCTTTCGGGCCCGCCGGTGCGCTGTTCGTCGCGCTGGCTCTCTCCGCCCTGGAACCTAAGGCTGCGCTGCCAGCGATCATCACCAACCTGTCGCTGTGCGTGTTCTGCTACATGGTGGGGATCGCGGCCGGGCCGGCGTTCATTGGTGCGATTCGGACCGGGTGGCGCCCGGTGGTCGTGTCGCTGGCGGCCGTTGTCGCGATGGCCGGATCGGGTCTGTTCGTCGGCAAGGCGCTTGGTTTCGACACCGGTACCATCGCGGGCGCCTTCTCCGGCGCCGGCACCGCCACCGCTGCCCTCGGAGCGGTCCAACAGCAGCTTGCCGCCGGTGGGGACGTCCCTCCCCAGCCGGCGATCGGCTATGCGGTTGCCTACCCGATCACGGTGCTGCTGTGCATCCTGGCCTGCACGTACCTGATCAGCGCCGGCAAACGGAAGCCGACCGCCGAGGATCGGGAGGAGGTCTCGCCGATCGTGATCCGCACCGTCGAACTGCTCGGCGAGCCAGGTCTGACCGTCCACGGACTGGAGGAGCGTTACGGCGTCGTGGTGTCCCGGCTGACCCGGGGCGGCAGGACGGTGGTGGCCCACGCGGCAGAGGATCTCGCCGCGGGCGATCTGATCACCGTCACCGCACGCGAGGACGTCAACGACAGACTCACCGCTGAACTCGGCCGCCTGGCGCCGCAGGAACCGTGGCTGGACCGTTCCAGCATCGACTTCCGGCGCATCTCGCTGTCCAATCCGAGTTACGTCGGCCGCCCGTTGCACGACCTGCGGATGGAAGAGCGGTTCGACGCCGTCGTGAGCCGGGTACGCCGAGGCGACGTGGACATCATCGCCACCCCCGACCTCGTGCTGTGCAGCGGAGACCGGCTGCGGGTGACCGCCCCGCGTGGGCGGCTCACCGAAATCGGCAGGGAATTGGGCGATTCCGAGCGCGCGGCCGGAGACATCAACGCAATCGGGCTCGGTCTGGGCCTGGCGATCGGGCTGGTGCTGGCCTTCGTCAAGATTCCGCTGCCGGGCGGTGGTGCGCTGGTGCTGGGTAGCGCGACCGCGCCACTGGTGATTGGGGTGATCCTCGGCGCGATCGGGCGTACCGGGCCGGTGGTCTGGACGCTGCCGGGCAACGTCAACAACACCCTCAACCAGTTCTCGCTGCTGATCTTCCTGGCGGCGGTCGGCAGCGGGGCCGGCCCGGGTCTGGTCAAAGCGCTGCAAAGCGAAGGCCTGCAACTGGTGGTGCTCGGTTTCAGCATTGCCGCCGCGCACGCGTTGGTCTGCGTGATCGGCCTGCGGTTCGTGCTCAAGTACGGGACGGCGCGCGCACTGGGCGGGTTGACGGGGTCACAACTCAACCCGGCGCCCTATGCGTTTGCGATGTCGAAGGTTCCCGATCAGCGGGTCGCCGTGGGTTATGCGGTGCTGTTCCCGGTGGCGATGATCGCCAAGGTGTTCCTGGCGCAGTTGATGGTGGTGTTTTTCTGATTCGCCGCCAACCCGCTCGCGGCGGGACGTGATTGCCTGCCGGCCGCGGCGGCGATGCTGCCGGTCAACACGGCCTCAGCTCCTGGTGAGGATCACCACTGGTATTTGTCGCCTCGTTCGCTGCTGATAGCCGGTGAAGTAGGGATACATCTGCACCAGCTTCTGCCAGAGGTCCTCCCGCTCGTCGGGAGGCGCCAGCACCGCCCGTACAGGGAAGGTCCGGTCCTTGACGGTGGCGAGTGCTTCGGGGTTGGTCTGAAGGTTCAACCACCAGGCCGGGTCGGTGGTGCTGCCCGCGTAGGCCGCGGCGATCACCAACCGATCGCCATCGTTGATGTAGATCAGCGGTACGGTCCGCTGCACCCCCGTTCTGCGGCCGGTGACGGTCAGCAACATGGTGGGGTAGTTCGGGTTCGACGCGGCGCCGCGGGTGAGCCGGTACAGCGCCGCGTGCAGGGTGGAGAGGGTCCGCGTCACGGGCCTCATCGCCGGCTTGCTCATCAGCCTCCCCGCAGCTTCGAACGCCCGCGATCCGAGTCCCATCGGAGTCCGCTCCCCTTCCCGCAATGGCCGGATCACGTGAGATTTGGTGAGTTCGCTGAATTGTTTGGTTCCGGGTTCGCTGCTCACCCGTTCGCGGCGATGTCTTCCAGGACCGCGAACAGGGTGCGCACCGGCACGCCGGTCCCGCCCTTGGGGGTGTATCCCCACGGCGCGGTGGTGTTGTAAGCCGGTCCAGCGATGTCGAGGTGGACCCACTGCACACCTTCGGCGACGAACTCCCGCAGGAAAACCCCCGCCACGAGCATGCCGGCGAAGCGCTGCGAACTGATGTTGGCCAGATCGGCCACCGTCGACTTCAGGTCGTCCTTGAGTTCATCGGGAAGTGGCATGGGCCAACCGTTTTCACCCTCGGCCTGAGATAAGGCGGCCACCCTGTCGCGGAACTCGTCGCTTCCCATCACGCCGGGGATTCGCGACCCGAGGGCGACGGTCTGCGCGCCGGTCAGCGTCGAGGCCTCAATGAGATAGTCGGGGGAGTCCTCGCAGGCCCGAACGATCGCGTCGGCCAGGATCAGCCGGCCCTCCGCGTCGGTATTGAGCACCTCCACGGTGATACCGCCGTATTGGGTGAGCACGTCACCGGGCCGCTGAGCGGTGGCCGACGGCATGTTCTCGGCCATCGGGACGGTCGCGATGACGTCGATCGGAAGCTTCTGGTCGGCGACGAGCACCATGGTCGCGATCACCGCGGCGGCACCAGCCATATCGGAGGTCATGTGGTGCATCTGTGCAGCCGGCTTGATGGAGATCCCGCCAGTGTCGAAGGTGATGCCCTTGCCGACCAGCGCGACCGTGGGGCTGGCTTTCTTGCCCTTGCCCCCACGGTAGGTCAACCGGACGAGTCGCGGTGGGTTGGCTGAGCCCTTGCCCACGCCGATAACGCCGCCATAGCCCTGCTCGGCCAAGGCCTTCTCGTCGAGAACCTCGACGCTCAACCCGGCACCCGTGCCGAGAATCTTTGCACGCCTGGCGAACTCGTCCGGATGAAGGTGGCTGGGCGGGGTGTTGACCAGATCGCGCGCGGTGGCAACGGCGGTGGCGATCGCCACCGCACGGGCGGCGTGGGCCTTGGCGCCGGCGGCGGTGCTCAACGCGGTGATCGACGTCAGCCCCGAATCCTTGGGAGCGGTCTTCTCGCTGCGGAACTCATGCATCTGGTAGGCGCCGAGGATCAGCCCCTCGACCGCCGCCCCCAGGTGCAACTCGGAGAGCAGGGTGATCACTGATCCCACTCCGTTCAAGGCGCGGGCCGCTGAACCGGAGGCCCGCCGGATCACCTCGGAGGGCCATTCGTCGCGGTCCGCGCCGAGTCCGACCGCCAGCACGCTGCCCACCGGCAACGACGGGATGTGCAGGCGGGTGAGTTGGTCGGGACCGGCCTTGGCCCCCAGTGCCCGCAGTGCCACCTCGATCTCGCCGACCGCCTCGGCGTCGAGGAACGGACCCCCGACGACCAGGGGTGCGGCCTCGTCGCCGGGTCCGCTGACAACCGGGACGAGCAGGACCGAGAAGCCGCTTCCGCGCTTGGGGATGACGGTGCCGACGGTGACGGTGGGGGCGTTGTATCCGGGTTGAGTGCTCACCTGCCACACCCTAATCGGGCTGAGTTCGGCAGATTGGCCCCTGTGGCGCTGCGGGCCGACGTCGGCAGAGGTTTCGCCGCCGTCAGCATCGGCGCGTCGCGGTTATAGAATCTCGCCATGCCCCCGGCCACCCTTGAGTTCACGGTGCAGCGAAGCGCCCACCCGGCAAGTGAAGCCGAGCGAGCCGCGATCCTGGCCGAACCCGGGTTCGGCAAGTACTACACCGACCACATGGTGTCGCTGCTCTACACCCACGACCGCGGCTGGCATGACGCGCAGGTGGTGCCTTACGGCCCCATCGAACTGGACCCGTCGGCCATCGTCTTGCACTATGCCCAAGAGGTTTTCGAGGGTCTCAAGGCCTACCGGTGGAGCGACGGTTCGATTGTCTCGTTCCGTCCCGACGCCAACGCCGCCCGGTTGCGGGCCTCGGCCCGCCGGTTGGCCATCCCCGAACTCCCCGACGAGCTGTTCATCGAGTCGTTGCGTCAGCTGATCGCGGTGGACCACGAGTGGGTTCCGGCGGCCGGTGGAGAGCAGTCGCTGTATCTGAGGCCGTTCATCATCGCCACCGAACCGGGCCTGGGCGTCCGGCCCTCGGCTGAGTATCGCTACCTGGTGATCGCCTCCCCAGCAGGGGCGTATTTCACCGGCGGCATCAAACCGGTCAGCGTCTGGTTGTCCACCGAATATGTGCGGGCCAGCCCCGGTGGCACCGGTGCGGCCAAGTTCGGCGGCAACTACGCGGCTTCGTTGCTGGCCCAGGCCGAGGCCGCCGCGCATGGCTGCGATCAAGTGGTGTGGCTGGATGCCATCGAGCGCCGCTACATCGAAGAGATGGGCGGGATGAACCTGTTCTTCGTGTTCGGCAGCGGCGGTTCAGCCCGACTGGTGACCCCCGAACTGAGCGGCTCGTTGTTGCCCGGTATCACCCGTGACTCGCTGCTGCAACTGGCCGGTGACGCCGGATTTGCCGTGGAGGAACGCAAGATCGACGTGGAGGAGTGGCGCAAGGGGGTCGCCGCCGGCGAGATCACCGAGGTGTTCGCCTGCGGGACCGCCGCGGTGATCACCCCGGTGGCGAAGGTCAAATACGGCGAGGGGGAGTTCATCGTCGGTGGCGGCGAACCGGGCGAGGTGACGATGGCCCTGCGGGACACCCTCACCGGGATCCAGCGCGGCACCTTCGCCGACACGCATGGTTGGATGACCCGGCTCCGCTGACGCTTCGCGGGTGGTCGGATGACCCGGCTCCGCTGACGC
>CAYXBN010000010.1:0-68392 GCA_964463215.1 uncultured Mycobacterium sp. | reverse complement strand
GACCCGGCTCCGCTGACGCTTCGCGGGTGGTCGGATGACCCGGCTCCGCTGACGCTTCGCGGGTGGTCGGATGACCCGGCTCCGCTGACGCCGAATCTACTCCGTCGCAACGGCATTGCGGCCCGAGCGCTTGGCGGAATACAACGCGGCGTCGGCCCGCGCCAGCCAGGATCCGAGATTGTCGCCGTCCTGCAACTCGGCCGCTCCGATGCTGACGCTGACCGTGAACATGTCCTCAAACGGCACCTCAGCGATCCGCCGCCGTAGCTTCTCGGCCGCCGCCACTGCGTCACGTAGACCGCAGTAGCGCAGCAGGATGACGAATTCTTCACCGCCCCAACGCCCGACAACATCGGTGCTCCGGACGTTGTCGCGCAGCCGATTGGCGACTTCGACGAGTACGCGGTCCCCGGTCTGGTGCCCGTGCGTGTCGTTGATGGATTTGAAATGATCGACATCGACCATCAGTAGCGAGAGCGATTGACCGCCGCGCCCCGCCTGAGCCAGATCCGCCGACAGCAACTGCGTGGTGTGTCGACGGTTCCACAGCCCGGTGAGTGGGTCGGTGACGGCCAGGCGGGTCAACTCCGCCTCGAACATCGTGCGCTCGCTGATGTCGCGGGTCACGCCGAGGATCTCAATCACCTTGCCCTGAGCGTCCACATGCGGGATGACCTGCAACTCTCCGGTCATGATGGAGCCGTCCTTGCGGTAGTACTCATGTTCGCCGCGGTAGACCTCGACTCCGGTGCCGCTTTCGATTGCCGCGAAGAGTTCGGCGAAGTACTTGCCGACCTTCGCCGCCGATTCCGGGGGATGGAGTTCGTCAAGCTGCTGAGCCATGGCCTCTTCCGGAGTGAAGCCGCGCACCCGTTGCACCGCCGGACTGACGTAGGTGATCGAACCGTCCAAACCCATGGTCCAGACCACATCCCAGGCGTTCTGGGCCAGCAGGCGGTGACGCTGTTCGGAGTTGCGCAGTTCCCGTTCCACCGCGTGCAGGTGTGTGACGTCCTGCATGACGCCTTCGACGACTACCGACCCGTCTTCGCGTTCGCGGCAGTGCGCCCGCCCACGGCTGAACATCGCCTCACCACTGATGTGCTGCCACCGCAGTTCGACCAGGTTCTGCTGACCCGGTTGCATCCGCAGCAAGGTGTCCAGCGCGTCGGCCGAATCGGAATGAACCTGACTCAGCAGTTTTTCGGCACCAGCCGGGGTGGAGTCGGGTCGGGAACCCACCAGCTGGGTCCGCATGCCGGCATTGACGAACTCGAACGCGACATCGGGACGAATCCGCAGAATGAAGAACACCAGACCGCTGCTGTCGGCCACCCGCTGAAACCACTGCGAGTCGGGCGTGATGCCGGTGGGCTCGTCGTCGACCACCTATCACCTCCTCCGTCAATTGTCCGTCTCGTTAGTAACCTAAACCGCGAACCGTCAGATTCGAATGGCCAATCCCAGCAGGGTCAGCGTGGTGGTCACCTCGACGGCTGCACCCATGACGTCGCCGGTGGTCCCGCCGAAGCGGCGCACGCAATGGTTGACCAACAGCGCAGCAGCCAACAGGGCAAGGGCCACAACTGCCGGTCCTTGCCAGGGATTCGTGGTCGCCCACGCGGCAGCGCCGGTCGCCGCCAGCGCCCAGAGGGTCACCACGGTCGGCGACTGGCTGTCGGCCACCCCGGCGCCCAGGAAGCTACCGGGGGCCGCGGGCAGACCGCGGCGGGCGGCCAGTACCGCCGCTACCCGACCGGCGCCGACGGCGGTAACCGCGGCGACGGTACCGGTGACCCCCGTGGGCAGCGCGGCGAAGGCCGCGGCCTGGGTCAGCAACACCATGGTGACCGCGGCGACACCGAAGGGCCCGGTGGACCCGTCACGCATGACCGCCAGGGCGCGTTCCGGGGACCCGTAGCAGCCGAGTCCGTCGGCGGTGTCGGCGATGCCGTCGATGTGCAGACCGCGGGTCAGAGCCAACAGGGTGCCGACCGCCAGCAGACCGGGGAGCAGGCTGTGCTCACCGAAAGCCCATCGGCCGGCCCATAACACCGCCGCGACAGCAAGCCCCAACACCAGGCCGACGACCGGCAGCATCGTGACCGTGCGCCGGTCGGGACCGCCGTCATGACGCCTGATTGGGAACACTGTGCCGAACGCGAAAGCGCTTGTCAGGCTGGCGATCACAAGGCGCTGACCCCGTCGGGTCCGGACACCCCCGCGTCGGTGAAGGTGGCCATCGACGTTAACGTCGCGACCGCGGCGCGCAGCACCGGCAGCGCCATCGCCGCACCGGTGCCCTCGCCAAGTCGCAGACCCAGGTCGATGATGGGATCCAGATCCAGGTGCGCCAGAGCCAGGCCGTGGGCGGGTTCGGGAGATCGGTGTCCGGCCTGCCACCACAGCCGCGCCCCGGGCGCCAGTTGGTCGGCGAGCACGGCGGCCGCCGTGATCACCAGACCGTCGAGCAGCAGTGGGGTGCGCCGGACCGCGGCTTGCGCGCAGAACCCGGCCATAGCGGCCAGGTCGGCGCCGCCGCAGGCCGTCAGCAGGCCCACCGGGTCGGAGTGCACCGCCCGTGACCGGTACAGCGCGTCGCGGACCGCGGCGGTCTTGCGCGACCAGGCCGCGTCGTCGATGCCGGTGCCGCGTCCGACCACCGCCACCGGTTCGGTGCCGGTGACCGCGGCCACCAGTGTTGTGGCCGGTGTGGTGTTGCCGATGCCCATATCGCCGGCGATGAGCAGATCCGCTCCGGAGTCGACTTCCTCGTCGGCGATCCGCCGGCCGATCTCCACCGCGGCGATCGCCTCATCGGCGCTCAACGCGTCCTCGACGGCGATGTTGCCACTGGAGCGGCGAACCCGGTAAGCCGACGGGGCGGCGTCGCGGTCCACCGCGACGTCGACCACGCGGACCGCGGCCCCGGCAAGCTCGGCCAGCACATTGATCGCCGCACCGCCGGCCGCGATGTTGTCCACCATCTGCGCGGTGACTTCCGTGGGATAGGCCGATACCCCGTGTCCTGCGACACCATGGTCGCCGGCGAACACCACGATTCGGACACGCTCGAATTGCGCTGGGGGACAACTGCCTTGACACGACGACACCCACACGGACAGGTCCTCCAGTCGGCCCAGTGCGCCACGGGGTTTGGTCAGGGTGTCTTGGCGTCGGCGGGCGGCCGCAGCGACTCTGCCGTCGGGCGGGGTGACTTCCCCGAACCGGACAGGGCCGGACTGCGCAGGGGTGATCTCCATTCAGGTCGCCGCCTGCTTGATCCACAGCGGCTGCCCGGCGACCACCAGAACGACCTGCTGGCAACGGTCGGCCAACCGCTGGTTGAGAAGACCCAATTCGTCGGCGAAACGCCGACCCGACTCGGTGGCCGGAATCACAGTGAGGCCAACTTCCGGGCTGACCAGGACCAGGTGCGCCGCCGTCGCCTCGATTGCGGCGAGCAGATCGTCAACCTCGGTGTCGATGGGCCCAGCGGTCCAACCCCGCCGGTCCAGCACCGCGGTCAGCCAACCGCCGAGGTCATCGACGATCGTCGGAGTGTGCGGATCTGCCCGAAGGTTCGCGGCGACGTCGACGGTCTCCACGGTCCGCCACGCGGTCGGTCGTCGGTCCCGATGTTCGGTGACGCGACGGGCCCACGCGGTGTCTCCGTCCGGCGCGGCTCCGGTGGCGACGTATCGCACGCACGACTGCCGGGCGACCGTCGCCTCGGCACCGATCATCGACTCGGCCCAGTGCGATTTGCCCGACCGGATACCGCCGAGCACCAGGGTGCGCACGGGTCGCTCAGACGACCTTGGCGCCGCGCTCGACCCGGGGCCGCGGAATCCGCGAGCGGCGCAACTGGGTGGCCCTCGACACCGCATACAAACCGAGCTTGCCGCGACTCTCGGTGTTGTCCGGGAACTTGGCGGCCACCGCCCGATTCACCCTGCGCACCAACAGATATCCATCGAAGAACATGGTGAACACCAGCAGCAGGGTGAAGGGAGGGGAGTAGTAGGCGAGCTTCGGCGCGGCGAGCATGAGGAAGATCAGAATCAGCGACAACGGCAGGAAGAGGCCGAGCAGATTTCGCCGGGCGTCGACGATGTCGCGGACGTATCGGCGTACTGGCCCCTTGTCCCGCGGCAGCAGGAAGGCCTCCTCGCCCTCCATCATGCGCTCGCGCTGCTTGGTCAATGCCGAGCGGCGGGCCACCTTCTCGGCCCGGCGCTCCTCCTTGGTCATCGTGCGGCGTGCTTCTTTGCGCCGCTGCCGGGCCTCGGCCGCGGTCAACGGGGCCGGGGCGACGGGGCCGCGCTTTTTGATCTTCTCGTTCCGTTTGGGGGTGGGCCTGCCCTTGGGCGCGGTGGTGCGGGCTGACGCGCCGCCCGGCGAGGCCGAGTCCGGACCGGCACCTTCGTCGGGGAGTCCGGCATCGGGGAGTCCGGCATCGTCGTCGGCGTGGTCGTCGGCGTCGTCGTTGCGGCGGCCCAGCAGTTTCACGCTGCCAGGTTACTGCGCACCGCAGCACCGGAAGGCACGTAGCCCCGGGTAGGACTTAACCTGCTCGGATGCTTGCTGTGACGATCCCTGGCCTGCGGGTGCTCATCGCGCCGGACTGTTTCGGCGACAGCCTGACCGCGGTGCAGGCCGCTGGGGCGATCGCCTGCGGCTGGCAGCGGTCCAGGCCCGGCGACACTCTGGTCCGTCTTCCGCTGTCCGACGGCGGGCCGGGTTTCCTCGAGGTGCTCACTTCCCGCCATCCGGACTGGGAACGACGGCGGGTCCGGGTGAGCGGACCGCTGCGGCGCGAGGTCGACGCCGAGTGGGTGTTCGACCCGGCCCACTCCACCGCCTACATCGAGAGCGCGCAGGCGTGCGGCCTGAGCCTTCTGGGTGGTCCGCCGACGGTTGGCACCGCCATCGACGCCCACAGTGCCGGCGTCGGTCAGATCCTCGCCGCGGCCACGGCCGGCGGCGCGCAGCGTCTGGTGGTCGGTTTGGGTGGTTCGGCCTGCACCGACGGCGGCCGGGGGATGATCGAGGCCCTCGGCGGCATCGAAGCGGCCCGGCGCCGGCTGGGCGGGGTTGAGCTGATCGCCGCCACCGATGTCGAGAACCCGCTGCTGGGCGAGTTCGGAGCGGCCCGGGTGTTCGGGCCGCAGAAGGGTGCGGACGCCGACACGGTCGCCCTGCTCGAGTCGCGCCTGGCCAAGTGGGCTGCTGAACTCCAAGGGGCCCTCGGGTTCCCGGTGGCCGAGATGCCGGGGGCGGGTGCGGCGGGGGGATTGGGTGCGGCGCTGCTGGCACTGGGTGGGCGACGTGAATCGGGGGCGGCGTTGATCGCCGAGCACACCGGCGCGCAGTCCGAGATCGCCCGCTGCGATCTGGTGGTGACCGGGGAGGGCAAGCTGGACGGTCAGTCGCTCCACGGCAAAGTCGTCGGGTCCCTGGCCGCCGCGGCCGCCGGCCGTCGGGTGCCCGTGCTGGTGCTGGCCGGCCAGGTCGATCTGACCGAACCGGAGTGTAAAGCGGCCGGGATTACCGCGGCATTCGCCCTGTCGGACTACGCCGGATCACTGCAGCGGGCGCTAGCCGAGGCCGACGAGCAACTTCGCGGCCTTGCCGCCCGAACCGCGGCGGATCTGACGGGTCGAATCCCGCGGGAAGAGGGAATACCCTCGGCACCAGGTACCGTTGTGATCAGCGGGGTACACGTCAGTGACCCCACGGCCGAACCCTTCCGGCCCAACCCTTCCGCTGAGGAGACCTAATGACTGACGAGTCGGCCACTTCGACCGCTCTGGGAACCGAGCCGGGCACCGCCGCCCACGGCGTGACCCTGACTGAGGCCGCCGCGACGAAGGCCAAAACCCTGCTGGATCAGGAGGGTCGAGACGATCTGGCGCTGCGGATCGCGGTGCAGCCCGGTGGTTGCGCCGGCCTGCGCTACAACCTGTTCTTCGACGACCGCGCCCTCGACGGTGACCTCACCGTCGAATTCGGCGGCGTGACCCTGACCGTCGACCGGATGAGCGCCCCCTACGTTGAGGGCGCGACGATCGACTTCGTCGACACCATCGAGAAGCAGGGTTTCACCATCGACAACCCGAACGCCACCGGATCGTGCGCCTGCGGAGACTCGTTCAACTGACCCCGCTCCGACTCGCGCGGCGGGTCCGCTCGGTACTGGGCCGCTCAGTACTGGGCCGCGGTGCGCAGCAGGTAGGAACAGACCAGCAGGTCGTTGCCCTGACGCAGGATCTGCGCAACACCCTGCTCTTCGTCACGGCCTCGACGAGATGACGAGGCGGGTGCGACCTTCATGGTGAACAGCACCTGAGCCTGATACGACGAGGACAACACGATCTCGTCGATCGAGGTCACATCCGCCCGCGCGAACTGTTTCCGGAACGCATCGCTGGCCAGCCGGGCCAGAGCCATATCCGACTTGCGGTCCTTGATCCCGTCATACATGCCGCACAGCGTGTTGCGCGCGATGGTCTCTGTGTCTCCGTCGGACAACGCGGTCAGGTAATTCTGGATCGTCGCCTTGGCGCTGGCCTCTGTGAAGTCCCCCGGGCCACCCCCAGATCGCTGTAATCCGGCGAACAGCGCCGTGGCCAGCAGCACGCCGACCAGCCCGAGTCCGAGCAGCGTCCACAACAGCGCCCGGTTGCGCCGCGGTGGCTGCGGGTAGGTGACCGGCGGCGGAAGCGGACCCGGGTAGGCGGCCGGATAGGGATACGGCTCGGCGTAGAAAGGCCCCGGCGCCGCGCCGGGCGGCCCGGGTGGACCGGGGAACGGTTGACCCTCTGCGCCGGCGTTATGCGGCGGGTACGGGCCAGCCATCGATAGTTCTCCTGTCCAATCTCGCCGGTCCGGCGGGGCGCCGCGTAGCACTGGGCCATATAGTCGGCTGTCGATACGCAGGCTAGCGCACGACGCCGCCTGCTCCACGAATGAAGGGCGGGAGACCTGTCGTGACGATCGCGGTAACCGGATCCATTGCCACCGACCATCTGATGCGTTTCCCCGGTCGATTCTCCGAGCAGTTGCTCGCCGAGCATCTGCAGAAGGTCTCGCTGAGCTTCCTGGTCGACGACCTCGTCGTCCACCGCGGCGGGGTGGCCGGGAACATGGCCTACGCAATCGGGGTCCTCGGCGGGGATGCGGCCCTGGTCGGCGCGGCGGGAGTCGACTTCACCGATTACCGGGAATGGCTGGAGTCCGCCGGCGTCAACTGTGCCAGTGTGCTGGTCTCCGACACTCAGCACACCGCCCGGTTCGTCTGCACCACCGATGAGGACATGGCGCAGATCGCCTCGTTCTACCCGGGGGCGATGTCGCAGGCGCGCAACATCAAACTGGCCGACGTGGTGGCCGCAGTCGGTGAGCCGGAACTGGTAATCGTGGGTGCCAACGACCCGGAGGCGATGTTCGCCCACACCGACGAATGCCGTGCCCTGGGCCTGGCGTTCGCCGCCGATCCTTCCCAGCAACTGGCCCGGTTGTCCGGCGAGGAGATCCGCCGACTTGTCGGCGGCGCCACCTACTTGTTCAGCAACGATTACGAGTGGGATCTGATGCTGTCCAAGACCGGTTGGAGCGATGCCGACGTCGCCGGCCAGGTGGGTCTGCGGATCACCACGTTGGGCGCCAAGGGCGTCGACATCGTCGGCGCCGACGGCACCAACATCCACGTCGGTGTGGTGCCGGAGACCGCGCAGGTCGACCCCACCGGCGTCGGCGATGCCTTCCGGGCCGGGTTTCTGACGGGTCGCGGTGCCGGTCTAGATCTGGAACGCTCCGCCCAACTCGGCTCGCTGGTCGCGGTGCTTGTGCTGGAAACAACCGGAACACAGAACTGGACCTGGGACGCGACGGTCGCCCGTACCCGCCTGGCGGAGGCCTACGGTGCCGAGGCGGCTGATGAAATCGCCGCCGCACTGGCCACAGCCCGCTAGCTGAGCCTAAAGCTGGACCGGGTACTGCGGTTCGCTGATCTGGGGCACGATGCTGCCCTCGACGAAGATCGCGTACCAGAGTAGGAAGATCAGCACCGTCCACAGTCGCCGGCTGTGATCGCTGTCTCCGGTGCGGTGCTCGTCGAGCATGGCCCGCACCGCGGCGAGGTCGACCAGATCGCCGGCCTGCGAGGCGTCGATCATGCCGTAGGCCCAGTCCATCAGGTCCCCGGACCGCAGCCAGTGCCGGATCGGCACCGGGAAGCCCAGTTTGGCCCGGTTGAGAACATGCGCGGGGACGATCGGTTCCAGAGCGCGGCGTAACGCGTATTTCGTGGTGGTGCGGGTGATCTTCTGGTCGAACGGCAGCCGGGAGGCCACCGCGAACACCTCGGGGTCCAGGAACGGCACCCGCAACTCCAGCGAATTGGCCATGGTCATCTTGTCGGCCTTGACCAGGATGTCGCCACGCAGCCAGGTGAACAGGTCGATGTGTTGCATCCGCGCCACCGGATCCCAGTTCATCGACTCCGCATAAACCGCGGCGGTGACATCGGTGTGGGTCCAGGCGGCGTTGAAGCCAGGCAGCACCGACCGCAACTGCTCGTCGGAGAAACTGCGGGCGTTGCCGTAGTAGCGCTCCTCGAGCGTCAGGGACCCGCGGTGCAGCAGGCTCTTGCCCCGCAGTCCCTCCGGCAGCGGCTTGGACGCTTTACCGAGGGACTTGCGCACACCCCGCGGGAGGTAGTCAAACGCCTTGAGCGAGAGAGGTTCCCGGTAGATGGTGTAACCGCCGAATAGTTCGTCGGCGCCTTCCCCGGACAGCACGACCTTGACGTGCTTGCGGGCCTCTCGGGCGATGAAGAACAGCGGCACCAGCGCCGGGTCGGCCACCGGCTCGTCGAGATACCAGACGATTTCGGGCAGCGCGGCGACGAACTCAGACTGGCTGACCACTTTGGTGACGTGCCTGGCCCCGATGGCTTCCGCGGAGGCCACCGCCACATCGACTTCGGAGAAACCCTCCCGCTCGAACCCGGTGGTGAAGGTGATGAGGTTGGGGTTGTGCCGGATGGCCAGGGCGGCGATGGCGGTGGAGTCGATACCCCCGGACAGGAACGCACCGACGGTGACGTCGGCACGCATGTGCTTGGCGACCGAGTCCTCCAGGACGGCGGTGATCTCGTCGTAGCGCTGCTGCTCGGCGCCGACGGCGAATGGCACCGCGGCGAAACGGGGGTGGAAGTATCGGGTGACGTTCGGGGATTGGCCGGGGCGGATCACCGCGTAGCAGCCCGATTCCAGACGCCGCACCCCTCGGTGCAGGGTTTCCGGTTCCGGGACGTACTGCAACACCGTGTAGTGCTGCAGTGCCCGGGTGTCGATAGCGGTGTCCAGGCCGAGGATGCCGGCTAGATCCAACAGGCATTTCTTCTCGCTGCCCACGGCGGTGCCGCCGGGCCCGGTCGCCATGAACAGCGGCTTGATTCCGAACGGGTCGCGTGCACAGAACAACTCGCGGCGGGCGGTGTCCCACAGCGCAAAGGCGAACATGCCGCGTAGCCGGCCCAGCGCCTCGGTTCCCCAGTAGTGGTAGGCGGCCACGATCGCCTCGCCGTCCCCGTCGGTGGCGAACTCGGCGCCGAACTCCGCGCGCAGAACCTGGCGTAACTCCAGGTAGTTGTAGATCTCCCCGTTGAATACCAGGACGTAACGGTCCGGTTCCCCGGGCGGCCCCCACCGCAGGGGCTGGTGGGAATGGGCGATGTCGATGATCGAGAGCCGGTTGAAACCCAACACGACTGTTCCTGATGTCGCTGGCCCGGCGGCTCCGGCGGCGTCAGACCACGTCCCGGGCTCGTCAGGGCCGCGGTGGCGCATCAGATGGGAAGCATCCGCCACGGCGTCGACCGTGGCTTCGGAGATGGCGCCGGCCGCGTGTCCTACCAGGGCAAGCAGTCCGCACACCCGGCCAAGTATGCCCGACCGCCGCGATGGCTCCGAACCTGCACGTGGCCGAATCGCGAGGTGTGTCCGCCTGCTGTCCTTTGGTGGTCTACGCTGCGTAGTATTCGAGTGGCGATGCGCCCTCGTGCGCCCTCATCGGAGGGTGGTCGAGGCTGTATCGGTCCAGCTTGTGACACAGGAGGCGCCAAGTGACACCACGCGGGCTAGGCGATGCCACCACCGGCTCCGGAACTCGTAGCAGCCGACGCCGGACGGTGGCGCTGAGCGCGACGTTCGCTCTGCTGGCGATCACGCTGAGCGGCTGCAGCTGGCAGGACGCGCTTGCGCTGGGGTGGCCGAGGGGCATCACCCCCGAGGCCAAGTCGATGCACACACTGTGGCTCGGTTCGGTGATCGCTGCGCTGGTGATCGGTGTCATCGTGTGGGCCCTGATGTTCTGGTGTGCGGCGTTCTTCCGCAAGAAGCGCGGCGACGAGGAGATGCCCCGTCAGTTCGGCTACAACATGCCACTGGAACTGGTGCTGACGGTGGTCCCGTTCCTCATCATCTCGGTGCTGTTCTACTTCACCGTCGCCACCCAGGAGAAGGTCCTCGACAAGCAGCCCAACCCCGAGGTCGTCGTCGACGTGACCGCCTTCCAGTGGAACTGGAAGTTCGGTTATCAGAAGGTCGCCTACGCCGACGGCTCCTTCAACTACGAGGGTGCCGATCCGGCTCGCAAGGCCGCGATGACATCCAGGCCCGAGGGCAAGGCCGCCAACGGTGAGGAGAAGGTCGGCGCCATCCGCGGGATGAACCCCGAGGACCGTTCGTACCTGAACTACAACAAGATCGAGACCATCGGCACCAGCGAGGAGATTCCGATCCTGGTTCTGCCCGTCGGCAAGCGGATCGAGTTCCAGCAGGCTTCCGCCGACGTCATCCACTCGTTCTGGGTTCCCGAGTTCCTCTTCAAGCGCGACGTTTTCCCGGAGCCGAAGGCCAACCATTCGGAGAACGTGTGGCAGGTCTCGCAAATCAACCAGACCGGGGCCTTCGTCGGCCGGTGCGCGGAAATGTGCGGCACCTACCACGCGATGATGAACTTCGAGGTTCGGGTGGTTCCGGCCGATGACTTCAAGACCTATCTGCAGGCCCGCGCCGACGGCATGACCAATGCCGAGGCGCTCAAGGCGATCAACCAGGCCCCGATCGCGACCAGCACCAAGCCGTTCGACACCCGCCGGGGCGAGCGGGTACCAAAGCCCGAGATGGCCGCCGCGCAGGGCACGAAGTAGGGGAGCATCCGATATGCGTATCGAAGCCAGGCTTTTCGAGATCCTGACCGGGTTCTTCGTCCTCGCCGCTGTCGCCTACGGTTCCTTGACGGCGATATTCGAGCCCGGCGGCTTGGAATGGGCGGGCACTACCGCATTGGTTCTCACCGCGGGCCTCTCGCTGATCATCGGCACCTTCTTCCGGTTCGTGGCCCGGCGGCTCGACACCCGCCCGGAGGATTACGGGGACGCCGACATCGCCGACGGCGCCGGTGAACTGGGTTTCTTCCCCCCGCACAGCTGGTGGCCGATCCTCATCGCGCTGGCGTTCTCCACGGCTGCCATCGGTGCGGCGCTGTGGTTGCCGTGGTTGATCGTGACCGGTGTCGTTTTCGTGTTGGCCGCGGTCAGCGGGCTGGTCTTCGAGTACTACGTCGGACCCGAGAAGCACTGATCGCCCCAGCGCCCAGCGGAGGCGACGATTCACCCCGGGTAGTGTTTTGCCGGGGTGAGGCCTACCGCCCGTCGGCGAGGCTGTTAGCCCGGCTGGCAGTCGGAAGAGGATTAGTCGAAGGATGAGCGGACCCAATCCGCCGGAACCTGGCGGGCAGCCGCCGGAGCTGCCGGTCGGGGACCGGGAGGAACTGACCGACACCGGATTCTCGCGTGCCTATTCGGCTCCGGAGTCCGAGCAGTACACCATCGCGCCGTATGTCCCGGCTGAGCTTGAACTCTACGACTACGACGCCTACGAGCAGCGGCAGGCGGCCGAGGACCTAGCCCCGCCCAAGTGGCCGTGGGTGGTCGGAGTCACCGCCATCATCGCCGCGATCGCGCTGGTGGTGTCGGTGTCCCTGCTGGTCACAAACAATGGCGACAGCGACATGGTGGCCACCCCCGCAACGAGCACTACCGTGCCGCCGCCGCCGGTCCAGGACGCGATCACGACGACAACGCCGCCGCCCCCGCCGCCCCCCTCACCCGAAGCTCCGCCGCCACCTCCGCCTCCGCCGCCGCCGGCGACCGAAACGGTGACGGTCACCCCTGAGGTGCCGCCGCCTCCGCCGCCGCCGCCTCCGCCGCCTCCGCCGCCGAGTCCCGAACCGCCTCCGGTGACGACTCAGGCTCCGCCGCCCCCGCCGCCGCCGACCACTACGACTCCGGCCGGGCCACGGCAGGTGACCTACAGCGTCACCGGGACCAAGGCGCCCGGCGACATCATCACCGTGACGTATGTGGACGCCTCAGGACGCCGCCGCACTCAACGCAACGTCTATATCCCGTGGTCGCTCACCGTCACGCCGATTTCCCAGTCCGATGTCGGCTCAGTGCAGGCGTCCAGCCTGTTCCTGGTCAGTCGGCTGAACTGTTCCATTACGACGAGCGACGGGACGGTGCTGTCATCGAACCAGAACAACGCAGCTCAGACGAGTTGCTGATGGACGCCCAATCCGCGCCGGGCGGGGGACGCTCACCGGAAACGGTCGACCGCCTGATGGTCGGAGTCTGTGGGGCGATCTGGCTGGTGTTTCTGGCTGCCAGCGTCTTCGCGACGGTCGCGATGGTCCGTCTCGGCAGCGCGCGCACCAACGGCCCGGAAGGGCAGTCCTCGTGGCTGCTGTACAGCATCATCGGGGTCTCGGCCCTGGTGATCATCGGCGCGGTTCCGCTGCTGATCCGGGCCCGCCAGGCGGCGGCGGCCGCCTCAGGCCCCGACGAGTCGCCAGCCGACCCGGGTGTACCCGCGCCATCTGCCCCGAAAGCCCGCGTCTTCGGGGTGGATCCCGACGCCGCCCGTCGCAGTGGTGAGTCGCGGCCGGATGGGGTTTCGGAGGTCGTGGTGGATCGGCTGTGGCTTCGTGGCACGGTCTCGCTGCTCGGCGCGATGGGCCTGGCGCTCACGGTCGTGGCCATCGGCGGCTATCTGCTGGCGGACCGCAACGACACCGGGGCATGGGTCGCGTTCGGCCTGGCCGGGGTGATCACCGTTGCCATGCCGGCCGTCATGATCTTTTTTCAGCGCCAACTCGGGGGCGTGGTGCGTGACGGAGCGCTGGGCGAGTCGGACTTAGGACGGGCTGATCTGAGTTTTCGACCGTAGGCCGCCCGCGGGTCACGTCGGAGCACGTCGCGTTGTCAACGGAACAGGGCCCCAGCCGAATGGCTGGAGCCCTGTTCCGTTACGGGGAAGCCGTTGTGCGCCTAGTGGTGCGAGCCGTTTCCGGACGAACCGTTCCCGTAGGACCCGTTACCGCTTCCGTTGCCGTTGTACTCGTTGTCCTGGTACTCCTTCAGCGCCGTCAGAGCCCGCTGCTCAGAGGCGTGTGACGCCTCATTGAGGGCGGCATCCTCAGCTGCCGGATCGGCGGTGAGGAAGCTGCCGCTGCCTGGCCGGCCGGCGGAGCCCAGCTTGTTCATCCGCTTGGGCAGCGGCGCACCCTGGTACTCCAGCGGAATCGGGTGGCCGTGCTCGTCGACCGGCCCCAGTGGCTGGTGCAGTTCGATGTAGGCACCGTGCGGCAGGCGCTTGATGATGCCTGTCTCGATGCCGTGCTCGAGCACCTCGCGGTCACTGCGTTGCAGGGCGACAGCCCAGCGGTAGGCCACGAAGAACGCCAGCGGCGGCACCACCAGCATCCCGATGCGCCCCATCCACGTCGTCGCGTTCAGCGAGATGTGGAAGTTGTAGGCGATGATGTCGTTCGCCGCACTGGCGGTAATCACCAGGTAGAAGGCGATCGCCATGGCGCCGATGCCGGTGCGCACCGGCACGTCCCGCGGCCGTTGCAGCAGGTTGTGGTGGGCGTCGTCGCCGGTGAACTTCTTCTCCAGGAACGGGTAGAAGATCACCAGCAGGAAGATCACGCCCATGATCACCGCCACCCACACCGCGGCGGGGATGGTGTGGTTGCCGATGTAGATCTCCCATGGCGGGAACAGCCGGATCAAGCCGTCAGTCCACAGCATGTAGAAGTCGGGCTGCGACCCAGCCGACACCTGGGAGGGCTTGTAGGGGCCGAGTTGCCAGATCGGGTTGATCTGGAGCAGGCCACCCATCAGGCCCAGGATGCCCACGATCATGGCGAAGAAGGCGCCGGACTTCACCGCGAACACCGGCAGCACCCGGACGCCGACGACGTTGGTCTCGGTGCGGCCGGGGCCGGGGAACTGGGTGTGCTTCTGGAACCACACCAGCGCCAGGTGAACCCCGATCAGCGCCAGCATGATGCCGGGGAAGATCAGGATGTGGATGGCGTAGAGGCGCGGGATGATGATCTCGCCGGGGAAATCGCCGCCGAACAGCGCCCAGTGCATCCAGGTGCCGATCAGGGGCAGGCCCAGTGTGATCGAGGACAGTGCGGCGCGGACACCGGTGCCGGACAGCAGGTCGTCGGGCAGCGAGTACCCGAAGAAGCCCTCGAACATGGCCAGGATCAGTAGCAGTGCGCCGATAATCCAGTTGACCTCGCGGGGCCGGCGGAACGCACCGGTGAAGAACACCCGCGCCATGTGCACCATGATCGACGCGGCGAACAGCAGCGCTGCCCAGTGATGCACCTGTCGGACGAACAGCCCGCCGCGGACCTCGAAACTGATGTCCAGTGCGGTCTCGTAGGCCCGTGACATCTGAATGCCACGCAGTGGCTGGTAGACGCCTTCGTAGGTGACGTGGGCCATCGACGGGTCAAAGAACAAGGTCAGATAGACGCCGGTGATCAGCAGGATGATGAAGCTGTACAAGGCCACTTCACCCAGCAGGAACGACCAGTGCGTGGGGAATACCTTGTTCAGCTGTCGCCGCAACGCCGCCGACGGGTGATACCGCGAATCGGCGTTGTCGGCGGCTTTGTTGACGCGGTCAGCGAGGCTTGTGCTCATGATCTGCGCTCCCAGAATGCCGGTCCGACTGGTTCTATGAAATCCCCGTTGGCCACGAGGTAACCGTCTTTATCGATAGTAATAGGCAACTGCGCAAGGGCGCGAGCGGCCGGCCCGAAGATCGGGCGTGCGAAGTGCAGTGCGTCGAACTGGGACTGGTGGCACGGGCACAGGATCCGGTAGGTCTGCTGCTCGTAGAGCGAGGACGGGCAACCCAGATGCGAACACACTTTGGTGTAGGCGAAAAGCTCACCGAAGTTGAAGCTCTCCTGGCCCTGCCGCTTGACGACCCGCGGCATGTCGACCGGCTTGATCCGGATCAGCATGACCGGGTTACGGACGCCGTAGGCGATGTGGGTGAGCCGTTCATGGGACTCCACCGTGGTCCCATCGCCGTCCTCCTCGCGCCAGGGGAACACGGTTTCCATACCGCCTGCGTCGATGTCCTCCGGACGGATCTTGGTGAACGGCGACTCACCCGGAAGCCCGGTGGCCCGGCCCAGGTAGATCGTTTCGCCCTGGAAGCGCGGCGTCCAGTCTGACGTCCAGAGCACCGCTTTGAGCCCATCGGCGGTGGGAACCACGGGCTTCCACGGGTTCTTGATGATGCCGCCCAGGAGAGCGACCAGCGAGCCCAATCCGAAGGCCCCGACGCCGATGCCCAGCGAGGCCACGATCAGCTTGCGTCGTTTGATCGTCGAGCCCTCGAAGGCGTTCACCAGTGTCGCGGCGGTGGCCTTGCGCTCAATTTCCGAGGAGGGTCCGTCGTGGCGGTCCTGGATCGAGATCTCCTCCGGGATGAAGCGCTTCTGGTATAGCACCGCGCCGATCCCAATCGCCAGGATCGACAACCCGAAAGTCAGGCCGTACAGCGGCGTGGTCAGGGAGTACCAGAAGTTGCCCTCGGTGTCGTAGGGCTTGTACTCCCACGGCCAGAACAGGAAGACCAGCAGCAGGGCGAGGCCAGCCAAACCACCGATCAACAGCCAGGCGGCGACCAGTCGTTCGGAACGCTTCTCGGCCCGGGTGCCCGGAACCGGCCAGCGCTCCTCCTTGAACACGGTCTCCACGCCGTCCATCCGGGCGCCGAGGGCGGTCAGTTCCTCGTTGGTCATGCGCGAGAGATCCTCGCCGTGCGGATAACCCGAATCGCTCATGCTCGTGCCCCGATCCACAGCGCCACCGCGACGGCGGCCACCATTCCCACGACGAAGATTGCCATTCCCTCCGGTACCGGGCCGAAGCCGCCGAGGCCGTAACCGCCCGGGTTGGGGGTCTCAGAGGCGGACCGGACGTAGGCGACGATGTCCCGCTTCTCTTCCGGCGAGAGTTGCCGGTCAGAGAACTTTGGCATGTTCTGCGGACCGGTCAGCATCGCGGTATAGATCTGGGCCGGAGTGGCCGGGAACAGGGCGGGCGCGTACTTGCCCGATGACAGCGCCCCGCCGCGGCCGGTGAAGTTGTGGCACGACGCGCAATTCAGCCGGTACAGGTCACCGCCGCGCGCGACGTCGGTGCCCAGCAGCGATGCATCGGCGATCTGGCCGTTGGCATCGCGGGGGACCAACGGTCCGCCGCCGATGCTCTGAACGTAAGCGCCCAGGGCGTCGATCTGCGGCCCGTCGAAATTCGGCGGCTTGCGCATCGCCTGGGCCTCGTTGCGCATCATCGGCATCCGGCCACTGGAGACCTGGAAGTAGACGGCGGCCTCACCGACGCCGACCAGGCTCGGCCCGCGAGCCTCCACGCCCTGCAGGTTGGCGCCGTGGCAGGTGATGCACGCGGTCTCGTACAACTGCTGGCCGGTGCGCAGCAGCGCCGACTGCGATTGATCGGCGACGGCGACCTGTGGTTTGGGCGTCAGGGTGGCCGCCAGCACGCCGGCCAGGGCAAGACCGAAGAGCAGCAGCACGGCACCGGTCAACCGGCGGTGCAACCGGCGGCGGGACTTGTCGCTCATCGAACCCCTTCTCATCAAACGGTTGCCTCGATCGCGCATCAGCGGATGAAGTAGATGGTGGCGAACAGGGCGATCCAGACGATGTCGACGAAGTGCCAGTAGTAGGACACCACAATCGCAGCGGTCGCCTGGGCGGGTGTGAACTTGCTCATCCTGGTGCGGAGCAGCAGCAGCACGAATGCGACCAGGCCGCCGATCACGTGCAGGCCGTGGAAGCCCGTCGTGAGATAGAAGACGCTGCCGTAGGCGCTGCTGGAGATCGTGGTGCCCTCGTGGACCAGGTGGATGTACTCGTAACCCTGGCCGATCACGAAGAACAGGCCCATCAGCAGGGTGATCGTGTACCAGCGCCGCAGGCCGAACACGTCGCCGCGCTCGGCGGCGAAGACGCCCATCTGGCAGGTGAATGAGGATGCGATCAGCACCAAAGTGACCGGAACGGCCAGGGCGAGGTTCAACTCGGTTGGCGGCGGCGGCCAGCTCCCGCCGGACTGGGCGCGTGCGGTGAAGTACATCGCGAACAGCCCAGCAAAGAACATCAACTCACTGGACAGCCAGACAATGGTGCCGACACTGACCATGTTCGGCCGGTTCAGCGAATGCACGCGCGACGTGATCGCGGTTCCTGAGGTACCTACAGCGCTCGTCACAAGGAGAAGTATGACGCTTTGTAGTTGTTGAGGTACAGCCAGGGGCGGAATTGGTCACAACAAGTTTTCGCCCACCTGTTCACCTGCGTTGGCGGCCGGTGTCCCGCATGCGACGATCGGGCGGTGACCGCACCCCCGCCAGGCACCCGCCCGAACGCCGGAAATTCGACATGGCCGCAGGTCCTGGGCCGATTGACGACCGGTGCCGAGCTGGCGCCCGGCGAGGCCGCCTGGGCGATGGATCAGATCATGGCCGGGGCCGCGACACCGGCTCAGATCGCCGCCTTCGGCGTGTCGATGAAGATGAAGCGCCCGACGGCGGCCGAGGTGCGGGAACTGGCCGACACCATGCTGGCCTACGCGCTGCGGGTTCCCACCGACGTGATCGGCACCGACACCGTCGACGTCGTGGGTACCGGGGGCGACGGTTCCAACACCGTGAATCTGTCCACGATGGCCGCCATCGTGGTCGCCGCCGCCGGCGTCCCGGTGGTCAAACATGGGAACCGGGCCGCGTCCTCGCGCAGTGGCGGCGCGGACATGCTCGAGGCGCTCGGGGTGCGTATCGACCTGGGGCCCGAGCAGGTGGCGCGGTGTGTGGCCGAGGTGGGGATCGGCTTTTGCTTCGCGCCGGTGTTCCATCCGTCCTACAAGTTCGCAGGTCCGCCGCGCCGTGAGATCGGGGTGCCGACGGTCTTCAATCTTCTTGGGCCGCTTACCAATCCGGCGACTCCGCGATCAGGGCTGATCGGATGCGCCTTCGCCGAAATGGCCGAGGTGATGGCCGGCGTGTTCGCGGCGCGACGGTCCAGTGTCCTGGTCGTGCACGGCGACGACGGCCTGGATGAGCTGACCACCACCACGACCAGCACGATCTGGCGGGTTCAGGCCGGCACCGTCGACAAGTTGACGTTCGATCCGTTGGGCTTCGGATTTCCCCGCGCCGAGGTCGCGGAGTTGGTGGGCGGCGACGCTGCGACCAACGCCGAGGAGGCCCACGCGGTGTTCGGGGGGGCGACCGGTGCGGTGCGCGACGCGGTCGTGCTCAACGCCGCCGGGGCGATGGTCGCCCACGCCGGACTATCCAGCCACGCCGAATGGCTGCCCTCCTGGGAGGAGGGGCTCAGTCGTGCCGCCGAGGCCATCGACTCCGGTGCCGCGCGTCGACTGCTGGACCGGTGGGCGCGTTTCACCCAGGAACTCTGAGCCGACCCCGGAGCCGCCCTCTGGGTCGGCCCGGAGTAGTTCGGCGGCCGCGTACTGCGCGGAACGAGCGGCGGCGGCCCAGTTCAGCCACGGCCCCGCCGAATGAAGCGGCGATGCGAATCCCTCTGTGGCGCAGACGATCCGAACACCCGGAGCGGCGAGCCACCGGATGATCAACGAGGTTTCCTCAACCAATGCGCCGCCCAGCGGTGCGGGTTGCGGCAGCACAGTCTGGGCGGCGCAGCGCAGGGCTTCCACGACGGGCATGGGTGGCACCCGGGGTGCGGCGCACCCCGCGGCGGCGAGCTGGCCGTGCCGGATGACCGCGAGTTGCCAGCCGCCCTGGCCGTCCGGGGCCGCGGCGACCAGTTCGGCGATGCCGGCCAGCGCCCGCAGGCGTTGGCCCCGCCACAGCATCTCCACCGCGGCCGCCGTCGTATCTCGGAGTCGAGCAGCGCTCTCGTAACGGGCCAGGGCGGCCAGGCCGGCCACCCGGTCCACCGCGGCAGCCAGAGCGGCGTTGCCCAGGCCGTCGATCAACTCCGCGGCCCGGTGGGCCGCCACCGCGTACTCGGCGGCCGTCGCCCCCCGCGCCGCCGGACAGGGGGCCACCTCGCGTTCGGCACAGGCCGGCCCATGCTTGCCGGCCCGACCGATCCGGTTGGTGCAGGTTCGCAGCCCGGTGAACCGTGAGATCAACGCACCGACGTCGGCGGCATCGCTGCGGGACCGGAACGGGCCGACAACGCGCCACTGCCGGGGCGCGCGCACCGCCGACAGTCGCGGAAACGCCTCGTCGGTCAGCGCCAGCCACCACCAGCGGTGCGGGAAACGGGATCGCCGGTTGTAGGGCGGGGCATGCGCGGCCAGCAGCCGCAGCTCGCGTACCCCCGCTTCCAGGGCGTGCGCGCACTCGACGTGCTCGACCGCTGTGGCCAGGGCCACCATCTCTTTCATCCGGCCTCGGGGATCGGCTCCGGTGAAGTACTGGCCGACTCGGCGGCGCAGATTGCTCGCGGTGCCGATGTAGAGAACCTCATCGGATGGACCCCGGAACATATACACCCCGGGCTGATGTGGGAGTCGTTGGGCCAGAACCCGTTTGCCGCGTTGCGCGTTGGTCACGCCGGGCCGATAGGTGCGCAGATCCCGGTAGGTGTGCACCCCCTGATTACCCACCCGGTCGATCAATGCGTGCAGCACATCGACGGTCGCGCGGGCGTCGTCGAGCGCGCGGTGGGTTGGCTCGGTCGTCGATCCGAGCAGGCGGGCCAGGGCGGACAGCCGCACGCTCGGCGCCTCCTGGCGGCTCAACACCCGGCGAGCCAGTTTCACCGTGCACAGCACCGGTGGTCCCGGCCAGGTGATCGCGCACCGCTGCGCGGCCGCGCGTAGGAATCCGACGTCGAAACTTGCGTTGTGCGCGACCAGGACCGCCCCGCGGGCGAACTCCAGGAACATCGGGAGCACCACGGAGATGGTCGGCGCATCGCGCACCATGGCGGTGGTGATGCCGGTGAGTTCGACGATCTGCGGTGGGATGCTGCGCTGCGGATCGACCAATGTCGCGAACTCGCCGATGACCTCCCCGCCGCGCACCTTGACCGCCCCGATCTCGGTGATCGCGTCGTAGCGGCCGTCGGCGGCGGTCTTGGTCCGCCCGCCGGTGGTCTCCAGGTCGACGATCACGAACGTCGTCTCCCGCAGCGACTCCTCGGCGGCCTCGAAAGCGGTGTCGTCGAGGTCGGCGAAGCTCAGCTGGGGAGCGGTCGGGAGGCCAGCCACGGTCTGCAGACGCTAGGCCTGCGCACCGACAGGAAGCGGTCGCGACACCGGAAAGTTGTCAGAGGCACGGCCTAGGGTCCTCGGCAGTCCACGTTCAACAGAGGAGAACCAAGATGGAGCATCGCACGCCAGGGCCTGATGAGCCGGTGGTCATCGACTGCGACGAGTGCGCGGTGCGTGGGCCGGGCTGTCGGGACTGCGTGGTCAGCGTGCTGCTAGGCGTGCCTGAGACTTTGCTGCATGATGAGCGTCAAGCCTTGGAGGTGTTGGCCGAAGCCGGTTTGGCGCCCCGGCTTCGATTGGTCCCGATCCGCCGTGACGGCAAACCAGGACTCGCCAGCTGACAGGGCCGTTGTGGCTGCGGTCTGCGTCAATTTTCACGCCCGTTCGTTGGACAAAGCCGTTGCCATTTCGTAACCTGTCCGAGACCTAAGGCACATCGACAGGCAGGTTGACGGATTGCGCGTCGGCGGCCCTCAAAGGATGCGAAGTCTTGAAGTTTCACTCGCCATTTGTGACGAAATGCCTCGCTCGTCGGCCGGTGGTCGGTGCGGTCGTCGGTCTCACGGCCCTGACCGCGATCTACGGTGGCGCGGGCTACGACGCCGCCGCCGACCCTGCCGAGGACACCCTGGCTCAACTCAACGAGTTGTCCCGGCAGGCCGAGCAGCTCACCGAGACCATGAACGCCGCGCAGATCGACCTCGATGAGAAGGTGCGACTCCAGGGCGAGGCCGAGCAGAAGTACGCCGGTGACCTTGCCGCCCTCGACGCCGCCAAAGCCCAACTGGCGACCTACCAGGGCTCGGTGAACAAGTTGGCTGCGTCGGTCTACATGGGCGGTCGAACCGACGGCGTCAATGCCATTCTCACCGCCGCCTCGCCGCAGCGGCTGATCGACAAGATGGTCGTCCAGCGCGTGATGGCCGCCGAGATGGCCGAGCAGATGAAAAGTTTCCGCCGTGTCAACGACGAGGCGCAGGTCATCGAGGCGGCCTCGGCCAAGTCCGCCGCCGAAGCGAAGGGGGCAGCCGATGACGCCGCCGCTGTGCGGGCCGACCTGCAGCGCAAGCAGTCCGAACTGCAGACCCAGATCACCGCGGTCAAGGCTCGCTACGCCATGCTGACCCCGGCTCAGCAGATGGTTTTGGCCTCACCGGCCGCACCGCCCCCGTCGGTGTTGGCGGGGCCGGTCCCCGAAGCTCCCACCAGCGACATCGCGTCGCTGGCGGCGTTGCCGTTACCCGGTGGGGGATCCGGAGCGGGTGCCACTGCCGTGCAGGCGGCGTTGACCAGGATCGGCTCCCCCTACATGTGGGCCGCGGCCGGCCCGAATGCCTTTGACTGTTCCGGGCTGGTGCAGTGGGCTTTCCAGCAGGCCGGTGTGTTCCTCCCGCGCTCCAGTTACGCGCTGGCCGCCGGCGGTCAGCCGGTGTCGATGGACCAGATTCGCCCCGGCGACATCGTGGTTCAGTACTCCGACGCCTCTCACGTCGGCATCTACGTCGGCGACGGGCTGATGGTGCACGCATCGACCTACGGCATTCCGGTTCGTGTCGAATCAATGCACAACGCGCCAGTCTCCGGCGTCCGTCGGTACTGACGCGCGGCGCCGCCGACGTCTGCTGGCGGCGGTGTTGGCCGCCCAGGCCGTAGCTGCCACAGTGCTGCTTGCCGGCGGGTCCGGCGCCAACCCCCGCTCGGAACCGACGCCGGTCGTCGGATCAGTGTCGGTGGGGCGGACAATCAGCGAAGTGAACCTGGGCGGAATCTCCGGCGCTGTCCTGCTGGGTCGGGTGCGCGGGGAGTTCGACGGCGCCGTCGCCGCCGTGGAACGGTTCTGGGGGGACGACTGGCCCCGCCGGATCGAGGTGGTCGCCACGGGTTCGCCGGCCCAGTTTCATGCCGTGGGGCGATTGGACCCGCGCCAGCAGTGGGGTGACATCGCCGCGGTGGCGGTAGCCGACGAGGTGGACGTCGCCCAGCGCCGCGCAGTGGGACAACGCATTGTTCTGGCGCCCGGTGCCGGCGAGATGTCCGACGAGGCGTTGCGAATTGTGGTGACGCACGAGCTTTTTCATCTGGCATCTCGCACCCAGACCGCGCTTGACGCACCCCGCTGGCTGACTGAGGGCGTCGCAGACTTTGTGGCCCGGCCGCCGGCCCCACTGCCCGACGGTGCCGCCCGGTTCACCGCGTTGCCCGCCGACGCCGAACTCGATGTGCCCGGTCCCGGCCGATCCGCCGGATACGACCGGGCGTGGTGGTTCGCCCGTTTCGTGGCGGACAGTTTCGGGGCCGACAGGCTGCGACGGTTGTACGTCCTGGCCTGCGGTCCCGGTCACGGCGACTTCCCGGGGGCGGTCCGGGAGGCATTAGGCGTCGAGATGGCCGACCTGCAACTGCGGTGGGCGGACTGGCTCAACCGATAGCCTCATCGACGATGACACGGATTCTTCTGGTCACCAATGACTTCCCGCCGCGCCGTGGCGGCATCCAGTCCTACCTGGAGCAGTTCGCCGGGCGACTGGCCGCAACAGGGGAGCATCAGCTGATCGTGTACGCCCCGCAGTGGAAGGGGGCGCAGGACTACGACCGGGCCGCACCCTTCCGGATCATCCGGCACCCCGGCACACTGATGCTGCCCGATCCGGCGGTCGATCGCCGGATGCGCCGGTTGATCGGCGAGCACGGTATCGAGACGGTCTGGTTCGGGGCGGCGGCACCATTGGCGCTGCTGGCCTCACGGGCCCGCGGCGCGGGAGCGCAACGGGTACTGGCCTGCACCCACGGTCATGAAGTGGGCTGGTCGATGCTGCCCGGGGCGCGCTCGGCGTTGCGCCGAATCGGGGAAGGTGCCGACGTGGTCACCTACGTCAGCCGGTACACCCGTGGCCGGTTCGCCTCGGCGTTCGGTCCCCGTGCCCATCTGGAGCACCTGCCGCCGGGGGTCGACACCGACCGATTCCGACCGGATCCGGCGGCTCGGGCCGAACTGCGCGCCCGCTACGGCCTGGGTGGTCGGCCGGTGGTGGTGTGCATTTCCCGGTTGGTGCCGCGCAAAGGCCAGGACAGCCTGATCCAGGCCTGGCCGGACATCCGCCGCCGAGTCGACGGAGCCGCACTGGTGATCGTCGGGGGTGGTCCCTACGCCGACCATCTGCACCGGCTGGCCCGCGACCGGGGAGTTGACTCCGATGTGGTGTTCACCGCCGGTGTGCCCAACGCCGAACTGCCGGGTCATTACGCCATGGCCGACGTGTTCGCGATGCCCTGCCGAACCCGCGGGGCCGGTCTGGACGTCGAGGGACTCGGCATCGTCTTCCTGGAAGCCTCGGCGACCGGCATCCCGGTGGTGGCCGGACGATCCGGCGGCGCCCCGGAGACCGTTCTGGACGGCCAAACCGGCCAGGTGGTCGACGGCCGATCGGAACACGACCTCGTCGAGGCGATCGCCGCACTGCTGACCGACCCGGCCCGAGCGCACCGCATGGGGCAGGCCGGCCGACAGTGGATCATCCGCGACTGGAACTGGGACAACCATGCCGCAAGGCTGGCCGATCTGCTGCGGGTGCGCCCCGTGCAGCCGCTTGGTTAGGCCCGACCAGTGTGCTGGAAGCGGATATGTGAAGCTTTTCTCCCGTGAGCAGTATTCAAGTCGCCGACGAGACTTTCGTCGCTGCCAGCCCCGAGGCCGTCGGCCGGGCGGTGGGGGACCGGGGCGACTGGCGGCGATGGTTTCCCGACCTACTGCTCGACGTCGTCGAGGACCGTGCCGACAAGGGCGTGCGTTGGACGGTAGCGGGACCGCTGACCGGCACCATGGAGATCTGGCTGGAGCCGGTGCTTGACGGCGTGGTGTTGCACTACTTCCTGCACGCCGAGCCAACAGCCGCGGCCGCATCCGAAGTGACCAGAATGGATCTCCCGACGATGACCCACCGCCGACGGGTGGCCGGTAAGCGGATGGCCTTCGAGGTCAAGAACGCCCTGGAGGCTGATCGGCCGGTGGGCTTGCCCCCGACGGACGCCCCGACGGACGAGTAAGCAGTACCGGTGGCTGACAGGACGGCACAGACGATCCACATCGATGCGCAACCCCGCACCGTGATGGAGGTCATCGCCGACATCGGCTCCTACCCGGAGTGGGTCTCGGAATACACCGAAGCCGAGGTCATCGAGACCGATGTCGAGGGTTACCCCACGGTGGCCAGGCTGGTACTCGACGCGGCCGTGCTGCGCGACACCATGGTGCTCCGCTACGACTGGCAGCCGGATCGCTACGCGGTGCGGTGGTCACTGCTGTCCAGCACCTTGCTCAAGGCGCTCGACGGCGCCTACCGGCTCGTGCCGAGCGGGCGCGGAACCGACGTCACCTACGAGTTGTCGGTGGATCTGACCGTGCCGATGATCGGACTGCTCAAACGCAAGGCCGAGCGTCGGTTGACCGAAACCGCCCTCAAGGATTTGAAGGCAAGGGTCGAGGCGCTGTGACGGGCACCCCGGCTCGCATCGGTTTCTTCGTCGGAAAAGGCGGTGTGGGCAAATCGACCCTGGCCGCCGCCACGGCGGTGCAGGCGGGACTCGACGGCGAGCGCGTCCTGGTGGTGTCGACCGATCAGGCGCACTCCCTCGGTGACGTGCTCGGTGCCCAGGTGGACCCCGCAAGCGGGGCCGAACCGGTCCGGGTTCTCGCCGAGGAGCACGGCGGCCATGTGGACGCGATTGCCCTGGACACGCTGGGTCTTCTGGAATCGGCATGGCGAGCGGCCGCCCCGGTCATCGCGGCGCGTTTCCCGGCCTCGGACCTCGACGGATTCGCCGCCGAGGAGCTTTCCGCGATCCCAGGAATCCAGGAGGTGCTGGGCCTGCGCGCCGTGGCCGACCTGGCGGCCTCGGGCCGGTGGGACGTGGTCGTCGTGGATTGCGCATCAACCGCCGACGCGCTGCGGATGCTCACCCTGCCCGCCGCCTTCGCGGTCTACGTCGAGCGCAGTTGGCCCCGGCACCGCAGGCTGTCGGCGGGCTCAGATGACCCCCGCTCTGCGGCGATGGTGGCACTCGTCGAAGCGGTCCACTCCAGTGTCTCCGGGCTGGCCGAACTGCTCACCGACGGCACGCGGGTGGGAGCTCATCTGGTCCTGACCCCCGAACGCGTGGTCGCAGCCGAATCCGCCCGTGCGCTGACCTCCCTGGCGGTGATGGGTGTGCAGGTGGACGAAGTGATCGTGAATCAGGTTCTGTTCCAGGATGATTCCTACGAGTACCGCAACCTGCCCGAGCACCCTGCCTTCGACTGGTATTCGGCCCGCATCGCCGAACAGCAGGCGGTTCTCGATGGACTCGGGGCGTCGGTCGGTGAGCTTCGACTGGTGCTCATCCCGCACCTGCCCGGCGAACCGATCGGCCCGAAGGCGCTGGCTGCGTTGCTCGACGAGGCCCGGAGCCGGGACGGTTCGGAGCCACCGGCTCCGCTGCGGCCGGTGGTCGACCGCGAATCGGGCTCCGGTGTCGAGGCGGTGTACCGCCTGCGCCTGACGTTGCCGCCGGTGGATACGCGCACCCTCAGCCTCGGCCGGGCCGGTGACGACCTCATCGTCGGCGTCGGCAGCCTGCGGCGACGAGTTCGGCTGGCCCCGGTCCTGCGCCGCTGCACCGTCACCGGCGCATCGTTGCGCGACGCTGAGCTGACCGTTCGCTTCCGCCCCGACCCTCAGGTATGGCCGGCATGACCGGCCATTCCGATCTCGGCCCGGAGTTACGCCAACTCGCTGCGGCGATTCTGGAGCGGCTGGATCCGACGGTCCGGGCCGCCGCGGCGATGGCCGCGGAGTCCCTGCGCGGACCGGAACGCTGCCAGCAGGTGTGGTGCCCGGTGTGCGCACTGGCGGCCCTTATCAAAGGCGAACAGCACCCACTGTTGGGGGTGATCGCCGAGCACAGCGTGACACTGCTGGCGGTGATCCAGAAAATGGCCGCCGACGCCCCGGCGAGTGATCCCCAGCCCGAACCCGCCGCACCGCCGTCCTCCGCCGATGTGCGTTATCAGCCTATCGAGATCGTCGTCGAGTCCGACCGGGACGTCTGAGGATTGACCGTGAACCCGCTTGTCATCTGGTCCGGGCCAGCGGCGGATGGGTACAGTGAGCCGAAGGCGTACGGAAGCGGCGAGCATCGCGAGGGAGGGTCTATGTGGTACTGGCTATTCAAGTACATCTTCATGGGCCCGATCCTCGCCTTCCTCGGGCGCCCGAAAGTTGAAGGCCTAGAACACGTTCCGTCCTCGGGTCCGGCGATCCTGGCCAGCAACCACCTCGCGGTGGCCGACAGCTTCTTCTTGCCCCTGGTGGTACGCCGCCGCATCACCTTCCTGGCCAAATCGGAGTACTTCACCGGCAAAGGCCTCAAAGGCGCCTTCAACCGGTGGTTCTACACGGTCGCCGGCCAGGTGCCGATCGACCGGACCAACGCCGACGCCGCTCAGGCCGCGCTGGACACCGCGCAGCGAATTCTGGGTCAGGGCAAGCTGCTCGGCATGTATCCCGAGGGCACCCGGTCGCCGGACGGCCGGTTGTACAAGGGCAAGAGCGGCTTGGCGCGACTGGCTCTGGAAACCGGTGTGCCGGTGATCCCGGTCGCCATGATCGGAACCGACGTGGTCAACCCGCCCGGATCGAAAATGTGGCGGTTCGGGCAGGTGACGGTGCGGTTCGGCAAACCGATGGACTTCACCCGGTTCGACGGGATGGCCGGCAACCGGTTCATCGAGCGCGCCGTCATCGACGAGGTGATGTACGAGCTCATGAAACTGTCCGGTCAGGAATACGTCGACGTCTACGCCGCAACGCTGAAGAAGGCCGGTCCGGACGCTAAGCCGGTGGGGCCGGTGGGGCCGGTTGCGCCGTCGGCGCGGATTCCGGAGACCGCCGCGGGCTAGGTGAGCGCAGCCCCACCAGGACGATCACCGCCACCGCCCACCACACGTAGGACATTCCCAACAGTTGCCGCCACCAGGCAGCTTGCGCCTCCTGATGTTCGGGCAGCAACTGGATGGGCGACCAGACCATCAGCGCCACACCGACGGCGGCCAGCGCGGCCAACACCGGATCGCGGCGCCGGTAGGCCAGCACCGCGGTAACGGTGATCGTCGGCAGCGCCCACACCCAGTGATGCGACCAGGAGACCGGCGAGACGACCAACCCGAACAGCGCGACGCACATCACCGCCATGGTCGGCCCCGCGGCTGGCCCCCCGGCTGCCAAAACCCGTCGGACCGACCAGATGGTGATCCCCAGCACGACCAGGCACGCCGTGGTCCACACCAGGAAATGGGTGGTTTCCCCCAACGACAGCCGGGCCAACGCCCCGGCGGCGTTCTGATTGGTGTTGAGCGTGGGGTTGCCGATCCGATCGGTGCGATGCACGGTGGCGCCCCAGTACTCCCAGGAATCTCGCCAGGCCAGCGCGAAACCGGCCAGGGTCGCCGCGCCGAACGAGGCCAGCGCGGTGAGGACCGCGCGGACGTCGCGGCGCAACACGAAATACAGCAGGAACACCGCCGGCGTCAGCTTGAGCGCAATCGCCAGTCCCACCAGCACACCCCGTGGCCACGGGGTCCGACGCGGGACACAGTCGGCGATGACCAGGGTCATCAGGATGACGTTGACCTGCCCGAAGCGGAAATTCTCCAGCAGGGGTTCGAACCACCACGCCGCCAGCGCGACAAGTCCGGCCGCAAGCCACCACCGTCGTGCCCGCGCAGACCCGCCCACCGGCCAGTCCTCGGCGACATCCAGTCGAGTGAGCACGATCCAGGTCGACACCACCAGCAGCACGCACGTCACCACGGTGATCGCCACACTCGCGGTCGGCAGCGACACCAGGGCCAACGGCGCGAAGGCGACTGCGGCCAGTGGGGGATAGGTGAACGGCAAACCGAGACCGATCTCGGTCTGGAACCTGACTCCGTCGGCGTACAGCGGTTGACCCTGCAACCAGGCGCGGCCACCCATCCGGTACACGTCGGCGTCGATCAGGTAGGGGACGCCGCTAAACAGCATCCAGCAGGTATGGGCAACCGCCGCCACAGTCAACGCCTGCAGCAGATGCCAGGCCACCGGGCGAGCGGACCGGCCTCGCTCGCGCAGCCTCACCGTGCTCATCTCCGCCTCAGCGTATCCGGCAGCATCGCCCGCGCCGGTGCAGGCGTAGTTTCTAGGCCGTGCACCTCATCCGGTTGGATTTCGTGGCCCCGGGCCGTCAGCCGTTGATGTGGTGCCTGATCGCCTTCATCCTGACCTTCTTCATCACCCGGTCGATCACCCGGTACATCCGGGCGACCGCCGACCGGACCGGTCCGCGGAAGTGGTGGCAACCGCACAATATCTCCGGAAAAGGCGGCACCCACATTCACCACGCCGTCTTCGGGGTGATCCTGGTGCTGGTCTCCGGGGTGGCGATGATCAGCATGGCGGTCGACGGCGGAGTGCGCGAGTTCACGGTCGCGGCAGTGTTTTTCGGTATCGGCGCGGCGCTGGTCCTCGACGAGTTCGCGCTCATCCTGCATCTGCAGGACGTCTATTGGTCAGAGGACGGCCGCACCTCGGTCGATGCGGTCTTCGTGGCGGTGGCGGTGGCCGGCCTGCTGGTGCTGGGCTTCAACCCGCTGTCGCTGTTCGAGGTGGGTATCTGGCGGGACGCCGATTCGACCGCCGCCCGGATCAGCGTGATCGCCCTTGCGGTGCTCAACCTGGCCCTGGCGGTGGTGGTGCTGCTCAAGGGAAAGCTCTGGACCGGTCTGCTCGGCATGTTCTTCACGCCGTTGCTGTTCATCGGCGCGATCCGCCTGGCCCGGCCGCATGCGCCCTGGGCTCGGTGGCACTACCAGGACAAGCCCCGCAAAATGCACCGCTCGTTGGAGCGGGAACGGTATCTGCGTCGGCCGTTCGTGCAGGCCAACCTGTGGTTGCAACACGTCATCGCCGGAGAACCGCGGTTCCCCAGTGACACCGAGGTCAATGCCGAACTGGACCGGGAGGTGCACGCCGCGCCCGCCCCCGACCAGTCTGCGGCCGGGCAGGTCCCGGTCCAGGCCGGCGGATAGGACCTCCGCGGCGATGCGCTTCTTCTACGACACCGAGTTCATCGACAACGGTCGGATCATCGACCTCATCTCCATCGGTGTCGTCGCCGAGGACGGCCGGGAGTTCTACGCGGTGTCCACCGAGTTCGACCCTGAGTCGGCCGGCCGTTGGGTGCGGACCCATGTGCTGCCCAAACTGCCGCCGCCGGCCTCTGCGCTGTGGCGCTCCCGCCGGGAGATTCGCGAAGGTCTGGAGGAGTTCTTCGGTATCGACGGTCCCGAACCCATCGAATTGTGGGCCTGGGTCGGGGCCTATGACCATGTCGCGCTCTGTCAACTCTGGGGACCGATGACCAGCCTGCCGCCCCAGATCCCGCGGTTCACCCGAGAACTGCGCCAGTTGTGGGAGGACCGCGGCAACCCGCGGATGCCGCCGCGACCCCAGGACTCCCACGACGCGCTGGTCGACGCCAGGCACAATATGCGCCGTTTTGTGCTCATGACGAGCGGCCACGACATCGCTTCGACGCAGGTAGGCCGCCTCAGCGGTGGTCGGACGCCCGGCTGAGCCCGGTTAGGATGGTCGGGTGAACTGGACCGTCGACGTACCGATCGACCAGCTGCCGGCCTTGCCGCCGCTGCCGGCCGACCTGCGCACCCGGCTCGACGCGGCGTTGGCCAAGCCGGCCGCCCAGCAGCCGAGTTGGGATCCCGAGCAGGCCCGCGCCATGCGCACGGTGCTGGAAAGCGTTCCCCCGGTCACCGTCGCCTCGGAGATCGAGCGGCTCAGTGAGCAGTTGGCCGCGGTGGCCCGCGGTGAAGCCTTCCTGCTGCAGGGCGGCGACTGCGCGGAGACCTTCGCCGACAACACCGAACCGCACATCCGGGCCAACATCCGGACGCTGCTGCAGATGGCGGTGGTGCTCACCTACGGCGCCAGCCTGCCGGTGGTGAAAGTGGCCAGGATCGCCGGGCAGTACGCCAAACCCCGCTCCTCGGACACCGACGCACTGGGTCTGAAGTCCTACCGCGGTGACATGGTCAACGGCTTCGCCCCCGACGCCGCGGTCCGCGAGCACGACCCGTCGCGGCTGGTGCGCGCCTACGCCAACGCCAGTGCGGCGATGAACCTGGTTCGTGCTCTGACCTCCTCGGGTCTGGCGTCGCTGCACCTGGTGCACGACTGGAACCGGGAGTTTGTCCGCACCTCACCGGCCGGTGCCCGCTATGAGGCGCTGGCCTCCGAAATCGACCGCGGTATGCGGTTCATGGCCGCCTGTGGGGTCAACGACCGCAATCTGGACACCGCCGAGATCTACGCCAGCCACGAGGCCCTGGTGCTGGACTATGAACGTGCCATGCTGCGGCTCAGCGATGAGTTCCCCGACCACTGCCCGCAACCACGGCTTTACGACCTTTCCGCCCACTACATCTGGATCGGCGAGCGGACCCGGCAACTCGACGGCGCCCACATCGCCTTCGCGGAGGTGATCGCCAATCCGATCGGGGTGAAGATCGGGCCGACGATGACCCCGGAGTTGGCCGTCGAATACGTCGAGCGACTCGACCCGCACAACAAACCGGGCCGCCTCACGCTGATCTCCCGACTGGGCAACAGCAAGGTGCGCGATCTGTTGCCGCCGATCATCGAGAAGGTCCAGGCCACCGGTCATCAGGTCATCTGGCAGTGCGATCCGATGCATGGCAACACCCACGAGTCCTCGACCGGCTACAAGACCCGGCATTTTGACCGCATCGTCGACGAGGTTCAGGGTTTCTTCGAGGTGCACCGGGCGCTGGGCACCCATCCCGGCGGGATCCATGTGGAGATCACCGGGGAGAACGTCACCGAATGCCTCGGCGGTGCGCAGGACATCTCCGACACCGATCTGTCCGGCCGCTACGAAACCGCCTGTGACCCAAGGCTTAACACCCAGCAGAGTCTGGAACTGGCGTTTCTGGTCGCTGAAATGCTGCGCGACTGACACCGGCCGGGCGAACGGATTCAGCGCTAGAACAGCACCGGGGCGTTCGTCCCGAGGCTCCAACCGGCGAGGGCAACCAGGCCGGTGAGCACCACCACCGCCAACGTCCACAACAGCGCGGCGCGCCGGCCACGCTGGCGCGCCCACGTGAACTCGTCGATGTCGATGCCGGCGAATTGCCGGACCTCCGAGTCCGGCTCATCCGGTACCGACGGGGTGAACTGTCGGGTGCCGCCCGGTGCCGCCTGCTCGGCTCGGCGTCGCTGATAGACCGTCGCCGCGGCGTGTTGCGCGGAATTCCTGGGAGCCGGTACCCGAAACGCCGGAAGGCCCAGCTCGTCGGCGATGGCCTGGAGTTCGGCGCCCATGTCCAGGGCGTCGACGAATCTGTCGTCCGGGTTGCGCGCGGTGGCGCGTGCGATGAAGTCGTCGAATTCCACGGGAACACCGTCGATCACCGAACTGGGCGCAGGGACGTCTTGGTCGAGCCGCTGATGGGCCACCGAGAGGACGTTATCGCCGCGGAAAGGCGTTGTGCCGGTGAGCATTTCGAATGCCATGATGCCGGCGGAATAGACGTCGCTGCGCGGGCCGATCGGCCCGCCCTCGACTTGTTCAGGCGAGAGGTAGCCGGCGGTTCCGAGGATCACGCTGGTGGAGGTGATGCCGGCCTCGGCGATGGCCCGAACCAAACCGAAATCGACCAGTTTCACCTCGCCGTCGTCGGAGATCAGCACGTTCTCGGGCTTGACGTCGCGATGCACCAATCCGGCGCGATGCGCCACCCCCAACCCGCCCAGGACGGGCCGCAACACCGCCGCGACGGCGTGCGGCGGCATCGGGCCCCGTTCCCGCAACAACTCCCGCAGGGTGCCACCGTCGACGAGTTCCATCACCAGGAACGGGTGGGTGGCGTCATTGCCCTGGTCGTAGATCGCCACCAGACCAGGGTGCTTCAACCGGGCGATAGCACGGGCTTCGCGCTGGAAACGGGTCAGGAACTGGTGATCGCCGGCGTACCGGGTATCCATCACCTTCAGGGCCACCGGACGGTCGAGTCGCATGTCGAGTCCCCGGTAGACCGTCGACATTCCGCCGGTGGCGATGCGGGTTTCCACGCGGTAGCGGTCGTCGAGCACCGCGCCGACAAGGGGGTCCGGCGTCACCGGCCCATCCTAAGGCGGTCCATCACCTTCTCCGGCGTGGCTATCTAGACTGGCCCGGTGAGCAGCATTCCGGCAGCTGATGACGTTCTTGATCCCCACGAACCGGTCTACGACCTGCCGACTGTCGCCGAGTTGCTGGGAATACCGGTCACCAAGGTGCATCGGCAGTTGCGCGAAGGCCAGCTGGTGGCCGTGCGCCGCAACGGGATTCCGGTCGTTCCCCAGGCTTTCCTGACCGGAGCCGACGGCCGGTCAGCCCACATCGTCAGGGCGTTGCCCGGTCTGTTGGCGGTGCTGCGCGACGGCGGCTACCACGACGCGGAGATCCTGCGCTGGCTGTTTACCGCCGATCCCTCGCTCACCATCACCCGCGACGGTGTGCGGGAGTCGACCCCCAACGCCCGGCCGGTGGATGCCCTGCACGCCCACCAGGCCCGGGAAGTCTTACGCCGCGCGCAAGCGATGGCGTACTGACATCCTCACACCGCCTGCGCACCGAGAACCCGGCGCAGACCGGCGGCAGCACGGTCGCCGATCTGGCCGAACATCAGCCGCAGACCGAGGTCGCCAACCCGCAGCACGCCATTCAAGCGACAGGTCCGCATCGTAGGTGACGACCGATCCGGTGCCGTCCGGCTCGACGGTGATCCGGTCGATCGAGGTGAACACGGTGCTGCGGGCCACCACGAGAAGGTTTCGCGGGGCGTCGTGTTCCTCGGTCACGTACCGCAGGGTCAGGTCGCGGCCGATCCCGGCGACGGTGACGTCGAACACGGTGCCCGGCCCGCCGCCGGAACCGTGCACTTGCCGGACCGCCTTCACACCGGGATCCCAATCGGCGAAGTCGCGGAGGTCGGCCAGGTAGGCGAAGGCCTCGTTCGGAGTCTTGGAGGTCCTCATCGTTGTCACGTACCGCGCCATGAACGCCCCTTTCGCATCGCGTACCAGGCCGCGACCGCGCACGCTGTGGCCAGTAGCACGTGCAGCCAGTAATACATCCCGTGTGAGCCGTCCGGTTTGAAGATGAGCATCACCCAGGTGCAGAAGCCGGCGATGAGCGCGAGCGACTTCGGGGTCTGCGCCAGTGCCGACACCACGGCCAGCGGCCAGGTGTAGTACCAGGGCAGCGCGGCCGGGACGAAGAGGACGACAACCAGCATCGCCCAGGCGATGCCCTGCAACGCTTCGCGGTCGTCATGCCGGAACCGCCACCACAGCAGCGGAAGCGTCACCAGGATGATCCCGGCGCCGATCGTCCGGGAGACTTCGAGAACGCCGTAGAAGCTCACCGGCACGAAGTTTCCGACGAAGGCGTCCGCCACGTTGGCCACCGCCGTGGGAACGGTGAGCCAGTTGATGATCCGCACCGAACCGGACAGTGCGGTCAGCCAGCCCAGACCGACTCCGGCCAGTCCGGACAACACCGCGAAGACAGCCGCGAAGGTCACCAGGGCGGTTGTTGAGGCAATCGCGAAGGCCCGCAAACGATTACCGCCGAGGTGACGAACCCAGACCCACACCATGAAGGGCAACGCCAGCACCGCCGTGGCTTTGACCGCGACCGCGACGGCGATCAACGCTGCCCCGGCTACGTGCCGGCCGGCGAAGGTCAACGCGATCCCGGCCATCATCAGCCCGACCATCAGCATCTCGTTGTGGACACCGCCAATCAGATGGATCACCATCAAGGGGTTGAGGACGCAGATCCACAGTGCCACCGCACCATTGGCGCCGACGTGACGGGCCACCCGCGGTGCTGCCCAGATCAGCAGCGCCAGACCGGGAAGCATGCATAGCCGCAGCAGGATGGTACCGGCGACGGTGTTGTCGCCGACCACCATCGTCACGAACTTGGCGACCAGGATGAAGGCGGGCCCATAGGGGGCTGTCGTGGTCATCCAGACCGAACTCACATTGTCGAGCAGGATGTTCGGGTTCTCGATGGGACCGACGGCATAGGGATCGAATCCATCCCGTAGCAATGCTCCTTGGGCCAGGTAGGAATAGGCGTCCCGGCTGAACAGTGGGACGCTGACCAACAACGGCAACAACCAGAAACCGATCGTGGCGATCATGGTGTACTCGGTGACCGGGTGACCCTCGATCAGCCACCGGCCCAACCAGATCCACGCCGCGATGACGACCAGAACACCGATCCACAGCAGCAATGATGACACCACCAGGCCGTGGCCGAATCGCAGCCACGACAAGTGGGCGGACTCCAGCATCGGATCGTGTTGACGCACACTGCCGGCCCCCAAGCCGCCGAGAGCGAGCAGGACCGCGCCGAACAACCCCAGCCACGCGGGCCGCCCTTCCGCGTCGCGCGCGAACGCCACCAGCCGGGCAAGACCGGTCGGTGCGGAGAGGGTGCGCGGTTCGGCGGACATGCGATCGCTAGGCCGACCGGTTTGCGGCCAATCCGGCAAGTTCGGTCAGCCCGTCTTTGGCAGGCGCATTGATCGGCGCCTGTTGCAGGGCGTCCAGTGCACGTTGGGTCAGCAGGCTGATGTGGTCCTCGACGGCCGATAGGGCGCCGACCGACTCGATCACCGAGCACAGTTGTCGGACCTGGCTTTCAGTCAGCTCGGTCCCTATCGAGGAGCGCAGCAACTGCGCTCCGGCCGGGTCGGATCGGTCCGCCCGTGCCACGGCCTCGGCGAGCAGGACCGTACGTTTCCCCGACCGCAGGTCGTCGCCGGATGGTTTCCCGGTCACGGCCGGATCGCCGAACACCCCGAGGACGTCGTCGCGCAACTGGAAGGCCACCCCGAGATCGTTGCCCAGGCTGTGGAACGCCGCCTGAATGTCCGGCCGATCGGCGGCGGCGGCCGCCCCCAGTTGCAGTGGCCGGGAGACGGTGTAGGAGGCGGTCTTGTAGGTGTTGACGTTCATCGCGGTCTCGATGGAATGAGTGCCACTGGACTCGGCGACGATGTCGAGGTACTGGCCACCGAGGACCTCGGTGCGGATGTCCGACCACACCCGTTGGACGCGGTGGGCGGCCTCCTTCGGAAGGTCCGCTCCGGCGACGATGTCGTCGGCCCACACCAGGGACAGATCGCCGAGCAGAATCGCCGCGGACCGGCCGAACTGGTCAGCCGAGCCGCGCCAGCCACGGTCGCGGTGTAGTTCGGCGAAATGCACATGGGCAGTGGGCATTCCGCGACGGGTGGCGGAATCGTCGATGACGTCGTCGTGCACCAGCGCGCAAGCGTGCAGCAACTCCAGCGCGGAGAACAACCGCAGCACCTCTTCGCCGACCGGATCCTCGGGGCCGTCGGTGACCGCGCGGTATCCCCAGTAGGCGAAGGCGGGGCGCAGCCGCTTACCGCCGCGCAGCACGAAGTCCTCCAGTGCGGAGATCAGGCCGTCATAGTCGTTGCCGATGTAGGCCGCCTCGGCCCGGCGCCCGGCCAGATAGCCCCGGAGTTGGTCGGTGACGGCGCCGGCCAATTGGGCGGCCGACGGTGCTGCTGCGTGGGCGCTCAGCACGGCCCCTTTCTCGCGGTTATCGGCGGTTCAACGGCCGGATGACAACAGATTAGAGGTCGTCGGCTTGGTCGGCAGCGGCGAACCGGGGTGTGGTGCGATCGTGGTCGCGCCAGGCCAGGGCCGCGATGATGCCGGCGGCCAGCAACGCGGCCAGACCGAGCCAGATCGCGGTGGCGGCGAATGAGCGGGTGCTGGGGTCGCTGTAGCGGGCCTGTGCGCTCATCGTGGTGACCGCCGCAGGTTTGAGCTTCCATTCCACGACGTTGGTGCCGACGCGCTCGCCGTTGGTGGTGGTGATCTCGCCGGGGAACTCGGCGGTGAACTTCACGTCGGCGTCCGGGTTGGTGACGTTGGTCAGGTCCACTCGGCCCTCGAGCAGCACCAGGTTGCCGGCCCGGCGCAGCGAGATGTCCACTCCGGTCGCATCGCGGCTGAGGTTCGCCAGCTGCGGCACCTCGGCGAAGCTGAGGTCCGAAAAGCGGGCCGTCGAGCCGATGTAACCGTCTTCGGAGTAGCGCCCCACACTGACCTTCCGGCTGAAGTCGAGGTCGTCGGTGAACTGCGGTCCGGCGTCCTTGTCGTCGCGGGGCTTGACGGCAGCGATGATCTGGCCGGACACCCGGTCCTCGCTGGAGACGGTGATGGAGGCCTGTACGCGCAGACACCCGGCCAGTACGGGCGCGGTGCACAGCAGCAGCACCAGCGCCAGCACCCGCCGAATTCGGCGACGATCATGCACGAGGGACTGCACGAGCGTCCATCGTGCCAGACCCCCGGGCTAGAGGGGCAATGCGCGGCCGAGAATGGCGAAGGGCCGCGGATCGCCGGAGAAGTGGTAGCCGCGAATGATGTCGGTGAAGCCCAACCGCCGGTAGAGCCGCCAGGCCCGGTTGGGTTCGGCGCCGATCTCCGGGGTGGACAGCAGCACATACGCTTCCGGCCGGTCGTTGAGCAGTCGGCGGGCGAGGGCCTCGCCCAGCCCGCGGCCCTGGGCGTTTGGGTGGATGTGCAGTTCGGTCAGTTCGAAGTAGTCGCTCATCAGCCGGTGGATCTCGGTGTCGGGAAAGCCGAAGTGTCGCAGCCCGCGGGTGACCTGCTGCTGCCACCACTGGTCGGGTGCCCCACGATAGCCGTAGGCCACCCCCAGTAACGGCGCCACGGCGAGCTGCTCGGCAGTGGGCACATCGACTTCCGCGACATGCACGGCGGCGACCCCGCGCCAGCCCTCCCGGCGGGTGTGCTCCAACCACATCGGTGCACGCTGGCCCTCGGTTCCGCGCGGGTAGTTCATGGCGTCGACGTAGACGCTGAGAGCCTCACCGAGTCGGGCCTGCATGTCGGCGGGGGACAGGTCGATCAGGAAGGTCGCCAACGGGTGGTGCCCCCTTATCGCCGGTGCGGTGCTGCGGTCTGCTCCCAGGCAGTCATTATGTCGGCCGCCGAGGTCGAATGGATGCACCCGTGACAGAGGTCTTACGTCTGCGTCGCGGGAAGACAACGGTGGCCGGTGCTGTGACTAAACTTTGGGTACACGGTGCGAGGCCGGGGGCGAAAACCAGTGTTGAAACCGGGTGGTATCGGGCATCCCCACCTCGTATCATGGGGCTAGTCGCCCGGCTACCGCCGTGGCGGATAACCCGCAAGCCGGTCATGTCGGGCAAAGGAGGGACGCATGCCACTCTCCGAGCATGAGCAGCGGATGCTCGATCAGATCGAGAGCGCTCTCTATGCCGAGGATCCCAAATTCGCCTCGAGCGTGCGAGGTGGCAACCTGCGGACGCCGTCGACGCGCCGGCGGCTGCAGGGCGCGGGCCTCTTCATTCTGGGTCTGGCGATGCTGGTCTCCGGTGTGGCGATCAAAGCCACCATGATCGGCGGATTTCCGGTTCTGTCGGTGCTGGGTTTCATCGTGATGTTCGGCGGCGTGGTATTCGCCATTACCGGCCAGCGCGGGCACGGGGCGATGGACCACGGGGGCCCCGCGGCGACGCGAGGTGGTACCGGCGGCGGTGGACGTCAACTCCGCCGCGGAAAAGGCGGGTCCGGCGGTTCGTTCACCAATCGCATGGAGGACCGGTTCCGTCGCCGGTTCGACGAGTAACCCGCGAGGTTAACCCCCGTCCGGGGGATTAGGGGCAGCCGACAGGCTGCCCCTTTTTTTGTTCAATTTATTCAACTGGACCGCCGAGGGGGGCCAGTGGGGCAATTGCGTCCATTTTGATGCAAAGTGTGGAGCAAAGTGGGGGATCGTGGGGTATCGTGGCGGAGGCGGGAGTGGTGGTCACTCCCATGGCGTGTCTCTAGGAGGTGCTGTGGATGTTCCTCGGCACCTACACACCCAAGTTGGACGACAAGGGCCGGTTGACATTGCCGGCGAAGTTCCGCGATGCGCTGGCCGGGGGGCTGATGGTGACCAAAAGTCAGGACCACAGCCTGGCGGTGTACCCGCGCGCGCAGTTCGAGCAATTGGCGCGGCGCGCGGCGTCGACCTCGCGGAGCAACCCGGAGGCGCGGGCGTTCCTGCGGAACCTGGCCGCGGGTACCGATGAGCAGCATCCCGATTCTCAGGGCCGGATCACCCTGTCGGTCGACCATCGGCGCTACGCCAACCTCAGCAAGGACTGCGTGGTCATCGGGGCGGTGGACTTCCTGGAGATCTGGGACGCCCAGTCCTGGCAGGACTACCAGCAGACCCACGAAGAAAACTTCTCCGCGGCCAGCGATGACGCGCTTAGCGACATCATCTGAGGACACCGACGCCGTCCGTGCGGCGTGGTCTCTGCCCGAGTCGACCCTGGCGTACTTCCCCGACGCCAGGTTCGCCAGCTCGGACAGGGACCTCGCGGCATGGGCGCGGTGCGATCGTGTCGGGGCCAATCGGGGCGGGACCGGTTTAGGAGGGTGCGTCGTGGTGGACTCCGCCGACTACGGACACGTTCCGGTGCTACTCGACCGTTGCGTCGAACTGCTGGCCCCCGCGCTGACCCGGCGCACCGCCGACGGATCCGGCGCGGTTCTGGTGGATGCGACGCTGGGGGCAGGCGGTCACGCCGAGCGGTTCCTGGAGCGCTTCGCGGGCCTGCGGCTGATTGGCCTGGATCGCGATCCTGATGCGCTGGCGATCGCCCAGCGCAGACTGGCGCGGTTCGCCGACCGGGTGACGCTCGTACACACCCGCTACGACGGGATGGCCAACGCGCTTGCCGAAAGTAGGCTCCCGGCAATGGGTTCGATCGACGGGGTGTTGTTCGACCTGGGTGTTTCGTCGATGCAACTGGACCGGGCCGAACGCGGGTTCTCCTACGCCAAAGACGCACCGCTGGATATGCGGATGGATCCCGAGGCTGACCTGACGGCCGCGAACATCCTCAATACCTGGGACCGGGGGCGGATCGCCGAGGTGCTGCGTCGCTTCGGGGAGGAGAAATTCGCCTCGCGGATCGCCGGGCTCATCGTCGAACGCCGTGCGCACCAACCCTTCACCCGTACCGGCGAGCTGGTGGAGATCTTGTATCAGGCCATCCCCGCGCCCGCTCGGCGAACCGGGGGCCACCCCGCCAAGCGCACGTTCCAGGCACTGCGGATCGCCGTCAATGCCGAACTGGAATCGCTGACGGCGGCACTGCCCGCGGCGCTGGCGGCAGTGCGACCCGGCGGGCGCATCGTCGTGTTGGCCTACCAGTCGTTGGAGGACCGCATCGTCAAGACCGCCTTCGCGGCCGCGACGGCATCGCGTACCCCTGCGGGTCTGCCCGTCGAATTGCCCGGTCACGGACCGGAATTCCACGCCCTCACCCGAGGTGCCGAACGTGCTGATGAGTCCGAGGTGCAGCGCAATCCACGCAGCGCCCCAGTCCGGTTGCGTGCCGTTGAGCGAGAGGGGTCCGCATGAAGGTCGGGCGTAAGCCTGCCAGTCGCGGCGGTGGTGGGGACACCGCGCAGCGCCGGTCCGCGCCGGCCCGCGGCCGGCGTGCGGCCGAGGCCCCTGCTCGCAAGCGCTCGCGCCGGCCCGTCGAGGGGCCGGCCCGGCCCGCACGCACCCGAACCCGGCCCCAGGAGCCACGCGGCCAACGGCAGGGGCCGCAGACCGCCCCGGCCGGCCGCCCGGCCCAGCGTCCCGCGCGCCCCAAGAGTTCCAGCCAGGCCAAGGCTCGGGCCAAGGCTCGGAAGGCAAAGGCTCCCAAAGTTATCCGTCCACCGCTACGGGAACGGATACTGCTCCGGCTGGCCAAGATCGACCTGAGCCCGCGGGCCCTGATCGCCCGGGTTCCGTTCGTTGTGCTGGTGATCTGCGCCCTTGCCATCGGTCTGGGAATCACCCTGTGGCTGTCCACCGACGCCGCGCAACGGTCGTATCAACTCGGCAACGCCCGGGCGCTCAACGACGCACTGTCCCAGCAGAAGGAATCCCTCGAGCGTGATGTGCTCGAGGCGCAGTCCGCCCCGGCCCTCGCCGACGCCGCCCGCAACCTCGGCATGATCCCGTCCCGGGATACCGCACACCTGGTCAAAGACCCGGCGGGCAACTGGGTGGTGGTCGGATCGCCCAAACCCGCCGAGGGTGTGCCGCCCCCGCCGTTGAATTTCACCCTTCCCGAGGAGAACCCCGTCGCGGCGCCCAAGCCCGCACCGGCCGGCGCGCCGGCGCCCAAGCCGGGTGCCGAAGTCGAGGTGCCGGTGTTGCGCCCGGTGCCGCCCAATCCGGCCAGTCTGCATGGCGCCGCCGGGCCGGTGGCGCCCGGTCCGCTCCCGCCGGCCGGCGACACGCTGGCAATCCCGCCTGCCCCGGTCGGACTACCACCAGTGCCTACAGTGGCTGGTGTGTCTCCTGTGGTTCCTGTGCTGCCTGAGGCTCCTGTGCACCCCGTGAACGGGATTCCCGGCCCGGGGGCGCCCCATTGAGCCGAGGCAAACCCCAATCGCGGCCCGCCCGCCCCGGTCGACGGCGCGGCAAGGCCCCCACAACCCCGCCGGCGGTAGCCGGTCAGGGTCATCCGGCCAATGCCCGTCGGGTCCGAACCGCGACCGAAACCGGAACCGGTAGTTCGTCATTCGGTTACCGCGCCCGGATCGGCAGCATCGTGATCTTTTCCGCTCTTACCGTCGCCGCCGCGCAGTTGTTCAACCTCCAGGTGCCCAGCGCTGCGGGCCTGCGTGAGCAGGCGGCGGGTCAGTTGAAGGTGACCGACGTCGATCAGGCGGTTCGCGGTGCCATCGTCGACCGCAACTTCGACAAGTTGGCCTTCACCATTGAGGCCCGGGCGCTGACCTTCCAGCCCGCGAAAATCCGCAAGCAGTTGGCCGAGGCCCGGCAGAAAGCGCCTTCTGCTCCAGATCCGGACGAGCGGCTCACCGACATCGCCCGGGACGTCGCCGCCGCGCTGAACAACAGACCCGACGCGCCCTCGGTGCTCAAGAAGCTCCGCAGCAGTGAGACATTCGTCTACCTCGCGCGCGCGGTGGATCCCGGGATCGCGGCGGCCATCACCGACAAGTATCCGGAGGTGGGCGCCGAACGGCAGGATCTGCGGCAATACCCGGGCGGATCGCTGGCCGCCAACGTGGTCGGGGGCATCGACTGGGACGGCCACGGCTTGCTTGGACTGGAGGACTCGATGGACTCGGTGCTGGCCGGCACCGACGGGTCGGTGACCTACGACCGCGGTTCCGACGGCGTGGTGATCCCCGGTAGCTACCGTAACCGACACCAGGCGGTCAACGGGTCGACGGTGCAACTGACCTTGGACGACGACATCCAGTTCTACGTCCAGCAGCAGGTGCAACTGGCCAAGGACGCCTCCGGCGCCCGCAACGTCTCCGCGGTGGTACTCGACGCGAAGACCGGCGAGGTCCTGGCGATGGCCAATGACAACACCTTCGATCCCGGTCAGGACATCGGGCGCCAGTCCCACCGGCAGATGGGCAATCTGCCGGTGACCTCGCCGTTCGAGCCCGGGTCGGTCAACAAGATCGTGATGGCCGCCGCCGCCATCGAGTACGGGTTGTCCAACCCCGATGAAGTGCTCTCGGTGCCCGGTTCGATCAACATGGGCGGGGTGACGGTCGGGGACGCCTGGGACCACGGTGTGATTCCGCTGACCACCACCGGGGTGTTCGGCAAGTCCTCGAACGTCGGCACGCTCATGCTGGCCCAACGGCTGGGACCGGAACGCTTCTACGAGATGCTGGGCAAATTCGGTCTGGGGCAGCGGACCGGGGTGGGCCTGCCCGGCGAGAGCGCCGGCATCGTTCCCCCCATCGACCAGTGGTCGGGCAGCACCTTCTCCAATCTGCCCATCGGGCAGGGCCTTTCGATGACGCTGCTGCAGATGACCGGCATGTACCAGGCCGTGGCCAATGACGGGATTCGCATCCCCCCGCGGATCGTCAAGGCCACCATCGGCCCGGACGGCCGCCGCATCCAAGAGCAGCAACCCGAGGGCATCCGGGTGGTGTCCCCGGAGACCGCGCGCACGGTGCGCAATATGTTGCGCGCCGTCGTGCAGCGGGACCCGATGGGCGTCCAGCAGGGCACCGGGCCGGCCGCGGCGGTGGCGGGTTACCAGATGGCCGGCAAGACCGGAACCGCCCAGCAGATCAACCCCGCCTGCGGGTGCTACTACGACGACGTCTACTGGATCACCTTCGCGGGCATGGCTCCGTCGGACGATCCGCGCTACGTGATCGGACTGATGATGGACGCGCCGACGCGAAACGCCGACGGTTCGCCGGGGCACTCCGCGGCACCGCTGTTCCACAACATCGCGGGCTGGCTGATGCAGCGCGAGAACGTGCCCCTCTCGCCGGACCCCGGCCCACCGCTGACGCTGCAGGCCACCTGACCCACCCGGGGGCGTGCCCTCGGTAGGGTGATGAGCCGACCGGGCGGTAGAGGCGGAGGTGAGCGGCGGTGACCAACGTCCTGCGGCCCCACGGCAACCCCGGATTGCCGCTGTCGGTCCTGGCGAAGCATGCCGACCTGGACCCCGCCGACGGCCCGGCCGTGGGGCAGGTCCGCATCAGCGGGGTCACCCTGCGCGCTCAGGACGCCGCACCCGGGGACCTCTTCGCGGCGCTGCCCGGCGCCGCCGCCCACGGTGCCCAGTTCACCGCCGCGGCCGTCGCAGCGGGGGCGGTGGCGGTGCTGACCGACCCTGCCGGGGTGGCGTTGATCGGGCAACTCCCCGGTGATCCGGTACCTGTTCCGGTCCTGGTGCACCCGGCGCCGCGGTCTGTCCTGGGCGCGGTGGCCGCCGAGGTGTACGGACGTCCCTCCGACCGGATCGTCGTGCTCGGTGTGACCGGGACCTCCGGCAAGACCACCACCGCCCATCTCATCGAAGCCGGGTTGCGGGCGGCCGGTCGGACCGCGGGGATGATCGGCACCGTCGGGGTCCGGATCGCCGGCTCGGATGTGCCCAGCGCGTTGACCACTCCGGAGGCGCCGGCCGTACAAGCCCTGCTGGCCGTGATGGTCGAGCGGGGTGTTGACACCGCGGTGATGGAGGTCTCCAGCCACGCTCTGGAACTGGGCCGGGTCGACGGAATCCGTTTCGCGGTAGGCGGTTTCACCAATCTGTCCCGGGACCACCTCGACTTTCATCCGTCGATGGAGGCGTATTTCGACGCCAAGGCCAAGTTGTTCGACCCGGCGTCGTCGCTGCACGCCCACCGTGCGGTGGTCTGTGTCGACGACGAGTCCGGCCGGGCTATGGCGCTGCGGGCCGGTGCGGCGGTGACGGTCAGTGCCGAGGGCAACCCCGCCGACTGGACCGTCGAGGACTTCGTGGCCCTCGACAGCGGACTGCAGGAGTTCACCGCGGTCGACCCGGCCGGTGTCGGGCACCGGCTGAGGATCCGGTTGCCGGGCCGCTACAACGTCGCCAACGCCCTGCTGGCGCTGGCCATGCTCGACCTCGTGGGGGTCTCCCCGGAGCAGGCCGCGCCGGGCCTTCGGACTGCCACTGTTCCCGGTCGGTTGGAGCTCATCGACCGCGGGCAGGACTTCCTGGCGGTGGTCGACTACGCCCACAAACCGGGTGCCTTGGAGGCGGTGCTGCAGACGTTGCGGCGGCCCACGGAATCCGGCGGGCGCGGCCGGCTGGCCGTCGTCTTCGGCGCCGGCGGCAACCGCGACCCCGGGAAACGCGAGCCGATGGGTGAGGTGGCCGCCGAACTGGCCGATCTGGTGGTCGTCACCGATGACAACCCTCGGGACGAAGATCCCGATCTGATCCGGGCCGCGATCGTAGCCGGAGCGCAGCGGGCGCGTCGGCAGCCGGCCGCCGAGGTCGTCGAGATCGCCGACCGCCGTGCGGCGATCGCCCACGCCGTCGGCTGGGCGCGTCGCGGCGATGTGGTGGTGATAGCCGGCAAGGGGCATGAGCGCGGCCAAACCGGCGGTGGTCAGACCCGGCCATTCGATGACCGTGCCGAACTGGCCGCCGCCCTCGAGGCGATCGCGGAAAGGACCCCGCAGTGATCGACCTGACCATCGCGCAGATCGCCGACATCGTCGGCGGCGACCTGGCCGACATCAGCCCGGCCGAGGCGGCCGCCACCCGGGTCAGCGGAACCGTGGAGTTCGACTCTCGGGCGGTGACCCCCGGCGGGTTGTTCCTGGCATTGCCCGGCGCCCGTTCCGACGGTCACGACTTCGCCGCGGGCGCGGTGGCGGCGGGTGCGGTTGCGGTCCTGGCTGCCCGCCCGGTGGGGGTGCCGGCCATCGTCGTCCCGCCCGCAGCGGCCGTCGACGCACACGCCGGGGTGCTCGAACACGACACCGACGGATCCGGGGCCGCGGTGCTGTCGGCGCTGGCAAAGCTCGCTTGTGCGGTGGCGGTCGAATTGGTGGGGTCCGGGCTCCGAATCATCGGGATCACCGGATCCTCCGGCAAGACCTCGACCAAGGACCTGATCGCGGCGGTGCTGCGCCCACTCGGTGAAGTGGTTGCTCCGCCCGGGTCGTTCAACAACGAACTGGGCCACCCCTGGACCGTGCTGCGGGCTACCCGGCAGACCGACTTCCTGGTGCTGGAGATGTCGGCCCGGCATCCCGGCAACATCGCCGCGTTGGCCGCCATCGCCCCGCCGGCGATCGCGGTGGTCCTCAACGTCGGCACCGCTCACCTCGGTGAGTTCGGTTCCCGCGAGGTGATCGCGACGACGAAAGCCGAACTGGTACAGGCCGTCCCGACCTCCGGGGTGGTTGTGCTCAATGCCGACGACCCGGTTGTCGCGGCGATGGCCAACCAGACCTCGGCGCGGGTGCTCACCGTGGGTCGCTCCGAGAGGGCCGACGTGCGCGCCGTGGATGTCGAACTCGACGACCTGGCCCGGCCCCGGTTCACCCTGTCCGTCGGGGACGCCGCGGTTCCGGTCGCCCTGGCGGTGCACGGCGAACACCAGGTCGGCAACGCCCTGTCGGCGGCGGCGGTGGCCTTGGAGTGCGGTGCCGGTCTGCAGCAGGTGGCAGACGCGCTGGCAGGTGCGGCTCCGGCGTCCCGGCACCGGATGGAGGTCCGGACCCGCTCGGACGGGGTGACCGTCATCAACGACGCCTACAACGCCAACCCGGACTCGGTGCGGGCCGGTTTGCAAGCGCTCGCCGCCATGGCCCGCGCAGCCGGCAAGCGAAGCTGGGCGGTGCTCGGCGAGATGGGCGAGCTGGGCGAGGACTCGATAACCGAGCACGACCGCGTCGGTCGGCTGGCGGTGCGCTTAGATATCACTCGACTCGTCGTCGTCGGAAGTGGGAGACCCATGAGCGCCATGCACCACGGGGCGGTCATGGAGGGATCCTGGGGCGCGGAGTCGACGATGGTCGCCGACGCCGACGCCGCGCTGGAGTTGCTGCGCGACGAACTCGCCCCCGGCGACGTGGTGCTGGTCAAGGCTTCCAACGCCGCGGGGCTGGGCGCCCTGGCCGAGGCGCTTCTGGATGTGCGGACATGAGACAGATCCTCATCGCCCTGTTCATCTCGCTGACCGTCTCGATCCTGCTGACACCGACGCTCATCCGGATGTTCACCCGGCAGGGATTCGGCCACAAGACCCGCGAGGACGGCCCGCCGAGCCACAAGACCAAAAGCGGCACCCCGTCGATGGGCGGGGTGGCCATCCTGGCCGGCATCTGGGCGGGTTACTTCGGCACCCACCTGGTTGGGCTGGCGGTGGACGGGATGGGTCCATCTGCCTCCGGGCTGCTGGTGCTCGGTCTGGCCACCGCACTGGGCGCAGTGGGGTTTCTCGACGACATCATCAAGATCAGGCGGTCTCGCAACCTGGGGCTGAACAAGACCGCCAAGACCGTCGGGCAGATCAGCGCCGCGGTGCTGTTCGGTATCCTGGTGTTGCAGTTCGCCAACCCCGAGGGTCTCACCCCGGCCTCCAACCAACTGTCCTACGTGCGCGAAATATCCACCGTCGCAATGCCTCCCGCGCTGTTCGTGTTGTTCGTCATCGTGATCGTCAGCGCTTGGTCCAACGCGGTGAACCTCACCGACGGCCTCGACGGCCTGGCGGCAGGCGCGATGGCGATGGTCAGCGCCGCTTATGTGCTGATCACCTTCTGGCAGTACCGCAACGCCTGCGCCACCGCGCCCGGCCTGGGCTGTTACAACGTCCGCGATCCGCTGGATCTGGCCCTGATCGCCGCCGCCACCGCCGGTGCCTGCACCGGATTCCTGTGGTGGAACGCCGCACCGGCGAAGATCTTCATGGGTGACACCGGGTCGCTGGCCCTCGGCGGCATCATCGCGGGGCTGTCCATCACCAGTCGCACCGAGGTGCTGGCTGTCGTCATCGGCGCGTTGTTCGTCGCCGAGGTGATCTCGGTGGTGATCCAGATCATCGCGTTCAGGTCCACCGGGCGCCGGGTGTTCCGGATGGCGCCGTTCCACCACCATTTCGAACTCGTCGGCTGGGCGGAGACCACGGTCATCATCAGGTTCTGGCTGCTCACCGCGATCGCGTGCGGGCTGGGGGTGGCGCTGTTCTACAGCGAGTGGCTGACCGCCATCGGGGACTGATGGGCGGGGATTGATGGTCGGGGGACTGGCCGACGGTGCCCACCCGGAGCTATCGCCGCTGACGGCCGCGGCACGGGTGTTGGTGACCGGCGCCCGGGTCACCGGTCGGGCGGTGGTGTCGGCGCTGGGCAGTCTGGGAGTGCGGCTCACCGTCTGCGACGACGACCCCGCCGCCGCGCGGGCGGTGGGCGACGCGCAGTTCTGCGGCACCGAGGAGGCGCTCGGCCGGGCTGCTGAGTTCGACCTGGTGGTGACCAGCCCCGGATTCCCGCCGACCGCTCCGGTGTTGGCTGCCGCCGCAGCGGCCGGGGTCCCGATCTGGGGCGACGTCGAACTGGCCTGGCGGCTGGACGCCGCCGGACTGTACGGGCCGCCGCGGCGCTGGCTGGTGGTGACCGGAACCAATGGGAAGACCACCACCACCGCGATGCTCTATGACATGCTCATCGCCGCCGGTCGCCAGGCGATGCTGTGCGGGAACATCGGTGAACCGGTGCTTGACGTGTTGTCCCGGCCCGCCGACGTGCTGGCGGTGGAGTTGTCCAGCTTCCAACTGCACTGGGCCCCCTCGGTGCGCCCGGCGGCCGGGGTGGTGCTCAACATCGCCGAGGACCATCTCGACTGGCACGGCAGCTTCAGTGCCTACGCCGCGGCCAAGGCCCGCGCGCTGGACGGCCGGGTCGCCGTCGTCGGTCTCGATGACCCGGCGGCCCGGGTGCTGCTGCCCCATGCGGCGGCGCCGGTGAAGGTCGGTTTCCGGCTCGGGGAGCCCGCACCCGGCGAACTCGGCGTGCGGGACGGGATGCTGGTGGATCGGGCGTTCGCCGGCGATCTGGTGTTGGCTGGGGCGGATTCGATTCCGGTGGCCGGTCCGGTCGGCGTGCTCGATGCGCTCGGGGCGGCGGCACTGGCCCGGGCGGTGGACGTCCCGGCCGCGGCGGTCGCATCGGCGCTGACGGCGTTCCGGGTAGGCCGGCACCGGTCCGAGCCGGTCGGAGAGTTGGCCGGGGTGCGCTACGTGGACGACTCCAAGGCCACCAACCCGCACGCCGCCGAAGCCTCGATCCTGGCTTATCCGCGGGTCGTCTGGGTGGCCGGGGGAATGCTCAAAGGCGCGTCGGTGGAGCAGGCGGTGGCGCGAGTGGCCGACCGGCTGGCCGGCGTGGTCGTCATCGGCCGTGATCGGGATGTCTTTGTCGAGGCGTTATCGCGACACGCACCGGATGTCCCCGTGATCCAGGTTGTGACGCGGGAGGATGCTGAGGTGCATGAGACAAATGAGTCCAGTGTTACTAGTGGGACTCGAGTGATCGACGCCTCCGGCCCCGATCTCGGTCGTCGTGTCATGGCCGAGGTCGTGGACGCGGCCGCCAGCCTTGCTCACCCCGGTGACACGGTTCTGCTGGCCCCGGCCGGCGCCTCCTTCGACCAGTTCGACGGCTACGCCGATCGTGGTGAGGCCTTCGCCCAAGCGGTCCGGGACCGCTAGCGCCATGGGCAGGCGATGGCCCCGGTTCCCGCGCCGGGGCGCCGATCCGACCGCGGCTGGTAACCCGACCTCCGTGCGCACGTCCCGGTTCGCCCCGCCGGCCCAGTTCGGCGCCTGGCTCGCCCGGCCGATGACGTCCTTCCATCTGATGGTGTCGGTCGCCGCGCTGCTGACCACGCTCGGTCTGATCATGGTGCTGTCGGCTTCGGGGGTGCACTCCTACGGCGAGGACGGCACCCCCTGGTCCATCTTCGGCCGCCAGGTGATGTGGGCGGCGCTGGGGTTGTTCGCCTGTTGGATCGCGTTACGGTTGCCCATTCATTTCCTGCGTCGCACCGCTTTTGCCGGCTTCGCGGTCACCATCGTCCTGCTGGTGCTGGTTCTCATCCCCGGCATCGGCCGGGTGGCCAACGGTACCCGCGGCTGGTTCGTCTTCGGCGGATTGTCCATGCAGCCTTCCGAACTGGCCAAGATCGCGTTCGTCATCTGGGGGGCCCACCTGTTGGCGGCGCGGCGGATGGAGCGTGCCTCGCTGCGCGAAATGCTGATCCCGCTGATCCCGGCCGCGGTCATCGCCCTGGCGCTCATCGTCGCCCAGCCCGACCTGGGTCAGACGGTGTCGCTGGGCATCATCCTGCTGGCGCTGCTGTGGTTCGCCGGGCTGCCGTTGAAGGTGTTCGTCAGTTCCCTGCTGGCCACCATCGCAGCGGCCGCGGTTCTGGCGGTGTCGGAGGGCTACCGCTCCGACCGGGTGCGGTCCTGGCTGGACCCCAGCGCCGACGTTCAGGGCGCCGGCTACCAGGCCCGGCAGGCCAAGTTCGCGCTGGCCAACGGTGGGGTCTTCGGCGACGGGCTGGGCCAGGGCACGGCCAAGTGGAACTACCTGCCCAACGCCCACAACGACTTCATCTTCGCGATCATCGGCGAGGAGTTGGGGTTCATCGGGGCCTTCGGGTTGCTGTGCCTGTTCGGCCTGTTCGCCTACACCGGCATGCGGATCGCCCGGCGGTCCGCCGACCCGTTCCTGCGGCTACTCACCGCCGCCACCACTGCCTGGATCATCGGGCAGGTGTTCATCAACGTCGGCTACGTCATTGGTCTGCTGCCGGTCACCGGCATTCAGCTTCCGCTGATCTCCGCCGGTGGAACATCAACGGCAACAACACTTTTCATGATCGGGCTGATGGCCAACGCCGCCCGCCACGAACCTGATGCGGTCGCTGCCCTGCGGGCAGGGCGCGATGACCGGATGAACCGCCTATTGCGGTTGCCACTGCCCGAGCCCTATCTGCCCAGCCGGGTCGAGGCACTGCGGGACCGGTTGCGGTCACGTCCGGAACCTCCCAAACCGGCCCCGAGGCCACCGGCCAGGGCGCGCCGGTCGGCGGCTCCCGCACCGGGCGGTCGGAGGGCCAAAGCCGGGATGGTGACCGCCGCCCCGCGCCGGTCGGGGCATGATGGAGGCGCCTCGCGTCGGGCGGGGCGCGACGCCGGTGTCCGGCAGCAGGGGCGCTCCGCCGCGGCGCAGGGCCGCTCTCGGCAAGGGGACAAACGGTCCCGCGTACTGGAAGGTCAGCGTTTCGGGTGAGTGCCTCCGGGGTTGACGGCGGTGTCGAACGCCGGGGCGTCGGCGACTCGGGAACGGTGTCGGTGGTGTTGGCCGGCGGCGGTACCGCCGGGCATGTGGAACCGGCCCTGGCCGTCGCCGATGCACTGGGTGCGGCGCACCCGGGCGTGCACATCGCCGCGCTGGGCACCGCCCGCGGGCTGGAGACCCGACTGGTGCCTGACCGGGGGTATGACCTGCGGTTGGTCACACCGGTACCGCTGCCCCGGAAACTCAACCTCGACCTGCTGCGACTGCCGAGGCGGGTTCGGCGCTCGGTCAAGGAAACCCGGGCCGTCCTCGACGCGGTCAACGCCGACGTGGTGGTGGGTTTCGGCGGGTATGTGGCGGTGCCCGCCTACCTGGCCGCGCGTGGCCGCGTACCGGTCGTGGTCCACGAGGCCAACGCCCGTGCCGGACTGGCCAACCGGCTCGGCGCACGGTTCGCCCGCCGGGTGCTGGCCGCGGTGCCGGGTTCGGGCCTCGCGCACGCGGAGGTGGTCGGGATGCCGTTGCGCGCCTCGATCACCGGCCTGGACCGGTCAGCCCTGCGGGCCGAGGCGCGCGCCCATTTCGGCTTCACCGACGATGCCCGCGTACTGCTGGTGTTCGGCGGCTCCCAGGGCGCGGTCTCGATCAACCGGGCAGTGTCGGCGGCTGCCGAGGAACTGGCGGCGGCCGGTGTGTCGGTGCTGCACGCGCACGGACCGAAGAACACCCTGGACCTACCCGATAGCCGGCCGGGCGACCCGCCGTACATCGCCCTCGGGTATCTGAACCGGATGGATCTGGCCTATGCCGCAGCGGATCTGGCGATCTGTCGCTCCGGGGCGATGACCGTGGCGGAGGTGTCCGCCGTTGGCCTGCCCGCGGTCTACGTCCCGCTTCCGATCGGCAACGGCGAGCAGCGACTCAACGCGCTGCCGGTGGTCGAGGCGGGCGGCGGTCTCCTGGTGGCCGACGCGGATCTGACCCCGTCCTACGTCGGCACCGAGGTGGTCGGGCTGATCACCGACCCGACGCGACTAGCCGACATGACCGCCGCCGCCGCCGGGGTGGGCCACCGCGACGCCGCGAGGCGGATCGCCGACATCGTCTTAGGTGTCGCCCGGACCGGCCCTGGAAAATCGGTGCGAGGGGCGCGCCGATGATCCCAGCGCTGCCACCCGAACTCGCGCGGGTACATATGGTCGGCATCGGGGGAGCGGGCATGTCGGGCATCGCTCGAATCCTGCTCGACCGGGGTGCCTTGGTGTCCGGTTCGGATGCGAAGGAATCGCGCGCGCTGGCCGCACTGCGGGCCCGCGGGGCGCAGATCGTCATCGGCCACGATGCGGCCAACCTCGACCTGCTTCCCGGTGGGCCCACCGCCGTCATCACCACCCATGCGGCCATTCCCAAAACCAATCCCGAACTGGTGGAGGCGCGTCGGCGCGCTGTTCCGGTGATCCTGCGTCCAGCGGTCCTGGCCAAGCTGATGGCCGGTATGCAGACCCTGTTGGTGACCGGCACGCACGGGAAGACGACCACCACCTCCATGCTCATTGTGTCGCTGCAGCACAGTGGATTTGATCCGTCCTTCGCCGTCGGCGGTGAATTGGGGGAAGCGGGCACCAACGCCCACCACGGCAGCGGCGATGTGTTCGTGGCCGAGGCCGACGAGAGCGACGGGTCGCTGCTGGAGTACACGCCCAACGTGGCGGTCGTCACCAATATCGAAGCCGATCATCTCGACTTCTTCGGTACTACCGATGCCTACACTGCGGTGTTCGACCAGTTCGTCGAGAAACTCGCGCCGGGCGGGGCGTTGGTGGTGTGCGCCGACGATCCCGGGGCCGCGGAGCTGGCCGATCGCAGCGCCGCCTTGGGGGTGCGGGTGCTGCGCTACGGCAGCAGCACCGAGGGTTCGACGGTCCTGGCCGCGAGACTTCTCAGTTGGGAGCAGCACGGAACCGGGGCGGTGGCCGAGATCCAGTTGGCCGGCGAAGCCAACCCGCGGGCGATGCGCCTGTCGGTCCCGGGCCGCCACATGGCGCTCAACGCCCTGGCCGCGCTGCTGGCGGCTGTTGAGGCCGGCGCACCCGTCGAGCAGGTGTTGGATGCGCTGGCCGGTTTCGAAGGTGTGCGTCGGCGCTTCGAGTTGGTCGGAACCGCCAACGGGGTGCGAGTCTTCGACGACTACGCCCATCATCCGACCGAGGTGCGGGCTGCGCTGACTGCGCTACGGGCCCTCGCCCGCCAGGACCAGTCCGGCCGGCCCAGCTCCGGCGGAGGTAACAGCATCGTCGTGTTCCAGCCGCACTTATACTCCCGCACAAAGGCTTTCGCCCGCGAGTTCGCCGCTGCGCTGGACACCGCCGACAAGGTTTTCGTCCTCGATGTGTACGCCGCCCGGGAGCAGCCACTGACCGGTATCAGTGGCGCCACCATCGCCGAGCACGTCAGCGTGCCGGTGCGTTATCTGCCGGATTTCTCCGCGGTGGCCCGGCAGGTGGCCACCGCGGTCAGCCCCGGTGATGTGGTGGTGACGATGGGTGCCGGGGACGTGACCATGTTGGGCCCCGAGATCATTGCTGCGCTGCAGGCTCGTTCCGGTCGGCCAGGGGTCTAGGTCGATGCGATCGGAGCAGTCCGAAACCGCTGGGGGAGCGGCATCGCCCGACCAGCCGGAGGACCTCGAGGATCTGGAGGACCTCGAGGATCTTCCCGAGTTCGGCGATCATGGGGATTCCGACAATGCCGAGCTCGTCGATGATCCCGCCGCAGACACCCCCGACGTTGAGGGCCCACGGCGACGGGCCCGCCGGGAACGTGCTGAGCGCCGGGCCGCCCAGGAGCGGGCGATGGCGATCGAGCAGGCCCGCCGAGAGGCCAAGCGCCGCGCTCGCGGCGTCACCGGCCCCGAGACCCCGCGGGAAGCGGCCCGCAAGGTCAAGGGCCTCAAGCTGTTCGTCTGGACGACCCTGCTGGCGCTACTCAGCGTGGCGCTGGGCCTGGTCTTGTACTTTACCCCGCTGATGTCGGCCCGATCTCTGGTCATCATCGGAACCGGGGCGGTGCCGACCGAGGAGGTCGTCGCGGCGGCCGCGGTGCAGTTGGGCACCCCGTTGCTGCAGATCAACACCGAGCAGGTGGCCGACCGGGTGGCCGGAATCCGCCGGGTCGCCAGCGTCCGTGTGCAGCGGGAATATCCTTCTGCGCTGCGAATCACCATCGCCGAGCGAATTCCGGTGGCGTTCAAGGAGTTCCCGGACGGGCCGCACCTGTTCGACCGGGACGGGGTCGACTTCGTCACCGCGCCGCCGCCGCCCGGGCTGGCTTATTTCGACGTTGACAACCCCGGTCCGGTAGATCCGCCGACCCAGGCCGCACTGCAGGTGTTGACCGCTCTGCGGCCCGAGGTGGCCGCGCAGGTCGGTCGAGTCGCGGCCCCGTCGGTGGCCTCGATAACACTGACCTTGCACGACGGCCGGACCGTCATCTGGGGGACCACCGACCGCACCGACGAGAAGGCCGAGAAGTTAACGGCGCTGCTGACCCAGCCCGGCCGCGTCTATGACGTGTCCAGCCCTGATCTGCCCACCGTCCAGTAGGAAATTTCTCCCCCGACACGCGGGCGCGCCTCCCACATCCGCCGCCGGCCAGACCTACGGTTCTTGGTAGCGAACAACTTGACATAACTCTAAGCCTCTGGTTGAGGTTGAGGGTTCGTCCAGGGAAGTCGCGGCCCCCACCCACCGGGCGAACAGTCCCACCACCGGAGGAAGACCACACCGATGACCCCACCGCACAACTATCTCGCCGTCATCAAGGTCGTAGGCATCGGCGGCGGCGGCGTCAACGCCGTCAACCGGATGATCGAGCAGGGGCTCAAAGGCGTTGAGTTCATCGCCATCAACACCGACGCCCAGGCGCTGCTGATGAGCGATGCCGACGTCAAACTCGACGTCGGCCGGGACTCCACCCGGGGACTTGGTGCCGGGGCGGACCCCGACGTCGGCCGGAAGGCCGCCGAGGACGCCAAGGACGAGATCGAGGAACTGCTGCGCGGCGCCGACATGGTGTTCGTGACGGCTGGCGAGGGTGGCGGAACCGGGACCGGCGGCGCCCCGGTGGTGGCCAACATCGCCCGCAAGCTCGGCGCGCTGACGGTCGGTGTGGTGACGCGGCCGTTCTCCTTCGAGGGCAAGCGCCGGGCCGGTCAGGCGGAGGCGGGCATCAGCGCGTTGCGGGAGAGCTGCGACACCTTGATCGTCATCCCCAACGACCGGCTGCTGCAGATGGGCGATGCGAACGTCTCGCTGATGGACGCCTTCCGCAGCGCCGATGAGGTGCTGCTCAACGGCGTACAGGGCATCACCGACCTGATCACCACTCCGGGCCTGATCAACGTCGACTTCGCCGACGTCAAGGGCGTCATGAGCGGGGCGGGCACCGCGTTGATGGGCATCGGCTCCTCCCGCGGCGACGGTCGCGCCCTGAAGGCAGCCGAGATGGCCATCAACTCACCGCTGCTGGAGGCCTCGATGGAAGGCGCCCAGGGTGTGCTGATGTCCATCGCCGGCGGCAGCGATCTGGGGCTCTTCGAGATTAACGAGGCCGCCTCGCTGGTTCAGGAGGCCGCGCACTCCGACGCCAACATCATCTTCGGCACGGTCATCGACGACTCGCTCGGCGACGAGGTGCGGGTCACCGTGATCGCCGCCGGCTTCGACGCCAACAGCGCCAGCCGCAAGCCGATCATCATCGGTGAGGCCACCACCGGCCCAGCCACCGTCACATCGGTCGAGGCGGTCGTCGAGGCGGGGGTGGAGACGCCGCCCGCGGTTGCCGCGGCGCCGGCCCTGCCACCGCCGACGATCTCCACCACGCACACCTTCGCCCCCGCCAGCGCAGGTCAGGTGGGCGGGTCTCCGCTCTTCGAACCGCTCGAACCGCTCACTGCAGTCTCGGCGCGCACCAACGGTTCATCGCCGTTCGGCGACGATGACGACGACGTCGACGTACCGCCGTTCATGCGGCACTGACGCCGTGACCGTCCGCATCCGCCGCGTCACCACCACTCGGTCCGGCGGAGCGTCGGCGCCGCCGTATGACTCCTTCAACCTCGGCGACCATGTCGGGGACGACCCTGCCGCGGTGGCGGCCAACCGCGCACGACTGGCTGCGTCGATCGGACTGCCGGCCGATCACGTCGTTTGGATGAATCAGGTGCACTCCGCCCACGTCGAAGTCGTCGACGGCCCGCGGGTGCAGGCCTTCGACGCCACCGATGCGCTGGTGACCGATGTCCCGCGGCTCGCGCTGGCCGTGGTGACCGCCGACTGCGTCCCCGTTCTGCTGGCCGATGCCCGCGCCGGAGTCGTCGGGGCCGCCCACGCCGGACGGGTAGGGGCGGCCGACGGCGTGGTGCTGGCCACCCTCGAGGCGATGTTCGCACTCGGGGCGCACGCCCGGGACATCTCGGCGCTCCTCGGCCCGGCGGTCAGCGGACCCAACTACGAGGTACCCGAGGAGATGGCCGCCGAGGTCGAGGCGCGGTTGCCCGGCAGTCGCACCACCACCGGGCGCGGAACTGCGGCACTGGATCTGCGGGCCGGGATCGCGCGCCAACTCGTCGATGCCGGCGTGCGGGCTGTCGACATCGACCCACGCTGCACCGCAGCCGATCCTGCCCTGTTCAGCCACCGCCGGGACAATCCCACCGGCCGACTGGCGTCGCTGGTATGGATGGAGTGACGCCGTGATCGGCCGCGCCGACCGGGTGGGGGAGTTGACCGCTGCGTTGGCGGCGTTGCGCTCCCGGCTGTTCGCCGCCGCTGCCGCCGCCGACCGGCCCGTCGAGGACATCGTGTTGTTGCCGGTCACCAAGTTCTTTCCGGCCACCGACGTGGCGATCCTGTGGCAGTTGGGCTGCCGGGCGTTCGGGGAGTCCCGCGACCAAGAGGCTACCGCCAAGATCGCCGAATTCACCCGGTTGCTGCCCGCCGGCCGGGAAAGCGGCGACTGCGGCTCTGCCGACGCTCGTTGGCACATGGTGGGCCAGATTCAGCGCAATAAAGCCAAAAGCATTGCCCGATGGGCCGATACGGTCCACTCGGTGTCGACCGACCGGGTGGCGGACGCCTTGGGGCAGGCGGCCGCGCAGGCAGTGGCCGACGGCCGCCGATGCCGGCCACTGCGGGTGTTCGTCCAGATCAGCCTCGACGGCGACACCGCGCGAGGTGGGGTGGACATCGCCGAATCCGCGGCAGTCGATGAGATCTGCGCGCGCATCGCCGACTTGCCGGCACTCGAACTGGTCGGCTTGATGGCGGTTCCACCGCTGGGCGCCGATCCGGAGGCGGCCTATGCGGCGTTGGCCGAGGAGCACCGCCGGATCCAGCGCGCACACCCGGGCGCCACCCAGTTGTCGGCCGGGATGTCCGATGACCTCGAAGCGGCCGTGCGACACGGTTCAACGTGTGTGCGTGTCGGTACTGCGCTTATGGGCAAACGTCCTCTAACGTCTCCCTGAGTAGTCACTCCAGTCACAGGTTCATCACGAACATCTAGCACCACAGGCACTACTCAGCTCTGGAAGGGTCACGAGGATGAGCACTCTGCACAAAGTCAAGGCGTATTTCGGTATGGCGCCGATGGACGACTACGACGACGAGTATTACGAGGACGATGACCGCGATACCGGTCGCGGCCGCGGCTTCTCCCGTCGCAACGATCGGTTCGCCGACGAGGCCTATGACGACGTGCGCGGCGGCAGCCGCTACGAGGACGCCCGACCCGGCGGACGTTACGACGACCCTCGGATGGGGCACGACTACGACGATCCTGAGGCCGATTACCCGCCCAGTGGCGGGTTTCGGGCCGCCAGCTACGCCGAGGAGCCGCGTTTCCGGGCTCGTGAGTTCGACCGCCCGCACGCTCCCCGCTTCGGTGCGCTGCGCGGATCGACCCGCGGCGCCTTGGCGATGGACCCGCGTCGGATGGCCATGCTGTTCGAAGAGGGCAGCCCGCTGTCAAAGATCACCACGCTACGACCCAAGGACTACAACGAGGCGCGCACCATCGGGGAGCGCTTCCGGGACGGCCAGCCGGTGATCATGGACCTGGTGTCGATGGACAACGCCGACGCCAAACGGCTCGTGGATTTCGCCGCCGGCCTGGCCTTCGCGCTGCGCGGATCCTTCGACAAGGTCGCCACAAAGGTGTTCCTGCTCGCGCCGGCCGACGTCGACGTCACCGCCGAGGAGCGCCGCCGGATTGCCGAGGCTGGGTTCTATAGCTACCAGTGATCACCGGCGGGTCCGGCGGAGTCGGTAGGCTGGCGTCGCTCCGGTGCATGCCGGGCTGTTGCCCCCACCGTCCCGCGACGACAAGGACCCCCTGAGGTGAAGCCGGTATTCGAGGTCCTCGGCTTTGCGCTGTTCGTGTTCTGGTTGCTGCTTATCGCCCGGATCGTGGTGGAGTTCATCCGGTCCTTCAGCCGTGACTGGCACCCGCGCGGTGCGACGGTGGTGGTCCTCGAGGCGATCATGACCGTCACCGACCCGCCGGTGAAGTTGCTGCGACGAGTGATTCCGCAGCTCACCATCGGGGCGGTCCGCCTGGATTTCTCGATCATGGTGTTGCTCCTGCTTGCCTTCATCGGCATGCAACTCGCGTTCAGCGCTGCAGCCTGAAAGCCGTCGAACTCTGAAAATCGCTCTTAATTCCGGGCATCGCTGTAACCCGCGCGTCTGGTGTGACAGGATGGACGCCAGTTAATGTTCGGAACGCCCAGGGCGATAGCGTTCTAGACTGCATAGCTGCTCTAGCCTGGGAGTCTCAGATCGGAAGGGGCAAGAATGCCACTCACACCGGCCGACGTGCACAATGTGGCCTTCAGCAAGCCGCCTATCGGCAAACGTGGCTACAACGAGGACGAGGTCGACGCCTTCCTCGACTTGGTGGAGAGCGAGCTGGCCCGACTCATCGAGGAGAACGCCGACCTGCGCCAGCGGGTCAGCGAACTCGACTCTGAGCTGGTATCCGCACGGTCGGGAGCGGTTCAGGCCACGCAGGCCATTCCGCTCTACCAGCCCCAGCCGGAGCCCGTCGTGGTGCACACGGTGGCCGACAGCGGTGAACTCTCCGAGGACCAGGCGCTGAAGGCCGCCCGGGTGCTCAGCCTGGCCCAGGACACCGCCGACCGGCTCACCAGTACCGCCCGGGCGGAGTCGGACAAGATGCTCTCCGAGGCACACGCCAGTGCCGAGCAGATCGTCTCCGAGGCCCGCTATATCGCCGAGACCACGGTCAACGAAGCTCGCCAGCGTGCCGATGCGATGCTCGCCGATGCGCAGAGCAGGTCGGAGATGCAGTTGCGTCAGGCCCAGGAGAAGGCCGACATCCTGCAGACCGACGCAGAACGCAAGCACACCGAGGTGATGGGCACGATCAACCAGCAGCGCACCGTGCTGGAGGGTCGACTGGAACAGCTGCGGACCTTCGAGCGGGAGTACCGCACTCGATTGAAGACCTACCTGGAGTCCCAGCTCGAGGAATTGGGCCAGCGCGGCTCGGCTGCTCCGGTGGACGCCGGCGACGTCGGCTACACCCAGTACTAAAGCGCGGGGGGCCTGACGCATGCTGATCGTCGCGGTAGTTTTCGCGGTGATCGGCCTGGCGGCCCTGATCTCCGCGGTGGTGACCAGCAACGAGCTGCTCGCCTGGATCTGTATCGGCGCCAGCGGGCTTGGGGTGATCACCCTGATCGTCGACGCGATCCGGGAGCGCACCCTCCGACCCGTGCCGACCCCGGCCGTGGCCGCCACGCCGGGGGCTGTGGAAACCACTGAGGTGATCGAACCGGTTGCGATTCCGCCCGGCGAATCCGATTCCGCCACAGTCGTTTTCGCTGAAGACGCGGCACTAGTGGTCGAGGATCATCCCGACGAGTTGGTGCACGACGAACCCGACTACGACATGCCCAGCGACGACGAAGCCGAGTTCCCTGAACCGGCTGAGGAGGCGGCACTGCACATCGTCAGTGACGCCGCCATCGAGTACGCCGACGCCATCGAGTACGCCGACGCCATCGAGTACGACCTCGTGGAGACCCCTGTCGTGGAGACCCCTGTCGTCGAGACCGCACCGACCGGTGACGAGATGGAGATCCGCTACGTCACGAGCGCCGAGGGAAGCGCCGACATCGTGTACACGCACCCCGAAAGCTCCGGCCACACCCCAGCCGCGGATTCCTGATGGGGATCGAATACGCCAGCATCGTCGACCACCCGCTCGAGGAGGTCTTCGCCTGGCACACCCGGCCGGGAGCCATGCGCCGACTGGTGCCGCCCTGGCAGCCGATGCGGGTCCTCAAGGAGACCGAGTCGCTGGCCGACGGCACGGCGATCCTCGGTCTGCCCGGTGGCCTGCGCTGGGTGGCCAAACACGACCCGGCGGGCTACCGCCCGCCCAACCAGTTCGTCGACGTGCTGTCCTCCGATGGGCTGATGACGATGCCACCCCGAGTCATCGGCTGGTGGCGGCACACCCACAAGTTCAGTGCGGCCGGCCCGGACCGAACCCGGGTGCACGACGAGGTCGACACCACCGTGCCGGGGCGGGCGTTACGGTCGACCTTCGCCTACCGCCACCGTCAGCTGGCCGAGGACCTCGACGCGCATCGCGACGCTGCCGCGACCGGCGCTGGGAAACTCGTCGTGGCGATCACTGGATCGTCCGGTCTGGTTGGTACTGCCCTGGCGGCCTTCCTGTCCACCGGCGGTCACCGGGTGATCCGGCTGGTGCGTGGCGAGCCCACCAATGAAAACGAAAGGCGTTGGGAGCCAACCAATCCTGCCAGCGATCTACTGTCAGGAGTGGATGCCCTGGTGCATCTGGCGGGGGAGTCCATCGCGGGCAGATTCACCGAAGCCCATCGCAGAGCCATCCGCGAGTCCCGGATCGAGCCCACTCGACGACTGGCGGAGATTTCGGCCGCCACTCCGGGTTTGCGGGCCTTCGTGAGCGCCTCGGCGATCGGTTTCTACGGACACGACTGCGGCGACACACTGCTCGACGAGAACAGCCCCCGCGGGAGGGGATTCCTGGCCGATGTGGTGGCCGACTGGGAGGCCGCCACCAGGCCGGCAGCCGAGACCGGCCGGCGGGTGGTCATGGTGCGCACCGGGATCGTGCAGTCCGCCGCGGGTGGGACGTTGAAGCTGCTGCGGCCGTTGTTCTCCGCAGGCCTGGGTGGACGGCTGGGCACCGGACGGCAATGGCTGTCCTGGATCGGCATCGACGATCTCCTCGACATCTACTACCGGGCCGTCTACGACAGCCGACTCGCCGGGCCGGTCAACGCCGTGGCACCCAACCCGGTGCGCAACGAGGAGTACACCCGGGCATTGGCCTCGACCCTCAACCGGCCGGCGCTGCTCCCGGTGCCTTCGATCGGGCCGCGCGTGCTGCTGGGCAAGCAGGGCGCGGTCGAACTGGCCGAGGCCGACCAACGGGTCGTCCCGGCGGCGCTGCAGGCGCTGGGCCACCGGTTCCGGCAGCCCACCGTCGAGGACGCGCTGGCTCACCAACTCGGCCACGACCCCGCGCCGGGGGTGCTGTAGTCCCCTTCCGGTGACTTAAGCCCCACGCGCCGGTGGCCGACTTCGGGCACGATAGGGGCATGGCCTCGATGATCGACGGCGCAGGACTGCACCAACTCGTCGAGGAACTGCGTCGGCGCGGGTTTACGGTCGTGGCCCCAACCCTGCGGGACAACGCAATCGTGCTCGACGAGATCGGCAATGCCGCCGACCTGCCCTACGGGTGGGGAGTGGACGTCGCACCGGGCACCTACCGGGTCCGGCCCCGCTCCGACCGGGCGGCGTTCGGGCATTCTGCGGGCCCACAGTCCTGGAAGACGTTCCTCCATCCGCCCCGGCAGCGGGTCTGGTCATCTGACCCCGACCCCGACCCGGCCGCCCACCCTGATGACGCAGCCGACCCGCCTCGACACGCCTTCATCGGCGTGCGGGGCTGTGACCTTGCCGCGATCGGCGTTTTGGATAGGGTCCTGGCCGCTCCGGCGCATCCGGACGGCTCCTACGTCAGCCGCCGTGCCGGTGCCTTCATCGTGGCCGTCAACTGCACCGAGCCCGGTGGTCTGTGTTTCTGCGCGTCGATGGGAACCGGTCCAGGCTGTGGGCCGGGCTACGACCTCGCCCTGACCGAGTTCACCGACGGTCAGTCCACGAGCTATCTGGTCGAAGCCGCAACCAGCGAAGGTGAGCAGGTGCTTGAGGCGGTGTCGCATCGCGCCGCCGATCCTGCCGAGATCCGGCGCGCCAGCGAGGGGATCGCGGCGGCCGCAACCGCAATGGGACGGCAGATGCCCGCGGGAGACCTCCGCCAGTTACTGATCGATTCCCGGGAGTCGGCGCACTGGTCCGACGTCGCCAGCCGATGCCTCAGTTGCGGCAATTGCACGATGGTGTGCCCGACCTGCTTTTGCACCAGCACCTCAGACGTCACCGACCTGACCGGCCAGCACGCCGAGCGGTGGATGGAGTGGTCATCGTGTTTCGAGTTGGACTTCACCTTCATCCATGAGGGTCCCGTCCGCCGATCCGGGCCGTCGCGATACCGGCATTGGCTGACGCACAAATTGAGTTCGTGGCACGACCAGTTCGGCACCTCAGGGTGTGTGGGCTGCGGCCGCTGCATCGCCTGGTGTCCCACCGGCATCGACATCACCGAGGAGATGGCGGTTTTCGCTCGAGACCGGGAGACCGAGGATGACTGAGACGGCGCAGACGACGGCGCCTCCGGCGCTGACCACGATGGCGCCGGTGCCCTACCAGGTGCGGGAACGAGTGGTCGAGTACGCCGACTCGGTCACCCTGCAGTTGGAGCCGATGGCGGCCGGGGTCGCTCCGCCGGCGCCGGGACAGTTCATGATGCTCTACGCCTTCGGGGTGGGGGAGGTCGCGATCTCAGTCTCCGGCCTGGCGGAGGACGGAGTGCTCACCCACACCATTCGCGCCGTCGGTGCAGTCAGTGCCGCACTGTGCGCCGCCCAACCAGGTGCGACCGTGGGTGTGCGCGGACCGTTCGGTACCAGTTGGGGACTGGACGACGCCGTCGGCCGCGACCTCGTCATCGTCGCCGGCGGCGTCGGTCTGGCACCGCTGCGGCCGGTGGTGCTCGGGGCGCTGTCCCAGCGCGACCGCTACGGCCGCGTAGTGGTGGTGGCCGGCGCCCGCACGTCGGCGGAGTTCCTCTACGACACCGAACTGGCGGCCTGGCAGCAGCATCCCGGTCTGGAACTGCATCAGACCATCGACGTGCCCCTGCACGGCTGGATCGGCGAGACCGGTTTCGTCACCGAGCCGCTGCGCAGGCTGACCCTGCAGCCCCGGCGGACCACCGCCTTTCTCTGTGGGCCCGAGTCGATGATGCAGCACAGCGCCCGCGTCCTGATGGAGAAAGGAGTTGCCGCCCAACATATCCGGGTTTCCCTGGAGCGGAACATGCAATGCGGTGTCGGCTGGTGCGGACACTGTCAACTCGGGCCGCTACTGCTGTGCCGAGATGGTGCGGTGGTGGGATTCGACGTCGCCGAGCCGCTGCTGAGCGTCGAGGAGCTCTAGGGTGACCGGTCCCAGCCTTGCGGTGTGGAAATTCGCCTCCTGCGACGGATGCCAACTGACGTTGCTGGACTGCGAGGACGAACTGCTGCTGCTGGCCGAGCAGGTCCGGATCGCCACCTTCGCCGAGGCGTCCAGCGCGATCGTCGCCGGGCCGTATGACGTTTCGCTGGTCGAGGGTTCGATCAGCACTCCGGTCGACGAGCGGCGGATCAAGGAGATCCGTGCCCAGTCCGGGGTCCTGGTGGCCATCGGAGCCTGCGCAACCGCAGGCGGTATCCAGGCCCTGCGTAACTTCGCCGACGTCGAGGAGTTCGCCTCGGTGGTCTACGCCCGCCCGGACTACATCCACACGCTGGCCACCTCCACGCCGGCTTCGGCCCACGTGACGGTGGACTACGAGTTGCGCGGCTGCCCGATCGACCGGCGCCAACTACTCGACACCCTGGCCGCGTTGCTGGTCGGTCGTAAACCAAAGCTGCCGGCGGCGACGGTGTGCACCGAGTGCAAACGGGCCGGGGTCAGCTGCCTGATCGTCACTGAGGGCATCGCCTGCCTCGGTCCGGTCACCCATGCCGGCTGCGGGGCGCTGTGCCCGCGGCATCACCGCGGCTGTTACGGCTGTTTCGGGCCGATGGCCACACCCAATATGGGCGCGATGATCCCGCTGCTGCGTCGGGACGGGATGTCCGGCGGGGACGTCGACCGGGTACTGGGCACCTTCAACGTCACCCAGTTCGAGGCCGAGCGGCGCGGGGAATGAACGAATCCGCCCGCACCCTGCGCGTCGGTGCCCTCACTCGGGTCGAGGGTGAGGGCGCGCTGCACGTCGAACTGCGCGACGGGAAACCCGAACGCGTGGAGCTCAACATCTATGAGCCGCCCCGATTTTTCGAGGCCTTCCTGCGCGGCCGGTCCTACACCGAACCTCCCGACCTCACCGCCCGGATCTGCGGCATCTGCCCGGTCGCCTACCAGACCAGCGCCTGCAACGCCATCGAGGACGCCTGCGGGGTGAGCCTGGATCCGGAACTGGTCGCGCTGCGTCGACTGCTGTACTGCGGGGAGTGGATCCACAGCCACGTCCTGCACATCTACCTGTTGCACGCCCCGGACTTCCTGGGTGCCCCGGACGTCATGACCGTCGCCAAAACCCAACGGGCAGCGGTGGAACGCGGGCTTTCGCTGAAGAAGGCCGGAAATCGGCTGCAGGAACTCGTCGGGGGCCGTTCGATCCACCCGGTCAACGTTCGGCTGGGCGGGTTCTACTCGGTGCCGACCCGGGCCGATCTGAAGCCGATGGCCGAGCAGTTGCGCCGGGCCCTCGATGACGCCCTGGCCACCGTGACCTGGGTGGCCGGCTTCGACTTCCCGGATCTGACCGTCGACCATGAACTGCTGGCGCTGACCGGTGAGCGGTACGCCCTGGAGAACGGGGTGATCGCCCGGAGTGCCGGCCCGAGTTTTCCGGTCTCGCAGTTCAGCGAGCATGTCCGCGAGACTCATGTGCCGCACTCGACCGCGCTGCATGCCACCCTCGACGGCAGGCGCCACCTCACCGGTCCGCTGGCCCGCTACACCCTCAACCACGACAAGCTGTCGCCGTTGGCCAGGCAGGTCGCCAGTGCGGCCGGTCTGGGGTCGCAGTGCCGGAACCCTTTCCGCAGCATTGCCGTTCGCGCCGTCGAGGTGGTGTACGCGGTCGAGGAGGCGTTGCGCATCATCGACGACTACCAGCGGCCGGCCCGCCCCTTCGTCCCGGTCGAGGCCCGGCCCGGCGTCGGGCACGGTGTCAGTGAGGCACCCCGCGGACTGCTGTACCACCGCTACGAGATCGACGCCGAAGGGTTGGTGGCCGCAGCCCAGATCGTGCCGCCGACCTCGCAGAATCAGGCCGCCATCGAAGCCGACCTCGCCCAGGTCGTCACCGCCCAAGCCGGGCTTGATGACGCGGCGCTGACACACCTGTGCGAGCGCACGATCCGCAACTACGATCCGTGCATCTCCTGCGCCACCCATTTCCTGACCCTGACGGTGACCCGGCGATAGCGCAACGCCGCTAACCGTCGAGGAGCGTCAGGAAGCCACCCACCAGCAGTCGTAACCGTCGCGCGGCGTCGTCGACTTCCGCGCCGGTGCGGGCTCGCAAATCCGGTGCGGAGATCCCCAACCGAGGGAGATCCCCGTCGGTGTCCTCAGCGATCCACCGCTCGACCAACGCCGCGTCCACCTCCGGGTGGAATTGCAGGCCCAACGCCCGACCGTGAATGAAAGCCTGTGTGGCGCAGTCATTACGAGCCACCTCCACCGCGCCGGGAGGTGGTGTCAGCCGGTCGAAATGCCATTGGAACCATGGCCCACCCGGAACCAGACTGGTTCTGCTGCTGTGCACCTCGTGCCAGCCGATCTCAGGGCGGGGGGAGCGGGCCACCGTCCCGCCGAGCGCCCGGGCCAGCAGTTGGCCACCAAAGCAGACTCCGAGCACGCCGACGCCGCAGTCCAGCGCCCGCCGCATCATGTCCATTTCGGCGCCGATCCACGGGAGGCTGTCGTCGTAGGCGGACCACCGGGCGCCCAGTGGCACGATCACGTCGTACCCGGCGGGATCCGGAAACGTGGTGACGTCGGCAGTGCTGACCTCGAATGTGGCGACGCCGAAACCGCATTCGTCGAAAACCTCACCCAGGAGGGCTTCCGGGGCGGTCGGGTCGTTGCGGACGAATAACACCTGTCGGCGCACACCTGCACGCTACGGCAGCGGTAGCTTGAGGCTATGGACGCGCTACTGGCGCCGGTGTGGGTGGTGTTGGTTCTGGCGATCACGGCGCATTTCGCCTTCCTGCTTTACCTGCCGCTGGGAGGCTTTCTGGCACTGCGGTGGCGGCGCACAATCTGGCTGCATCTGCTGGTGGTGGCTTGGGCGGTGGGCAGTCTGACCGTCGGCTACGGGTGCCCGCTGACCGATGTCGAACGGTGGGCCCGGTCGCGCGCCGGTCTGGCACCGCTGGAGCCGGCGGGCTTCATCGACCACTACCTGACCGGGCGGGCCTTCCCGGCCGGGGGCACCGGAGTCGCCCACCTCGTGGTGTTCAGCTTGGTGGCGGTGTCCTGGGTCGGCTATGTGCTCACCCGCCCACGTCGGACTGCGCACAAGTCTTTGCTGTTCAGCCCATAAAACCGGACCCGACTTTACGCGCGAAACGAATTTCCGGAATACTCCTCGCCATGGGCGTGTCCACCGGCATCTGGATCATCACGTGTGTCGCCATTCTCGGGTTGTTCATCTTCGACTTCTTCGCCCATGTGCGGGTTCCCCACGATCCGTCATTTCGGGAGTCGGCGATCTGGTCGACGGTCTACGTCACCCTCGCGGTGCTGTTCGGCTTCTTCGTCTGGTGGTACTGGGGTAGTCAGTTCGGCGGTGAGTACTTCGCCGGGTATGTGACCGAGAAGGCCCTGTCGGTGGACAACCTGTTCGTCTTCACCGTGATCATGGCCTCTTTCGCGGTGCCGCGGATCTACCAGCAGAAGCTGCTGCTCATCGGCATCGTGATGGCGCTGGTCATGCGGGCGGCGTTCATCGCCGTCGGCGCGGCCGCCATCAACGCGTTCAGTTGGGTTTTCTACGTGTTCGGCGCCTTCCTGATCTTCACCGCGCTCAAGTTGGCCCGGGAGACCGGCCACGAACGCGAGGCCGAGGTGGAACGGGAGAACCGGCTGGTCACCTTCGTACGCCGATTCGTCCCGACCACTGACGACTACGACGGCGACAAGTTCATCACCCGGATCAACGGCAAGCGGTTCGTCACACCGATGATGCTGGCGCTGGTGGCGATCGGCTTCACCGACCTGCTCTTCGCGCTGGACTCCATCCCGGCCATCTACGGCCTCACCGAGGAGCCCTACATCGTGTTCACCGCGAATGCGTTCGCACTGATGGGCCTGCGGCAACTGTACTTTCTGATCGGCGGCCTGCTGGACAGGCTGATCTACCTGTCGGCCGGGCTGGCGATCATCCTTGGCTTCATCGGCGTCAAACTGATCCTGCACGCACTGCACAAGAACACCCTGCCGTTCATCAACGGCGGAAACTACGTCGACGTCCCGGAGATCTCGACAGGGATGTCGATGAGCGTCATCGGTGTGGTGCTGCTGATCACCACCGTGGCGAGCTTGGTTCGCACCCGCGGGCGGAGCGCGTCGTCGACAACCCTGCACTAGAACCGGCAACCGGGTCGGTGTCCGAGGGGGGACTTGAACCCCCACGCCCGTTAATAGGGCACTAGCACCTCAAGCTAGCGCGTCTGCCATTCCGCCACTCGGACCGGCCCACCACGGTGGGCGCCTAAGGCTATCGGATCGGGACTCGTCGGCCCAAACCAGCTCAAGCCGGGCCGATCCGCTCGGCGATGGCGCCGGCGATCGCGGCCGCCGCGGCGGTCGGGCCGTCCAGCGCGCAGGCCTCGACGTCGACGGCGACCTGTCCCTGCACGGTCAGGGCGCGTTGACACGACCACCGCTGCGGGCTGCGCTGCTGCCGGGAAACCGTCAAGACGTCGGTGCGGACATTCACCGGGCCGATGGACCACAGCTGTTCGGCCGGCGCCAGTTGGGGTGCGTAGCTCAGGTCCCGGTTGGAGCAGTCCGCCCAGGTCTGTCGGGAACGCGCGAAGAAGTCCTGCGCCGCCGGGCCGGAGTCGAACAACACCACCGCCTGGGTGGCGAAGTGCGCCCACGACGACGTCGGCGGCTCCCGCAGCACCTGACCGTGCATTGCGGTCCAGTCCTCGCCGGCATAGACGTCTCGTTGGGCGGCACCGGCCACCGCCAGGCACCCGGCACCGCCGGTGATCCCGATGCTGTCGTCCCACGGTTGGGTGGCCTGGCGGGTGACGACCACGTCCGGACCGGACAGCGCGGCCCCGACCTGTGCGGCCGACAGCAGCAGTCCGGGCAGGCTCTGTCCGGTGATCGGCGGCGGCGCGGCGGCCGGGGTCGCGGTACCGGCGGTGGTGGTGGCGCAGCCCACCACCGGGACGGTCAGGCTTACCAGCGCGGCCATCGCCGGGATCGGACTCTTCATCGCAGCTATTAGAACCACACGGTGGGCGTGTTGTAAATGTGGTTCGAGTTAATGATGTGGTAAAGAGACCGGGCCCGACCTAGCCGCGCATCAGTGGTAGGAAAGGAACGTGACGCAGGCAAGCCCCGGCGACGTGACCGGCGA
>CAYXBN010000009.1:44398-97088 GCA_964463215.1 uncultured Mycobacterium sp. | reverse complement strand
CGGCCACGATAACGGGAGACACCCCGTAACCCACCGATACACAACACCCAGACCCCGCACCACCATCACTCTTCGCCCAAGCACCAACGCCGCAACTTCAACCCCACCGGATCCGCCCACCGGTATCCGGCAGAACGACACCCCGGCGGGCACACGCCCCACCGGCCCGGCACCGCCGCCACCCCACCACCGAAGCTGCCACCCCGGAGCCACCGGCCCGCAACAACGCTGCCCGACTTGACCTCCCCGGCCGATCACCACCACGTCAGCGCCGGCGTCGCCTCGTCCGCCCAGAGCATCACGGCGCGTAGTTATAGATCGTCTGCCGCGCAACGCCACACTCCCCGCGCCAACACCGAGACCGACTCCCCCACCACCAGACACCACCGCAACTCCACGGCCTGATCGGCAGTCAAAGCCAGGCCGGCGTCCCGTGTACCTGTCCGCCGCCATGGCCAGCGCGATCCCCTCACGCTGCCACTCCAGAATCATCAACCGCCCGAACCCAGCGAACGCGGCGACGGCGGCGACGACGGTGACAGCAGCGACGACAGCCACAACGGCGGCGACTGACCGCCGCCCCACCGGATCCGCTCAATCCGCGTCACCGCCGATTCCGGGGTGTCGGTCGGAGTGTGCGTAGAACCGCAGCGTCACGAACTCTCCTTGCACTGGTGCACCTCATAGGCCGGATCCAGTTGCACCACAGCCGAATCCAGCTCGCAGACCAACCGATACCAACCCCGGTCGCAGCTGATCCACCGGCCCCAGCCGTCGGGGATCCGCAGCAGAATCTTCCTTAGTGCCTCGGCGTACTCGCCGGCGTCGTCGGGGATGCGCAGGGCATCGCGTATCGCAGCGAACACCTCACCGGACTGACGGAACTGCTTAAACGCCGCCTCCTGGCTATCACTGTCGCTGTGTCGGGTTCAGGGCGCCGGCCAGCGCGGCATTGGCGGTGCGGAAAGTTGATCGGCTCCGCGTCGGTCAACTCGTGCGGCGCGTCGTCGTCAGCCATGCCGTCACGCTACGGCGGCGAAGTGACAGCCGTCCACTGCTGGAAAGAAGATCCAGCACGACCCTGTGGAAAGGGGAACGCGGCGGCCAGCTGTTGGGGGAACAGCCGACCGCCGCGCTCAGGAAAGGGACCCAGTCAACGTTGGCTACCCCGGGGGGCCGGCTGCGTACACCACCCGGCCGCCACCACTCAGGAAGGGGCACTGTGCCAACGTCAGCTGCCCCACGGCGGCCGACTGCGTGAGCAGCCGGCCGCCGCGCTCAGGGAGGGGGCTCAGTCCTCGCTGGCCGCCCCGCGGCGGGAATCGGTTGCCCGCGAACCGGTGTCACCGGAATCATCAGATCCGGTAGCCGCGGCCGAGGCGTTGTCCTCAGCGGCCGCGGGCACCTCGGCTTCGGCTGCCTCGATCTCAGCCACGTCGATGTCAGGCGCGGCCGCCTCGGCCTCGGCCTCAACAACGGCCGCGTCGACCTCCGCCGCTTCTTCGACAACGACCGGGTCAGACTCGGCCACCGGTTCGGCCACCTCGACGACGGCCGGTGCGGCATCATCGACCACCACAGGGGCAGCCGGGACGTCGACCGGCGCGGCCAGCTTGGCTGCCTCCGGATCGGCGGCCGCTTGCGTCGGCGCCGCGGGCGGGGTCACCAGCAGCTTGTCAGCGAGGAACTGGCCCAGCCCGATGTTCGCGCCGAGCAAGCCGTTGGGGATGCCCGAGGCGTAGTCAAATGCACCTGGTTCTCCGACGGAGAGGCTGTCGATGCCTACCCCACCGGACCACACCGTGGGCGGCTTATTGGGGTCAGACACCGTCCCGTCCTGGGGCATGACGTTGAGCAGCCCGCCTAGGTTGATCCCGACTCTGTCGAGCGGGGAATCCGGCACGATCGCGTCAACGAGCCCGGTCAAGTCGAGGAAGCCCGCACCGTTGAGGAAGGCGTTGGTCATGTTGGCCGGAATGTTGATGAGTTCGTTGATCGCCCCGATGACATCGCCGGCTTGGAAGAATTCGCCGACCGCCGTGAAACTCTTGACCAACTGGACGAAGGGCGAAATCAGTGTCCCGACCAGGGCGACCAACTGTCCGCTGTAGGGGGTGGCGAGGAAGTTGGTGATCGGGATCAAAGGTTTGAAACTGCAGCTGTCGTCGTCCTCGCAGCCCGCCGCCCACTGCCCTACTGCGGCTTGGACGACGAACCCTGCCACAGCTGAAGGTCGTTGGCCGCCCGCCGGCTCAGTGTCCGATGCATACTCGCCAAAGGCGGCGAACGTTGGGTCGTCGGTGTAGGGAATTTCAACTCCGGTTCCAGGATCCCACGGCGCCTGGAAGAACGTCTGGATATTGCCCCAGATCTGCTCCGGGATCACCCCGGCGTTGCCGGTGGTCAGTTCCTCGAAGTAGGTGGCGATGTTGGCGCCGATGGTCTTCAGCAGCGGGAACGGATTCTGCTCGTTGAGCTTTCCGAGCGTTTGAATGTTGGCGAACGCCGTCTCGAACGCGGTGACCCACGGGGTGATCGGGTCAATCGAGGAGGCCAGTAGGTCGATCCCCAGGTCGCTGACGACCCTGTGGGAGTCGAGTGCCGCCTGGGTGGGGATCGGCTGGACCGGGGCGACGGCGATGGCGCCGGCACCGAGGACGGCGATCCCGGCGGTCAGATATGAGCGTGGTGTGACGTTCATTGGAGTGCTTCCCTTCCCCTGTCATCTACTGATTGGTGGCTGAACGTTAGCTGAGAAGAAGGCCGAAGGCTTGGCTTTCGATAATTCAAATTTCTTGGTGTTTATTTCGCGTACCCACGTATCTCGGTTCACCAGCAGCTAGCGACACCCCCCACCTCTCAGCCCCAGACTCGAGGCCCATCCGCCGTCAGCAGATTGGGTCTCACCCGTCGTGATACCGATCGCCGCGCGCGGGCGTACCAGTACCGGCTTTGCACGAGGTCGTAGGCCTACGGGAAGGGCTTCACCGAACGCACCGCCGCACGCCCTTCTGCACAGCCCTCGGCCCGCCGTCCCGAAACCGTTCAGTTTGGGACACCACCCCTACCGCCCCACCGCGGAGGCATCGCCGCAGGAGCGGGGTGTCCCACAAGCCGTCCCGAAAGCCCGCGTCCCGTAACAGCGTTGTCGGCGGGTTTCGGTACAACGGCGTTATGACTGCACCCGTCCCCTCCGCCGGCACCCTCGTCGGCTACGCCCGGGTCTCGACCATCACCCAGACCCTCGAGCAGCAGACCGACCAGTTGACCGCCGCCGGTGCCGGCAAGATCTTCCACGACGTGATGAGCGGCGCCCGCGACGACCGGCCCGGCTTCACCGAGTGCCTCAACTATCTGCGCGACGGCGACACCCTCATCGTCTGGAGGCTCGACCGGCTGGGCCGCAACATGCGCTCGATCGTCAACACCATCCACAACCTCACCGAGCGCGGTATCACGCTGCGCTCGATCCACGACGGCGTCGACACCGGAACCAGCACCGGGCGGATGGTCGCCGGAATCCTGATGTCCATCGCCGAATACGAGCGCGAACTGGTCCGCGAGCGCACCGCGTTGAAGTTGGAGTACGCGCGGAAATCCGGGGTGAAATTCGGCCGCCCGGCCAAGCTCACCGCCGACCAGGCCGCGCTGGCCAGGCGGATGAAGGAATCCGGTGAGACCGCCTCCACCATCTGCAAGACACTGGGCATCGGACGCAGCACGCTCTACCGGGCGCTCGCGGAGTGATCCTGTCGAACCACACCCAACACGTTGGTGGACAGTGCGACTGCGAGGTGCCACGGCACGTCAGTTAGACGCCTACGCAGCCGAGATCCACTGTCCCTACAAAACTAGGGCCCAGATGGACGGTCCGCTGACAGTCAGGCACCGCGGCGACGACACGATTCGGGCGGTGCTTGACGGACACCGGGCTCCTGCGGTGGTCTGCCGCCGACGAGGCTGTTCCGTTTACGAGCAGTTTCGGGGCACCCCACGGCCGGAGGAACAGGCTCGTCCGCAGGGTGTACGAAGCGGCTAGCCTGCGTCGGACGCGGCCCGCGGGGAGCGCAGCTTCTTCTTCAACAGGGTGCACAGCATGTCGGCCTCTTCAGGCTTCAGTCCGCGGTAGTGCTCGCCGGACTCACCCACGAGGACGGCGTTTCCGAAGACCTCGTAGCCGAGGATCCCCGATGCTGCGGGGTTACGGCGAGGGGCGGTTGTGGCCCAGCTGTTTTCGTCAACGAACAGGCACAGGTCCCCGCCGAGGTAGACGCATTCGATCGTCCGGGTCCCGATGATGCCGTAAAGCGTGGGGTCGAACCGGAGGTTGGGGACCTGGCGCGGCTCGACGGTGCCGTCGGTTCCCAGGAACACGATCGTCTTCTTCGGATTGGGGTTCGGGTTGGTCATTTTCGTTTCACCTTTGTGTGTCGGTGGTGCTTCGGTGGGGATGAGCTGTTCCCCGAGCCGGTCCAAGTCGGCGACTCGGATCCGGATCTGGCCATTCGGCAGCCGAATGGCGGGGAGCAGGCCCTGTGCCAGATAGCGGCGGATGGTGCGTTCGCCGCGGTTTACTAGGAGAGCGGCCTGTGAGACCGAAACCTCCTGTGCGACAACGCCGCCGATGATCGGTGCCGTCAGTGCGGTGGGGGTTTCACGCTGCCCCGCGCTGCCCCGCTGCGGACCCTGGTGGTTGGATTCGTTTTCCACGAGGCCAGAGGCTGCCACGCGTTCGATTGGCAGTGAAATGGATCGCAAGATCGTTGCATTTCGGCGTGTCGCGGCTAAATGCGCTTGTCAGAGGCACTCCTCTGAAATGGAGAACGGGACCGGCGGACACTCGGCTCATGCGATCGGAAGCCCGCCAGCCCGTTCTGAGACGGCAATCGAGACGAGATCGGTCGGGTGGACGGGCTTCGCCGCAAAGTTCGCGGCACCGAGCGTTTCTGCGACCTGGGCGTCCGCCGCAGACACCGGATAACATGCGCGAGTGCTGCGCCGCCGGTGATGACTCGGCGCAGGCCGTGGGACGGCTCCGACAACAAGTCGCCGGATTAGGGCCCTTTATCCGATGAGTCCGAAGCCGCGCCCGCCCTACTGGCGGCCTGGGGACACAGGTAATCGACTACCTGCCCATCTGCGGTAAGACCGCGCGAGAATCAGGCTTAGCAGCCCCAGAGAGGATTCGCCGATGCCGAAGGAGTGCGTTGTGGCGCCGCGCAGTGCGGTGCGGCCGCGGGCGCTGACCCCGGAGGAGGCCGTTGAGATGCGCCGCCGGATCATCGCCTGGCAGTCCGCCGTCTCCCCGCACGGCGGCCCACGCCGGGGCTACGACCGGCTGCGCATCTACCTTGTATTGCTTGCGACGGGCGCGCGGATCGGCGAGGTGCTGGCGCTTATTTGGGACGACATCGCCGGCCTCGACAGCGACGGACCGGTCACCGTCCACATCGGTCACCGCCTCGACAAGCAGTCCCGGCGGATCGCCGGCCGGAAAGGCGGAGCGGCCGCATACACGATCACCCTGCCCGACTTCGGGGCCACGGCGCTGCGGGAGCAGCGGGCGCTGGGCATCCCCTTTGATCCGGTGTTCCCGACACGGAACGGAACCTTCCAGTCCGAGGCCAACGTGCGGCGGCACTGGCGGACGATCCGTGGCAAGGACCTCGCCTGGGTCGTCCCCCACTCGCTGCGGAAAACGGTGGTCACCGCCGTGGAGCGCGAAATGGGACTGGAGGCCGCCGCCCGGCAGGCCGGCCACGGAAGCAGCGCGATCACCCGCCGCCACTACGTCGACCGGGCGGTCGACGTCCCCGATTACACGGCCGCTTTGGATGCGTTTTCGCGGAGTTTTCGCGGAGTAGACGCCTCCGAGGGGGAGGAGACCGGTTGAGAAATCACCTCTACCAGCTTCTTTGGAGCCGCCTGGGGGAATCGAACCCCCGACCTATTCATTACGAGTGAATCGCTCTGCCGACTGAGCTAAGGCGGCGCGGCCTTTCGGCCGAGCGCTGAGTCTACCCGCCGTCAGCCCACCCGACTCAGTCCCCCGACCGCAGCGCCTGACCCACGGTGGCCACCATGGCGTCGACGGCGAATTTGGGCTTGACGTTGGCCGCCAGCGCCTCCCGACAGGCCAGCACCGCCTCGATGCAGCGCAGTAGACGTTCGCTGCAGGCGTGGGTGGCCAGGGCGGCGACCTTCTCGGTCATATCGGGGTGGCTGGGCGTCACCCCATCGGCCCCGCAGGACATGACCAGGGCATCGCGGAAGTAGGTGGCCAGGTCAATCAGGGATCGGTCCAGTGCGTCCCGCGAGGCGCGGGTCTTCCGTGATTTCTGGCGCTGCTCAAGGGCTTTGAGCGCTCCGGCCGCACCACGCAGCGCACCGGCAGTTCCCTTGCCGGTACCGCCTGCGCCTAGTGCGATCTGCAGATCCTCGGTTTCGGTCTCGTTGCGCTCGGCGGTCAGCGCGACGGCCTCCGCCTCGGCGGCCGCCACCAGTTCTTCGACCGCGGCGTAGGCGCGCGCCGGAGTGGCTGCGTCTCGCGCCAGTCCGAGGGCCCGGGCGCGGCGGGCCCGCGCCTCGTCGTCGGTGGCAAGCCGCCGGGCCCGACCGACGTGGCCGCCGCTGACCGCCGCCGCCCACCGGGCCTGCTCGGGTGCCAGACCGTCGCTATTCATCAACACCTCGGCGATGGCGTCGACCGAGGGGGTGACCAACGCCACGTGCCGGCACCGGGACCGCAGCGTGATCGCAATGTCTTCCGGATCCACCGACGGCGCGCATAGCAGGAACACCGTCGAGGGCGGCGGTTCCTCGACCACCTTCAGCAGCGCGTTGCCCGCCCCCTCGGTGAGCCGGTCGGCGTCCTCGATGACCACGATCTGCCAGCGGCCGGTGCTCGGCCGCCGGGAGGCGGTGCCGACGATGGCGCGCATCTCATCGACCCCGATCGACAGGCCTTCCGGGATGATCCGCCGAACGTCGGCGTGGGTGCCGGCCATCGTGGTGGTGCAGGCCCGGCACCGGCCGCATCCGGGGTCGGGATCGGAGGTGCACTGCAGCGCGGCCGCGAAACACAACGCGGCCACCGAACGTCCGGAGCCGGGCGGCCCGGTGATCAACCAGGCGTGCGTCATCGAGGCCCCGACGTGACCGGAATCACCCCGCGCGGCGCGCGCTGCAGCAGTCAGTTCCGATTCCACCACGTCTTGGCCGACCAGCCGTGCGAATACACCGGACATCGTTGCCAACCTTAATCCTCAGCCAGGACAGGGCAGGTCCGCGACCGCCGGACGACGGCGCCCCCCTGGCCACCGGCGACGGCTACGGTGGATCGGTGAACACCGCGGCGGTTTCGCGCGGACGGGTCGTCGAGTTCGTCCGCTGGGTGGCGGGCACCCCGTGGCTGTTGTTCTCCCTCGGCCTGCTGCAAGCCGACGCCATCGGCGCGCTGCTGGTGCTGGGTTTCCTGCGGTTCGGCCTGCCGCCGTCGGAACGGGTCAAACTGCAGGATCTGCCGACAGAGAGCCTGGCGATCTTCCTGACCTACGTCTTCGTCGCGTTCCTGATCGGCACGGCCATCAGCTTCACCTTGCTGGTCCCGGTGTTTCGGTGGCAGCGCCAGGATGCGCTGCTGGTCGACGAGGACCCGACCCTGACCGAGCAGGCCAGGCTGCGTGCGCTGCGGATGCCGGCCTACCGGTCACTGATCAGCATCGCCCTATGGCTGATCGGCGCCGTGGTGCTCATCGCGGCCAGTTGGCCGGTCGCCCAGCACGCCGCGCCGGAACTCGCGGTGGCGACGCTGCTGGGCGCCACCGCCACCGCCATCATCGGGTACCTGCAGTCCGAGCGGGTCCTGCGTCCGGTGGCCGTGGCCGCGCTGCGGGCGGGCATTCCGGAGAACTTCCGGCGCCCCGGGGTGGTGCTGCGCCTGGTCCTGGCCTGGATTCTGGCCACCGGCGTCCCGCTGCTGATGATCGTGGTGTCGGTGGTGGCGACGAAGTTCTCTCTGGTGGAGGCCTCTGCGGACAGCATGCTCATCCCGATCCTGCTGCTGGCTGTCGCCGCGCTGTTGATCGGATTGGCCGGCACCGTACTCTCCGCGATGGCCATCTCCGATCCGCTGCGCCAACTGCGCTGGGCGCTCGGGGAGGTCCAGCGCGGAAACTACAACGCCCACATGCAGATCTATGACGCCACCGAACTCGGACTGCTGCAGTCCGGGTTCAACGACATGGTCCGCGAACTCGCCGAACGGCAACGGATGCGGGACCTCTTCGGCCGCTACGTCGGAGAGGACGTCGCCCGCCGTGCCCTGGAACGCGGCACCGAACTCGGCGGCCAGGAACGTGACGTGGCGGTGCTGTTCATCGATCTGGTCGGCTCCACCGAACTCGCCGCCACCCGCCCGCCGGGTGAGGTGGTCACCGTCCTCAATGACTTCTTCCGGGTGGTCGTCGACACGGTCCAGAACCACGGCGGGTTCGTCAACAAGTTTCAGGGCGACGCCGCCCTGTGCATTTTCGGTGCGCCCCTGGAACATCCAGACGCCGCCGGTGCGGCCCTGGCGGCCTCCCGGGAACTGCACGATGAACTGGTCTCGGTGCTGGAGCAGACCGAGTTCGGCATCGGAGTGTCGGCGGGCCGGGCCATCGCCGGCCACATCGGTGCCCATTCCCGGTTCGAGTACACCGTCATCGGCGACCCGGTCAACGAGGCCGCCCGGCTGACCGAACTGGCCAAACTGGAGGAGGGTCACGTGCTCGCCTCGGCGATCACGGTCAGCGGGGCGATGGACGCCGAAGCACTGTGCTGGCAGGTCGGGGAAATCGTCGAATTGCGCGGCCGGGTGGCTCCAACCCAGTTGGCCCGGCCGATCAATCTGCTGGTCCCCGACGGGACAACCGGGAACGCCCCTTCCGCGGCGCCGCCCTCCGAGGCGCTCAGGTCTTCTTAACGGCCTTCTTGGCGGGAGCCTTCTTGCGCACGGCCTTCTTGGCGACTTTCTTGACCGGGCCCCGGGCACGGCGATCGGCGAGCAGTTCAGCGGCCCGTTCGTCGGTGATGCTCAGTACGTCGTCGCCCTTGCGCAGGCTCGCGTTGGTCTCCCCGTCGGTGACGTACGGCCCGAACCGACCGTCCTTGATCACCATCGGTTGGCCGGTTGCCGGGTCGGCTCCCAGTTCCCGAAGTGGCGGTGCCGCAGCGCCCTGACGACCGCGGCGCTTCGGCTCGGCGTAGATCTTGAGGGCCTCGTCGAGGGTGATGTCGAAGATCTGCTCCTCAGAGGTCAACGACCGGGAATCGTTGCCGCGCTTGAGGTATGGGCCGTACCGGCCGTTCTGTGCGGTGACCTCCTCGCCGTTGGCCGGGTCTACCCCGACCAACCGTGGCAACGACAGCAGTTTGAGGGCGTCGTCGAGGGTGACGGTCTGCAGATCCATCGACCTGAACAACGAGCCGGTGCGGGGCTTGGGTCCGGTGGGCTTCTTCCCCTTCTTGGCGGCGCTTCCCGAATCGTCGTCGTCGGGCGGCGCCGGCAGCACCTCGGTCACGTACGGCCCGTACCGGCCGTCGCGGGCGATGATCTCGTGTCCGGTCTCCGGATCGGCCCCCAACACTCGACCCTCCTGCGGGGTCGCGAACAGGGTCTCGGCCAGTTCCAGGGTGAGCTCGTCGGGGGTTATCTCGTCGCTGAGGTTGGCCCGTTGAGGGGTGGGTTCACCGTCCTCACCGACGATCATGCGCTCCAGATACGGGCCGTTGCGGCCGACCCGCACGTAGATCGGGCGGCCTTGGTCGTCGTCGAAGAGCTCGATCGAGTTGATCTCGCGGGCGTCGATCTCATCGACGTTCTCCCCCACCAGTTTCTTCAGACCACCGGCCCGGGCAATCGAATGCGGAACGCCGTGCTCGCCGCCGAAATAGAAGTTGCGCAACCAGTTGGTGCGACGCTCGTGGCCGGCGGCGATCTCGTCGAGTTCGTCCTCCATCGCCGCGGTGAAGTCGTAGTCCACCAATCGGCTGAAGTGCTGCTCGAGCAGACCCGTCACCGCGAAAGCCACCCAGGAGGGCACCAGCGCACTGCCCTTCTTGTAGACATAACCGCGTCCCTGGATCGTCTTGATGATCGAGGAATACGTTGACGGACGGCCGATTCCGAGCTCCTCGAGGGCTTTGACCAACGAGGCTTCGGTGTAGCGGGCCGGTGGATTGGTGGTGTGTCCATCTGCGGTCAGCCGGATCGCGTCCACTCGCTGACCTTTGCGCAGCTGCGGAAGCCGGCTCTCGGCGTCGTCGGCCTCGCCGCCGGCGAGTTCGTCGACGGTCTCTACGTACGCCTTGAGGAATCCGGGGAAGGTGATCGTCCGGCCGCTGGCGGCCAAGGTCGCCTCCCGGCCGTCGGCGGCGGTGCCGGTGATGCGCAGGCTCAGCGTGGTACCTCGGGCGTCGGCCATCTGGGAGGCGACGGTGCGCTGCCAGATCAATTCGTAGAGACGGAAACCATCGCCGTCGAGTTCGGCGTGCAGCGCCCCCGGTGTGGCGAAGGTGTCACCGGCCGGCCGGATCGCCTCGTGGGCTTCCTGAGCGTTTTTGACCTTGCGGGTGTACTGCCGCGGAGACGGGTGGACGTATTCGTCGCCGTAGAGCTGACGGGCCTGATTGCGCGCGGCGTTGACCGCGGACTCCGACAACGTCGTGGAGTCGGTTCGCATATAGGTGATGTAGCCGTTCTCGTAGAGCTTCTGGGCCACACTCATCGTGCGCTCGGCGCTGAATCGCAGCTTGCGGCCGGCTTCCTGCTGCAGCGTCGAAGTCATGAACGGCGGGTAGGGCCGACGGGTGTAGGGCTTCTCCTCCACCGAGGCGACGGTCAGCGCCGCACCATGCAACCCGGTGGCCAACGCACCGGCGGCGGCCTGGTCGAGGACCAGTATCTCGTCGGGCTTGCGGACCGCCCCCAGGGAATCGAAGTCGCGTCCGGTCGCCACCCGCTTGCCGTCGACCGCGACCAGGCGGGCGTTGAACCGCGGCGGGGTGGCGGTCGGGTCGGACACGCTGGCGTCCAACTCGGCCAGGATGTCCCAGTAGGCGGCGCTGCGGAAGGCCATCCGCTCGCGCTCGCGCTGCACGATGATGCGGGTTGCCACCGACTGCACCCGGCCGGCCGAGAGCTTCGGGGCCACCTTCTTCCACAGCACGGGGCTGACCTCGTAGCCGTAGAGCCGGTCGAGGATGCGGCGGGTCTCCTGGGCGTCGACCAGGTCGGTGTCCAAGTCGCGGGGATGCTCGGCTGCCGCCCGGATGGCCGGTTCGGTGATCTCGTGGAACACCATCCGGCGGACCGGGACCTTGGGCTTGAGCGTTTCCAGCAGGTGCCAGGCGATCGCCTCGCCTTCCCGGTCACCATCGGTGGCCAGGTACAGCTCGTCGACGTCCTTCAGCAGGCTCTTCAGTTCGGTGACGGTCGCCTTCTTGTCGGGGCTGACCACATAGAGCGGTTCGAAGTCGCGGTCGACGTTGACGCCCAACCGGGCCCACTTCTCCGACTTGAATTTCGGCGGGACGTCAGCGGCGCCCTTGGGCAGGTCGCGGATATGACCGCGGGAGGACTCGACGACGTAATTGCGGCCCAGGTAACCAGCGATTTTGCGCGCTTTGGTGGGCGACTCGACGATGACGAGCCGCCGGACGCTGCCGTTGCTACGGTTCCCGCTGCCACCTGCATCGGGCCGGTCGTCATCAGCCAACTGCGCCTAACTCCACTTCGTAAATAGGGGGATTTTCCGCCACCACGGATAACCCCCCGGGCTTGTTGACAATTTCGCACCCTCCCGGCAGCGGATGCAAACCGGCCCCCCGTTCGGGGCGTTTCAGACCCGCGGCCAGGCCGCCGTCGCCTCAGCTCCCGCAGGGGGATCGCCGACCGTTTCCACCAGCCGCGACAATCGGCGCCGACCACTGATGCGCAGCGCCGGGCGGGCACCCCGGGTGCCGATCAGGGTGGGTGCGATGCCGATTCTCATCAGCGCCGAAGCCAGCGGTGAGTGGGTGTCCGGGGCGTGCGGGTCCAGCCCGAGCAGATAGCGATCGGATTCCGGGGTCCCGGCAGCTAGTGTCCAGGCCCGCAACTCGCGGGGACCCGGCAGCCAGTTCGGCGGTACCGCCTTGACCGCCCCGCGGGTCCACTCGCCCGCCAGACCGACGAGCCGGACATCGACCGCGGTCCGCACCAGAGGGCTGCCCTCGTCGGTGCTGGTGATCTCAGCCTTCAGGCCAGCCGCCACCATCATCTCGGCCAGCGCTGCGGCCCGCCAGCGCGCGTCGACCACGACCGACAGCCGTGCACCGTCGCCGACGCTGACCACCTGGCCGGCGGCGGCGAGCACCCCGGTGAGGTCGGCGACCGCGGGCGGCACCGACTCAGCCGAGAAGAACGACAGCTGGCTCACACCTCGACAGTAAGCCAGGTCCTCACCGGCGCTGCGCCGCCAAGCCGTAGCAGCGCTCAAACCAGAACACCCCCGCGAAGCCCTTCTCGGGCCCCACGGGGGTGCTGAACGGATGGTCGTCGGTCAGACGGCGCGCACGCCGGTGGCCTGCGGGCCCTTGGGGCTCTGACCCACCTCGAATTCAACCCGCTGATTTTCCTCCAAGGTGCGGAACCCCGACCCCTGGATCTCCGTGTAGTGGACGAACACATCGGCGGAGCCGTCCTCCGGGGCGATAAAGCCGAAGCCCTTCTCCGCGTTGAACCACTTCACAGTTCCCTGTGGCATTTCTTTCCTTACTTCATTCCGGGAGCGGTCTACCGATGTTCATGTAGACCGGGCCGGTTGAGACCGCATACCTTCTGGGCTCACACCCTCGCAGGAACCGCGACCGCAACAACGATCCTGCGATTGTGGAGACACGAACACAGAAGCTGCGACCACCTTCATCCAACCACGTCCGGCGCGGTAAGAACAGTCAACGAGCAACTCCGCGACAATTCCAGCCGTGGGTCGCAGACCGGTTGACGACGAGGGGGCGCGGCACAGTGGTCAGTTTCGGCAGTGAAATGCTGGCCGCCGTGTGCGGGCCGGTGCCTCCGCCGTCGTTGCTGCACGTCGCCGACATCCCGGCCCGACCCGGCCAGACCACCGGGTGGCCGGACTGGCTGCATCCCGACGTCATCAGCGCGGTGCGCGACCACCAGATCACCGAGCCCTGGTCACACCAGGTCCAGGCCGCCGATCTGGCTCACGCGGGCCAGAACGTGGTCATCAGCACCGGCACCGCCTCCGGTAAGTCGCTGGCCTTCCAGTTGCCGATCATGGACGTCCTGCTGCGCCAACCCCGGGCCCGTGCGCTGTATCTGTCGCCGACCAAAGCGCTGGGACACGACCAGGTCCGGGCCGCGCACTCGCTGACCGCGGCCGTACCGGGCCTGCGGGACGTGGCCCCGACCTCCTATGACGGCGATACCGCCGCCGAGGTGCGCCGTTTCGCCCGCGAGCGGTCCCGGTGGCTGTTCTCCAACCCCGACATGGTGCACCTGTCATTGCTGCGCAACCACGCCCGGTGGTCGGTCTTTCTGCGCGGCCTGCGCTACGTGGTCGTCGATGAATGTCACTACTACCGGGGCATATTCGGCTCCAATGTCGCCATGGTGCTCCGGCGCCTGCTCCGGCTGTGCGAGCGCTACGCCGAGGCCGACGCCGGGCCCCCGACGGTGATCCTGGCCAGCGCCACCACCGCCGCCCCGGGTCAGACCGCCGCCGAACTGATCGGCCGTCCCGTCACCGAGGTGACGGTCGACGGATCGGCCCAGGGCGCCCGCACCATTGCATTGTGGGAGCCCGAACTGCGCTATGACCTGCACGGTGAGAACGGCGCGCCGGTTCGACGTTCGGCCGGGGCCGATGCCGCGCGGATGATGGCCGACCTGGTGGCCGAGGGTGCCCGGACGCTGACCTTTGTACGGTCCCGGCGAAGCGCCGAGTTGACAGCGCTGGGCACCCGGGCACGGCTCGGTGAGATCGCCCCTCACCTGGTCGACACGGTGGCGTCCTACCGGGCCGGTTATCTGGCCGAGGACCGCAGGGCGCTGGAACGGGCACTGGCCGACGGCGAACTGCGCGGACTGTCCGCCACCAACGCCCTGGAACTGGGGATCGACATCTCGGGGTTGGACGCTGTGTTGCTGGCCGGGTTCCCGGGAACGGTGGCCTCGTTCTGGCAGCAGGCCGGCCGTTGCGGGCGGCGCGGCCAGGGCGCGCTGGTGGTCCTGGTCGCTCGCGACGATCCGCTGGACACCTACCTCGTGCACCACCCCGATGCGTTGCTCGGCAAACCGGTCGAACGCGTGGTCACCGATCCGGCGAACCCGTACGTGATGGGCCCGCAACTGCTGTGTGCGGCCAGCGAAATGCCCGTGACCCAGGCCGAACTGGACCGCTGGAAGGCCGCGGCGGTGGCCCAGAGACTGGTTGACGACGGCCTGCTGCGGCTACGCGCCGGGCAGTATTTCCCCGCCGCCGGACTCGAACCGCACCACCAGGTCGACATCCGCGGCGGCGCGGGCACCCAGGTTGCCATCGTCGAATCCGGCACCGGACGCCTGCTGGGCAGCACCGAGGCCGGCCAAGCGCCGGCCACCGTGCACCCCGGCGCGGTGTATCTGCACCAGGGCGAAACCTACGTGGTGGAATCGCTGGACGACGACGTCGCGTTCGTACACGCCGGGGACCCCGGCTATTCGACCTTCGCCCGGGAGGTCACCGACATCACCGTGACCGGAGCCGGCGAGCGCCGTCGCTACGGCGCGGTGACGTTGGGTCTGGTTCCGGTCTCGGTGACCCGGCAGGTCGTCGGTTACCTTCGCCGCGGCTCGGCGGGCGAAGTCATCGACTTCGTCGAACTGGACAGCCCCCAACGCATCCTGCCGACCACCGCAGTCATGTACACGGTCACCCCGCAAGCACTGCTGGACAACGGAATTGATCTGCAAGGCATACCGGGCTCACTGCACGCCGCCGAGCATGCCGCGATCGGACTGCTACCACTGGTCGCCAGCTGCGACCGCGGCGACATCGGCGGACTATCCACGGCCTGCGGCGAGGGGGGCCTGCCCACGGTGTTCGTCTACGACGGCCACCCCGGTGGCGCCGGTTTCGCCGAACGCGGTTACCGACTGGCCCAGACCTGGCTGCGGGCGACCTTGGACGCCATCAAGGCCTGTGAGTGCCCGCACGGATGCCCATCCTGCGTCCAGTCGCCGAAATGCGGCAACGGCAACGAACCCCTGGATAAACGGGGAGCCGTGCGGGTACTCCAGGTGGTTCTCGCAGGGCTGGCCGGATGAAGGCGTCTGCGACCGCCGACCGACCCCTCGAAACGGTCGACGGTCGCGCGTCTTTCCACGGCGAGCTACACCCGCGAATCCGCTTCGGCACCCCAACTTCTTGAGGCATGGTCACGGCATCACCGGGACCGCTGGCAACCAACGCCCGGACAACACGTGGCGTTCGGCATATCCGAGAACAGGATGTAACTGAACATACGCCGGGAATGTCATCAGTGGCAATTTTTCGACCGGAATCTTCGCCCGGCCCTGGCAAGGTCAACCATCATCACCTGCGAATTCGTTTCCCCTGGCGGGCGGGGAGCGAACCTTCGCGATTAAGCTGCCACCATGACCCAGGATTGGCTGCTGGTGGAGACACTGGGCGACCAACCCGTCGTCGTGGCCCAAGGCCGCCAGATGAAAAACTTCGTCCCGCTAACTGTTTTCCTGCGGCGCAACCCGAGTCTGGCCGCGATCCAGACGGCGATCACCGAAACGGTGAGCACGGGCCAACGGCTGTCGAGCATCACGCCCAAGAACAAGCGTGTCATCCGGACCGAGCCGGTTCAGATGTCTGACGGGCGCATGCACGCGGTGCACGTCTGGTACGGACCGACCGATGAGGAGCCGCCGGAACGCCCCGTTCCCGGACCGCTGGTGTGGGATTTCACCACCGGTCAGGCCACCGGCACGGTGGAGTATCTGACCAACGCCGGGATGGACCCGTCCGCTGAGGCGATCACCGGTCGGGCCTTCGTCGAGGACATCCCCAGCCGAAGCCTCAATCCGGACGAGGCCAAGGTGCTCGCGCTGGCGATCGACGCGGCCCCGGACCGGACCTATTGCTCGAGCTGGGAATTCACCGACAAGCAGGGCAATTACCGTCGGGTTGGGTTCACCGCGCGGACGGCCATGGAAACGATGGAAGACGGCACCGAGCACCTCATTTCCCGGGCCATGAACCTCGTCGAAGAGGTCCGCGAGTCGACCCAGCCGCCGGAGGAGCTGGCCCACCGCATCATCGAGGGTTTGGCCCAACCGGGGGTGTACCGGCTGCTGGTCGATCTGAACAACTGGACCCTGTTGAAGTGGATCGACGAGCCGTGCCCATATTTCGACTGGCGGAGCCGGCCCGCGATCCATCCGGAGGACCGCGAACACTTCTCTGCCCGGATGGCCGCCGAACTTCAGACCGGCGCTACCAGCGGTGTGCTCAGACTGCCCGGAAATGACGGGGGCTGGGTACCGATCCACGTCACGGTCAGCCGAGTGGAATTGGATGGCGGCGTCTACGGCGGCCTGGCCACCCTGCGGCTTCCCTCCGAGGAGGAGTTGGCCGACGCCGGGATGGATCCGGCCAAACCCGAGCCGGCCGAACCTGAGCCGGCTGTAGTCGCTCCGCCCGAAGTCGAGCCGGCCTGACAGGGCTAACCGCGCTGCGACGGACCCGCCCTGGCCGCTGCTTCGGCCTGCCCGCCCAGTCGCAGACCGGTCTCGACTGAGACGCTTACCGAGACGTCCAGGCCGGCAATATGGCAGCCGCGAAGCCTCGCCCTCATAGCCTCTGCGACGTTCTGCGCCCGCCGGCAGGCGGCAGGTCCACCGGCAGCAATGTCCTGCGCCGCCGCCAGCGCTGCCAGGTCGGCGGCCGCCTGCGCGCGGTGGCGGGCGAGCACCACCGAGCCGACCGCGAGCCCGCCGACCGTGATCGTCAGCAGCGCGGCCACCAGCAGGACAGCGAAAACCGTTGCTGCTCCGCGGTCGTCACTGACCCGGTTCGATCGCGGCAACGGCCTGCCCGACGATGACCACGCCGGGCAGAAGCGGGGACCGTCCGCTGACCCGAGCCAGGATGTGACCGCCGTCGCGCCGCAGTTCGACCGCTGCCCCCCGCGGTGCCAGGCGGCCCGCCGCGGTCGCGGCGGCGTTGTCTCCCCGGGCGGCCAGTCTCGCCGCCTCACGGGCGGCGTCAACGCACCGCACCTGCATTGCAACCGCCGTGAGGCCGGCGGTGCACAGCACCAGCACCGCGACCAGAGTCGCGATGGCCAGTGCGGCCTCCACCGTGCCGACGCCGACATCATTCAGACCCGGGTGGACAGCGCCCGGTTGATGATGTTGGTCAAAGCGCCGACGATGGAGTCGCCGGTGACCACGCTGTAGAGAATCGCCCCAAAGGCGGCCGCCGCGATCGTGCCGATCGCGTATTCGACGGTCGACATGCCCGAGTCGTCGATCATCGCGCTGGTGATACGAACCTTCAGGGTTCGAATAGTGTTGTGCATCAATCACATTCCTTTCTCTGGTGGGTACCTTCGTAGTGGATTCCGAAGCAATCCGGAGCCGACGTGTCACAGTGGCCCCGACCCGAAGATCTCTCCCGCCAGACCCGCGACCACCGGCACGATCCCCACGCAGACGAAAGCGGGCAGGAAACACAGTCCCAGCGGCCCTGCGATGAGCACCCCGGCCCGCTCCGCTGAGGCGGTCGCTCGGTGGATGACCCCCTGGCGGACCTGTTCGGCCAGTTCAGCGGCGCCGTCGGCCAGCGCACTGCCGGAGGAGGCCGACCGCCGCGCGAGTCTGGCCAGTGCCACACAGACGTCATCGGTCACACCGGGGGCGACCTGCCAGGCGGTTTCCGGATCCGCCCCGAGTCCCACCAGGTCTGCCGCCCGCCGGAGCATCGCACCCAGGTCGGCAGGGGCGAACGGCGCGGTGGCGGCGGCCGCCGCCGGGACCGTCATTCCGGCCGACAAGCACACCGACAAGACGTCCAACGCCGACGCCGCCCCGAACGGATCGGCACTGCGGGTCTTCGGGCGGCGGACCCGGCGGCGATCGGGGATGGTCGCGGCACGCTGCCGCGAGGCCTGCGGCCGCCCGACGACCAGAATCGCGACGGCCAACAGCACTGCGGCTGCGGTCATGTCGCCATCCGATCGACGATTCGGTCAGCCCAGACAATCCCGACACAGATCAGGCCGACCCCGATGCCGAGCAGGACCCCGCCCGGACCCTCGCCGAGCAGGAACCCGACCGGATCGGCCCCGACCATCTGACCGAGGAGCACCCCAAGTACGGGCAGCGCGGCCAAGATGGTGGCGGTCGCACGGGCGCCTGCCAGGGCGGCGTGCAGGCGTTCGGAGAATCGTTGCCGTTCCACAATGTCCCGGTGCGCGGCCCGCATCAGGGTAGACAGCGCCAGACCGTGTTCGGCGGCCAGATCCCAGAACACCGCGAGCCGGTTCCAGTGATCCGGTGCCGGCGAGATCCGCGCGGCCATTCGCATCCCCTCGGCGACATCGGCGCCGAGACGGGCTCTGCTGGCCGCGGCCCGCAGCGAGCGGGCAGTCTCGCCGCCCGACTCGGCGGCGGCCACCGCGAAGGCCGCCAACGGATGTGCCCCGACCCGCAGTTCACCGACGAGAACCTCCAGAGCGGCGGCCATCGCATCGCCTTCCCTGCGGCACCGACGCTCTCGCCGCCGTCTGCGGGCCCGCGCGGCGATCAGTAGGCCGATGGGCACGGCGACCGCCATCAGCGGCAAGGGAGCCAGCACCACCAGCGCAGCAACCGCAGCGAACGTGGCTGTCAACGCCGGTACCAGCGACCGCCGAGCGGGCAACGGAGTCCGCCCCGTCGGCGCGGCCGGGGCGAGAAGGACAGCGGCGGCCAGCAGAACGGCGGCCGTCGGATAGGCACTCATCGGCCACGCCGATCGTCGATCAGCGTGCTCAGCAGGTCTGCTCCTGCGCACCGGCCGCGCCCGATCTGCCAGGCCGGGACCGCGTGGCAGTAACCGGCCTCATCGCGGCGGAGTACGGCGATGTCACTGAGCTGGCGGCCCGTCGCAGTCCGGCTGACGTGCACGATCACCTGCACGGCGGCCGCCAGCTGACTGTGCAACGCGCTTCTGTCGAGCCCCCCGAGGGAGGCCAACGCCTCCAGCCTGGCCGGCACCTCCGCGGGGCTGTTCGCGTGCACTGTTCCGCTGCCACCGTCGTGGCCGGTGTTCAGGGCAGTCAACAAGTCGACCACCTCAGCACCCCGAACCTCGCCGACGACGATGCGATCCGGGCGCATTCGCAGGGCCTGGCGGACCAACTGGCGCAGCGTGATCTCCCCGGCGCCTTCGACATTGGCGCTGCGGCACACCAGACGGACCAGGTGGGGATGATCCGGTGCGAGTTCCGCGGCGTCCTCGACACAGACGATCCGTTCATCGCGGGCAACTGCGCCGAGTGCAGCGGCCAGCACGGTGGTCTTCCCGGCCCCGGTGCCACCGGACACCAGAAATGCCAGTCGCGCGCCGACGACGTCGAGCAGGATCTGCCCGGCCTCCGGGTCGATTGCACCGGAGTCCGCCAATGCCGCCAGATCGTGGGTGGCCGGACGCAGGACCCGCAGTGACAGACAGGTCCCGGCGGCCGCGATCGGGGGCAGCACCGCGTGCAGCCGGACATTGAAACGTCCGGACCCCATGCCGTTGAGTTGGGCGTCCACCCACGGCTGGGCGTCATCGAGGCGACGTCCCGCCGCAGCGGCCAGGCGCTGAGCCAACCTGCGCACCGCTGATTCGTCCCGAAACCGGATTTCACTGCGGCGCAACCCGTTTCCATCGTCAATCCAAACCTCATCGGGTGCGGTGACCAGCACATCGGTGGTGCTCTCGGCGCGCAGCAGCGGCTCCAGAATCCCGGCGCCGGTCAACTCCGTCTCGACCATCAGCAGACTGCTGAGCACCTCGGTGTCACCAAGCACTCCGCCAGACTCGGCCCGAATAGCTGCGGCGACAACGGCGGGACGCAGTGGGGCCGACTCCGCGACGAGACGCTCGCGGACCCGGTCGATCAGGGACTCGTTCATGCCGCCCGGCCGTCCGGGCATCTGGCCATGACGTCCAGTACCCGGCGGGCCGCGGCGGCAAGCGGTGATCGCCGAGACAGACGTAGGCCACCCTGTTCAAGCTGACGAGCCAGGTGCGGTTCCGGGCGCATGGCGGCAAGCAGGGGCGCCGCAGTCGCGGCGGCGACCTCGCGGGCGCGCAACCCGCCGGGTGAGGGGCCGCGCACCACCAGGCCGATGTTGGGATTGACCGTCGCCAGCACCGGCACCGACGCGGCGGCCGCGGCAACACCGCGAACATCGCAACTACTCACCACAACAACGAGATCAGCGCACTGAACCGCGTGGACCGGCGCCGGCCCCAATTGGCGCGGCAGGTCGCAGATCACAGTCACCCCGCCACGGCGCCCCGCGTCGAGCACCACCGCCAAAGCGCCCGGGTCGATCTCATAGAACGATCGGGTGCCGGACAGGATGCTCACTCCGCGCCTCTGTGGCAGCCCATCGCGCAACGCCGGCCACCCCAACCGTCCGGTGTGAACCTGTAGATCGGGCCACCGAAGACCCGGTGTCGCCTCGACGCCCATGAGCAGATCGATCCCGCCGCCGCACGGGTCGACGTCGACGAGCAGCGCGTCCCCTGCGCATTGCGCCAACGCACCGGCCAGCACGGAGGCACCGGCGCCGCCGCGCGCACCGACGACGGCCATCAGCCGTCCCGACCGGCCGGTGGCCGAGCCGGAGTCGACCGCCTCCGCCAGGTGGGCGACAACTGCGGCCTCCTGGCCGGGCAGGCTGCAGACATGTTCGGCACCGACGTCCACCGCGGCGCTCCACACGCCGGGTGTGGGTTCAGCGGCGGCAACGAGCAGGACACCGTCCCGGCGCGGCACCCCGGAGTTGACGCACTCCAGCGCGCCCTGTTCGTCAAGGATGATCGCCACCGCCGAGAGCCAACTGCGGCGACTCGGCCTCGCGCCACCGATCGCCCGAACACCGACAGCGGCGATCACCCTGGCGACACTGCCAGCTAGTTCGACGTCGCCGATCACGGTCAACACGGCAGGTGCGGTGCTCGAGGCGCGGGGGCGAGTGGTCACGGCGACCACGATGTGGGGGCGGCGGCAGCGGTGCCAGTCACCCGGTCCACTGCTGTGGATGACACCGGGTTTGGGGAAAGACGCGACCGGGATTGCCCGCCGGAAGGCCCTCTTTGAGATGCCCCGGAAAAGGGACGACCCTCGCCAGGGGGGGAGGAGGCGAGGGTCGTCGTACAATCAACCCCGGGGGGTCGGGCTGATTGCACTCTCAGCATAAGCTGAGTGATGCCAACTATACACATGTTCCGGGTGGCGAACGCAAGCGAAAATGCCAAATTGGAATCCATGAATTTTGCTGTGAAAGTGCACCTCCCGACACGTGGCACGCCCTGTCAGAATCCTGTGGAACTTTTCCGGCCGAGCAGTCCCCACCGCGACTGCCCGGTTTGCAGAGGGCGCGAGCCAGAGCAACTAGGAGCTCGTCCGTCGTCGCCCGCACGCACCCGCGCACCGGGTCGGTCGACACTCCAGCGGCGTTGCGCCACTTCGGTTTTTTGACACGCCGAGATTAAATCCGTTTTTCTCTTGCTGTGACGGCCGTCACGTAGTACAAAGAAAGCACGGAAGCTTGGCAAGGCCAAGATGGCGCCAGAAGAGAAGGTTTCATCTCCCGAGTCGAGCGACCCAGCATGGTTCCCGAGTACCCACGCGGAGCACGCCGCGACGATGGCAGAACTGTTGCGGGCCTGCGTAATTGCATAGAGCGGGTGTTGAACCTGGTACGTCAGCAGGAAATCTTCACAGCGCGATGTCAAGACGCCGAGGCCACCCACGCAACCGACCCAGCACGCTTGGTAGCTCGGAACCGTGTTAGCGGGCGGCGGGCCGAACTTGTTTCGGAACGCCGCCCGCTTCATAGTCTCGGCGGGTCAGGTGCAGGTCAGGTTGCAGCCGCATCGGCGATCGAAATCGCCTCACGCGCACCGTCTTCGAGGGCCTGACAACACATTCTGATCCAGGCCGCAACTCCGTCGGGTTCGCCGGTGGCGAATGCCTGCACCGACGACTGGTATTCCTCGGGCCGCCGCATCCAGTACACCTCGGGCACCCCGAGGCCGTGCGGATCGAGCCCGGAGGATATCGAGACCAGCCGCGAGACGGCGCGGGCGACGACCCCGTCTGCACTGCCGAAAGCAGCCAGCGCCATAAGTTCGCCGTGCGCGACCCCGGCCAGCACCGCGGCCGGCACCGCACTTCCACCGGTCACCAACCGGGTAACCAGATCAAGTCGGGCAACCACTTCCGGCGACGACCGCGGCCGTCCGAGATCGGCGTCGGCCACCAGGTCCGCGGCGGCCAGGGCGTGCAGTCGGGCCAGCGCCTGCAGAGGGGCGCGTCGCCACACGCCGACGAGGTTGGTGGCACCCCCCTCGAGTGCCTGACCGACCCGCAGCGCCCCGGCCAGCACCGGATCCTCGGATCCGGCCGCCTCGCCGTGCAACTGGAGACCACCGCCATCCAGGGTCGAGGAGCAGCGGGCACCGCGGACCGCCGACTCAGCGGCGGTCACCGGCCAGTTGCGGAGGTTGGTCCGATGCCGGTGAGCCTTGCCCAACGCGGTACGGGCGGCTTCGGCGCCGTCGGCGACTCCGGGCAGGTCCATCAGCGGATCCAGCAGGTCGCGATCTCGGGGTGCCACGAAGGCTGAGGTTAATACCTCTGTTCCCAGGCGCTCCGGCGGACCGTTTGCCGGACACCGAGTGGCCGTTCGTCGCGCCGCAGGCGCCGTCCGGCGAACAGCCTGATGAAGAGCTCTCACGCCGGATTGTGGTGACTAGGCTCACATCTATGACTGAGGCGCACACTGACTTTTACCCTCCCCCGAGCGCGTTCGCCGACGCCGCCAACGCCACTGCCGACCTTTACGACCGGGCCGAAGCCGACCGTCTGGCGTTCTGGGCCGAACAAGCCAACCGCCTGGACTGGGACACTCCCTTCACCGAGGTTCTGGACTGGTCGAACGCACCCTTCGCCAAATGGTTCGTCGGCGGCAAGCTCAACGTCGCCTACAACTGCGTGGATCGCCATGTCGAGGCCGGTAACGGAGACCGGGTGGCCATCCATTGGGAAGGTGAGCCGATCGGTGATGCCCGCACCATTACCTACGCCCAACTGAAAGACGACGTGTGTCGGGCCGCCAACGCTCTCACCGACCTGGGACTGGTGGCCGGCGATCGGGTTGCGATCTACATGCCGATGGTCCCGGAAGCCATCGTCGCGATGCTCGCCTGCGCACGGTTGGGCATCATGCATTCGGTGGTCTTCGGCGGCTTCTCCGCCTCGGCGTTGCGGGCCCGCGTCGAGGACGCCCAGGCCAAACTGGTCATCACCACCGACGGCCAGTACCGCCGGGGCAGTGCCGTCTCGCTCAAGGCCGCCGTCGACGAAGCGGTCGCCGACCAACCCTGTGTGCGCAACGTCCTCGTCGTTCGACGCACCGGGATCGACGTCGACTGGGCCGACGGCCGCGATCTGTGGTGGCATGACACCGTCGACGCCGCCTCAGCCCAGCACACCCCGGAGGCCTTCGATTCCGAACAGCCACTCTTTCTGCTGTACACCTCGGGCACCACCGGCAAGCCCAAGGGGATCATGCACACCTCGGGTGGATACCTGACTCAGGCGTCCTACACCCACTACAACGTTTTCGATATCAAGCCCGAAACCGACGTCTACTGGTGCACCGCCGACATCGGCTGGGTGACCGGTCACAGCTACATCGTCTACGGCCCGCTGTCCAACGGCGCGACCCAGGTCGTCTACGAGGGCACCCCGGCTTCGCCGGATGAGCACCGACATTTTCAGGTCATCGAAAAGTACGGTGTCACCATCTATTACACCGCGCCGACACTGGTCCGGACATTCATGCGCTGGGGTCGGGAGTTGGCTTTCGAACATGACCTGTCCAGCTTGCGGCTACTGGGGTCGGTCGGCGAACCAATCAACCCGGAGGCCTGGCGCTGGTACCGCCTGGTGTTCGGCGGGGACAAAGTCCCGATCGTGGACACCTGGTGGCAGACCGAGACCGGTGCGGCGATGATCTCGCCGTTGCCCGGCGTGACCACCTGCAAACCGGGTTCGGCGATGCGGCCCCTGCCGGGCATTTCGGCCAAGATCGTCGACGATCACGGCCACGAACTTCCGCCGGCGACCGAGGACGGCGAGCAGGTCACCGGGTACCTCGTCCTGGACAAGCCGTGGCCGTCCATGTTGCGGGGAATCTGGGGCGATGAGGAACGATTCATCGAGACCTACTGGTCCCGGTTCGCCGATCAAGGCTGGTACTTCGCCGGTGACGGAGCCCGCTACGGCAGTGACGGCGAAGTGTGGGTTCTCGGGCGCATCGACGACGTGATGAACGTCTCCGGCCACCGGATTTCCACCGCAGAGGTGGAGTCGGCACTGGTCGGTCACGCCGGCGTGGCCGAGGCCGCTGTGGTGGGGGCCTCCGACGAACACACCGGACAGGCGATCTGCGCCTTCGTTATCCTCAAGGAGCACCACGCCGAGATGTCCACCCAGGACATGGTCGACGAACTGCGCGCGGAGGTGGCACGGGAGATCTCACCGATCGCCAAGCCGCGCGAGATTCACGTGGTTCCGGAACTGCCCAAGACCCGCAGCGGAAAGATCATGCGCCGGTTACTTCGTGACGTCGCTGAGGGCCGCGAGTTGGGCGATACCTCGACTCTGGTGGATCCGACTGTCTTCCAAGCGATTCGAGCCAGTAAGGCGAACTAGTAGCCGGTTCTCAGGCGGCGCCTGGGACGAGGCCGGCGGTCGGGATGAACCCGGCCCCGGGCCGATCCTTGCTGGCGAGGTCAGCCAGGATCGAGTTCATCGACATGGTGATCGCCGGGGTGTGCAGCGGTATGTATTTGATGACACAGGTGGGCAGCCCGTCGGTGAACGCGCCGTGAATCATGCCGACGAGTTTGTTGTTGACCGTGACCGGAGCCCCGGAATCACCCGGCCGCCCGCATACCTGGTTGACGATGGTGCCCGGATCCTGACCAGGACCCCAGGTAACCCCGCAGGAGTATCCAGTCGTTCGCCCCAGCTTGCAGGCAACCTGACCGAACGCCGGGTCCGGTCCGAGTCCGTCGATGACGAAGCCGTTCCAGTTCGAGACCGGTGTCACCTTGGCGGGGTCGAAGCGGATGACGGCATAGTCCAGGCCGTCATTGCCGGCGACCATGGTGCCGAGAATGCCTCGGTCCTCAGCGCCCTCCGCGGCAACCGGCGCGCCGGGGCCACCGCAGTGCGCTGAGGTGAACCCGACCAGGGCCCCGGTGCGGTCTTTTCCGATTGCGGTCAGCGTGCAGTAGGTCTCGCCGTCGATGACCAGGCCCGCGCCGCCGCCGAGGGGCACCGGTTCGACGGCAGCCGCGGTTGGCGCGAACGCGGCGCAGGACAGGACGAGGGCTCCCAGGGCCCCCGCCGCCCGTCGCAGACCGGTTGCGCTGATCACTGCCACCTCCATCGTCGACACCGCGTGAACCACAAGTCTAGCTTGGCCACTCTAGTAACTTCTGTAACAACATCGGGCGTACCCCGGTTCGGTGTCCGACGTGGCAACATGAACCGCGACCGCACGACTTTGGAGGACTGCTGTGAGCAAACGGGATCGCAAGAACGGGGTGCCCACCTCGGCTACCTCGATTCCGCTGGTCGACCCCCATGCCATGCCGCCCAACCCCTCCATCGGCGACTTGGTCAAAGACGCCACGGCCCAGGTCTCGACGCTGGTGCGCGCCGAGGTCGAATTAGCGAAAGCCGAGATCACTCGGGATGTGAAAAAAGGGCTGACCGGCAGCATCTTCTTCATCCTGGCGCTGGTCGTGCTGCTCTACTCGACCTTCTTCATGTTCTTCTTCCTGGCCGAACTGCTGGACACCTGGTTGTGGCGGTGGGCAGCGTTTCTGATCGTCTTCATCCTGATGCTGGTAGTCACCGCGATTTTCGCACTGCTCGGCTACCTCAAGGTGCGCCGCATCCGCGGACCCCAACAGACCATCGAATCGGTCAAGGAGACCACGGCCGCGCTCACCCCGGGACTCGCCAAGTTCGCCGGCGGAGCCTCGAGCACCCCAACCGCTGCTCAAGCTCCGGTGGCTACGCCGGAGCGTCCGGCGGTCACCTCCGCCGCGCCCGCCGTGGTCACCACGACGGCGGCCGGCCGCTCCGCCGACGACTATCCGGATCCGCGCGTCGACTACGAGTCCGCGCCGCAGACGGGGTACGTCGACGCTGAGCAGACGCAGTATGGCGAGCAAAACCCCCAGCCGGTCGAGTACACCCAGTCGGTCGAGTACACCCAACCGGTCGAGTACGCCGGGGAGGCTGTGGTCGAGTACACCGAGCCTGCTGTGGAGTACACCGAGGATTCCGGATACACCTCATATTCGGAATACAGCTCATCCTCCGAGTACACCGGGTACGCGCCCGACACCGGCTACGTCGAGTACACCGAGGCCACCGGCTACCCGCCCGGCCATGATCCGACCGCGGCGGTTTACGCCGATACCGGCCTGCCCGTCACCCCGCAATCAGACCGGTCGACCGGCGACTCGTCTGGCTGGTGATGGCCCGCCCGGATCCGTCGGTCACCCGCATCGCGGGCCCGTGGCGTCACCATGACGTCCACGCCAACGGCATCCGGTTTCAGTGCGCCGAGGCATTGCCCGCCCGCGATGACGAAACCCCCTCCACCGCGCGTCCGTTGGTCATCCTGCTGCACGGATTCGCGTCGTTCTGGTGGTCCTGGCGGCATCAGTTGCACGGCTTGGCCGGAGCCCGGGTGGTCGCCGTGGACCTGCGCGGGTACGGGGGCAGTGACAAGCCTCCCCGGGGCTATGACGGCTGGACTCTGGCCGGGGACACCGCCGGTCTCATCAGGGCTCTCGGGCACACGTCAGCAACCCTGGTCGGCCACGCCGACGGCGGCCTGGTGTGCTGGGCGACCGCGATCCTGCACTCCAGGGTTGTCGACGCGATCGCCTTGATCAGTTCCCCGCACCCGGCCGCACTGCGCAGATCGGTGCTGGTCAACCCCGATCAACGCCGAGCCTTGCTTCCCAGCCTGCTGCGCTATCAGGTCCCGCGCTGGCCCGAACGACTTCTCACCCGCGACAACGCCGCGGAACTGGAGACGCTGGTCCGGACCCGCGCATCAGGGAAATGGGTTGTTTCCGAGGACTTCTCGGAGACGATCGCACACCTGCGGCAGGCCATTCAAATCCCGTCGGCCGCCCATTCGGCGCTGGAGTACCAACGCTGGGCGGTGCGTAGTCAAACCCGCAGCGAGGGAAGACGGTTCATGAAACTGATGAACCGTCAGATCGACCTGCCGGTGCTGCATCTGCACGGCTCCGCCGATCCCTACGTCTTGTCCGACCCGGTCCAGCGCAGCCGCCGATACGCCCCGCGCGGTCAGTTCGTTGAACTTGCCGGCATCGGACACTACGCCCACGAGGAAGCGCCCGCGGAGGTCAATGGACATCTGCAGCGTTTCCTGGACGTGTCGATCCTCAACCGGTGACGCACTCGCCGGTCGGCACCTTGGCGGTGTTCCCGATCCTGGCCAACTGACGAGACACCTCATTGGTGGTCATCACGAAACCGGTGTCGTCGTCGTCGACGCCCGCGCCGAAGACGACGCCGATCACCTGACCCGCGCGGTTGATCATCGGGCCACCGGAATTACCCTGCCGGACAACCCCTCTGATTGTGTAGACCTCACGATTGACGGTCTTGCTCTTGTAGATGTCGGGTCCACTGAGTTCGATGATCTCCCTGACCCGGGCGGGGGTGGCGACGAAGTCGCCCCCGCCGGGGAAGCCGAGAACCACTGCGTCGGTGCCGGTCTTGGCCGGCTGCTCGGCGAACACCAAGGGCTGCTGCGGCAACGTCGGCACGTCCAGGATGGAAATGTCGGCGTCGGGGTCGTAGGAGACCACCGTCGCGTCGTAGGTCTTACCCTCTGCTTCGACGGTCACACTGTCTGATCCGGCGACGACATGCGCGTTGGACATCACCCGGTTGGGGGCGATGACGAAGCCGGTTCCCTCAAGCACCTTCTGACACGTCGTTGCCACCCCGCGGATCTTGACCACGCTGGGCCGCGACTTGGCGACGACGAGGCTGTCAGCCAGCGATGCATCCGGGGCATCCACGTCCGGCGCCGGGGTGCGCAGTGGTTCAAGGACTTCGGGCAGACCCGAGGTGCTCAGTAGAGCCGACATCCGCTTGGGCACCGCGCGCAGCCAGTCGGGTGCGAACTTGTCGACCTCGGTGATGACCTTCGAATCACGCGCCGAAGCGGCCAGACTGGTCTGGTTGGAAGTGGTCAGCGGGCTGCCCAGCAGCCACGCGGCGATGAGCACGACGAGCAGTTGCAGTCCGACACCGGTGAGCGAGTCGATCGTGCGAACCGGACCGCTGCGGATCGAACCCCGCACCGCACGACCCAGCACAACCCCGGCCACTTCGCCGATGACGACCAGGGCGAGGATGAGAAGCAAAGCGGCGAAGAGCTTTCCGCGCTGTGAGTCGATGTGGCTGACGACATGCGGGGCGAGCATCACACCGGCAATCGCCCCGAGGACAACCCCGATGAACGACATCAATGAACCCAAAGCCCCAGAGCGCCATCCGGAGATCGCGGCGATCAAGGCCACCGTGATGATGGCGAGGTCCAGCCATTGCGAACCCGTCACACCGGTTCCTCCCTATCGTCGCGGTCGTCCCCGACGAGCGCCATCGCTTCGTCCAACTCTCGCACGTCGTCGGTGTCCCACGGTTGCGCCCACCCGGCCACGTCGAGCATTGCCGAGATTACGTGTCCGGTGAAACCCCACACCAACATCTCGTTGAGCAGGAAAGCCGGGCCTGCATAGCGTCGATGGGCCGCACTGCGGTACACCATCAGCCGGTTCTCCGGATTGATGAACGCCCGCAGGGGAACCCGCGCGACGGTCGCGGTCTCGGACACGTCGACCACCCTGACCGGCCCCGGATCCGGTGAGTACGCCAGCACCGGCACGACGTGAAAGCCCGACGGCGGGATGAAAATCCGTTCCATCGTTCCCAAAGGATGCAGACGTGCCGGGTCCAGGCCGGTCTCCTCGTTGGCCTCACGCAGTGCGGTGTACACCGGACCCGGGTCACCGGGGTCGGCCGCCCCGCCGGGAAATGCCGCCTGACCGGCGTGGTGACGCAGCGTCCCCGCCCGCACGGTCAGCAGCAGATCGGCCTCCTCAGGCACCTGCCCTGGCGGGTGCTCGACGGACGGGCCGGAGAACAGCACCAACACGGCGGCGTCTCTGGAACTGGACGCGCCGCTGAGCGCGGCAATGAGCTCCGGGGGAACCCGTCGGCGGTAGGCCTGCGGGATGCGATCGATGTTGTCCACCAGGGGCGCCAACCACGGCGGGCGGGCCTGCGGGCGCAGCAGGTTGGGGCCGGCGTCGGCCGCACCCACCGGAGGTCCCCAGTTCTGCGCAGTCACTACCGCAGCGCCGTATCCACCGCAGCGGCGACCTCATCGGCGCTGGTGAAGGGCTGCGGCAGCACCTGCGCAACGCTACCGTCCCGGCCCAACACAACCGTCGCAGGCATGACGTTCGGCACGCCGAGGGCCGCGGCGATACTTCGCCGCCCGTCCTGCAGCACCGGCAGGCGGACACCCAGTTCGGCCATCCGCAACAATCCCGCCGTTTCGTTCTCGTCCTGGTGAACGGTCACCACCTGCACGGCGTCGCCGACTCGGCGCTGATACTCCTGCAACGCCGGGAGTTCGTCGGCGCACGGGCCGCACCAGTAGGCCCACAGATTCAGCACCGCCGGGCGGCCCGCCAGGGCGGCGGCGACGTCGACGTCGGATCCGTCGGCCGCGCACTCCACCACGACACCGCGCAGGCGCTGCGGACCCGGCGCGCCGGTGCCGGCCGGGCAGGGCGGAAGCGCGGCGCGCCGCCGGGGCTCGGCGAGAGCCTCGGGGGTGTCGGCATCGCGGTGGGTGCGTTGCGGCGGTTCCGAACTGGTGGCGGCCTGATCGGGTTGCCGCCGATCGACAATCTCCAGGGTCAGACCCACCGCCAGAGCGGCCAGCAGGGCCAGCACCGCCAGGGTCCAACGGGTCGAGGTGCGCATGGGCGTTTTACAGTCCAGCCAGCGCGAGGAGGTGCTCGGTCTCCGGTCCCCGGACCAGTTCGGCGGCGGCCAACGGGTCGGTGGGACCGGCTCCGTAGGAGGGGCAGTCCTTGGCCAGCACGCACACACCGCACGCCGGTTTGCGCGCGTGACATACCCGCCTGCCATGGAAGATCACCCGGTGGCTCAGCAAGGTCCACTCGCTGGGTTCGATCAAGGCGCCGACGGCGTGCTCGACCTTCACCGGATCGGTCTCGGCGGTCCACCGCCAGCGTCGCACCAGACGGCCGAAGTGGGTGTCGACGGTGATTCCGGGGGTGTCGAAGGCGTTGCCGAGGATCACGTTGGCGGTCTTGCGCCCGACGCCGGGCAGCGTCACCAGTTCGTCCAAGGTCTGCGGTACTTCGCCGCCGAACCGCTCCACCAGTTCCTGGCCGAGCCGGATCAAGGAGGTGGCCTTGTTACGGAAGAACCCGGTCGGCCGGATCAGCTCCTCCAGTTCGGTGCGGTTGGCCTCGGCATAGTCGCGTGCACTGCGGTATTGGGCGAACAGCGCCGGGGTGGTGAGGTTGACCCGCTTGTCGGTGCTCTGGGCGGACAGGATGGTCGCGACCGTCAACTCCAGCGGGTTGGTGAAGTCCAGTTCGCAATACACGTGCGGAAAGGCCGTCGCCAGGGCACGGTTCATCCGTCGGGCCCGCCGGACCAGACCCAAGTGGGTTTCGGTATCCCACTTCGAGGGCTCCTTAGAGGGCTTCGCCGCCGCACCCGCCGTCACGGCTGCCAGGTTACTGACCGCCGACAGACCGGTGGCAATTCGTGACCGCGATGAGACGTCGCGCCGGTTTACTTGCCCGCTATGTCCTGGTTGGTCGCGGTGTCTTTCCCCGGGCTGTTGATGGTGTTCACGGTCGGATTGCAGCGCGTGGAGAGCCTGCTGCACGGTGACCGGCCGTCTGCGGTCGAATGGGTCGCTCGGCTGGAACGGGCGGCGCGCACCGCGCGGCACAAGGCCGCCCAGCGGGCGATGAGCGACGTTTCGGCCGCCGGGCGATCGCACCGACTGGATCCGGTCCTGCTGATCGACGAGCCCGGCCTGCCGACCCGCCCCAATCCGCTGTTTCAGCAGTCGGGATTGGGCAATCGTGTGTAGCGTTGAGGAGTCATCGAGCCTGACTAACGTTTAGGCTCGGTGATCTACGCGTGTAAACACGCGCATTCGCGTCAACAACCGGAAAACCGAACGTAAGAGGGGCAACGTGGACGAGATCCTGGCGAGGGCCGGAATCTTCCAAGGGGTGGATCCCACCGCTGTTTCCGCGCTGACCAAACAACTGCAGCCGGTGGACTTCCCCCGCGGGCACACCGTCTTCAACGAGGGCGAACCCGGTGACCGGCTGTACATCATCATGTCCGGCAAGGTGAAGATCGGTCGCCGCTCCCCCGACGGGCGAGAGAACCTGCTGACGATCATGGGCCCGTCGGACATGTTCGGTGAGCTGTCCATCTTCGACCCGGGACCGCGCACCTCCAGCGCCACCACGATCACCGAGGTGCGGGCGGTGTCGATGGACCGCGATGCGCTGAAAGCCTGGATCTCCGACCGGCCTGAGATCGCCGAGCAACTGCTGCGGGTTCTGGCCCGCCGACTCCGGCGCACCAACAACAACCTCGCCGATCTGATCTTCACCGACGTGCCCGGCCGGGTCGCCAAGCAGTTGCTGCAACTGGCGCAGCGGTTCGGCACCCAGGAGGGTGGGGCGATGCGGGTGACTCATGATCTGACCCAGGAGGAGATCGCCCAGCTCGTCGGGGCGTCGCGGGAGACCGTCAATAAGGCGTTGGCCGACTTCGCCCACCGCGGCTGGATCCGACTGGAGGGCAAAAGCGTGTTGATCTGTGACTCCGAGCGGCTGGCCCGCCGGGCCCGCTGAACGCCTCGTCCCTCACCGCGAACAGACGTAAGCGGCTCCGAACTCTCGGCGTGTCGGAGTCCTTTGCGACTGCTCGCGGTCAAGAACCGGCCCGCAGATAGGCGAGTTGGGCGCGCACCGAAGACTCCGCGGCATCCCACAACTTCTGGTCCACGTCGGCATAGACATGTTCGACCACCTGCCGGGCAGTGGCGTCCTCGCCGAGGGTCTGCAGCGCCGCCCGGACCTGGTCGAGTCGTTCCTGGCGGTGGGCCAGGTACATCTCGGTGACGACGCTGAGGTCCGCCAGATCCGGTCCGTGGCCGGGCAGGACCCGGCGGGGTCCTAGCCCGCGCAGTCTGCGCAGCGATTCCAGATAGTCGGCCAGGCTGCCGTCCTCGGCGTCGATGACGGTGGTGCCGCGGCCCAGCACCGTATCGGCGGTCAGCACCGCGTCGTCGAGAACGAAACTGACCGAGTCGGCGGTGTGGCCGGGGGTGGCCAGCACCCGGATCCGCAGGCCGGCGGCGTGGATGACGTCGCCGTCCCGCAGGTAGCCACCGGTCCCGCGCAGGAATCCGCTGCCGACCGCACGCACCGTGGCACCGGTGGCGTCGACCAGTTTGTCGATTCCGTCGGTGTGATCGCCATGCCGGTGGCTGATCAGCACGACCGCGATCGGGCCGATCGCAGCCAACCGGCCGATGTGCTCGTCGTCGTCGGGTCCGGGATCGACGACCACCGACTCGGCGTTGCCGGGGTCACGCAGCACCCACGTGTTGGTGCCCTCCAGGGTCAACGGACCCGGGTTGTGGCACAACAGCACCGAGGCCGACTCCGTCACCGGCCGCAGCGTGCCGTACGCCGGGTGGGTCATCTCATTCGCCGAGGATGCGCCCGCGTCGTCGACGACCGGTCATGCCACCTCGACGATGAGTTCGACTTCGACCGGAACATCCAAGGGCAGGGCGGCAACTCCGACGGCCGAGCGGGCGTGCGCACCGGCCTCTCCGAAGACCTCACCGAGGAAATCCGAGGCACCGTTGACCACTCCGGGCTGCCCGGCGAACCCCGCGACCGACGCCACGAACCCGACGACTTTGACCACCCGGACCACCGAGTCCAACCCGACGAGTGCGTCGATCGCCGCCAACCCGTTGAGCGCGCAGGTCCGCGCCGCCGCCCTGCCCTCCTCCGGGCTCACCTCGGCGCCAAGCCGGCCGAAGTGGGTGGGCTTACCGCCCTCCAGGGGCAGTTGGCCGGAGGTATACACGAGGTTGCCGGTGCGCACCGCGGGTACGTAGGCCGCCAGGGGGGCAGCCACCGGCGGCAAGGTGACGCCCAGTTCGACGAGGCGTGCCCTGGCACCGCCGGCTGCGCTCACTTGGGCCTCTTCAGATACGCGACGTGCTGCTCCCCGGTCGGCCCGGGCAGCACCGAAACAAGTTCCCAGCCGTCGGCACCCCACTGGTCGAGAATCTGCTTGGTCGCATGGGTCAGCAACGGCACCGTCGCGTACTCCCACGTGGTTGGTTGACTCTTGCTCGGTTGGCTCACCGTCGAAGCCTAACCTCCGCGCACCTGGGCCCGGCCGCCGATTCGCCGAGCGGCGCTATGGCCTGAGCGCCTTGGATAGCATGCAGTGGTGGCGAACAATCCCAGCGAGCACAGCGCGGTCGGCTGGCCCGACCGGCTCACCCGGGCCCGGCTTCATTTCGTCACCGGCAAGGGGGGAACCGGCAAGACGACGGTCGCCGCTGCGCTGGCGCTGACGCTGGCGGCCGGCGGACGACGGGTGCTGCTGGTGGAAGTCGAAGGGCGACAGGGCATTGCCCAACTCTTCGACGTTCCGCCGCTGCCCTACCAGGAAGTCAAAGTCGCCACCGCCGACGCCGGCGGACACGTCAATGCGTTGGCGATCGACCTCGAGGCCGCGTTCCTGGAATACCTGGACATGTTTTACAACCTCGGCCTCGCCGGCCGGGCGATGCGGCGGGTGGGCGCCATCGAGTTCGCCACGACGATCGCTCCGGGCCTGCGAGACGTGTTGCTGACCGGCAAGATCAAGGAAGCCGCCGTCCGGTTGGACGCCAACAAGCGGCCGGCCTACGACGCGATCGTCATCGACTCTCCGCCGACCGGCCGGATCAGCCGGTTCCTAGATGTGACCAAGGCGCTGTCCGACATCGCCAAGGGCGGTCCGGTGCACGGTCAGGCCGAAGGCGTGGTGCGCCTGCTGCACTCCGAGCAGACCGCCATTCACCTGGTCACGTTGCTGGAGGCACTGCCGATTCAGGAGACCATCGAGGCCATCGAGGAATTGGAGGAACTCGAACTCCCGGTGGGCAGCGTGATCGTCAACCGCAACATCCCGCCGTTTCTGCCGCCCGAAGCCCTGGCCCTGGCCGCCGACGGGGTGATTGACGCCGAGGCCGTGCGCGGCGGGTTGACCCGGGCCGGGATCAGCATGGCCGACACCGATTTCGCGGGGCTGCTGACCGAGACCATCGAACATGCCAGTCGGATCAGGGCTCGTTCGGAGAGTGCGCTGGAGTTGGAGAAGCTTCATGTGCCGCGGCTGGAGCTGCCGACCGTTACCGATGGGGTGGATCTGGGCAGCCTGTACGAGCTGGCCGAGGTACTCGCCGGGCAAGGCGTCCGGTGACTGTCCTATGAGCGCAGCGAATCGGACCACAGCGATCGGAGCAGTTCAATGAGCGGCGCACCCCCGGCCTTGGACATGAAGTCCATCCTGTCCGACAAGTCCAACCGGGTAGTGGTCTGCTGCGGGGCCGGCGGGGTGGGCAAGACCACCACCGCTGCGGCGATGGCGCTGCGCGCGGCCGAATACGGTCGCAGTGTCGTGGTGCTGACCATCGACCCCGCCAAACGTCTGGCCCAAGCGCTGGGCATCGAAGAACTCGGCAACGAACCACAGCAGGTGCCGCTGGGCGCAGAGGTCGCCGGAGAGCTGTACGCGATGATGCTCGACATGCGTCGGACGTTCGACGAGATGGTGATCGAGTACTCCGATGCCGAACGCGCGCAAGCGATTCTGAACAACAAGTTCTATCAGACCGTCGCTACCTCACTGGCCGGTACGCAGGAGTACATGGCCATGGAGAAGCTCGGTCAACTAATGGCGCAAGACCGCTGGGATCTGGTGGTGGTCGACACCCCGCCATCACGCAACGCGCTGGATTTTCTCGACGCGCCCAAGCGGCTGGGCAGTTTCATGGACAGCCGGTTGTGGAAGCTGTTCCTGGGTCCGGGCCGCGGTCTGGGGAAGTTGGTGACCGGCGCGATGGGTCTGGCCATGAAAGCGCTGTCCACCATCGTCGGGTCCCAGATGCTTTCCGATGCGGCCACATTCGTCCAGTCACTGGACTCGACGTTCGGCGGCTTCCGGGAGAAGGCCGACCGCACCTACGATCTGCTCAAGCGGCGCGGGACCCAGTTCGTCGTGGTCTCCGCCGCCGAACCGGACGCCCTGCGCGAGGCCACCTTCTTCGTCGACCGACTCTCCGAGGAAGGCATGCCACTGGCCGGCCTGGTGCTGAACCGGACCCACCCGATGCTGTGCCCGCTGACCGTGGAACGAGCCATCGACGGTGCCACCGAGTTGGAGGCCGCCCCCGAAGTCGAGGGCAATGAATTGACGGCGGGGGTGTTGCGGATCCATGCCGACCGGGGTCTGACCGCCAAACGGGAGGTGCGGTTGTTGTCCCGGTTCACCGGGGCGAACCCGCACGTCCCGGTGGTGGGCGTTCCCTCGCTGCCGTTCGACGTTTCGGATATGAACGCGCTTCAGGCCATCGCGGACCAGATCACCGGCGAGACGTAGGACTCCGGGCAACCGCCGGCAGAAGCACCCGGGGTCAGGACACGCTGCGGTGCTGACGGGCGGCGAAGAACTCCGCCCACGAGGTCACCTCGGGGTGCTGCTTGAGCAGCGCGCGGCGTTGCCGTTCGGTCATGCCGCCCCAGACACCGAACTCGACGCGATTGTCCAGGGCGTCGGCGCCGCATTCCATCATCACCGGGCAGTGCCGACAGATGACGGCGGCCTTGCGCTGAGCGGCCCCCCGTACGAAGAGTTGGTCGGGATCGGCCGACCGGCACAGAGCTTTGGATACCCAGGCGATCCGGGCTTCCCCGTTCACCATCTGAACTGAACTTTGTAACGAAACTGAGGTAGTCCTACGGGTAGCGGGCCGAGTCCCCGACACGGGCGATCCCTTCGTCTGAGCCGCCTGTCTGGCGGCGAATCCCTCCGATGTAGACCTGATGCGATCCACGCCACATTGCGAAGCGAGTGTTACCTGCGTCGCACTGTTCGCTTAAAATAGGTGGTCAAGTCGCGTTTGCGCAACAGTCGGATCACAGGTTTTTTGGGACAACTGTCCAGCCTCACGGTGAGCAGCGGTTTTGTAACTCAGGCGTCATAATTCGTGGTTCGGTTCGGGCTGCCGGGCGGCTGCCCCGGACATTAGAACAGCCGCCCACGAACCCTCAGTACGCTGTACCCCATGTCGGAACGCCCCTCGGCCGGTTCCACGATCGTCAAATTGGCGTGGTCCTGCCTGCTGGCCAGCGTGCTTGTGGCGGCCCTGCTGTTCCCCGTCGTGGGCGGCCTGGGGCTGATGTCCAACCGCGCCTCGGAGATCGTGGCCAACGGGTCGACGCAGGTTCTGGAGGGTGAGGTCCCGGCGGTCAGCACCATGGTCGACGCCAAGGGCAACACCATCGCGTGGCTGTACTCCCAGCGCCGCTTCGAGGTCCCCGCCGACAAGATCGCCGACACGATGAAACTGGCGATCGTTGCAATCGAGGACAAGCGGTTCGCCGACCACAACGGGGTGGACTGGCAGGGCACCTTGACCGGTCTGGCCGGCTACGCCTCCGGTGATCCCGACACCCGCGGCGGTTCGACCATCGAGCAGCAATACGTCAAGAACTACCAACTCCTCGTAGTGGCCCGCAACGACGCCGAGAAGCGCGCGGCGGTGGCGCCGACGCCGGCTCGCAAGCTGCGCGAGATCCGGATGGCGCTGAGCCTGGACAAGACGCTGACCAAGCCGGAGATCCTCACCCGGTACCTCAACCTGGTCTCGTTCGGCAACGGTGCGTTCGGCATCCAGGACGCAGCGCAAACGTACTTCGGCATCGACGCCACCGATCTGAACTGGGAGCAGTCCGCCTTGTTGGCGGGCCTGGTCCAGTCGACCAGCACGCTGAACCCCTACACCAATCCGGACGGCGCCCTGGTGCGGCGGAACCTGGTGCTGGACCAGATGATTGAACAGCTGCCGGCCAAGGCCGAGGAGTTGCGGGCCGCCAAGCAGAAGCCGCTGGGCACCCTGCCCCGGCCCAACGAGTTGCCCCGCGGGTGCATCGCCGCCGGGGACCGCGCGTTCTTCTGCGATTACGCCCAGGAGTACCTCGTCCGGGCCGGGTTGAGCAAGGAGCAGATCGCCAAGGGCGGCTACCTGATCAAGACCACCCTGGACCCCGATGTCCAGGCCGACGTCAAGAAGGCGGTCGATTCGATCGCCGCCCCGGATCTGAACAGCATCGCCAGCGTGATGAATGTGGTGCTGCCCGGGAAGACCAACCATCCGGTCATCGCGATGGTGAGCAACCGCACTTACGGATTGGACTCCGACTCCGGCCAAACCGTTCAGCCGCAACCGTTCTCGTTGGTCGGCGACGGCGCCGGGTCGATCTTCAAGATCTTCACCGCGGCGGCCGCGCTCGATATGGGGCTGGGTACCAACGCAATCCTCGACGTTCCTGGCTGGTTCCAGGCCAAGGGGCTTGGCGATGGCGGCGCCAAGGGCTGCCCGAAGGACAACTGGTGCGTGATCAACTACCGGGATCCACGCAACCTGTCCATGTCGGTCACCGATGCCCTGGCGAAGTCCCCGAACACAGCGTTCGCCAAGCTCATCTCCCAGGTGGGAGTCAACCGCTCCGTTGACATGGCGGTCCGACTGGGTCTGCGGTCCTACGCCGAACCAGGCAGCGCCCGCGGTTACAAACCGCCCGACGAAAACGAAAGCCTCGCCGACTTCATCAAGCGGCAGAACATCGGGTCGTTCACCCTGGGTCCGTTCCCGGTCAATCCGCTGGAACTGGCGAACGTGGCCGCGACCCTCGCCTCCGGTGGCGTGTGGTGCCCACCGAACCCGATCGACAAGATCTACGACCGAGGCGGCAACGAGATCGCGATCAACGCCCCCGAGTGCGAACAAGTGGTACCGGAGGGTCTGGCCAATACGCTGTCGAATGCGTTGGGTAAGGACACTGTCGGTGCCGGCACCGGTGCCCCGGCCGCCAACGCCGCCGGCTGGACGCTGCCGATGTCCGGTAAGACAGGCACCACCGAGGCGCACCGTTCGGCAGGCTTCTTCGGCTACACCAACCGCTACGCCGCGGTCAGCTACATCTACGACGACTCCCCCGAGCCCAGCGACCTGTGCTCGTTTCCGCTGCGCAAGTGCTTCGAGGGCGACCTCTTCGGCGGCAAGGAACCTGCCCAGACCTGGTTCACCGCGATGAGCCCGATCGCCGAGGATTTCGGCGAGGTGAGCCTGCCGCCGACTGACCCGCGCTACGTTGACGGCGCGCCGAGTTCCCGGGTCCCCAACGTCAATGGCCTGAGCCAGGAGAGCGCCCGAGAAGAGCTACGGGCCTCGGGATTCCAGGTGGCCGACAACGTGAATTCGGTCAACAGCAAGGCCTCCTCCGGCACTGTCGTCGGCACCTCGCCGAGCGGCCAGACCATCCCGGGCATCATCGTCACCCTGGTGGTCAGCAACGGTGTGCCCCCTGCGCCACCGCCGCCACCCAAACCCGAACCGCCGGCACCCGGTGAACCGCCGCCGCCCCCGCTGCCCGGAATGCCTCCGGGCGTCGGTTCCACGGTGGTGCAGATTCCGGGGCTTCCGCCGATCACTGTCCCGGTCCTGCCGCCCCCTGGCCCCCCGCCCCCGCCGCCGCCACCCCCTCCGCCGCCGGGAGTGCCGCCGCCACCCCCGCCGCCGTAGCTCACCCTCCGTAGCTCACCCCTCGGGTAGCTACCGAGGCGCGATTTTCTCTTCGCACCGCGGCCGCCGGTGGCAGTAGTCTGCCGGTATGGCCTCCAACGCCTTGAGAACGTCATCCGCCGTCGCGGCCGGGGCCGCCGCCCTGACGGTGGCCTATGCCGCGGTGATCGAGCGCAACGCCTTCGTCGTGCGCGAGGTCACAATGCCGGTGTTGAGTCCGGGTTCCACCCCGCTGCGGGTGCTGCACCTCAGCGACATCCACATGAGACCTACGCAGCGGCACAAGCAGGACTGGTTGCGCGAACTCGCCGGCTGGGACCCCGACCTGGTGGTCAACACCGGCGACAACCTTTCGCATCCCCGGGCGGTGCCCGCGGTGGTGCAGGCTCTCGGTGACCTGCTGGCGGTACCCGGGGTATTCGTCTTCGGCAGCAATGACTACTTCGCCCCCCAGCTCAAGAACCCGGCGAAGTACCTGACCGACCGCGACCATCGCAAACACGGCAGTCCGCTGCCGTGGCAGGACCTGCGGGCGGCGTTCACCGAACGCGGCTGGCTGGACCTGACGCACAACCGCCGCGAGTTGGAGGTGGCCGGACTCGTCGTCGCGGCTGCTGGGGTCGACGACGCTCACCTGGGCCGGGACCGCTACGACACCATCGCCGGACCACCCAGTCCCGCGGCCAATCTCAGCCTGGGCGTCACCCACGCCCCCTACACCCGGGTGCTGGACCGGTTCGCCGCCGACGGCTACCAACTGGTGATGGCGGGCCACACCCACGGCGGACAACTGTGTCTCCCGTTTTACGGGGCCTTGGTCACCAACTGTGACCTGGACCGCTCCCGGGCCAAGGGGGCGTCGAGTTGGGGAGCCGAGACCGCTTTACACGTCTCCGGAGGCATCGGCACCTCTCCGTATGCGCCGCTGCGGTTCTGCTGCCGTCCCGAGGCCACCCTGCTCACCCTGGTGGCCGCGCCAACCGGCGGCCGGGACCACAGCCGCACCCTGTTGCGTTCCACCCCGACGGCTTCGGTGCACTAGCGCCGGTGAACTCGGTCGAGCGCAACGCGCCCCGGCAGTGGGTCGATGAGGCCATTCGTCTGATCGAGGCCGACGCGCGCCGCAGTGCCGACACCCATCTGTTGCGCTACCCGTTGCCGGCGGCGTGGTGCGAACGCACCGATGTCGCGCTCTACCTCAAAGATGAGTCGACGCATATCACCGGAAGCCTCAAGCACCGTTTGGCGCGCTCGCTGTTCCTCTACGGGCTGTGCAACGGCTGGATCAGCGAAGGCACCACCGTGGTCGAGGCCTCCTCGGGGTCGACAGCGGTCTCCGAAGCGTATTTCGCCGATCTGCTGGGTCTGCCCTTCGTCGCGGTGATGCCCGCGTCGACCAGCCGCACGAAAGTGGCGCTGATCGAAAAGCACGGTGGTCGTTGTCATTTCGCCGAAACCGCAACGCAGGTGAATGCGGAGGCTCATCGTGTCGCCGAGGAGACGGGCGGGTATTTCATCGACCAGTTCACCAACGCCGAGCGGGCCACCGACTGGCGGGGGAACAACAACATCGCGGAGTCGATTTTCGAACAGATGCAGGCCGAGCGCCACCCGATCCCGACCTGGATCGTGGTGGGGGCGGGAACCGGCGGGACCAGTGCCACCATCGGCCGCTTCGTCCGCTACCGTTGCCACCCCACCCGGCTGTGTGTGGTGGACCCGGAAAACTCGGCCTTCTTCCCGGCCTACAGCGGTGACCGATGCGAGATCAATACCGGCGCGTCGTCGCGTATCGAAGGCATCGGCCGGCCCTGGGTGGAACCGTCATTTCTGAGCACTGTGATCGACCGGATGGAGCGTGTGCCCGACGCCGCCTCGGTGGCGGCCGCCCATCACGTCTCCGGGGTGCTCGGCCGACGGGTCGGCCCGTCGACCGGGACGAACGTCTGGGGCGCGTTCGGCCTGCTGGCCCAGATGGTCAGCAGTGGTGCCCGCGGTTCGGTGGTCACCCTCATCTGCGACAGCGGCGAACGCTACGCCGACACCTACTTCGACGAGGCCTGGTTGGCGGCCAACGACTTAGACCCCGGTCGGTACAGCGAGGCGCTGTCGGCGTTTGAACGCGACTGCTCCTGGTCGGTGGTCGGCACGAAAGCGCAAGCCGGCGCACCCTGAACGCATTTGGCCTCGGTGTGGGCCGGTGCGATAGGCTGACGGCGCTTCACGCGGGGTGTGGCGCAGCTTGGTAGCGCGCTTCGTTCGGGACGAAGAGGTCGTGGGTTCGAATCCCGCCACCCCGACTGCGTGAAAAAGGCTCCGACCTGCACCGGTCGGAGCCTTTCCCGTGGAGCGACGTTGTCGCCTCAGCGCGGCCCGGCGCCGGTGAGCTTGCGCTGCCGGATGATCCAGACCTCGGCGATGAGGAAGACCGCCAGCGACGCCACGACAGCGGCGATGATCCCGGGATAGCGACCGGCCAGATCGGTGGTTTGCCGGATGAGGATCCCGACGAAGGCCCAGATCAACACCAGACCGTAGGCGACGTCGCGGTTGCGCAGCATCGTCAGGGTGCCGATCGCCATCGCCACCAGGACGATGATCACCGCCCAGAGCGACTCGGCGAGACCGAAGCCGTTCCAATTCCAGTAGACCAGCAGCACGGTGATGTTGGACACCACGGCCACCGTCGTCCACCCGAAGTAGACGCTGAACGGCACGGCGATGAACCACCGCTGGCGTCCAGTCAGATTCGCCCGTCGCACGGTCGTGACGATCGTCGCCAAGCAGGCCAGTATGGCGACCAACAGAACGGCCGACAGCGGAATGAGGTCGTAGTGCCAGGCGAAGATCCAGGCTGTGTTCAGGATCGACGACACCGCGAACAGCACCCCGACGCGGTTGAGTAACCCCGCCTCGGCGACGATGTCCGCACGGTCACTGAAGAGTCCCAATTGGTAGAGGACGTGGGCGCCCAGTAACAGGTAGATCACTCCCCAGATCGAGAACGTCACCCCGGCGGGGGTGAACAAGCTCGGGTAGGAATCGGAGATGTCGCCGGTGCGGCGGCCGTTCAACGGCAGTGCGTTGGCCGCGACGTTGGCCGCGATCATCGCCACGTAGGTCACCACCACGAGGATCCTGACCGGCGTGCGGCCGGTCGTCGCCACCGTGCTCATGCTGCTGCTCCTGTCTGTCACGGGCGTCACACCTGGGCGGCAGCGTGTCGTCCGGCGGCGCGGCCGGAGAACAGGCACCCGCCTAGGAATGTTCCTTCCAGCGCGTTGTAGCCGTGCACCCCGCCGCCACCGAAGCCGGCGACCTCACCAGCGGCGTACAGGCCCTCGATCGGGTTACCGCCGAGGCCCAACGCCCGCGACGACAGGTCGGTCTGGATGCCGCCGAGTGTCTTGCGGGTCAGAATGTGCAACTTCACCCCGATCAGCGGGCCCGCTTGCGGATCGAGGATGCGGTGCGGCGAGGCGGTGCGGGCGATCCGGTCCCCGACGTAGCGGCGCGAGTTCCGGATCCCTTGCACCTGAGCGTCTTTGGCGTACGGGTTGGCGATCTGCAGATCGCGCGCCTCGATCTGCGATCGGATGGTCTGCGGATCAAGCAGGGGCTCGTCGGTGAGCTTGTTCATCAGCGCGACGAGTTCCTCCACAGTGTCAGCCACCACGAAGTCCGCGCCCCGGGTTTTGAAAGCCTCGATCGGAGCGGGGGCACCCTTGCCCGTCAGTCGTTCCCGCAGCATCCCGACTTTGTCGTGGTTGGTGATGTCGGGATTCTGCTCGGAACCCGACAGGGCGAACTCCTTCTCGATGATCTTCTGGGTGAGGATGAACCAACTGTGGTCATAGCGGGCGATTTGCGGGTCGGTACGCAGGTAGCGCAACGTGCCCAAGGTGTCATAGCCGGGGAGGTACGGGGCGGGCAGTCGGCGGCCCACCGCGTCGAACCACATCGACGAAGGCCCGGGCAGGATCCGGATGGCGTGCCCCGGCCAGATCGGGTCCCAGTTCTGCACGCCCTCGGTGTAGTGCCACATCCGGTCCCGGTTGACCGTTCGCACGCCGCTGTCGGCGGCGATGTCCAGCATCCGGCCGTCGACGTGGGCGGGCACACCGGTGATCATCGACGTCGGCGGGGTGCCCATCCGCTCGGGCCAGTAGCGGCGCACGACGTCGTGGTTGCCGCCGATTCCGCCAGTGGTCAGGATGACTGCCTGCGCGCGCATATCGAAGTCGCCCAGCCGATCCCGGCTCGTCGGTGCCCCCCGCGGGGCGTCGTCAGCAGCGAGCACCACTCCGCGCACACCGCTCACGGCGCCGTCGGTGAACACCAGTTCGTCGACGCGGTGCCGGTGGTGGAAGGTCAACAGTCCGGCGTCGGCCGCGGCGAGTGCGGATTTCACGAACGGTTCGACGACTCCGGTTCCGGTACCCCAGGCCACGTGGAAGCGGGGGACGGAGTTGCCGTGTCCGTCGGCCCGAAGATCGCCGCGCTCCGCCCAGCCGACCGTCGGCAGGAACGTGATGCCGTGGCCGTGCAGCCAAGCGCGCTTCTCACCGGCGGCGAACTCGACATAGGCCCGGGCCCACTTGACGGCTTGGGAGTCCTCGTCGTCGAGGCGGTCGAAGGACGCGCTGCCTCGCCAATCGCTCCAGGCCAGTTCGAAGCAGTCCTTGATGCCCATCCGGCGCTGTTCGGGGCTGTCAACCAAAAAGAGTCCGCCGAACGACCAGAACGCCTGACCACCCAGGTTGGCCGCGTTCTCCTGATCGAGGAGCGCCACCCGCTTGCCCCGGCTGGTCAGTTCGTGAGCGGCCACCAGACCGGCCAGGCCCGCGCCGACGACGATGACGTCCGCCTTCATCGGCTCAGAGCCGTTCTCTGGCTGCCGCCGACAGCCGGGCGCCGTCGGCCTTGCCCGCGGCGATCGCGGTGGCCGCCTTCATCACCAGACCCATCTGCTTCACCGAGGGCCGCTCACCGATCTCCTCGGCCACCTGCGCGATGGCGGTGTCGATGACGTCGGCCACCTCGGCGTCGGTGAGGGGCGTGGGCAGGTAGTCCTCGATGATCCGGCCCTCGGCGTGTTCCTCGGCCGCCAACTCCCCACGACCGTTCTGGGTGTAGATCTCAGCCGCCTCGGTGCGTTTTCTGGCCTCGCGGGCCAGCACCTTGAGCACCTCGTCGTCAGACAGTTCCCGGGCTTGTTTGCCGGAGACCTCTTCGGTCTGGATCGCCGCCAGCAGCATGCGAAGCGTCGCAGTGCGCAACTTGTCCTGGTTCTTCATCGCCTCGGTCAGGTCGGACCTCAGCCGTTCCTTCAGTTCCGCCATGGGCATAACGCTACTGGCATGCCGCTCGTGCCATCACGCGGCGCGGCCGATGCGCGACGGTGGCGACGGGTTTGAGAAAACCACGGGGGGTCGACAGGATGGAGTAGTGAGCAACGACGTCGGCGGCCCCGGCTGGTGACCGCACCACCGCCCGGTCCGCTCGGCCCACCACCTCAGTGGCCTGCTCAGGGGCAATCCCCGGGTCCGGCCTATCCCCCACCCCCCGCACCGGCGCCGACCGCCTATCCACCGCTCGGCTATCCCGGGTACCCGGCACCAGGTGTCGGGTCGGTCCCTGGATATCCGTCGGCCCCCGGATACGCGCCCGGTTCCCCGCCCGGGACCCTTCCGCCCGGCTATCCCCCGGGCTATCCGCCGCCCGGCTACGGGCCGTCCCCGGCTTGGGCATCCCCGGCTTGGAAACCCGGGGTGATCCCGCTGCGGCCGCTGTCCTTGGGCGACATCTTCAACGGCGCGGTCAGCTATGTGCGCGCCAATCCCAAGCCGACTCTCGGCCTGACGACCGTCGTGGTGCTCATCACCGCGGTGATCGGCTTCGTCGCCGGACTGGCCTCGACGCGGGCGGGCGGGGACATCGCCACCGTCACCGGGCTGGCGGTGGGCGTCCTGGTGACGCTGCTGGCCACTACCCTGCTGTCTGGACTGCTGACCGTGATCGTCGCCCGGGCCGTACTCGGCATGCGGATCACCGCCGGCGCGGCCTGGGCTCGGGTGCGGGGCAGGATGCCGGCGTTGATCGCGCTGACCCTGCTGCAGATCATCGCGGTGGTGGCGTTGGGCGGGCTGATCGTTGTGATCATCGTGAGCCTCGGCAATGCCGGCGGGGGACTCATCGCGACGCTGGTCGGAATACCGTTGACGGTCGCCTTCGCTGCAACGGTTGCCTACCTGTACACCAAGCTGGTGCTGGCTCCCGTGGCCATCGTGCTCGAGAACAAGGGCGTCATCGCGGCCGTTCAGCGTTCTTTCGCCCTGAGCCGCAACCGATTCTGGCGGATCTTCGGCACCGTCGCACTGGCCGCGGTGGTCATCGCCATCGTCAGTGCCGCGATCGCGCTTCCGTTCGACATCGCCAGTGGGGTGATCAGCGCCGGCTCGCCGTCGGCGACCGTCGCCGGCGTTGCGGTGTCCACGATCGGCCAGGCGGTCGGCGGGATTTTCACCGCGCCGTTCCTGGCCGGGGTCGTGGCGCTGCTCTACGTCGATGCCCGGATCCGTTCCGAGGCACTCGATTTCGCCCTGGTCAACGCTGGACCCGGCGCGGCCGACAGCGTGTGGTTGCCCCGGTGAGACGCGACTAAGCCGTGCCGGAGATCGATATCGACCGGGAAACCGCCCGGGCAGCCGCCGCCGAGGAACTGGCCAACCCGATCTATCCCAAAGCCTCGCTGAGCGACCGGATCTCCCAGTGGCTCAACGATCTGCTCAACCGGATCGTGGATTCGGGGTCCGCCCTGCCTGGTGGCTGGCTGACCATCGTGGTGCTTGCCCTTCTGGTACTGGCCGCCCTGATCGCCGCAGCCCGAATCGCCCGTCGCGCCCTGGGCGGCCGGGGCGGCGAACACCTGTACGACGGGCAGATCCTCGCGGCGGCTGAGCACCGGAACCGCGCCGAACAGTCCGCCGCCCGCGGCGAATGGGCGGCGGCCATCCGGCAACGGGTTCGGGCTATCGGCCGCCAACTCGAGGAGTGCGATGTCCTCAACCCGGTCGCGGGCCGTACCGCAACCGAGCTGGCAAGTGAGGCTGGCCGTGCGCTACCCGAGTTCGAAGACGAACTCGTCCTCGCTGCAACGGTTTTCAATGATGTGACCTACGGCGAGCAACCCGGAATTGAAGCCGAATACCGTCAGATCAGTGACCTCGACGACCGGCTGCGCAGCCGTATCACCGGTGCGGACCCGTCGGTTACTCCGGTGGGATCCCGGTGACGACGCAGCGGTGGCGAACCGGGCGCGCGGTGGTGCTGGCGCTGGTCGCGATCACGGTCTTCGCGGCGGTCAGCGCCTGGCTCACCGCCCCGCGACTGGGCGGCCGGATGGACCCGGAGGCCACAACGCCACCGGGCGGACGTGCCCTGGTCACCCTGCTGCGGGACCGCGGCGTTGAAGTGGTGGTAGCCGGCACCGTCGCCGAGGTGCAGCGCGCGGCCGCCCCAGACACCCTGCTGTTGGTGGCCGAAACGGCCAACACCCGCGGGCAGGCCTTGACCGACCTGGCCGCCGTACCCGGCGACCGCCTCATCCTGGAACCGACGGTCAAGAGCCGTGAGACCCTCGCGCCGGCGATTCGGCTCGACTCCGGCGGCCGGCCCGACAATGCGCCGGGGTGCGCGCTGCGGGAGGCCGACCGCGCCCAGACGGTCACCTTCGACACCGCCGACACCTACGTGCCAGGCGCCGGCACGGATCTGACCCGGTGTTACGGCGGCGCCCTGGTCCGCTACACCGCCGACGGCCGCACCGTCACCGTCGTCGGATCGGCCGAATTCATGACCAACGGAGGGTTGCTCCGGGAGGGCAACGCCGCGCTGGCGATGAACCTGGCCGGTCAACGACCACGGCTGATCTGGTACGCCCCGCAACGGTTGCAGGGCGACGCCGAGGCTGACCGGTCGATCACCGAACTGATCCCCGCGGCGGTGGGCTGGGTGGTACTTCAGCTCTGCGTCGTCGTGGCGTTGCTGGCGCTGTGGCAGGGCCGGCGGCTGGGACCCCTGGTCGCCGAACGACTACCGGTGGTGGTCCGGGCCTCGGAGACCGTCGAGGGCCGGGCTCGGCTGTACCGGTCCCGTCGGGCCCGCGGGCAGGCGGCGCAGGCGTTGCGCCGTGCGGCCCGGCACCGACTGGGTCCGCGGCTGGGATTGGGTGCCGGCGCCTCAGATGCCGCGGTGGCCGCGGCGGCTGCCCAGCGCTGCGGTCTCGATGAGACCGCCGCCTACCGCATCCTGTTCGGTCCGCCGCCGCAGTCCGACTCGGATCTGGTGAGCCTCGCTCAGGCTCTTGACGACATCGAAAGGCAGGTCAGCCAATCGTGACCCGTTCCACCCCGCCCCTGGGCGTCGAACATGACGCCGCGCGCGCCGCCCTGCTGGCGGTGCGCAGCGAGATCGGAAAAGCCGTCGTCGGTCAGGACGCCGTGGTCAGCGGTCTGGTGATCGCCCTGCTGTGCCGCGGTCATGTCCTGCTGGAAGGCGTTCCGGGAGTTGCCAAGACGCTGCTGGTGCGGTCGTTGGCGGCCGCGCTGAACCTCGATTTCAAACGGGTTCAGTTCACCCCCGACCTGATGCCCGGGGACATCACCGGATCCCTGGTCTACGACGCCCGCACGGCGGCGTTCACCTTCCGGGAGGGCCCGGTCTTCACCAACCTCATGCTCGCCGACGAGATCAACCGGACCCCGCCGAAGACGCAGGCCGCCTTGCTGGAGGCCATGGAGGAACGTCAGGTCAGCGTGGACGGTGATCCGCGAGCGTTGCCGGATCCGTTCATCGTGGCGGCCACCCAGAACCCGATCGAGTACGAGGGCACCTACCGGCTACCCGAGGCGCAGTTGGACCGGTTTCTGCTCAAGCTCACCGTTGGGTTGCCGTCCCGCGATCAGGAGGTGGCCATCCTGGGCCGGCATGCGCACGGCTTCGACCCGCGGGATCTGGCTGCGATCCGGCCGGTGGCCGGGTCCGCCGAACTGGCCGCCGGACGCGACGCCGTCCGGCGGGTGCTGGTCGCCGACGAGGTGCTGGGCTACATCGTCGATATCGTCGCGGCCACCAGGAACTCCCCGTCTCTGCAACTCGGGGTGTCGCCACGCGGGGCGACGGCCCTGCTGGCCACCGCCCGGTCGTGGGCGTGGCTGACCGGTCGCGGATACGTCACCCCCGACGACGTCAAAGCGATGGCCCGGTCCACCCTGCGGCACCGGGTAGGCCTGCGCCCGGAGGCCGAACTTGAGGGGGCGACGGCCGACGGTGTGCTCGACGGCATCCTGTCCTCGGTGCCGGTTCCCCGCTAGTGGTCCTGACCGGGCGTGCGGCTGCGCTCGCGCTGATCGCTGTCCTTCCGATCGTGGTATCACCCTGGCCGGCAATCGTTTTCCTGATCTGCGCCGCCGTACTGGCCGTTCTGGTGCTGGTGGATGCCGCTCTGGCCGTCGGTCCGGCCGAGGTTGCGATGACCCGAACGGGTCCGGTCTCGGTGCGACTCGGCCAGACCGTCGGCACCGCCCTGCATTTGCAGAACCGGGGACGCCGTGCAGTGCGCGGGGTTGTGCGCGACGCCTGGCCGCCCAGTGTCACCGCGCAGCCACGCGTTCATCAACTCGATCTTGCGGCCGGCGCGACGGCGGTGTTAACGACGCGACTGAGCCCTCGGCGGCGGGGCGATCAGCGCTGCGCCGCGGTGACGGTGCGCTCGATCGGACCCTTCGGCTTGGCGGGCCGACAGCGCTCGATCAGCGTGCCCGGTGTGGTCCGGGTACTGCCCCCGTTCCTGTCCCGCAAGCACCTGCCGGCGCGACTGGCCAGGCTGCGGGAGATCGACGGGATGCTCCCCGCGTCGGTCCGGGGGCGGGGTACGGAGTTCGATTCGCTGCGCGAGTACGTGATCGGCGATGACGTCCGCTCCATCGACTGGCGGGCCACCGCCCGCCGCTGCGACGTGGTGGTGCGCACCTGGCGTCCGGAACGCGACAGGCGGGTCCTCATCGTCGTCGACACCGGTCGTACCTCGGCCGGCCGGGTCGGGGTGGATCCCACCGCGGCGGATCCGAGTGGGTGGCCGCGGCTGGACTGGTCGCTGGACGCGGCGCTGCTGTTGGCGGCCCTGGCATCCCGGGCGGGTGATCACGTCGACTTCCTGGCCCATGACCGGGTGAGCCGGGCTGCGGTGTTCGGCGCGAACCGCACCGAGTTGCTGGCGCAACTCGTCGAGGCGATGGCTCCACTGGAGCCCGCACTGGTCGAGTCCGATGCCGCCGCGATGGTCGCCGCCATCCTGCGGCGAGTCCGGCATCGGGCTCTGGTGGTGATCCTGACCGACCTGAACCCATCGGCTCTGGAGGAGGGCCTGCTGCCGGTGCTCGGCCGACTGACGGCCCGCCACCAGGTTCTGTTGGCCGCCGTCAGCGATCCCCGGGTCGACGAGTTGGCCGCCGGTCGGGCCGATGCGGCGGCGGTTTACGACGCGGCGGCCGCGGAGCGGTCCCGAAACGACCGGCGGGCGATCGCCACCAGGCTGCGCGTGGGCGGGGTGGAGGTCGTCGACGCCGACCCGGGATCGCTGGCCCCGGCGTTGGCCGACCGGTACCTGGCGATGAAGGCCGGCGGCCTGCTGTAACCCCAGTCCCCCGGTCACCCCCTCCCGCGAGCAGACACAAACGACCCCGACACGCCGGGAACTTGGAGTCGTTTGTGTCTGCTCGCGGGAGGGAGGAGTGGGGCTCAGGAGGTGGGAAGCAGATCGGGTGCCTCGGTCAGGTCGCCGGTCTCCCCCGCCCGGGCGGCGCGGCGCCCGAAATGAATTACGTAAGCCAGGAACAGGATCTCGGCGAGGACACCGATACCGATCCGGGCCGCGACAGGCAGCGTCGACGGCGTGACGACAGCCTCGATCAGACCGCTCACCAACAGCACGACGACCAGACCGACCGCGACCGACACCACCGCCCGGCCCTGCTCGGCCAGCACCTGCGACCGGGGCCGGTCCCCCGGCGCGATCACCGTCCAGCCCAGCCGCATACCGACCGCACCGGCCAGGAAGACCGCCGTCAACTCCAGCAACCCGTGCGGGGTCAGCAGCCCGAACAGGATGTCCAGCTTCCCGGCATCGGCCATCAGGCCGCCGATCACCCCGACGTTGGCGGCGTTCTGGAACAGCACCCAGGGAATGGGGATGCCCAGCAGGATGGCGAACGCGATGCACTGGGCGGCCACCCACGAATTGTTGGTCCACACTCGGAACGCGAAGGACGCCGCGGGGTTCTCGCTGTAATAGGCGGCGAAGTCGTGATTGACCAGTTGGTCGAGTTCCTCCGGGGTGCCCAGCGCCGCGCGCACGTCGGGACTGCTCGCCACCCACACCGCGATCAGGACCGCCACGGCGAGAAACGCCACCCCGGTGGCCAGCCACCATCGCCAGGCCCGGTAGGAGACCACCGGGAAGGAGACGGTCCAGAACCGGATGAAATCCCGCCATAGCGGGGCGTGCGCCCCGGTGACCGCCGAGCGTGCCCTGGCGACCAGGGCCGACAGTCGGCCGACCAGCACCGAGTCGGTCGAGGACGAGCGCACCGTCGACAGGTGGGTGGATACCCGCTGGTAGAGGTCGACGAGTTCGTCGACCTCCGGCCCGGTCAGCGTGCGGCGCCGTTTGGCCAGGTGGTCGAGCCGGTTCCAACTGTCCTGGTGGGCCAGCACGAAGGCGTCGACATCCACCAGTTCAGGTTAGTTCAGCGCGGCTAGATACCTGGTCGTAGCGCCGGAGCCAACGCACTCAAGGGGATTCGCGGTTGAACCACCCCACCTGTCATCGACCAGATGTACTTGTACGGGGTGAAGTCGATCGGGGTGTCCCGGGCGACCGGATAGTCCGGCATGTAGAGGATGAGTTCGTTCGGCGTCAGCGCCCAGGCCTTGTAGCCGCCGGAGTAGACCTTGTCCGGGGTCCATCGCTCCGGAATGAACGGGTAGGTGTTGGGCTCGTGCGCCGGTGGGGCCTGGTCGAGCGCGGCTTGGATGTACGGGGCGCCCAGGGTGGGGATGGCGTTGATGTCGACCACATCGGACAGCTGAATCTGGCGTCCCGTTGCGGAGTCGAAAGCGAAGGTGCGATAAGCACTTTGGATCGCCGCACCCTCGAAGCGGCCGGTGCTTTCCGAGTCGTAGGTCTCGTGGAAGACCACGGTGTGGATGTTGCCGCGGTGGAAGACCTCGAAATTGGCGTCGCCGCGGCTGTTTTGGTACATCTGCTGGGCGGCGTTGCGCCAGTTGTTCATCAGGTCGGTCAGGTAACCGGAGATGGCGCCGCCGACAACCGGGTTGTCGACTTCGGCGGGTATCGCGATGTTGATCTGGCGGACCGCCTTGCGGTCGGACAGCACCGAGGTTTGGCAGTATTGGCCGTTCCACTGGCCGCCGATCCGGTCGCAGAACGACGCGGCCGAGGCGGCGGCACCGGGTGCGGTGATGACCGACGCCGCTGTGGCGATCGCCGCACAGGCCAGCCCGGCTATCCGCATCGTTGTCCGCATCGGCTATTCCTCATGGTTCCGGGAGATGGTTACGGGAGCTCGACTTTGCTTGCCCGCCAACTGCCGTCGATCTTCTCCAGGGTCATCTTCATCCGGCTGCGGTCGATGCGCGGGTCGGGCAGTTTGGTGTTGGTGACGGCCTGGTCGATGAACAGCAGAACCACCGCCCTGTCCTTGCTGGCCTCCTGGACCGCGGATTCGACGACGGCGCCGTGGGCAGTTGCCTTGTTCTCGATCAGCAACTGGCGCAGTTCGACGCTGGATTTGGAGTACATGTCCTTGAACTCGCCGGTGGCGCCGTCAAGCACCTGCTTGAAGTTCTCGTCGACGTTGTTGGAGTCCACGCTGGTGAGCACCTGGGCGTAGGACACCGCGGCGCGCTGTGCGGCCTCCCGGGCCTGGTCGAGTTGATGCTGCTGCCAGAACTTCCAGCCCAGGAAGCCCGCCCCGGCCAGTGCCGCCACCAGCGCACCGACGAGTGCCGGGATCAGCCAGCCCCGCTCCACAGCCGGCGTCTCGGCGGCGGCGATCGCCTCGTCCGGTTCGGGGATGCTGTCGAACTCGGCAGCGGCGACCAGTTCGCCGTCGTCGGCAGTCACCTCGAGGGTCACCTCGTCATCGGTGAGAGCCTCGGCGGCGGTCTCGGCGTCGGATCCTTTGTTGGTCATGATGGGCATTCTCG